>NZ_DASUCC010000042.1:0-5608 GCF_035762905.1 Actinophytocola sp.
GCGGTGGCCATGGTGGCGCGGGCGCGTTGCAGCGCGCTGTTGACCGCGGCGACGGTGGTGTCCAGCAGCTCGGCGACCTCGCCGCTGGTGAAGGTCAGCACGTCGCGCAGGATCAGCGCGGCCCGCTGGGTGGCGGGTAGCCGCTGCAGGGCGGAGATGAACGCCAGCGTCACGGTATCGCGACGGGTGAGCACCACGGCGGGATCAGGGTCGCTGAGCTGGTCAAGCAGCTGGTCCGGATAGGGCTGCAGGTAGCCGATCTCGGCGTCGAGGATCGGTTGCCGGCCGCGGGCCTGGATGGCCTTGAGGCAGGTCGTGGTGGTGATCCGGTACAGCCAATGCAGCAGCGGAGCGCGGCCCTGGAACGTCGCCAAGCCCTTCCAGGCGCGCAGCAGCACCTCCTGCACCGCCTCCTCGGCCTCGTCGTAAGAGCCGAGCATCCGGTAGCTGTGCACATGCAGCGCCCGCAGATGCGGCCAGACCAACGCCCGAAACGCGCGGTCATCCCCGCCGCGAGCGGCGGCCAACAGGTCGGTGTCCACGCTGCCGGTCGGCTGCACCGGACCACAGTAGCGCCGGCCGCCGACACCACCGACGAGTCACCGGTCAGCACATCGGCCACCACGTGCGCGCCAGTGTCGCCTCGGCTGGGTTGCGCGGACGTTCAGGGCTTCGGATTGCTCACCAGCGTGTTAGTCGCTAATATGTTAGCGACTAACGTCTACGGGTGGTGGTGTGGTGGCGGGGGATTGGCGGGAGCGGAAGAAGGCGGCGACCCGGCAGCGGTTGCAGGAGCAGGCGTTGCGGTTGTTTGTCGAGCGTGGGTATGAGGCCACGACGGTGGAGCAGATCGCGGCGGCGGCCGGGGTGTCGCACATGACGTTCTTCCGGTACTTCCCGACCAAGGAAGACGTGGTGCTCTCCGACTCCTATGACCCGTTGCTGGTGGCGGCGATCCGGGCCCGGCCGCGCTCCGAGCATCCGGTGGTCCGGATCCATGCGGCGGTGCGGGAGGGGTTGGCGGCGATCTATGCGGCCGATCGGGAAGCGCTGTTGGTGCGGGTCCGGTTGGCGTTGTCCACGCCGGCGTTGCGGGCGCGGTTGTGGGAGAACCAGTTCGCCACGCGGGAGTTGTTCGAGGGCGCGTTGGAGGAGGGTGAGCCGAGGTTGCGGACCCGGGTGCTGGCCTCGGTGTGTCTGGCGGCGTTGACCACCGCGTTGGAGGCGTGGGTGGCCGCCGACGGCGCGGCCGAGCTGCCGGACTTGATCGACGAGGCGTTCGGCGTGCTGGCCGAGGCGCCGAGGCGGCGGCGATCGTGACGGATCCGGTGATCGTGGTCGAGGAGTTGCGCATGCGCTACCGCGGCGCGGCTCGGTGCTCGGTGGACGGGATCTCGTTCACCGTGGCGGCGGGGGAGATCTTCGGGTTCCTCGGTCCGAACGGGGCGGGCAAGTCCACCACCCAGCGGATCCTGACCGGGTTGCTGCGCGGTCACCAGGGCCGCGCGGACGTGCTGGGGCGTCCGGTCGCCGGGTGGGGGCCGGAGTTCTATGAGCACATCGGGGTCGGGTTCGAGCTGCCGGCGCATTTCTCCCGGCTGACCGCGCGGGAGAACCTGGCCGCGTTCGCCGCGCTGTATGCCGGGCCGACCGAGGATCCGGGGTGGTTGCTGGACCTGGTTGATCTGGCCGAGGCTGCCGATCGGGTGGTGGGGGAGTTCTCCAAGGGCATGCAGATGCGGCTGAACCTGGCCCGGGCCTTGGTGAACCGGCCGCGGGTGCTGTTTCTCGACGAGCCTACTTCGGGCATGGATCCGGTCCAGGCGGGCAAGGTCCGCGACCTCATCCGGGCCCAGTCCGGGCAGGGCCGCACGGTGTTTCTCACCACGCACGACATGGCCACCGCCGAGCAGCTCTGCGATCGGGTCGCGTTCCTGGTCGACGGGCGCATCGCCGCCGTCGACACCCCGCGCAACTTCCGGCTCGCCCACGGCCAACCCCATGTGGTGGTCGAGTACCGCACCCCGGATGGACTGTGCCGCCAGGAGTTCGCATTGTCGAGCATCGGGGACGACCCGGCCTTCGCGCGGCTGTTACGCCAGCATCCGGTGGAGACCATCCATACCCGGGAGGCCACTTTGGACGGGGTGTTCGTCGCCGTCACCGGTGGGCGGCTGTGACCCGCACCGGCGCGGCGCTCCGCCTGGAGCTGCGGGTGCAGTGGCGCTACCGCATTCCCGCCGTCGCCGCCGTGCTGACCTTGGTGTGGACGCTGGCACTGCTGGCGATGCCGGCGTCGCTGGCGCGCGGCGCCGGACCGGTCATCCTGACGCTGGATACCGCCACCTTCGGGTCCTTCTTCATCGCCGCCCTGTTCCTGTTCGAACGCGGCGAGGGCGCGCTGGCCGCGCTGTCGGTCAGCCCGCTGCGCTTCGGTGAGTACCTCGGGGTCAAGGTGGCCAGCCTGACCGGGCTGTCGGTCGGCTCGGCCATCCCGATCACGCTGGCCGCCGGCCGAGGCCAGGCGAACCTGGGCCTGGTGCTGACGGCGGTGGGGCTGACTTCGGTGCTGGTTCTGCTGCTCAACTTCGCCCTGGTGGTCCGCCACCACACCATCACCGGCTTCCTCACCGTCGCCCCGCTGGCGCTGGTTCCACTCGTTGCCGTGCCGCTGGTGCACCTGACCGGCCTGGCGACGCACCCGGTCCTGTTCGTGGTGCCCACCACCGGCGCGGCCGAGGTGATCGCCGCGGGCCTGAATCCGGCTATGCCGCTCGCGCCCGGTCGCGCGGTCGTCCTGCTCGGCTATCTGGTGCTGGCCATCGCCGCCGCCGTCGTGGCGGCGCGGCGCTCCTTCCGCCATGAGCTGCTGCTTCCGCGGCGGGTGCGTCCCCCGCGCCAGCGGCGCCACCGGCCCCGGTCGCGCCCGTCGGGGTGGCTGGCCGCGTTGGTGCACATCGACCTGCAGACCACCCGGCGCAGCGCGCTGCTGATCGTGGTGCTCGCCGGGCCGATCCTGCTCGCCACCGCTCTGCGGCTGGGTTATCCGCCGCTGACCGACTACCTGCACGGCCGGTTCGCCGTCGATCTCGCCGCCTACCAACCGGTGCTGCTGGCCGCGCTGGTCGTGCTGCACGTGCCGCTGATCCTCGGCATGGTCGGCGCACTGCTCATCCTCGACGACATCGACGACCGCACGGTGCTGATCCTGCGCATCAGCCCGGTCACCGCGGCGCGCTACCTGGCCTACCGGGCGATCTCGGTGGCCGCCGCGGCCCTGCTCACCCTCATCGTCGCGGTGCCCGTCAGCGGCCTGGCGCCCCTCGTCCCGACCCTGCTGCCGGCGCTGGTGCTGGCCGCCGCCCAGGCACCACTGATCACCCTGGCCACCGCCGCGCTGGCCGGCAACAAGGTGGAAGGCCTGGCCTGGCTGAAAATCCTCGCCCTGATCCCCACCGGCATCGCCGTGGCCATCTGGTGGCTGCCCACCCCGGCCCAATGGCCGCTGCGGATCCTGCCGCACTACTGGACCGTCGACACGCTCTGGCACCCCACACTTCCCGCCCTGCTCGCCGGAACAGCCCTCACCGCACTGGCCACCGCACTGCTCGCCCGGCACACCCTGCACCGCCTCACCCGCGGCTGAGCCCACGCGCGGCTACCGTAGGGGTGTGGAGATGCGCTACGACGACGGCCGGGCCAGGCTCGACCGCGACGGCATCACCTTGCGCCACTGCTACTTCCCGCTCGGCACCAGCAAACACGTCCCCTACCACCGCATCCACCACGTGTGGGCACGTCCGACTGGATGGCTGACCGGCAAAGGCCGAGCCTGGGGCACAGCCCACCCCGGCTACTGGCTCCCACTGGACGGGAGCCGACCGCGGCAGCAGGGTCACGTCGGCGACGAGCCGGACGCGGTCCAGGGTCGGGCCGTCGACCGTCAGGACCGGGCGAAGGATGGTCGGGTGTCCAGCCAGTTGGGCAGGTCGTCGGCGACCGCGGCGGCAGCACCCTTGACCGAGGCGACCCGCCGAGCGGCGGGTGTGCTGCCGACCATGAGCATCCCGGTAGCGGGGTCGATGGTGACGGCGTCGGTGGCCCACCACACCTGGTGATCGACCACGAACACCCCACCCGGTCCGATCAGCAGGTAAGCGGCGATCGGGGTGTCCTGGTGGCGGTGGATCGGCGCCGGGAGCGCGGCCCACCCGTGCCGCTCCAGGCGGGCGGCGGTCGCGGCCAGCCGGTGGGGCGGGTGCTGGCGATCCCAGCCCAGCAGCCCGGCCGCGGTCAGCGCCGCGGCACACAGGGCCAGCGGCCACGGCAGGACGAGGTGGGTGAACAGGCCGGTCGCGGCGCCGAGCGTGCCGGCCAGCAGCCATCGGCGCGGTGTCGACGCGCGGCGCATCGCGGCGTAGTGCGTGGCGGCGGGGCCGGCGGTGGGCTGCACGGGATCAGTCTTGCTGCTGCGTCGACGTTGCACGAGTCCGCGGCGCTTTAGGCGAGGACGAAGTAGCGCAGCCACAAATAGGGGGCGGCCAGCGCGACGGTGATCAGGGTGACGATGGCGCCTTTCCTGGTGAATTGCCAGAAGGTGATCGGGGTGCCGTTGCGTTTGGCGATGCCGAGGACGACGACGTTGGCGCTGGCGCCGATGGCGGTGAGGTTGCCGCCGAAGTCGGCGCCGAGCGCGAGCGCCCACCACAGGGCCTGGGCGTGCACCGGGTCGGCGACCCCGGCCGACAGTTCGGCCACCAGGGGGCTCATGGTGGCCACGTAGGGGATGTTGTCGATCACGCCGGACAGCAACGCGGACACCAGCAGGATCAGCATCACCGCGAGCAGGGCGTCACCGCCGGTGGCGTCGGTGGCGAGCCGGGCGAGGGTGGCGATGACGCCGGTCTGGACCAGGGCGCCGACCATGACGAACAGCCCGGCGAAGAACAGCAGGGTCTCCCATTCCACGCTGGCCAGGTAGTGCCGCGGCGCGCTGCCGGTGATGAGCACGAGGATCCCGGCCCCGAGCAGGGCGACCACCGACGGCTCCAGGTGCAGAGCGGAGTGGCCGACAAACCCGGTGAACACCGCCGCCAGCACGATCGCGCATCTGATCAGCAGCCGGGTGTCCTGGATGGCTTCGCGTTCGTCGAGGGCCATCACGTCGGCGACCCGGTCGGGGTGCACCGTGAACGAGCCGCGGAACAGCCACGGCAGCACCAAGGTGAACACGATCAGGACGACGAGCACGATCGGGGTCAGGTGGATGAGGAAGTCGTTGAACGACAACCCGGCCCGGCTGCCGATGATGATGTTGGGTGGGTCGCCGATCAAGGTGGCGGTGCCGCCGATGTTGGAGGCGAACACCTCGGCGATCAAAAAGGGGACCGGGTTGATCGCCAACCGGTCGCAGACCAGCAGCGTGACCGGGGCGATGAGCAGCACGGTGGTGACGTTGTCCAGGAACGCCGAGGCGACCGCGGTGATCAGCACCAGCAGGATCATCACCCGCAGCGGCGAGCCCTTGGCGCGTTTGGCCGCCCAGATCGCGGTGTACTCGAACACCCCGGTGCGGCGCAGCACCCCGACGATGATCATCATGCCGAGC
>NZ_DASUCC010000043.1:0-29763 GCF_035762905.1 Actinophytocola sp.
GGGGGTTTGTCCGCGATGCGGGTGAGGTTTCCGGCCGGGTCGTAGGAGTAGAACACGTCGGCCTGGGTCATGCCGGTGTCGTCGCGTTGCAGCAGGAACTCGGTCAACCGGCGGGTGCCGCGTTCGTAGAAGAACGTCTGCACCGGGTGGACCGGGCACTGAAGCTGGAGGACGTGAAGACAGAGGGCTCGAAGGCGACCATTCCGCTTCCGAAACCGCTCGTGACGGTGCTCAAGGCGCATCGCAAGCGGCAGCTCGAGGAGCGGTTCGAGGCCGGGAACAAGTGGCGGGAGTCCGGGTTGGTTTTCACCACCAAGCTCGGCGGGCCGATCGAGCCGCGCAACGTCAACCGATCGTTCACCGCATTGTGTGACGCGGCCGGCGTGCGGCGGGTCCTGCGGCACAGCTCGATCAGTGTCACGACCGGGACCTACGTCGAGGTGATCGAGGCGGTGCAGCGGGACGCGATCGACACCATGAGCGTGTTCTTCGACGAGCAGGACGACAGCGATGGTGCCGGAGTCGGCTAGCGGTTGTCGTCAGAACTGTCGTCAATGCCCCTCTTCAAGATCACAGAAGAGGGGCATTGATGCTGGTGGAGCTGAGGGGGCTCGAACCCCTGACCCCCACACTGCCAGTCTGGTTAGGACATTGCCTCTGACCTGCGACTCTACCATAGCACCACGTCAGAACCCTTGCAACTGCTACAGTTGAGTGCAGTTCAGTGCAGTACAGCGCAGTTGGACTCGTACCCGTGCTCCAGGGTTGCTCCAGCCCAATCGGTGTGAACCCGAGCATCGGACCCACGACCCATCAGTGAACCCAGCACTTGCAAGGAAGCAGATCCTGCAGGCGCCGAACTGTCCGAACGCGGTGCTGTTGCGGCAGCGGCTGGCCCAGGTATTGGGCGAGAGGCATGTGGAGGTCGCGGTTCGGGTGATCGCGGACATCGATGAGGTGGCGGGGATGACGGGGTCGCTGACGTGGCTTGTTGATGGCGTGGTTCCGCGGGCCGAGCCTGGGTGTGTGCCGAGTGTGTCGTGTCGGCTTTATCCGTGACGTCGATGGTCATGTCTCGGGTCTCGATCGGTGTCCGTGTGGCGGAAGATCCTGCGCGGGTAGGACGCTCTCGCCGGCGGGGCGGGGTTGCTAGACGATACTGGCGATGGCTGTCGAGACGGCCCGGGCATCGGTGGAGGTGGCGGATGACGGCACATGCTGCGCAGGATCCGGTCGAGACGTCGCGGTCGGTGTGCTGGTGCTGCGGCGCCGAGCGCGGCGATGATGAGCTGGTGCACCTCGGCGATCACCCTGAGGTGGGGATCTGTCCGTCGTGTGCGCGCTGGGTGCACCGGCGCGGCACCCAGATCGAGGATGCGCACCGCCCGAGTATTGCGGCCTGGTGGCGGGCCCGGATCCACGCCGCGCGCACCGCGGTGATCAACCGGGGTTGGCACCAGCGGGGAGTTCTCGGTGCCCTGCTTCGTCGTATCGACCGGCACCTGCCCTAACTTACTTTGACGTTGACGACCCACGTCCAACTAGTGTCCACATGCGACTCGTTGGCAGGTGTTTCTCCGTCCAGCGCCAGGCGGGGCCGTCAGTCAAGCGCCGTGAGGAAATGTCGGCGGCCCTGGTCGATGGGGGGTTGAGGCCGTGGCAGCAATCGAGGTGACGCTGATCCGCCGGACGCGGTCGGTGCCGCTGGTGTTTGCCGCGGGGGCGGCGGTGGGTGTGCTGGGCGGCATGATCGGTTTGGGTGGCGCGGAGTTCCGGTTGCCGTTGTTGATCGGGTTGTTTGGGTTCGCCGCGCTGTCGGCGGTGATCGTGAACAAGGCGATGAGTCTGGTTGTTGTGTTGACCGCGGTGCCGGCGCGGTTGTGGGCGGTGTCGGGGGCGCAGTTGGCCGGTCACTGGCTGGTGGCGGTGAATCTGCTGGCCGGGAGCCTGTTGGGGGCGTGGGCGGGGGCGTCCTGGGCGGTGCGGATGCGCGCGGTCGTGCTGTACCGGGTGCTCGCCGGGCTGATGGTGGGTATGGCCGCGGCGCTGGTGGTTACCCATCTCAGCGCGCTGGGCACGCTCATCCTGCCCGCCGTCGGGCAGGCGGTCGCAGGTGTGGTGGCCGGGTTCGGCATCGGCGTGGTCGCGGCGATCATGGGAGTGGCCGGCGGCGAGTTGCTGATCCCGACGATCGTGCTGCTCTACGGCATCGACATCAAAACAGCGGGCAGCGTGTCGTTGCTGGTGTCGTTACCGACGATGCTGGTCGCGTTCGCCCGCTACAGCCGGGACAGCAGTTTCGCCGTGCTGGGGGCGAACACCCGGTTCGTGGTGGTGATGATCGCCGGCTCGATCACCGGCGCGACACTGGGTGGGCTGCTGGTGGGCGTACTCCCCGACCTGGTGCTCATCCCGATCCTGGCCGGCGTACTGCTGATCTCGGCCGTCACACTCGCCCGCCACCCCTAGCCATCGACCGGGGTGAGCCAGTGGGTCAGGTAGGGGTGCAGGCCGGTGAGGTCGGTGCCGCGGTTGCGGTAGGCGAGGTGTCCGTCCGGGCGGATCAGGTAGTGCGTGGGTGTGTTGGGGTCGCTGCCGAGCCGGCGTAGCGCGGTGCCGGCGGGATCGCACAGCACACCGTGGGCTGGCTGATGGCTGAGTCGGTGGGTGGTGATCAACCCCGGCCACGCGGTGTGCATCTGCTCGGCGGCATCCGAGTTCCAGGCGGGAACGGGGCCGCAGAGCAGCAGGTGGTAGGTCGGGGCGGCGGTGGCCGTGTGCAGGGTGCTGGGCTGTCCGTCGAGGGTGATCGTGGCGTCGGGGAGCCGGTCACCGGGCCGTGGCCCTCGGCGTGGTGGGGTGGTGCTGAGCGGGCTGTGCCTGTAGTCGATGGCGAGTTGGGCGATGGTGCGAAACCCGATGCCGCGTAGCCGGGTGCGCAGGGCCAGGGGTGCGATCCGGGGGACGAGGTGGGTGCGGGCGAAGCGGATGACGGGGTTGCGGGTGGTGGCGATGGTGAAGGCGCGGTCGCTCATCCGCCGTACCGCGCGGTCGACCGGGGCGCGTTCGGGCTGGTAGCTGTCCAGCAGGGCGGAGTTGGCGCCTCGGCTGGACAGGGCGAGTTTCCAGCCGAGGTTGACGCGTCCTGGATGCCGGTGTTCATGCCCTGGGCGCCGGCCGGACTGTGGATGTGCGCGGCGTCGCCAGCCAGGAAGATCCTGCCGGTCTGGTAGTGGGTGGCGCCGCGGTTGTGCAACCGGAAGTCGGTCAACCACACCGGATCCCGCAGGCGCACCTGGCCGCCGGTGGCTCGGTCGGTGATCGCCTGCAGGTACTCGAGGGTGACCGGGGTGTCCGGGTCGGCGGGTGGGCGCATGGCCAGCATCCGAAACGGTGCGGGTGTGCGCAGGGGGAAGAGGAACAGCATCCCGGTGTCGGACAGCCAGGTGTGCACCGCGTCCGGGTCGAGGTCGTCGGCGTCGAGGTCAGCCAGCAGGAAGTTCTGTGGGTAGGGGTAGCCGGTGAACCCGATCCCAGCCTGGGTGCGCACGGTGCTGCGGGCGCCGTCGCAGCCGACCACATATTGGGCGACCACGGTCTCCTCCCGGCCGTCGAGGTGGCGCAGCCGGCAGATCACCGCCTCCTCGCCGGGGTCGAGGTCGACCAGTTCCACCCCGCGTTGCACCGCCACGTCCTGTTGGGACAGGTGCTCGCTGAGGATGCGTTCGGTTTCGGCCTGGGATAGGAACAGCAGGAACGGGTAGGCGGTGTCGGCGATCCCGATGTCGAACAGCCGCACCGCCACCGTCCGGTGCGCGGTGTGCAGGTGCAGCTGCACCGCGGGGTTGCCCGCTGCCACGAGTTGGTTGGCGAGGCCGTGGCGTGCGAGGACTTCCAGGGTGCGCGGTTGGATGGCCAACGCCCGGGACTCGTGCATCCGATCGCGGTGCCGGTCGATGATCCGGAACCGGACGCCGAACGCGGCCAACTCGGTTGCGAGCGCCAGCCCGGTCGGGCCGGCACCCACGACCAGCACGTCGGGTTCGGTCATCGGTCAGGTGGCGGTGGTGCGCCGGTAGCGCAGCACGGCGGTCGGGATGGTGACGGCGAGCAGGCCGGCGATCCAGGCCAGGGCTTGCCAGACGTGGGTGGCGGTGGGGCCGCCCAGGCACAGGGCGCGCAGGGCGTCGACGGTGATGGTGATCGGGTTGAGGTTGGCGAAGGCTTGCAGCCAGCCTGGCATCGTGGACACGGGCACGAAGGTGGAGCTGACGAAGATCAGCGGGATGACCGCCAGCAACCCGCCGATGCCGGCCGACTCCGGATCGCGCACGATCAGTCCGAGCAGGGCGAAGATCCAGGAGAAGGCCACCCCGATCGCCAGGGCCAGGCCGATCGCGCCGAGCGCGGCGCCGGGTCCGGCGTGGAAGCGGAACCCGATCAGCGATGCGACCCCGATCATGAGGGCGATGACGAACAGGTTGCGGAGGGCGTCGGACACGGTGCGGCCGGCCAGCACGGCGGAGCGGGCCATCGGCAGGGCGCGGAACCGGTCGATCATCCCCGACGCGAGGTCGTCGGCGATGGCCACGCCGGTCTGCGAGGCGCCGAAGGCAATGGACAGGACGAAGATCCCGGGCAGCACGTAGTCGATGTAGTGCTCGACGCCGGGTGGGTGCACCGCGCCGCCCCAGGTGTAGGTGAACAGCAGCACGAACATGATCGGCTGCACGGTGGCGAAGGCGATCAGGGTGGGCACCCGCACCAGCCGGTGCAGGTTGCGGCCGGTGATCGTGGCGATGTTGGCCACCAGCCACAGAGGACCGGTGCTGCGGTGCATCGCCGCGGCGATGGTCATGCCGTGCTCCCGACCGGTTCGGTGTCTGGTGTGGACGGTGCGGTGGGTTGGCCGGTCAGGGTGAGGAAAACGTCGTCCAGGGTCGGGCGGCGCAGCGCCAGGTCGGCCACGCGCAGGTCGTGGGCGGCCAGCCGGGCGGCCACCTGCGGCAGGATCGCCGGTCCGTCGGCGACCGGCACCACCACCCGGCCGGCGTCGGCGTCGACCGTGGGTGGGCTGGACCCGAGGCCGTCCATCGCGGCGGCCAGCGGCGCCGGATCCGCTCCCGGGATTACCTGCAACTCTAGGCGGTCCCCGCCCACCCGGGTCTTGAGCTCCTCGGCGGTTCCGGTGGCGATCACCCGGCCGGCGTCCAGCACCGCGATCTGGTCGGCCAGCCGGTCGGCCTCCTCCAGGTACTGCGTGGTCAACAGCAGCGTGGTGCCGTGCGCGGTCAACTCCCCCAACAGTTGCCACAACCCGCGCCGGCCGCGCGGGTCCAGTCCGGTGGTCGGCTCGTCCAGAAACAACACCTGCGGAGAGGCGACCAGGCTGGCGGCCACGTCCAGCCGGCGGCGCATCCCACCCGAATAGGTGCGGGCGGTGCGGTCGGCGGCGCTGGTCAACTCGAAGGCCTCCAGCAACTCCCCGGCCCGGCGCCGTGCCGCGGACCTGCGCAGGCCGGCCAGCCGGCCGATCATCCGCAGGTTCTCCCGCCCGGTCAGATAGCCGTCCACCGCGGCGTACTGGCCGGACAATCCCACGACCCGACGCACCGCCGCCGCCTGCCGCACCACGTCCAGCCCGGCTACCCAGGCCCGCCCGGCATCCGGCGCCAGCAGCGTGGCGAGGATCCGCACCGCGGTGGTCTTGCCCGCCCCATTCGGTCCCAGCAACCCCAGCACCGACCCGGCCGGCACCTGCAGATCCGCCCCGGTCAGCGCCTCGACCGTGCCGAACCGTTTCACCAGGCCCTCGGCCACGATCGCCGCCCGCTCAGCCATCCCCGAATCTCCCATAGCTAGGATTCCTACCTATCCAGCAGGGGTAGCATACCTACCTATGAAGGCCGAGGCGCAAGCCCTCAAAGGGCATCTGGACGTCCTGCTGCTGGCCACGCTGGAGGACGGGCCCCGGCACGGCTATGCCATCAAGGAGGCGTTGCGGGAGGGCAGCGGTGGCCGGTTCGACCTGCCCACCGGCACCGTCTACCCGGCACTGCACCGGCTGGAACGCGCCCGGCTGATCACCGGCTCGTGGTCCACCGTGGACGGACGGCGGCGCCGCAGCTACCGGTTGACCGCCAAAGGTTCCCGCCAACTGGCCGCCGACCGCGGCAGTTGGCGGGAGTTCGCCGCCGCCGTCACCGCCCTCCTGGAGCGCAGGCCATGGCCGGCCACGCCCTGATCGAGGCCCATCTGGCCGTGCTGGCCCGCCACCTGCCGCCGGACACGGTGGACGAACTGGCCGACGGCCTGACCGAAACCTACCGGCGGCACCGCGACGACGGCGTGGACCCGGATGCCGCCGCGCGGGCGGCCATCGCCGAGTTCGGTCACCCCGAGGTGATCCTGGCCAGCTTCACCCGGCAGGCACCGGGCCGGCGCGCCGCGCTGGCTTTGCTCGGCACCGGACCACTGTTCGCCGCGTGCTGGGGACCATCCCTGATCCTCGGCCGAGCCTGGACCTGGCCCATCTCCCCCACCGCCACTGCGGTCTTCGCGCTGCTGCTACTCGCGGTGGTGGCGAGTTTGATCACTGCGGCCACCAGCCACCACGACTACCGCCGAACCCGGCTGGCCGCCGCCGGCGGCGCCGGTCTGGTCCTGCTCGATGCCGCCGCACTGGCCGCCGTGGCGCTGGCCGCACCGGTCTGGGTGTGGCCGATGGCGCTGGCCGTCCCGGCCAGCCTGGCCCGCATCGGCCTCACTCTGCGTTCCCTGCCCACCATCGTCACCCGATGATCACCGGCTCGCCCGCCACAGGCACACGGCGGCGGCCAGACATGCCGTGGCGACTGCGGCGGCCAGCGGTGTGGGATGGGCCAGGGCGAGGTTAGTGCCTGGTGCGCTGTGGTGGCTCCGCTTGGTCGGGTATGAGGCGGCATCGGCCGGCTCGGCAGTCGTGGAGGATGTTCAGGGCGTTTCGCCGGGCCCGTTTCAGTTCGGCGATCTTGGTGTCGATCCGGTCGACCACGGCCTCCAGGCGCCATCGTTCGCTCTCGCAGGTCGCTCCGCCGCTGCCGTGGGCGTGTAGGGCGTCGATGATTTCGTCCAGGGTCAAACCCATGTCCTGCAAGGCTTTGGCGGTTCGGATTCGTTCCACGGTGGACTCGCTGAACACCCGGTAGCCGGAGGGCCGGCGGTGCGCGGCGGGTAGTACGCCGCGTCGTTCGTAGAAGCGCACGGTGTCGACGCTGACCCCGGCCTGCTCGGCAACCTGACCGATTTTCACCCACCGCACCCCTTGACTCTGGACTCAGGTCCAGACTCTAGAGTCAAGGCGCCGCTGACACAAGACCAACCCCAACACCGCGAAGGAGTCGGATCATGGAGATCCCCGCACCATCCACCCCGATCGTGTGCGACATGACCAACGCCCCGGACACCGAGCAGGAACGCCTCGGCGAGTACCGGCGGCTGTTCGCCCAGTCCTTGGTGGACCGGGAGCACACGGCCGAAGGGATCCGGTTCCGATTCCGCGCCGCACCCGGCGTCGAGTCGTGGGTGCGGGACCTAGCCGCGCGGGAGAAGGCGTGCTGTGCGTTCTACGCCTACACGGTGACCGTGGCTGGCGACGAGGTGCGCTGGGACTGCGCGGTCCCCGACGACGCCATCGCCCGCGCCATCGTCGAGGAGTTCTACGCCCTGCCCGACACACTCGCCGAGAACCCCGACGCGGGCATGGACGGCCTACGCGAGCGATTCGCCCGCCACGGCTTGCCCATCATCACCAACCCTGCCGGCACCGTCGGCTGACATGGATCTGCAGTCCCCGCCGCTGTCGCGGCCGGTGTGACCAGACACTCGTTGGTGCCGTGTCTGCTGGGGTTGACCTGCCAGTCGGGTTGAAGGTTTAGCGTCGCTGCCGTGAGCACCTATCGGATTTCGGAGTTGGCTCGGCGCTGCGGCCTGCCGGCCTCGACGTTGCGGTTCTACGAGCAGGCGGGTCTGTTGCCGGCCGCGCGGACCGGGTCGGGGTATCGGGTCTACGGCGAGGAGGCGGTGGCCCGGCTGGAGTTCATCGGCGCGGCCAAACAGCTGGGGTTGTCGCTGGAGCAGATCCGGGAGTTGCTCGGCGCGTGGGAGGCAGGGGCGTGCGCCACGGTGCGGCAGCGGTTGCGGCCGTTGGTGGCCGAACGGATCGCCGAGGCGCAGCAGCGCATTGCGGAGCTGTCCGCGTTTACCGCGCACCTGACCGCGGTGCACCAGGAGCTGGGCGGCCCGGCCCCGGCAGCGGCGTGCGGGCCGGGCTGCGGCTGCGTTCCCACCCAGCCGACCGGTCCGGTGCTGATGGAGCTGACCTGGCCCCGCCCCGCCCGGGATGGTGTGGCGGGAGCGGCGCGGTGACCCCGCCGACTCGGCCCTACCGGCGCTGGGCCCGGCTGGGTATCGCGGCGGTGCTGGCGTGTGGGCTGTGTTGCGCGGCGCCGCTGATCGGCCTGCTCGGCGGGATCGGGGCGGTCTCCGCGCTGGGGGCGTTGTTGCAGGGGTTCGAAGTGGTCTCGATCGTGCTGGCGGTGCTCGCCGTCGCGGGTGCCGCGGTGTTGTGGATACGCCGACGGCGCCGCCGGGTCTGCCGGGTACCCGACCGGGCAGTAGACCTGCCCGAGCCGACCCAGCATCACCCGGCACGGTGACCAGCCGCGGCACCGGCCCGGTACCGTCCCGATCATGACGGTACTGCGGTCCGTCCTGCTGTTCGTGCTGGCCGCGCTCGCCGAGATCGGCGGGGCGTGGCTGGTCTGGCAGGGCTGGCGCGAGCACCGCGGCCTGTGGTGGATCGCCGCCGGTGTCCTCGCACTGGGTGCCTACGGGTTCGTCGCCACATTCCAACCCGACCCGCATTTCGGTCGGATCCTCGCCGCCTACGGTGGCGTGTTCGTCGCCGGCTCCCTGGCCTGGGGTGTGCTCGTCGACAAGTTCCAGCCCGACCGGTGGGACTACCTCGGCGCGGCGCTGTGCCTGCTCGGAGTCGCCGTCATCATGTACGCCCCCCGCCACTAACCGGCAGCGACCACCACGGGGCCGGTGCCGGTCATAGGGTGGCGCTATCCGCAGCACCCCACAGCGGTGGGCTCGAGGAGCGGGACGGCGCGCAGCCCGCCGCTGACGCCGGTGGCCAGCCCCTGCCCGATGTCGGTGGAACACACCCCGGTTTCGGGCAGTTCGAGTCGCACGTTGCGGGCGGCGTCCCAGTCCCCGGCCAGCGCCGCGGTCACCGAGCGAGCCTGTTCGTAGCCGGTGGCGAGCAGGAAGGTGGGCGCGCGGCCATAGCTTTTGACGCCGATGGCGTAGTAACCGGATTCGGGATGGGTCAACTCGTCCACGCCGTGCGGTGGCACGGTGCCGCAGGAGTGAACGTTGGGGTCGATCAGCGGAGCCAGCGCGCGGGTGGCACCGAGGATCGGGTCCAGGTCCAGGCGCAGCTCGGCGGCCAGCGTGTGGTCCGGCCGGAAGCCGGTGGCGTTGACCACGACCTCGGCACTGAGCTTCTGCTCGGCACCGGCGGGGTCGGAGCTGATCAGGTCGACCCCGTCGGGCCGGCTGAGCACGGCGTGGGTGAAAAACCCAGGGACCACCCGGATGAGGCCGGCCTGGACCAGGTCGCGGATCCGGGTGCCGATGGCGCCGCGGGCGGGCAGCGCGTCGGCTTCTCCCCCGCCGTAGGCTCGGCCCGGGTCGCCGGCCCGGATCGCCCACGTGATTTCCGTGCCCGGCGCGCTGTAGGCGAGGTCGGCCAGCGCGAGCAAGGTGGTGGTGGCCGAGTGCCCAGCCCCGACGACCACGGTGTGCCGGTGGGCAAAGCGGTCCCGGTCGACGCCGAGCACATCGGGCAGCGCCGGGGTGATCAGGGCGGCCGGGTCGGCCTCGCCATACGCGGGCAGGCCGTTGGCACCCAACGTGTTCGGGGTCATCCAGGTGCCGGAGGCGTCGATCACCGCACGCGCAGCCAGCTCCGACACGATGCCATCCCCATCACGGACGCGGAGCAGGAACGGGGCACTCTCGCGGCCGTGGGAACGGACGCGGTCGTAACCCAGCCGGCTGATCGCCTCCACCCAGACGCCGAGGCGGAGCGCGGCGGCGATGGCGGGGTGGGCGGCCAGCGGGCGCAGGTAGTCGGTGATCAGTTCGGCGCCGGTGGGCAGCTGGCCCGGGTCGGGTTCGGCCCAGCCGGTGGCCTGCAGCAGGGCCCGGGCTACCCGGTCGATGTTGTAGCGCCACGGGCTGAACAGCCGCACATGCCCCCAGTCTGCAATCGCCGCGCCGACCTGCTCGCCCGCTTCCAGCACGACGAACGGGATGCCGCGCTCGGCCAGATGTGCCGCCGCGGCCAGGCCGACCGGGCCGGCGCCGATCACCGCGACAGGCGGCTCCAGAGTGGTGCTCATGGCTCAGATCCTCTTTTCTGCCAACGTGTTTCAGTGGTAGGTCAGGTGGTGGACGGTGGCCCCGACCAGACGAGTCGCGGCGCTCAGGGTGGCGAGGTCGACCCGGTCGACGGTTTCGGCCGGGTCTGACAGCCGGGCACGCCCAGGCCGATCCCGACGGCGGGCAGCGCCCACCGTCAGTTGGGCGAGGCGGTACTCACCCGCAGCACCCGGCGCCCGCGTCGATCGCCTGCGCCTTAGCGGCCGGGTCGCAGCACGCCCCGGCGGTGGCCGCGGCCTCAGGGCTGCCGCAGCAGGTACTCGTCACGCCATCACCGGGCGGGGTGGCTGGCGTGGGCGCGCTGCCGCAACAGCCGCCCGCCGCCGGTGGGGTGAACTCCTCGGTCGGGTCGCCGACGAACCCACCCGTGCCGGTCTCTGTCCTCATGGTCGCTCCACATTGATTAGATAGTTGTCTAAGTAGACGTCGCCAGCTTGCACGCTGATTAGACATCTGTCAAGATAGACGCATGTCGAAACAGGCGGAGGCGGTGCCGGCCCTCCCGGTCGCGGGGTGTTGTGCGCCGCTGGTGGCCGCACCACTGGCCGCCGAGCAGGCGGTGGACCTGGCCCGGGCGTTCAAGGCGCTGGCCGATCCGGTGCGGCTGCGGCTGCTGTCGCTGATCACCTCGGCCGAGGGTGAGACCTGCGTGTGCGACCTCACCGCCGGGTTCGACCTGACCGGGCCGACGATCTCCCACCACTTGAAGGTGCTGCGCGAGGCCGGCCTGGTGGACTCCGAACGCCGGGGCACCTGGGTGTTCTACTGGCCGCGCACGGCGAACCTGCGGCCGCTGGCCGCTCTGCTGGATGTGCCGGCGCGGGTGCGGGGCTGACCCTTCGGTGGCGCGTGTGGACGGTGGGCGACGAGCGGGTGAACTCCGGTTTCGGGCACCGGCCGGCCGAGGATGCAGCGGTGGTTGGTGTGTCATGCTGGCGCGCACATCGACCGTCGTTACGTTCTTGCAAGGAGCGCACGGGTGAGCATCGCGGCCAGGTCCAGGGTCAGTGCACCGGTGCTGTTACGTCCGTTGATCGCCGAAGCGCTGGGCACCGGGTTGCTGGTGGCGACCGTGGTGGGTTCCGGGGTGATGGCCCAGAATCTGGCGCCGGGTCAGGTGCTGTTGCAGTTGCTGTGCAACGCGTTGGCCACGGTGGCGGTGCTGGGTCTGCTGATCGCGTTGTTGGCTCCGGCGTCGGGTTCCCATTTCAATCCGGCGGTCACCCTCGTCGCTGCGGTGACTGGCGCGCTGCGGTGGCCTATCGCGCTGGGCTACGTGCTGGCCCAGTTGGTGGGCGGGTGTCTGGGGACGGTGTTGGCGCACGCGATGTTCGGTTTGGATTTGGTGCAGTGGACCGGTGCGACCCGGGGCGGGGCGGGACAACTGCTGGGTGAGGTGGTGGCCACGGCCGGACTGCTGCTGGTGATCACCCTGCTGGTCCGGGACCGGCGGGTGCACCTGGTGCCGCTGGCGGTGCCGGCGTGGATCTTCGCCGCGTACTTCTTCACTTCGTCGACCTCGTTCGCCAATCCGGCGGTGACCGTTGGTCGGGCGTTGACCGGGACCTTCGCCGGGATCGCTCCGGCCTCGGTGCCCGCTTTCGTGCTCGCCCAACTTGTCGGGGCGGCGCTGGGTGTGGGGCTGGCGCACGTGCTGCGCAGCCGACCGGTGGTGTCCTAGCGGGACGGTCAGTCGCGGGCGGTGACGCCGAGTTCGGTGAGCAGGTGCCGGACCCGGGTTTCGATCTCGTCGCGGATCGGGCGGATGTGGTGGACGTCGAGGCCGGCGGGGTCCTCGAGCACCCAATCCTCGTAGCGGCGGCCGGGAAAGACCGGGCAGGCGTCGCCGCAACCCATGGTGACCACCACGTCGGCGGCCTGGACGATCTCCTCGGTCCACGGTTTGGGGTACTCGCCAGAGATGTCGATGCCGCGTTCAGCCATGGCTTCGATCGTGGCGGGATTGATGGCGTTCTCCGGTTCGGAGCCGCCGGACCAAGCCACTGCGGCGTCGCCGGCGAAATGGGCGAAGAATCCCAAGGCCATCTGGGACCGGCCGGCGTTGTGGGTGCACAGGAACAGCACGATGGGCAGGCCGTCGTGGGCCAGTCCCTCCACTTTGGCCAAGGCGCGCAGGCGCTGCCGGGCGAACCGTTCGGCCAGCAGCGGCAGGTAGTTGGGTACCGAGGCACGGCTGGCGAACTGGTCGTAGGAGGAGTGCAGGAACCGCTCGATGGTCTCTACGCCGAACACACCGTCGAACTCCCGGCCCAGGGTGGTGGCCGCGGTGTGCAACGCGAGCTGCTGGTCGATGGACAGGTCGTGGGAGGTCTCGGTCACCACAGATCCTTTACGTCGGTGGGGAAACGGTTGGAGCGAACCGCGCGACCCGGTGGGTGAGGTCGGCCAGCGCGCGGTCGAAGGCGGCGGCGGTGCCGGCTCGGGCCGGGTCGGCAACCGACCAGTGCAACCGGGCGGTATCGGCGCCGAGTTCCTCGTGGGCGTTGTCGCACACCACGATCACCAGGTCGTCGGCGCGCAGCACGTCATCGAGGTGGCGCGGGGTCACCGGGCGCAGCGGCAGTTGGTGGCGGCGGGCCGCGGCCACCGCACCGCGGTGCACGTGGGGCGCTGGGTCGGTGCCGGCTGAGGCGGCCGGAACCCGGCTGCGCCGGCGCCACAACGCCGCGGCCAGCTGCGAGCGGGCCGAGTTCTGGGTGCAGACGAACACCACCCGGGCCGCGCGCCGGGCCACCGTCGGAGCCAGCGCATCGAGCGCCGCCGGCACCACGCTCAGATACACCCGGCGGCGATCCCCCTCCGAGCGGGACCGCAGGATGACCCCGGCGCGTTCCAGCACCCCCACATGGTGGGCCATCAGGTTGGACGGCATGGACAGCAGCGCCTGCAGCTCCGAGGGCGAGGCGTCCCCGGCCAACAACGAGTCCACAATGGCCAGCCGGGTGGGGTCGGCCAGGGCGGCGTGCACCCCGGCCCGCCGCTGCAGATCGCCGACCGCTGCCGCCACCAGCTCCTCACCCTCTTGCAAATACCGTTATGACTCGTCGGCTATTGAGTCAAGAGTTGTTGATTTAATCTGGCGTGTCAACTAGGGAGTGACGTGTCGCAGCTCGCACAGCGTGTCCAGGGCGGCGTCCGCGGTGCCGGGATGTACGGGCAGGAGGAGGTGGCGGCCACGGAGCAGGGCGGGACGGTCGGTGGGCAGGGTGCGGGCGCGCTCGACGATGAGGTGCAGCGCCGCGTGGTCGGTCACCGTGTGCTGGGCTGGTACGAGCCCGTCACGCAGATGCGCGGCGACGCCCTCGAGTGCGGTGCCGAGGTGGTGGATGCGGTCGGGAATCCAGCCGTGCACCAGGTCGCGCAGGCCGGTCTCGGTCGGCGCATCGGCGGGCGGGGCGCCGGACGGGATGAGCAGGTCGTGACAGAGGTCGGCGAGCAGGTCACCGGCCAGCGCCAGCAGGTGGGCCAGGCGCGGGGTCACGGCCTGCCAGGGTGGATGGTCCTGGGCGGCGCGGGGGAAGAGCATCAGCCCGTCGATCGGGTCAGCGGCCAGATCGCTGGCGAGCAGGTCCTCGGGGTGGAGGTGGCCGATCGGGATCCGCTGGGTTGTGGTGCGCACCGCGCGGGGCAGGCCGGCCAGGGCGGCGGCGAGCCGGGCGGTGTGGTTGCGCCGGGCCAGCAGCCGGGAGTTGAGCGCGTCAGCCAGCCGGGTGGCGCGCACCGCGTCATCGACGGTGGCGATGCCCACCACGCTGGCCTGCTGCGGGTCGTTGAGGACCGCGACGACGCGATGGACCCGCTGCCCGTGCTCGGGCAGAAAGACCTCATAGTCGGTGCCGGGCATCAAACGGCCCACCCGGTGGGTACGGGCCGCGGTGGGGCGGGTGGGTCAGGCGTCGAGCAGGTCGGCGACCAGATTCCGGACCCGGCGGTCGATCTCGTCGCGGATCGGCCGGACCGCCTCGACCGACTGCCCGGCGGGGTCGTCGAGCGGCCAGTCGAGGTAGCGCTTGCCGGGGAAGATCGGGCAGCTGTCGCCGCAGCCCATGGTGATGACCACGTCGGACGCTTCCACGTCCTGTGTGGACAGTTTGGTGGGTACCTCGGCGGTGATGTCCAGGCCCCATTCGGCCAGCGCCGCCGCGGCGGCCGGGTTGACCTTCTCGGCCGGCTCGGACCCGGCGGAGCGCACGGCGATGCGGCCCAGGCTGTGGTGTGCCAGCAGCGCGGCGGCCATCTGCGAGCGGCCGGCGTTGTGCACGCAGACGAACAGCACCTCGGGCACCCTGGACACCGCTTCTCCCTCCGACGAGTGCCATCAGGATGCCCCATCGGCGGTGAACGGTGGGTGAACGCTCCGCCACGGTACCGCATGTCAGCCGTCCAGCAGGTCGGCGAGCAGGTCCCGCACGCGGTGGTCGATGTCGTCGCGGATGCGGCGCACCGTCGCGATCGGAGCGTCGATGGGGTCGGCGATGTCCCAGTCGAGGTAGCGCTTGCCCGGATAGAGCGGGCAGGCCTCGCCGCAGCCCATGCTCACCACGACGTCGGCGGCGCGGAGGACCTCGTCGGTCAGGGGTTTGGGAAACGCGCGGGCCAGCGAGATCCCCACCTCGCCGAGTGCGTCGGTGATCGTAGCCGGGATGTGCGGCTGGGGTCGGGAGCCGGCCGAGCGCACGGTGACCCGCCCCTCGGCGTGGTGGTCGAGCAGCGCGGCGGCCAGTTGCGAGCGGCCGATGTTGTGCACGCAGAGGAACAGCACCTGCGGCACGCTGATGCGGGTCAGTCCCGCCGCGCGGCCGTGGTCGATGAGCCGCTGCCGGGCGAAGCGGGCGGTGAGGGTGAGCAGGTGCGGGGTGAGGCTGGCCTGCGCGGCGAGCAGATCGTAGGTCTCCTCAACGAGGCGGTCGACGGTTTCGCGGCTGAACACGCCGCGGAAGGCCTCGGCCAGTTCCTCGCCGAGCCGATACAGCGGACCGACGACCTGAACAGTGGGAAGGCCGTCGGCGGCGCGCGCCATGCGTCCTCACCTCCGACTGCGGCAAGTTCGTTGTGCCGGGAGGAAAGCAGAACAGTGTGCATCGACTTCTGTCAATCCAACCCGTACCCTCGGGCCATGCCCGCGGCCCAGGCCCAGTGGATCGCCGGACTCGACGAACTGTTCGGCGGCGCCACCCGCTGTGTCGACGACCTGCACAACGCGATGACCGGCGAGCAGGCCCGCGACATCGCCGCGGTGTTCCAGACCCTGTCCCACCCGGCCCGGCTGCACCTGGTCGCGTTGCTGCGCACCGCACCCGAGGGGCAGGCCAGCGCGGCGGAACTGGCCATGCGGGCCGGCTGGTCGCGCTCCACCGTGCACCGCCACCTGCGCGCCCTCACCGCGGCCGGACTGGTGCACCGCAGCGCGTCCGGTGCGCAGACCTGCTATCGCGTCGACGCCGCCCGGCTGGAGTCGGTGCTGGCGCTGTTGGGCGCGCTGGCGGCGATCAGCCGGTGACGATCCGCTCGTTGGATCGAGTTTTTTCAATCCGCGTTGTCGATGTCACCTTCCGTTCACCGTCCGTTTAGAACGACAAACTTCGATCCAGGGGTCCTCGCGATCGCGGGCACGGACAGCAGTCCCGGACGGGCCGGGACCCACACCCCCGGGAGGGGCACCCAGTGAGCAACCGCCTTCTGAAGCGGGCACCGGTCGCGGCAGTCGTCGCCGCCGCAGCTTTGACCTTGGCCGCCTGTGGCGGCGACAACAACGACAGTGGGGGCGGTTCCGCCGGCGGGGGTGGAGAACAGGTCTCCGGGGCGGTCGTCATCGACGGATCGAGCACGGTGGAGCCGCTGTCGTCCGCGGCGGCCGAGTTGTTCCAGTCGGAGAACTCCGGCGTGAACGTCACCGTGGCCACCTCGGGCACCGGCGGCGGTTTCACGAAGTTCTGCGCGGGGGAAACCGACATCTCCAACGCGTCGCGGCCGATCTCGGAGAAGGAGAAGACCGCCTGCGCCGGTAAGAACATCGCCTACACCGAGCTGCAGGTGGCCAACGACGCGCTGACGGTCGTGGTGCACAAGGACAACACCTGGGCCGAGTGCCTGACCGTCGAGCAGCTGAAGAAGATGTGGAACTCGACCTCGACGGTGAAGAACTGGAACGAGGTGGACGCGAAATTCCCCAACGAGCCGTTGACCCTCTACGGCGCCGGCGCGGACTCCGGCACGTTCGACTACTTCACCGCGGCGGTCAACGGCAAGGAGAAGGACAGCCGCAAGGACTACAACCCGACCGAGGACGACAACGTCACCGTGCAGGGTGTCGCCGCGGCCAAGGGCGCCCTGGGTTACTTCGGGTTCTCCTACTTCGACGCGAACAAGGACAAGCTCAAGGCGGTCAAGATCGACGGTGGCGGCGGCTGTGTCGAGCCGTCGGTCAAGGCGGCGCAGGACGGTACCTACAAGCCGCTGGCCCGGCCGCTGTTCATCTACCCCTCCGACGCCGGCCTGAAGAAGCCGCAGGTGCTGAAGTTCGTCGAGTTCTACCTGGAGAAGAACGACGAGATCGTCACGGCGGCCAAGTTCGTCCCGCTGACCTCCGCTCAGAAGGACAAGGCGACCAAGGCGCTGGATGAGTTGAAGGCCAAGGCCGGCCAGTGACCTCTCGGTCACGAACCACGGCGGGTGGCTCTTCCCAATCCGGGGAGAGCCACGCGCTCGGGGGGTCCGGCCTTGCGGTGGTGGACCTGAGCCGGCGGCACGCCCGCTGGGGCGAGCGGATCATCATGGCCGTGCTGGTCACCGCCGCGCTGCTCTCGGTGCTGACCACCGTGGGCATCGTGATCTCGCTGCTGGCCCCCACGATCACCTTCTTCCAGCACGTGAACGTGTGGGACTTCCTGACCGGTACCGAGTGGACAGCGGTGTTCGGAGTCGAATGGGAGGACAAGTCCTTCGGCGTTCTCCCCCTGGTCACCGCGACCATGATGACGACGGTGATCGCGCTGAGTGTGGCCGTGCCGCTCGGTCTGGGTATCGCGATGCTGCTCTCGGAGTACGCCAGCCGGCGGGTCCGGAGCGTGGTCAAGCCGGTGCTGGAGGTGCTCGCCGGGATCCCCACGGTGGTCTACGGGTTCTTCGCGATCACCGCCGTGGTTCCGCTGTTGGAGATCTTCGTGGACATCGACGGGTTGTACAGCGTGCTGTCCGCGGGTCTGGTGATGGGGTTCATGATCGTGCCCACGGTCGCGTCGCTGTCCGAGGACGCCATGTCCGCGGTGCCCAGCGCGCTGCGGCAGGGCTCCTACGCGCTGGGCGCCAACCGGATGAAGACCACGCTGCGGGTGGTGTTCCCGGCGGCCCTGTCCGGAATCGTCGCCGCGGTCGTGCTGGGCATCTCCCGCGCGGTGGGCGAGACGATGATCGTGACTCTGGCCGCGGGCAACCTGGTCCGGCTCAGCTTCAACCCGGTCGAGGGTGCGCAGACCATGACCGGGTTCATCGCCCAGGTCGCCACCGGCGACGCCCCGGAGGGCAGTCCCCTGTACTACTCCCTGTTCGCCGTCGGCGCCTTGCTGTTCGTGATCACCTTTGTGATGAACCTGATCAGCATCCGGCTGGTCCGCAAGTACAGGCAGGTCTATTGATGAGCACCGCCCTTCTTGATGCCCCGGCGGAGCACCGCCCGCTGCAGTCCGGGCGACGGGCCGGCCTGGGATCGGTGATCTTCGCGTTCGTGCTGTGGTCGTGCCTGGCGATCGCGTGCACGTTCCTGCTCTTCCTGCTGATCACGATCGTGCAGGAGGGCATCGGCCGGTTCGACGCCGGTTTGGTCACCGCCCAGCCGTCGAAGATCCGGCCGGAGACGGCCGGGGTGGAGTCGGCGTTCTTCGGCACGTTGTGGATGATGGCCGCCACCGCGGCGATGGCGATTCCGCTCGGTATCGCCGCTGCCATCTACCTGGAGGAGTACGCCGACCCGCTGCGGTGGTGGAACCGGCTCATCGAGCTGAACATCCAGAACCTGGCGGCGGTGCCCTCGGTGATCTACGGCATCCTGGCCCTGGCGTTCGTGGTGCGCGGGCCGGTCTCGCTCGGCGTCGTGCTGCTGGCCGGTGCGGTCGCGCTCGCGCTGCTGATCCTGCCGGTCATCATCATCACCACCCGGGAGGCGATGCGGTCGGTGCCGCGGGAGATCCGCGACGGCTCGCTGGCCCTGGGCGCCACCCAGTGGCAGACCACCTGGAAACAGGTGCTGCCGGCGGCGGTCCCGGGCATCGCCACCGGCTCGATCCTGGCGCTGTCCCGGGCGATCGGGGAGGCGGCACCGTTGCTGCTGGTCGGCGCCGCCGCGTTTGTCACGTTCAACCCCGACGGGGTGCTCTCGCGCTACACCACCCTGCCCAACCAGATCGCCACCCTCGTGCCGCAGCCCGGCGAGGCGTTCCGTGACCTCGCCTACGCCACGATCCTGCTGCTGATCATCGTCCTGCTGGCCATGAACGCGGTCGCGATCTGGCTACGCAACCGCTTCCAGCGCAGCTGGTGACAGGAGCCACCACCCATGACCCATGCGGAGCACACCACTGTGACATCAGCCGACGAGTCCCACCATGCCCCGGTGCCCCAGGTCCACCCCGGCGCCGGTCACAACTACACCTCTCCGCTCGGAGCACCTGACGGCGTGATCACCCTCAAAGACCTCAATGTTTTCTACGGCGACTTCCTCGCCGTCACCGATGTCAGCATGCACTTCGGCAGCACCGAGATCAGCGCGCTGATCGGCCCGTCCGGCTGCGGCAAGTCCACCGTGCTGCGCTGCCTCAACCGGATGAACGACCTCATCCCCACCGCCCGGGTCGAGGGTGTGGTGGCCTACCACGGCGTGGACATCTACGGATCATCGGTCGACGTGATCGAGGTCCGCCGCCGGATCGGCATGGTCTTCCAGAAACCCAACCCGTTCCCCAAGTCCATCTACGACAACGTCGCCTACGGCCCCAAGGTCACCGGCATGAAAGTGGACAGCATGGACGACACGGTCGAGGAAGCGCTGCACGGCGCGGCCCTGTGGGACGAGGTGAAGGACAAACTCAAACAGAACGCCTACGGCCTGTCCGGCGGCCAGCAACAACGGCTGTGCATCGCCCGCGCGATCGCCACCAAACCCGAAGTGATCCTGATGGACGAGCCCTGCTCCGCGCTCGACCCGATCGCGACCGCCAAGATCGAAGACCTGATGGCCGACCTGGCCAAAACGTTCACGATCATCATCGTCACCCACAACATGCAGCAGGCCGCCCGCGTCTCCCAGCGCACCGCGTTCTTCACCGCAGAAGCCGACGAACACGGCAACCGCACCGGCAAACTGGTCGAGTTCGACACCACCGAAACCATCTTCAGCAACCCCAACGACCCCCGCACCGAGGCCTACATCACCGGCCGCTTCGGCTGACCACCATGACAGGCTCCCCTATCCAGGCCTGGGAGTCGGACAACTCCCAATTCCACGTCCGGCGCCGCGCCTGCCTGGCCGCCCGCGAACGGGCACCCGACCGGCTCGCCGTGCTCGTCATCGACCACGACACCGACATCCTGCACGACCTGACCACCGCCCTGGCCGGCCAACCCATCGAGATCCGCACCTGCCCCGACCCCGCCGAAGCCCTGCTCATCGTCGGCCGCACCTGCCCCGACGCCGTCATCCTCGGCCCCGCCACCGGACGCCTGAGCCCCACCGACTTCCTCACCATCCTGCGCGCCGACGACCCCGCCGTGCCGATCATCGTCGGCGCCGGCGCCGGGTCCGGCGAGCTCGCCGCCACAGCCACCGAACTCGGCGCGACCATGGTCGTGCCCCGCCCCTACCGCGCCGTGGAACTGCTCACCCTGCTGCGCTCCCTGGCCCCCCAACCCGACCACGTCGAACTCCGGCCGATGGCCATCGACCTCGGCCGGCTGCGCATCGACGGCGCCGTGCCCCAGATGTGGCTCGACGGCGTCCACATCGACCTGCCGCCCATGGAGTTCCTGCTCATCCGCTACTTCGCCGAACGCGCCGGATCGGTCGTCACCCGCCGCGAGCTGCTGCGCGGCGTCTGGGGCGAGCGCAACCCACCCGGCAAGAGCAACACCCTCACCGTGCACATCATGCGACTACGCAAACGCCTCGGCGACGACGAACACAATCCACAATGGATCAAGGCCATCCGCGGACTTGGTTACCAGTTCCTCGTCCCCCACGTAGGATCGCGTTCACCGGACGTTCATCAAACATGCTCATGATGTCACCGACTCCGGGAACCCATCGTGATCGACGAGGAGGGGGTGTTCACGCTGGCCGCTGGCCTGCCGACCGGCGACGACGCCCTCGACGACCTCGACGCCGCCACCGTGGCGCAACTGTTCAAAGCGCTCTCCGACCCCATCCGCGTCCAACTCGTCGCCCTGGTCCGCCAAGCCCCCGCCGGCGAAGCCTGCTTCTGCGACCTCGCCGACGAGTTCGACATGCCCCAATCCACCCTCAGCCACCACCTCAAAACCCTGGTCAACGCCGGCATCCTGGACCGCGAACGCCGCGGCACCTGGAGCTGGTACCGCGTCCAAGCCCAACCCCTCAAACTGATGGAAGAACTCCTGCGCGCCGGCGGCCCGCTACGCGACCGCCCCCGCCGAACCACCCGCCGACGCGACCCCTGTGACTAACCCCAACCCCGCCCGACCCCTGCGGACACCCAGCCCAGGATTAGCAAACGCAAATCTCGCGGGCGTTGTTGACTACGGTCAGAGCCCGAGTTGCGGGATCACGAGTTCTTGCCGGAGCGGCCGCTAAGCCGCGCGAACCGCGATCGGATCAACAGCTCCAGCACCCGGCACGCACTGTCGCGCCGCGCCGGATCGGCCGACCGGACCGCCGTCCAAATGGCAAGGAACTTGCCGATCACCGTGACCAGCCCGCCCGCCGCGCTCACCAAGAGCACGACGGCGACGACCCAGGGCGAGACACCCAGGTTGTGCTGAACCCACGGCAGGACCTCACGCACGGACCCCAACCACCTCCTCAACCTGTTCACAGAGAAAGGCGGCAACGGTGTGCCGCCTGAGGGCGCCGGATCGTAGCCATGACAAATCCGGACACCCCCGCTTCGAGAGCCACCCAGTCGACGTTCCCCGGACAGCACGAAGCCCGCGGACCCTACGGCTCCACGGGCTTCACGATCATCAATTGGGCACAGCTCAGCTGCGCTACACCAGCATACGTTCGAGGAAGATCAACACCGGCAGACACGCGGCTCGGGCCGACTCATCGCGGTCGCGGCAACGCTGGGAACACAGCTCCGCCCGCCCAAGCGTCTCACACGTGCGACGGCCGCGGACACGCGACACCGACACCCGAACCTACCTGTGGGCGCGCGGATGTACCCGCAAGACCGCATCGTAAGCGTCCACGTTGCACACCGTTGTGCCGACACGCCGAGGGGCACAGCTCCGCCCCGGTTCAGGGTGACATAAGCCCTCACCTGCACCAACGCGCCACGCCCAGCAACGAAGTCCGCCTCTTGGTGGACCGGCGATCGACAGGTCACATCAGATGTTCTGGGGACTCCGTGCCATGCTGATCGGCAGTCGCATGTGGACTGATGGCGCGCGGATGTACCTGCAGGAGACGATGATAAGCGGCTTCGTGGCCCGCGGTTCTCCTGACACGCCGATGGGCACAGCCCCGTCCCAAGCAGCGTTGCATATGCCCCTCACCTGGACCAACGCGCCACGCCGAACGTCAACTCCGCCCGGTTGCGCCAGAGATTCCCGGACCTGTCGGATCAGGGTTCTAGGGTCTGCTCATCACGCCGATAGGCAGTGGCAACAGAACTGAGGGGAGCGCCCTGTGCCGGGTGCGAGTGAGCAGACGCGACAGGTCAAGGTTCTCAACGCCAACTGGGTCGCCGGCCCCGACGGGGACGACGGCCGGTTCGATCGTGACCGAGGACGACCAGCAGCACACGATCGCGCCCAGCCCGGCGGCGATGACCGCGCTGCTGGCATTGGCCCAGGCGGACACCATCCTGCTGTGGGATTCGGTGAACCGGACCTTGATCGGCGCCAAGGTGGTGGGTACCTGGCTGACCACCACCGGGGTGGCCCGGGCCACCGTCGCGCTCAGCCAGCCCGGACGTTCCTGATCCGGCCGGCCGGGGTAGCAGCCGTAGCGCGCAGGTGTGCGGCCAGCCGGGCGATGACGTGGCGGGCGTCGCGGTGCACGCCGCGCAGCGTGTTGGAGGCGAACGACCGCTGAAACTCCAACCCGACGTAGGCCAGGCCCGGGTGGGTGGTGGAGACGCCGCCGGTGTGCCGGAGCGCGCCGGCGTCGAGCGCGCGCAACGATTCCAGATAGCCGAGGTCGGGCCGGTATCCGGTGGCGAAGATGACCGTGTCCACCTTTTCCGCGGTGCCATCCGGCCACCGGACATGATCGCCGTCGAATCCGGTGAACATCTGCTGGCGGTCCAACTGTCCGGCCCGCAACGCCGCGCGGTAGATCCCGGTGTCCAGCACAGGGGTGACGCCGCGTGCGGCGCGGACCGACCAGGCGGCCGGCAGCCGGTCGAAACCCGTAGCCCGCAGCCAGTAGTGCACGTCGCGGCCGCGGATGCGCTGGGGCAGGAACCGCACCGGCCGTCGGGTCGCCAGCGTCACCGTGGCGATCTGGGCCAGCTCGTAGGCGACCTGGACGGCCGAGTTGCCGGCCCCCACCACGACCACCCGCTGCCCGGCATACGGCTGGGGGCTGCGGTAGTCCGCGACATGCAGCCGGGCTCCGGTGAAGTCCTCCTGGCGAGGCAGCTCGGGCAGGTGCGGATTGCCGAACGATCCGCTGGCGGCCACCACGCCCGCCCCGCGGATCGTCTCGCCACCGGCGGTGTGCACCAGGAAGCCCGCGCCGTCGGCCCGCACCGCGCTCACCCGGATGCCGGTGCGGATCTCCACATCCAGGCCCGCGGCGTAGTGCCGTAGATAGTCGACCACCTCGTCGCGGCGCGGATAGTGGTCCGGATCGCCGGTAAACGGCACCCCCGACAGCGCGCTGTAGCGGGCGGGCGAGAACGCGGTCAGGCTGTCGTAGTAGCCCGGCCACGACCCCACCGGTTCGCCACCAGCCTCCAGCACCAGCGCCCGCAGCCCCAGGTCCCGCACCGCACGCGCGGCGGCCAACCCGGACTGCCCGGCCCCGACAATGATCACCGGCTCAGACGACGTCACCCATCCATCATATCGTTGATTCGTGAAATGACGATATGATGGGGTGGAGAGGACGGTGAACCCCTTGGCCGACCCGACAGCCGGCGCGGACCGCGCGAGTCCGACCGACGAAACCTGCTGCGCCCAGGGCGAACTGCTCGGGCTGGCCCCCACCACGCATGACTTCCTCAAGGCACTGGCCAGCCCGACCCGGCAGCGCATCATGCTGCTCTTCGCCCGCGGCACCGAACTCTCCGTCGGCGAGATCGCCGAGCGCGCCGGTATCAGCCAATCCACCGCCTCCGAACAACTCACCCTGCTGCGCCGCGGCCACATCGTGACCTCCCGCCGCGACGGCAAAATCGTGCGCTACCGCGCCGACCGCGACGGCGCCCTCCAAGCCCTCACCGACCTGCAGACCTACCTACGCACCTGTTGCTGACCGCGCCTCGTCGAAGGCGGCTGAGCTAGAGATCGGAACCTCACGTCGGCACGTCGGCCAACTCCGACAGCCCCACCCACGCCGAGGAGAACGCGAGCGTCTGCGCTCAGTGCCCTTTGGTCGCGGGACCGCCTTGTGCCTGATCGACTTGCGGTGCCGCCTGGGTGGGCGCATCACGGTGTCCACCAGTTTTGGGATCCAAGGAGGGTGTCATGGCGTGGGTGGAGCAGACCGGGCGGCGGTCATGGCGGGTGCGCTATCGCAGCCGTACCGGGTGCGGGTCGGTGTCGGGTTTCGCCACCCGCAGCGCCGCGGCGGAGTACCTGCAGGACATGCGCGTGGATCAGCGGCGCGGGAGCTGGTTGGATCCGGCCGGGGCCAGGACCCGGCTGGCCGAATGGGTGGGCACCTGGATTGACATGATCGACGTGGAGACCCGCACCGAGGAGAACTACCGACGGTGTCTACGGCTGCATATCCTGCCCCGCTGGGGCCAGCTCGAATTGGGCGAGATCACCGCCTCAGCGGTGGCCGAGTGGCTCAAACAGCTCCGACAGCGCTATGCGGCCTCCACCGTGGTCACCCTGCGCACCGTGCTGTCCATGATCCTGGACGACGCCGTCGACGAACGGCTGATCCCGGCCAACCCGGTCCGCCACCGGCGGCGGCGCGGTCGCCGCCGGGACCACTCCCCCACCCTGCGCAGCACCGGGTCTGGGCGATGCCCGACCAGGTGCTGCGCATCGCCGACCAAGCCGCCCGGCTCGGCGGCCCGTGGGCCGGGCTGTTGGTGATCACCACCGCGTGGACTGGCTGCCGGTGGGGCGAGATGGCCGGCCTGCAGCGCGACCAAGTGGACCTCGACCGCGGGACGATCACCATCGACCCGGACATCGGCACCCTGCACGAGTCAGCCCGGCGGCTCTGTCTTGGGCCACCCAAAACCCCCGCGTCGGCCCGCACTATCACCCTGCCGCCATTCCTCGTAACGAAGCTTCGGGAGCATCTTCGCAACCATGCTGAACCATTTGTGTTCACCAGCCCACAGGGCTATCCGCTGCGGCGCAGCACATTCGACCGACGGGTATTTCGGCCAGCCGTCGACGGCAATCTCCGTAAAGCCACCCGCCCAGTACGGCCCGGGCTGACAATTCACGGGCTACGGCACAGCCACAAGACCTGGCTCATCGCCGACGGCATCCCCGAAATCGCCCAAGCCCGCCGACTGGGCCACCATCTATCCAACCGACTCGTCGAGGTCTACAGCCACGTCGCACCCGAAATCGAAACCCGACTCCTCCAGAAACTCGAACGACGCTGGAAGCACGCCACCACCGACCACCGCCCGACCGACAACCGACCCCACCGCGCACCACATACACGTGACCCCACACGGCTCCCGCGCAGCGCACCATCCCACCCAGAACCCAAGTAAGGCAGAAAGCCCAGGTCAAACGCGTCGAGCGCCGACCATCAACACCCCGCTCGACAGTTCGGAGTGCTCCAGAATTGCTCCAGATCGGTGCACACCGCGATCAACACCGACCCTGGGACGGGATCATGGCGAAAATGAGAGGTGTCTTCCGACCAGGCGAAACGCCGGCCATAGAAGACTTGCCCGAGAAGTGGAGCTGAGGGGGCTCGAACCCCTGACCCCCACACTGCCACCGGACACCCCGGGAAACCCTTGCTCGCCACATAGGTGTATTATTACACTTAGCTACGTGGCCGATGCACTCTTCCTCCAAGGCGCGCCCGTTCTCACGGCCGAGGAGCTGTCCGTACTGCAGTCCCTCGGCCAAGTGCTGCGTCGACCCCCCGGCCACCTGTTCATGCGTCAAGGGGAACAGTCCGACTTCACGCTGCTGATCAATGAGGGACACGTCAAGGTCGTGGCGGGCGAGCCACCCCGACTCATCGCCATCCGCGGACCCGGCGACATGGTGGGCCAGATGGCCGCCCTGCGACACCAACCGCGCTCGGCGGGCATCATCGCCCTGGACGAAGTCGTAGTACTGCACGTGCCCGGCGACGACTGGTTGCGGTTCCTCTACGACCACCCCCGCGCGATGCACGCGCAACTCATCGCCGCGCATACCCAACTCGACCAGGCGACCCGCAAGATCGTCGAATCGGACCTGGCCGTCGAACGCCGCTTAGCCAAGGCACTGATCGAACTCGCCGACACCGGCCTCGGCCACCCCAGCGCGGACGGCACCACCCTGCCCATCAGCCAACGCGACCTCGCCACCTTCACCGGCGCCTCGATCGACTCCATCAAGAAGATCATCCGCATCTTCAAGGTCCGCCAACTGATCACCACCGGACGGCAGCATCTGGTCATCCGCGACATCGCGAATCTCAGGGCCATCGCGGACGGCACGCACACCATCACGCCATAACCGCGCAGGGAGCGACCGATGCCAGCGAACCTGCTCACCGAGGCTACCTGGTTGATCCCAGCCACAGCACTGACCGCCACCGCGATCACCGCACTCACCCGAGCCGCGCTCTCCCTCTGCCAGACAGTCGTACAGGAACGCTCCCGCACCACCCGACTCACCACCGCACTCAAAGACAGCACACCCGACCAACGCCCCGAGATCATCCGCGCGTGCGGACACCTGGAGACACTCCACCCCAAACCGACCCGCTGCGGCCAATTGACGAAACGCCAAGGCCACCGCAGCTCATGATCGTCAATGGATCGGACTTCACCCCGGATTGCCCTACATGTCGGGCGGGCGATCCCGTCGACTGTTCCGCGTCCGCATCGCTATCCCCGGCACCGCGAAACCCGCACAATGCTGGCCCCAACTGCCCGCCTGGCACCCACGCTGACCGGTGGCCTGCCGTTCTTTAGCGGCAGGCGTGGCCGCCATCCCACGTCCGGGTGCCGTATCTACGACCCTGATCATCGCCCTACACTGGGCCGTCAGTTGCATCGATCCCTCGAAATCCCACTACGCCGGTGCCTCACGTGGCAGGCGTTGGATCATGCGCGGGTGACCGGCTACCCCGCCCGGTCAACAGCAGCCAGCCACGTGGTGTTGACTGTGTTTGTAGACACGAACGTCGCTTGTCGCGAGTACTCACGTGAGCGCACCGGCAAGGAGGCGGCGATCATGGGTGGGTGGGGTGTGGTGTGGTGGCCATCGTGGTATCGCTCATCGTGGCCGTCGTCCGCGAATACCTGATGTTACGCACGGACGCCGCGCGTCGGGACAGCATCGAGCGTCTGGTGACCACCGCACCGTCGGGCCTGCGGATCACCGACGCGCATCCGACGGCGGGATCATTGAAATCTTCGTTGCCCATTCCACGCAATCCCCAGCCGGAGCTGCTCTCCGATAGGATCAATCAACACCATGACCGTCATGCCAAGCCGCACCGAATCACCCCGGTTCGCGTCTTTCGAGGATTTCGGCACCTACGCCGACACACAGAATGTCCGGCCCACGCACCGAAACCATCCCAACCCGGTCCAGGACAACCAGCCGGACACCGCAACCATCGACCGGCCCACCGCCACGGACCAACTCACTATGATGGGTCGACGCCCAGTTCGGACTCGAGCGCGGCGCGCAGCGTGTCGAGGCGGAAAACTGCCGCAGGGCGCTGCTCGTCAATGGGCCTCGTAAACCCGGATCTCTTCGAGGTCGGCTTCAGCCAAGTGTATCGCCGATGCGATATCTGAGCCATCACGCTCCAACAAGCCCATGCTGGTCTGGAGCCTCCTTTGCACGTCCTCAACCGTCAGTCGACCGGCGACGAGTTCGTCCATCGCCATCAGGACCGAGTCAACAATTGTACGATTGTTGACATTCATCGTCGGTTATGACCTGGATCGAGCCACTCGTAAAGTACATTCTACTCTCATCTTTCGGCCCTTTTACCGGCACACCCTTTGCGCTACCGAGGACATCCTCGATGTAGTTCGGTGAGACACTGCGTCCCGGTCCGCTCGCTCCAGCCGGCGTCCCCGAGCCCTGACGGCTGCATGCGGTCAACCGCATGCCTGGCGTAGAGGCGGCCACCGACCAGCGCGTACTCCCCGACTGTTTAAGGTCACTTTCGGATAGTTCTGCCATGACGTCCAGAGTACTTTCCCGCCACCCCCTGCCTTGACAGCGTAACGGGCTGCCTTGGCGAGATCGCCGGCGAAGGGGACCATGACTACACCTGAGATGGCGGCGTTGGTGGGGTCGCCTTCGGCCAGAATGGAGACGACGGCCCTCTGATCGGCCACCAGGTGCAGGCATCGGCAGGTGGTGTCTGACGCCGTGCCGCACCCCCCGATCATTCCTCGATGTCAATTCGCGCCAGTACACTTCGAAACTCGCCGGAATCAACTAGGCCGTTCAACATCTCCGCAATGGCGACAACTCCACCACATCTCACAATAATCATGTCGGGGCACTGGAAGTAGCTCCCACCGAGGCCCTCGCCAGTGGCCTCCCATCGATCCATTATGCGGCCGATTTCAGCAAGCGACAAGACGGTAGCGCCCCACCGACTGCCATCAGCAAACGTGACTTCCACGTCCACGTTCTCCACGGTCTCCACGTCATCTCCCGCGCCAAGCATGAACGTAGCCTCAGCACCATGGAGCTGAACTTTCAGCAACGGATCACCGGCCATAGAGTTCAATCAGCCTTCTGATGACAGCCGACTCATTACCCTTGTCCGCTTTACCAACAATCTGCATTCCACCGTTAACACTTCTAAAGAAAAGACGTGCACCGTTCCGCCCTCTAGCATAGGACACGTCCGTGCCCGCCAGGGACTTGGTGCCAATTCCAGGGTTCATGTTTCCTTCGCTGAGTTGTTTGAACAGGCCATCCATTTCCTGCTGAACTCGCTGGTTGCGCCCAGCCTGTTGCGCCGCCTTGGCCAAGAAACTGTCCTCGCCAATAGCCGACGACATCGATCCACACTGATTATGCACCAGGACCGGGGTGGTGTGGGCGAGGACGTAGTAGGTGTGGAGGTCGTGGATGGTGAGGTTGTAGGCGGTGGCGTTGCGTGCGGTGTGCTTGTCCAGCCCACGGACGGTGACGGTGAGGCCGTCGGGGGTGTGGAGTTGGTGGCCGGGGTTGAGTTGGTTGGCGGGTTGCCATTGGTGGGTGGTGGTGTTGTAGAAGGGGTGGTCTTCGGTGGTGGTGATGGTGGCGCCGTCGGTGGTGAGCAGGTTGAGCAGGGTGTCTTGGTGGGCCAGGACGGTGGTCACGGTGCGGGGGCCGTGCTCGCCGGTGTCGGGGTTGGTGGCCAGGATCTGGTCACCGACTTTGATGTCTTGGATGGGTTGGGTGGTGCCGTCGGCCATGAGGACCTTGGTGTCGCCGGAGAAGCTGCAGGCACCTTTGATCACGCCAGCGACATCGTCGGCGTAGCGGGCGCCTTTGGCGAGGTCGCCGACCAGGGGGATCATGCTGGCGGCGGAGATGGCGGCGTTGGTGGGGTCGCCTTCGGCGAGGTAGGACAGGGCGTTGAGGCCGTCGGCGAGTTCGCCGAGTCCGGGGATGAGTCCGGCGAGGTCGAGGAAGGCGTGCCAGGCTGCGCTGACGCCGGCGTAGACGTCG
>NZ_DASUCC010000044.1:0-152389 GCF_035762905.1 Actinophytocola sp.
CCCCCCCCCCCCCCCCCCCCCCCACGGCCAGGGGGAAGGAACGTCCTCATGCGACACCGAACGGTGGCCGGCCGGTTGCTGCTCGCGCTGTGCGGCCTGGTATTCACGATGACCGGCTGTAGCACGGATCCCGCCGCACCCGGTCAGGGGCAACCGGACGGGCCGGACGCCAAGCAGCCCTTCGACATCGTGCGCAGCGAGCAGGTGGGCCTGATCGACCATGCGCAGCAACGCATCCGGAACACCTGCCTGGCCGATGCCGGCTACCCGCACGACCGCGACCATCACCTGGCCCGGCCGCAGGACCCGTTCGGGTTCCTCACCGTCTCCGCCCGCGACTTCGGACCCACCAGCGAGGACGAGGCCCGGCGTACCGGGTTCGGCCGGGACTTCGGCGGCGAGCCCGCTCGGGTGGTGAGCACCGACCCGAACTACGACGCCGCGTCCGAGCGCTGCGCCCAGCTCGCCTGGGATCGCCTCGGCCCGGCCGCGCGGGAGGTCCGCACCGCCTACAGCGACCTGGTCAACGCGCTGGCCCCGTACCGGCGGGACGTGGACGCCGAGCTGCCGGCCGACCTCCCGGGCAAGCTGATGAACTGCATGGCCGGGCGCGGCTACGCCGTACCGGACCAGGACGCGTTCCGCAAGACGCCCAGCCACCGGCTGTTCGGGATCGCCTACGGCCACCTGGAAACCGGGGCCGAGGAGACCTGGGAACCGGTGCGCAGGCCGGGAACCGTTGAGGTGGGTCCGGCCATCCCGCCGCGAAGGTACATCCCGACGCCCGCGGAGTCCGAGCTGGCCGTCGCCTGGTTCCACTGCGGCCGGGAGACCGGCCGGGTGGACGCGCAACTGGCCGGGGTGCAACGGGTCCAGGCGCGCTACGTGGAGAAGTACCGGACCTGGATCGACGAGCTGAACCCGAAGGTCGAGGAGATGGCCCGCCACGCGGCCGGGATCGCGAGCGGATCCTGATGGCGCGCCGCCGCTTCCTGGTGACGGCCGGGGTCACCGCCGTCACGCTGGCCGCGCTGGTGCTGGCCGGTACCGTGCTGGGGCCCCGGCTCCGGTCGCCGGAGCAGGCCGCCGCCGACGCGGCGCCACCGCCAGCGTCGCCGGTCACCGCCACCGCCGAGCGGCGGGTGCTGGCCGAGCCGATCGTGCTGCGCGGGCAGGTGACCGCCGGTGCGAGCACCCCGCTGCCGCCACCGGCCGCCGCGGTCGGCGAGGACAGCGTGGTGACCAAGGTGTCCGTCCAGAGTGGACGGACGCTGGCCGAGGGAGACGTGGTGATCGCCCGGGCCGACCAGCCGATGTTCGCGCTGGTGCTGCCGTTCCCGCTCTACCGCGACATCGCGCCGGGGGACCGGGGCGCCGACGTGGTCGCGGTGCAGGCGGCGCTGCGCCGGCTCGGGCACGGCGCACCGCGCACCGGAGTCCTTGACGCCGCCACCCAGGAGGCCATCCACCGGCTGTACGCCGGCAGCGGGTGGGTCCCGCCGGCGGCCGGTCCCGACCCGGCCGCCGGCACGGGCCTGAAGCGCTCCGCCGTGCTGCTGATCGACCGGCCGGGCCGCACGGTCAGCGCGGTGCACGTGCGGGTGGGCAGCGTGCTGACCGACCCGAAGGCGCCGATCGTCTCGCTGGACGGGCAGCCCGACTTCGTCGCCGCGCGCACCACGGCGGAGCAGGCGAAGCTGCTCACCGCCGGGCAGCAGGCGACCGTGTTCGACGACGCCACCGGCCGGCGGGCCCCGGCCACGGTCGCCGCGGTGGGCACGGAGGTGGCGACCGGCCCGGACGGAACCGCCGGGGTCGAGGTGACCCTGGCGTTCGCCGGCGAACCGCTGCCCGGCACCGCCGGCCGCGCGGTCCGGGTGGACATCGCCGCGGCGGTCGGGACCGAGCCGGTGTTGGCCGTTCCGCTCACCGCCGTGCTGTCCCGGCCGGACGGAACCACGTTCGTCACCGCACTCCGTCCAAACGGGACGACCGCGGATCTCACCGTCACCACCGGCCGGATCGCCGGCGGTTGGGTGGAGGTCGCCGGCCCCGCCGAGCTGACCGCCGGTACCGCGGTGATCGTGGGGAAGGGCGGCTGACATGCTCGAGCTGACCGGCATCGACCGCACCTATGACGACGGGCATCCGGTTTCCGCGCTGCGCAAGGCGAACCTGACGCTCACCGAAGGGGAGTACGTCACGGTCACCGGGCCGTCCGGGTCCGGAAAGTCCACGCTGCTCAACGTGATCGGGCTGCTGGACCGGCCGGACGGCGGCTCGTACCGGGTATGCGGCGTGGAGACCGCCGGGCTCGGCGAGCGGGTCCGGGTCGGCATTCGCGGCCAGCTGTTCGGGTTCGTGTTCCAGGCGTTCCACCTGCTTGCCGGGCGCAGCACGGTGGAGAACGTCGAACTGGGCATGCTCTACGGCCGGCACGCCCGGCGGACCCGCAGGCGGCTGGCGGTGGCCGCGCTGGACCGGGTCGGGCTCGGCCATCGCCGGCATGCCGATCCACGCACACTCTCCGGGGGGGAACGCCAGCGGGTGGCGATCGCCCGCGCGGTGGCCGGCCGGCCCCGGGTGCTGCTGTGCGACGAGCCGACCGGCAACCTGGACAGCGCCACCACCGCGACCGTGCTCGCCCTGCTGCGCGAGCTGAACACCGCCGGCCTCACCGTCGTCGTGGTCACGCACGACGAGCGGGTGGCGGCCGAGGGCGACCGGGGCCTGCGGGTGGTCGACGGCACCGTCACCGAGGTCGTCCGGTGAGGGCCGGGCGGGCGGACCGGGCCCGGTTGGGCATCGCGGCGCCGCGGTTGCGCCCCGGCGACCTCGCCCGGGAGTCGTGGTTGTCGGTGACCCGCTTTCCCGGCCGGTCGCTGCTGACCGCGCTCGGCACGCTGCTCGCCGCCGCGGCGTTCGTCAGCACCCTGGGACTGGTTTCCACGCTGAGCCAACAGGTCTCCTCCGCGTTCGACCTCCGCCGGGCGACCGAGGTGGTGGTCAAGGCCGAGGATCCGGGGCTGGACAACGGTTGGCAGCACGCCGAACCGGTGGACCGGCTGCGCCGACTGGCCGGTGTGGTCGCCGCCGGGCCCCGGGTGACGCTGGCCGAGCGCCCGGTGACCCGGCTTGCCGGCGGGTCGGGTGGTCCGGCCGCGCGGATCATGGGTGCCGACCCGGAGGCGCTGCGGGTGCTCGCCCCGAACCTGGTGCAGGGCCGGCTGTTCACCGCGTTCGACGAGTCCGCCGCGGCCCGGCTGGTGCTGCTGCCCCGCGCGCTGGCCGGCGAACTCGGCCTGCACCGGACGCAGGCGGCCGTGTTCATCGACGACCGCGCCTACACCGTGGCCGGCATCTACGACGACGTGCGCCGCCGGCCGGAGGCCCTGCACTCGGTGATCATGCCGTTCAGCACCGCGAACCGGCTCGCCGACGCAACCCCGGACGCCGAACGCGACATCGTCGTCGAGACCGCGCCCGGCGCCGCGCAACTGATCGGTCACCAGGCGCCGCTGGCCCTGCACCCGGCGGCACCCGACGCGCTGCGGGCCATCGCCCCGCCGGATCCGCGCACGCTGCGCCGCGAGGTCGAGTCCGACCTGGCCCGGTCCACCCTGCTGATCAGCGCCATCTCCCTGGTGATCGGCACGGTGTCGATCGGCAACGCGGCCACCGCGAGCATCGCCGCCCGCCGGGCCGAGATCGGTCTGCGCCGGGCCGTCGGCGCCCGCCGCCGGCACATCTTCACCCAGTTGCTCTGTGAGACCACGGTTCTCGGGGCGCTCAGCGGTACGGCCGGTGCGTTCCTCGGCCTCGCCGTCACCGCGGGCGTCTCGTTGTGGAACGGCTGGCTGCCGGTGATCGATCCCGGTACCGCGCTGCGCGCCGCCGGCTGCTGCGCGGCCGCCGGTCTCCTCGCCGGCCTGCTCCCGGCGTTGCGGGCCACCCGGGTGCAGCCGGTGACCGCGTTGCAGCGCTGAGCGAACCCACCGTTTGCCCATCGGGTTCCCACCGCTCCTGGTCAGGGTTTGCGACCGCAGCAACAACGCGGACTGGGAGGGCAGCAGATGAGCAGACGTTCACTTGTTCGCACCGTGGCCGTGGTGGCGGCGGCAGCCGGGCTGGTCGCCTCCGGGCAACCGGTCGCGATCGGCGCGCCGGAGCCGGCGGGAGCCACGACGACCGTGCTGGGCTACCGGGTCGACATGCGCCCGGACGGAACGGTGGTGCGGACCAGGGTGGAGCGTTCGGTGCCGGTGTTCGCCGCGGAGCCGTACGCCAAGCCGGCGCAGGCCGAGCCGAAGCCCCCTGGCAAGATCGATCCGATGCTGGCCACGGCGCTGGCCGATCCCAAGGGCGGCGACCGGATCAAGCTGATCGTCGGGTTCACCGACGACGTGGTGATGCCCCGGTTCCCCGACGCCGATCCCGCGCTGGCCCGGGATTCCGGTGCCAACGCGCAGAAGCAACGGGACGCGGACGCGCTGGTGTCCGGCATCCGGAGCCGCCGGCAGGCGGAATACCAGGCGCTGGGCGCCGACCTGGCGCGCATGGACATCCACACGCTGAGCAGCTACTGGCTGGTCAAGGGCATGGTGGTGGACGCGCCGCGGTCGGCGGTGGCCGGGCTGGCCAAGCGCGCCGACGTGACCTACATCGAGCCGGTGCACACCGGCGAGGCGCCGCCGGACAGCGACCCGGCCAACGACGAGATCGAGGCCCGGATCCGGATGGGCACCGACCCGTTCTTCAACACCGGCGCGCTGAACCGCGGTTTCGCCGGGATCCTGGACACCGGGGTGCGCAGCACGCACACCATGTTCAACCCGCCGCGGCCGTGGCTGCTGCGCGACGAGACCGGCAGCGGCAGCATCAGCGACACCTGCGGCAACCACGGCACGTCCACGATGGCGATCATGACCGGCAACGCCAACCTCGGCGACCGGCTGCGCGGCATCTCCGCGATCACCACCGACAGCATCAAGGTCTACGACTGCATCGTCGATCCGGTGACCGGTCAGCTGCGGGCCGGACTGAACCGGGACGCCGCCATCCGCGGGTTCCAGACCGCGGTGAACATCATGGACCGGACGATCGTGGCCGAGATGCAGGCGGTGGAGAACGAGAACGGCCTGATCGCCGCCGCGGCGGACCGGGCCTTCGACGCCGGCGCGGTGGTGATCGCCGCGAACGGCAACTTCGGCGCGGACCAGAACGGCAACCCGATCCCGGGGTCGGTCCGGTCGCCCGCGGTGGCGCAGAAGGTGATCGGGATCGGCGCGTTCGACGTTCGCACCGGCATTACGTCGCTCAGCCAGGGCCGAGGCCCGGCGCCGGACGGCCGGACCAAGCCGGACATCCAGACCCCGACCAACACCGAGACCGCGAGCAATGTCAGCGACACCTCGACCCAGGTGTTCGGCGGGACCAGTTGCGCGACCGCGCAGGCCGGCGGTGCGGCGGCCTACCTGCGCAGCTTCCTGTTCGCTGCCAACGAAGCGCCGCCGGGGTTCGTCTACGCCCAGCTGATCGCGCGCGGCACGAGCACCTCGTTCCTGGACAACACGACCGGGGCGGGCCCGATCAGGCTGCCGGTGCCCGGCCAGAGCTCCAGCTTCCCGCAGCAGGTCACGATCGCCGGCGGCCAGTCGGTGGACATCCCGGTGTTCAACTCGACGGTGTTCTTCAACGGCCCGCTGCGCGCCGCGATCTGGTGGCCCGAGGCTCCGGCCACGCACAACGACATCGACCTGCGGCTGATCGCTCCCAACGGGGCGGTCGTGGGCAGCAGCCTCTCGATCGGCAGCGTCTACGAGAAGGTGTCGGTCACCGGACTGACCCCGGGTGAATGGAAGATCCGGGTCTCCGGGTTCAGCGTGCCCGGCGGATCCCAGACGGTGTTCGCGGGCGTGACGATAGACAACATCTGAGGATGGGGGAACCTGGCCGGCCCCAAGCCGCCGCTCCGGGCCGGCCAGGTGCATCCCAGGAACAATACTTAAGCACTTACTTGACTATGGGCATGGGACCGCCTATAGTCAAGTAAGTGCTTAACCATCAGCTGGACCGGGTGCTGCACGCGTTGGCCGATCCGACGCGGCGGGCGATCGTGGAACGGCTCGCCCGCGGTCCGGCCTCGGTGAGCGAACTGGCCCGGCCGTTGCCCATGTCGCTCGCGGCGGTCGTACAGCACCTGCAGGTGCTCGAGGCCAGTGGCCTGGTCAACTCCACCAAGGTCGGGCGGGTCCGAACCTGTCGACTGGAGCCCGCCGGGCTGCGTGCGGCCGAGGACTGGCTGCACGGCCAGCGCACCGCATGGGAGCGCGGCCTCGACCGGCTCGGCGACCTGCTCACCGGCGACGATCACCAAGGAGGAGAACCACGATGACCGTCCTGCACACCACGTTCACCCTCGAACGCGACTACCCCTGCACGCCCGAGCGGGTGTTCGCCGCCTGGGCCGACCCGGCGACCAAGGCGCGCTGGTTCACCGCGCTCACCGGCGAGCATCGACTCGACTTCCGGGTCGGCGGCACGGAAAGCGTGCTCGCGCCCGCGATCGAGGACCGTCCGGCGCTGCGGTTCGAGGCGGTGTACCACGACATCGTGCCCAACGAGCGGATCGTCTACACCGGTGTGCTGTACCAGGAAGCGGTCCCGGCCACCGTCTCGCTCACCACCGTCCAACTCGCCCCGACCGAGGCCGGCACCCGCCTGCTGCTCACCGAGCAGGGCACCTTCCTGGACGACCTCGAGCAACCCCGCTGGCGCGAACAGGGCACCGGCGACCAGCTCAAGGCACTCGCCGCCGAACTCTCCTGACCAGCAAAGGAAACCGCCATGTCCATCAGCAAGCTGCTCGGCGTCGTCCCGGTCGGCGACCACGCCGCCGGCACCGCCTGGTACCAGCGACTTCTCGGCCGCGCGCCGGACGCCCGGCCGATGCCCGGGCTCGCCGACTGGCACCTCACCGACACCGCATGGGTTTCGGTCTTCCACGACCCGGCCCGCGCCGGCCACACCGCGCTGAACTTCGCCGTGGCCGATCTGGCCGCACACACGTCGGAGTTGGCCACCCGCGGCATCACCCTCGGACCGGTCACCGCCACCGACAAGAACGCCCACCTCGCCTCGGTCACCGACCCCGACGGCAACGTGATCACCTTCATCGAGAACCCGTCCGTTTGACCGCGGTCAAGCGCGGTTCACCCGGATCGTGTAGCCACCGGCGGTGGTCCGGGCGAGCAGGTCGAACCGTGGGCCCGCGGCGCTGTAGCTGGATACCTCGCCGGTGCCGAGGTCGAAGGTGACGTCGTTGAAGGGACCTCCGCAGACGGTGCTGGCCGGGTGGGCGTCGATGATCCGGACCGGGCCGGAGCCGGAGTTGATCGCGGAGTCGATCTGGTAGATCAGCACACCGGTGTCGCTGTCCAGCCACCCGAGCTTCCACTTCTGCCAGACCAGGAAGTCCGGCGCCGGGCACGAGTGGGGATCGCATGGCACCCTCGCGGTTGTTCGATATACCGAACCATGTTCCAGATCCTGTACATCGCACCCTCGCCGGCCCGGCGCGGAAGTCCTAGTGCGCGAGGAAGGTGAGCGCGGACTGCTCGCCCCGGGTGCGCGCGGCGACGTGGTCGGCCAGGTTGAGCCCGTCGCTGAGGGTGCCGCCGGAGTCGAGCAGCGCGATCAGGCGGTGCTCCACCTCCTTGACGGCCGTGGCCGCGTCGAGCAGGGCGTCCACCCGGGCCGGGTCCACCACGACGATGCCCTCGTCATCGGCCATGATCAGGTCGCCGGGATGCACGGTGACGCCGCCGCAGGTGACCGGAACACCCAGCTCGCCGAGCGCGGACGCGGTGCCCGCCATCGGCGTGAGATAGCGGCTGTACACCGGGAGCGGGCAGCCCGACACGTACCCGGTGTCCCGGTAGCCGCCGTCCACGATGATCCCGCCGAGCCGCCGCACCAGGGCACCCCTTGCGAACAGCTCGCCGCCGAGCGCGACCTCCCTGGCGCCGCCGTCCACGACGATCACGGCACCGGGGGCGGCCGTCTCCACCGCGCGCAGCACCGGCAGGAAGTCGGCGTCGCAGCGCACCGTGTAGGCCGGGCCGCACACCCGGGTCTGCGCCGACCGGGGCCGGATCGCCGAGGTCATCACCCGCGTCGTCTTGTCGGCGTCGCACATCGCGGTCGTGTCCACCGCGCGGAACCGTTCCATCAGCATGCGCACCACCCTAGGAAGGGCGCAGACCGGCGAGCGTCAGGGTGACCAGGCGGCGCACCGCGGCCTTGGACGGCAGCGTGGCGGCCGCACCGAGCGCGTGCAGGCAGTACCCGGCCAGCTCGTCGGCACCGATGTCGGTGCGCACGTGGCCGGCCGCCGCGGCGTCGGCGAGCAGGTCACGGACCAGCGTCCGCAGCCGCTGCCCGACCGGCTCGAGGTGCTCGTCCCGATGCAGGAACGCGACCAGCTCCGCGGTCTGGTGCTCCTGGTGCCGGGCCCGCTCCTGCGTGCCGGCCGCGAACGCTTCGAGCACCGCCGCCAGCCGCCGGCCGGGATCCTCGGTCCGGTCCCGGATCCGGGCGAGCTGTTCGAGGTGGGCCCCGGCGTGCCGGTCGTGCCAGGCGAGCAGGATGGCTTCCACGTCGGGGAAGTACTTGTACAGGGTGGCCCGGCCGATGCCGGTGCGTTCGGCGATCTGCGACATGGTCACCCCGCGCAGCCCGTGCTCGGCCACCAAGGCCGCCGCGGTGTCCAGTGTGGCGTCGACGACCGCACGGCGGTGCGCTTCGATCGTCCCGGTCCACAGCTTGGGCACCAGCGGAGTTTACTGGGGCCATGAGCGATCTCTCCGGATTCCAGAATCCGCGGTTCGCGCGGATGTACGAACGGCTCAGCGCCGAGGCGGAGCGGCGGGGGACCGCCGAACACCGCGACCAGCTGCTGGCCGGGCTGTCCGGACGGGTGATCGAGGTGGGCGCCGGCAACGGCATGAACTTCGGCCACTACCCGGCCACGGTGGCCGAGGTGGTTGCGGTCGAGCCGGAGAACCAGTTGCGGGCGCTGGGGGAGCGGGCCGCGGCGACGGCACCGGTCCGGGTGCGGGTGGTGGCCGGACACGCCGACGCGCTTCCGGCCGAGGACGGTACGTTCGACGCGGCGGTGGTCTCGTTGGTGTTGTGCTCGGTGCCCGATGTCGGCACCGCACTGGCGGAGATCCGCCGGGTGCTGCGGCCGGGCGGCGAGCTGCGGTTCCTCGAGCACGTGCGGTCCGACCGGCGGGTCTTCGGCCTGCTGCAGGACGTGATCACGCCGCTGTGGAAGCGGATGGGCGCCGGGTGCCACCCGAACCGGGACACCAGCGCGGAGATCAGGGCCGCCGGCTTCGAGATCAACCAGCTGGACCGGGTCTACTACGCCCCGGTGCGCGGAATGCCGAAGCACGCGCACATCCTCGGCAGCGCCCGGCAGGTGGCCTGACCGGGTCTACAGTGGACGGTCCGGCTGCGCCCGGAACCGGCGCAGCCGCAGGCTGTTGCCGACCACGAACAACGAGGAGCAGGCCATCGCCGCGCCGGCGATCATCGGGTTGAGCAGTCCGAGCGCGGCCAGCGGCAGCGCGGCGACGTTGTAGCCGAACGCCCAGAACAGGTTGCCCTTGATCGTGGCAAGGGTGCGCCGGGACAGCCGGATGGCGTCGGCCGCGGCGCGCAGGTCGCCGCGGACCAGGGTCAGGTCGCTGGCCTCGATGGCGACGTCGGTGCCGGTGCCCATGGCCAGACCGAGGTCGGCCTGGGCGAGCGCGGCGGCGTCGTTGACCCCGTCGCCGACCATGGCGACCACCCGGCCCTGATCCTGCAACCGCTTCACCTCGTCGACCTTTCCGGCCGGCAGCACCTCGGCGATCACCTCGTCGATGCCCACCTCGGCGGCCACCGCCCGGGCCGTCGCGGCGTTGTCCCCGGTCAGCAGCACCGGCCGCAGCCCGAGGTCGCGCAGTTCGCGCACCGCCCGCGCCGACGTGGGTTTGACCGTGTCGGCGACGGTGAGCACGGCCAGCGCCACGCCGTCGGCGGCCAGCAGCACCGCGGTCCGACCGGCCGCTTCGGCCTCCCGGACGGCGGCGCGGAGCCGCTCCCCGGTGTCGACGCCGTCCAGCAGCGCGGCCCGGCCGGCGAGCAGGGTGCGGCCGGCCACCGTGCCGCGCACACCGAGCCCGGCCTCGTTGCGGAAGTCGGTCACCGGCGGCAGGGTGCCGAACCGGTCGGCCGCCGCACCGGCGATCGCCCTGGCGATCGGATGCTCCGAGGCGTGCTCGAGAGCACCGGCCAGGCGCAGCGCCTCGTCCCGGTCCACCCCGTCCGCCGGCCGCACGTCCACAAGGGACATTCGGCCGGTGGTGACCGTGCCGGTCTTGTCCAGCACCACGGTGTCCACCCGGCGGGTGGACTCGAGCACCTCGGGTCCCTTGATCAGGATGCCCAGTTGGGCGCCGCGCCCGGTGCCGACCAGCAGCGCGGTCGGCGGGGCCAGGCCGAGCGCGCACGGGCAGGCGATGATCAGCACGCCGACCGCGGCGGTGAACGCGGCGCCCGGGCCGGCGCCCGCGCCGAGCCAGAACGCCAGCGTGCCGACCGAAAGCGCGATCACCACCGGCACGAACACCGCCGAGACCCGATCGGCCAGCCGCTGCACGGCGGCCTTTCCGCTCTGCGCCTGGACCACCAGCCGGGCCATCTGCGCGAGCTGGGTGTCGGCGCCGACCCGGGTGGCCCGCACCAGCAGCTTTCCGCCACTGTTGACCGTGGCGCCCACCACCGGGTCGTCCGGGCCGACCTCGACCGGAACCGGCTCACCGGTGAGCATGCTGGCGTCGACCGCCGAGGAGCCCTCGGCCACGACGCCGTCGGTGGCGATCTTCTCGCCCGGGCGCACCACGAACAGGTCGCCGACCGCGAGCGCGTCGACCGGAACCCGGTGCTCGACACCGTCGCGGAGCACGGCCACGTCCCGGGCGCCCAACTCGAGCAGCGCCCGCAGTGCCGCACCGGCCCGGCGCTTGGCCCGGGCCTCGAAGTACCGGCCGGCCAACAGGAACGTGGTCACGCCGGTGGCCACCTCGAGGTAGATGGCATCGCCCGCGGACATTCGCTCGATGGTCAGCTCGAACCCGTGCCGCAGCCCGGGAACCCCGGCCGTGCCGAAGAACAGCGCGTACAGCGACCAGCCGAACGCCGCGGCGACCCCGACCGAGATCAGCGTGTCCATCGTGGCCGCGCCGTGCCGCAGGTTGGTCAGCGTGGCCCGGTGGAACGGCCAGGCGCCCCAGACCACGACCGGTCCGGCCAGTGCCAGCGAGAGCCACTGCCAGTAGGTGAACTGCAGTGCCGGAACCATGGCCAGCACGACCACCGGCACGGTCAGGACCGCCGAGACGACCAGCCGCTGCCGCCAGGACCGGACCGGATCGTCGGCACCGGTGTCGGCGTCCGGCTCCGGCTCCGGCTCGGTGACCGGAAGCCGGGCGGTGTAGCCGGTTTGCTCCACCACCCGCACCAGGTCCTCGGGCGACACCGACTCCGGGTAGCGCACCGTTGCGGTCTCGGTGGCCAGGTTGACCGTCGCGGTCACGCCCTCGACCTTGTTCAGCTTGCGCTCGATCCGCGCCGCGCACGACGCGCAGGTCATGCCGCCGATGGCCAGCTCCACCTGGCTCATGACCGGGCCTCCACGGTGAACTCGGCGGTGTGCACGGTATCCCGGTGCTGGAAGTCCAGGAACATCCGGTATCGGCCGGGTGTGGGGACCTCGACGGCGAACCGGGTGTCCGGCCCGCCAGGGGTGCCGCCGAGCGGATGGACGTGCAGGTAGCCCAGGTCGGCCGCGCGCAGCGTGACCAGATGGCCATAGGCGCCGAGGTACCGCTGCAGGTCGGTGACCGGCTGGCCGTCCTTGGTCACGGTCGCGGTCACAGTGGACTCCGCGCCGGCGACCAACTCGCCGTCCAACCGCACCTGGTACCCGGCCACCGTGAACGTCCGTTGTGGACTGTCGAAGGAGCGGGGCAGGTACTCGCCGGTGACGTGCAGGTCGGTGCCCAGCGTGGTGTCCGCCCCGCCGGCCGGCTTGAAGTCGGCGAACATCCGGTAGCTGCCCGGTTCCGGCAGGTTCAGGGCGATGCTCCAGGTGCCGTCCGGGGCCAGTTCCGGGTGCACGTGCCGGTAGTTCGAGCCATCCCGGCGCACCGTCACCAGGTGCATCAGCTTGTCCTGCTCCACCTCGAACCGGGTCACCGGCGCGCCGTCCGGCCCGAGGATCCGGTACCGCAGCGGCAGCACCTCGCCGACCGCGACCCGGTCCTGGCCCAGTTCGAGGCGGTAGCCGCCCGCGGCCACGGCCAGCCCGGGCAGCGCCTCCTCCGCGTGCGGGGCCGGGTCGCCGTGTGCCTGCTCGGTCATCGGGTGCCCGGCCTCGGCCGCGCCGTCCACCGGCCCGACCGCGGTGCCCACCGCCCAGGCCCCGGCCGCCACGACCGCCACGGCCAGCCCGTACGCGGTGAGCTTGGTCGCCGTCCTCATACCGGGTCGTCCCCAAGCGTGTAGCCGGCCTCGGTCACCGCGTCCCGGATCTCGGCGCGGGCCAGGGGCGCCTCGCTGGTCACCGTGACCGTGCCGGCCGCCACGTCGACCTCGACGGTGCGCACGCCGGACAGCCGGCCGACCTCCTCGGTCACCGCGTTCGCGCAGTGCCCGCAGGTCATGCCGGTAACGGAGTAGGTGGCCTGAGCCATCGAGCTTCCTCCCTGTCGTCGGGTCGGTCAGGAGCGGACCAGCCGGGCGATCGCGTCGCTCGCCTCGGTGATCTTTTCCTGCGCCGCGGCGCCGCCCTCGGCGATCGCCTCGGTCACGCAGTGCCGCAGATGCTCGTCGAGCAGCGCGATCGACACCGCTTGCAGCGCCCTGGTGGCCGCCGACACCTGGGTGAGGATGTCGATGCAGTACTCGTCGTTCTCGACCATCCGGGCCAGGCCGCGGATCTGTCCCTCGATCCGCCGCAGCCGCCGCAGGTGGGCGTCCTTGTTCTCCGTGTAACCCCGCATGCCTCCTTTATACCTATAGGGGGTATAGGTGTGCAACTCTTGCCCAACTCTCGCCTTTGCGATACACAGTGTCTGTATCAAGACGACCTGTCTCGCAAAGGGGAGCCATGCCGATCGCCGAAGCCCGGGTCCACACCGACCGGTCCAGCCGTTACCTGGTCCAACTCTGCCGCCACGCCGGCAAAATGGGCCGGCACGGCCGGGTCGACGTGCAGTGGTCCGACACCCGGGGCACCCTCACCATCGACGGCGACACCTGCACCCTGCTCGCCCTGCCGGACGCCCTCCTGCTCCGCGCCGAAGCCGCCGACGAACCCGGCCTGGCCCGCATCCAGGAGCTGATCACCGCCAACCTGCGCAGGTTCAGCACCCGCGACCCGCTCACGGTGCGCTGGCACCGCGGCGACACCCCCGCCGAGGCCGCCCCGACCCCCACCCGCCGCCACCGGCGCCCCTGGACGGTCCCGCTCGTGGTCCTCGCCGTCCTCGCCGTCGCCGCGCACGTGCTGCTGGGCAGCGCCGCCCTGGCCGCCCCGGCCTGGGCCGGCTGGCTCGCCGACGCCGTGCTGGTCCTCCTCCTGCTCAAGGCCGCCCTGGTCGGCCTCGGCTACCTCACCCACCGCCTGCGGACCAGAGCTACCCGGTGACCTCGACGGCGGCGAGTTCGAGGGCGCGCGCCGGGTCCGGCCGGCTGACCCGGAGCCGCTCGCTCCACACCGTGTGCGCGTGCCGGGAGAACAGCGGGACGACCGGCAGGTCACGCAGGATCTGGTTCTCGGCGACCCGGTAGAGCTGGTCGCGGCCGGCCGGGTCGGCGGCCGCGTCGGCGGTGGCGAGCAGCTCGGCGAAACCGTCGGGTGCGTAACCCGCGATGCCGGTCATCGGCTCGCGCGGGCTGGGGGAGAACAGTGGGCGGGACCCCACGAACGGACCGTCCAGGGTGTCCGGGGCCCGGCCGTCCGGCACCGGCCGGGCGTCCACGTCCAGCGCGAGCGTGCCGCCGAGCTGCTCGGCCACCGCCCGGGCCAGGGTCTCCTGCCCGGCGGCGTGGTAGACGTGCACCGGACCGGTGAACCCCTCGACCTGGCGCAGCAACGACTTCGCCGCCTCCGGGTCGTGGTTGCACGGTCGGCACACCCCCGACCGCGCGGGCAGCGCCACCGACGGCGGCAGCAGCGAGCGGGCCGGATCCACCTGGCGGTCGAGCGGTCCGGCCTCCAGCGCCGCCCGGTCCACGGCCAGCGCGAACGCATGGCGCACCACGGGGTCGCGGAACCGCTGGTCCGCCAACGGAAAGCTCAGGTAGGTCAGTTCGGGCAGCGGCCATTCGGCGTGCCGGTCGGCGAACTCGGTGCCCATCGCCTCGTGCCGGCCGCCGGGCACCGCGGTGGCCAGGTCCACGGTCCCGGCGCGGACCTGGTCGTACTGGTCGTCCAGCACCCGCACGATGATCTCGCGGGCCTTTCCCGGCGCGTCGCCGAGGTAGCCGTCGAACCGGACCAGCCGCACCCCGTCCTGCCACGGGCCGGACAGCCGGTACGGACCGGTGCCGACCGGTTCCCGGCCGAACCCGGCCCAGTCCCGCGTCGCCAGAACCTTGTCCGGCAGCGGAAACAGTGCGGTCGCGCCGAGCACCATGGGCACCTGGGTGAACGGCCGGGCAAGGAACAGCTCGATGGTGAGGTCGTCGACCGCGCGCATGTCCTTGGCGGCCAACACATCGGTGAGCACCGCCGCGCCCGGCCAGCGCTCCGCGACGGCCGCCTGCCAGGCGCCGGTGTAGGAGCGGGCGGTGACCGCCGACCCGTCGTGGAACCGCATTCCCGGCTGCAGCTTGACGGTCCAGGTCACCTGGTCGGGGCTGGTGACCGAGACCGCCGCGGCCGGCTTGACCTCCTGCGCGCCCGGATCCCGCACGGTCAGCGGCGTCCACAGCGCGGCGGTGACCAACTGCCCCGGCACGTCCACCACCCGTGCCGGCAGCAGGCTGACCGGCTCGCGCACGCCCACCACGAACGTTCCCGGCTCGGGCTCGGGCGCGGCGGCGTCGGTGCACGCCGCCGCCGTCAGCACCAGGGTGACAGCCAGCAGGCGAACCTTGAGTGTGCGGATCACCCCGGATACGGTAGGTGCCGTAGCCCGGCCATGGGGAGGCAATGGTGCGTACCTGGTTGCTCCGGTCCGGTGTCGTCGTCTCCGCCGTGATCGCCATGGCGCTCACCACCATCCCGGCGAACGCCTGCAACGAGGCCAGTCCCGCCGCGGCCGAGGCCGGGCACGTGCACGCCGCGACGGCAGCGGCCGCCGCGGGCGCGACCTCGGCCAACCGCAACGTGCGCCATCTGGCCAACCTGCCGGAGGCGGCCGGCGCGATCGCGATCAACTTCATCCGCTACGGGCACCGTGACGTCATGTTCGTCGCCGGCCAGTTCGGGCTGAAGTCCTACGACATCACCAGGGATCCGGCCCGGCCGCGGTTCCTGTCCGAGGTGTCGATGCCCGGCATGTGGCAGATGGAGGACGTCGACGTCGACCCGGTGCGCAAGCTGGTGTTCATGGCCAGGGACCCGCGGGCGTTCGGCGGCAACGTGCTCACCGGTGAGTCCGGCATCTACACGGTGGACGCGTCCCGCCCCGAGGCATTGGCCGTGATCAGCTACATCCAGGTGCCGGCCGGTCACACTTCCAGCTGTATCAACGGCTGCCAGTACCTGTGGACCGGCGGCCCGGCCAAGTCCGCCACCATGCCGGCGGAATGGGGCGGCCGCCCGATCTGGGTGACCGACATGCGCAACCCGCGCAACCCCGTCCTGTTCCCGGACCCGATCGACCTCGGCCGCAACGACGGCAAGACCGACTACTCGCACGACGTGCAGGTCGACGCCATGGGCATCGCCTGGGTGTCCGGCCGGGGGGGCACCCGCGGCTACTGGACCGAGGGCTGGCACCGCGACCCGCTGACCGACCGGATCCGCCGGGCCACCGCGCTCAACCCGATTCCCTATGCGGGCGGCGGAATCGACGAGTTGGCCGCGCCGTCCCGGTTCATGCACAACAGCTACCGGCCGGTCGGGAACCGCGCCGGCGACGGTGGCGGGCACGAGCGCTGGGGCCGGGGCGGCAACCTGATCTACGTCACCGAAGAGAACTTCGCCGACGGCTGCGCGAACGACGGCGTGCTGGTGATCGCCTCGCTGCGCGGCTCGTTCGACGGCGAGGGCTGGCGGTCCACCCCCGAGCAGCCGTTCCGGCTGCAGCCGGTCGGCACCTGGGGCGTGGCCGGCCAGGAGGGCAGCGACCCGGCAAGCGCCGACTGCTCCGCGCACTACTTCCAGGTCAAGGGCAACATTCTGGCGCAGGCGTTCTACGCACAGGGCACCCGGTTCCTGGACATCAGCGATCCCACCAACCCCACCCAGATCGCCTACTTCCGGCCCGCCGACGGCCGCGCCTGGGCCCCCTACTTCCACCGCGGCGTCGTCTACGTCGCCGACAACGTCCGCGGCGTCGACATCCTCAAGCTCCGCTGATCGGCGAAGATCGTCAGGTCGCTCGGCGCTGCCCGTTGCGGTGCGCTTTCGGGCGATCGGAACCGCCCGTCGGAATCGATGTTGAAGGGTGTTTGCTTCCTCCATTGAAAGGGATCTTGAATGCACCCGACCACCAACCCCGATTCCGTGTGGGCCACGCTGCCGGACGACGTGAAGTACCACCTGCTTGCCATGCTCGACCAGCAAGGACTGGGGCACATGGCCCAGGTGAACCAGGAGGGCCACCACCTGGTCGACACGATGAGGTCCGGGGCTACTGCGACAGCCTCGACGAGCACGTCCCGTACGTGCGCCAGTTCGTGGACATGCACATGGGCGACCAGAACAACGCCGCAGCGGCGCAGGCGGCCTTCGTGGCGCTCGGGGAGGTCCTCGCGCAGATCGAGCAGGAGTCCGGCGTCGACACCGCGAACTGGGACCAGTGGCAGAACGACGCCCACTACGACCCGGTGTACCAGCGCTGGGTGAACATGCAGGACATCTTCACCTGGTACCACAACACCTTCGACTGATCAGGCGGGGCACCTCCTCGGTCAGCACCGGGCAGTGCGCGGGAAAGTCCACGTGTTGGGCGCGATTGTCCACGTCTGCGTCGTCAGTCTGAAGATCGCGATACCCGGCTGTGCGCGTTCTCCCCCAAGAGATCGAGGAGACACTGCATGAAGCTGCTCACCAGAACCGGCCGGCGGACAGTGTTGTTGGCCGGCATCCTGGCCCTCGGGTCGAGCGTGGTCGGGGTCGGGACCCAGACCGCGTCCGCGGCCACCGTCGACCCCAACGCCACCTACGTCTTCGTCTCCCGGCACAGCGGCAAGGCGATGGACCTGTTCAACTTCGCCACCAACGACGGTGCCCCGATCGTGCAGTTCGCCCGCAACAACCTGGCCGTCCAGCAGTGGCGGTTCGTCGACGCCGGCGGCGGGTACTACAAGATCCGCTCGGTGCACAGCGGCAAGGTGCTCGAACTGCCCAACGCCACCGACGGCACCGGGCTGGTCCAGATGACCGACAACGGCAACACCCGGCAGCACTTCCGGCTGGCCGACTCGGACAGCGGATACGTGCGGTTCATCAACCGGCACAGCAGCAAGGCGCTGGACGTGTGGGAGTGGTCGACCGCCGACGGCGGCCGGATCGCCCAGTTCGCCGACCTCAACGGCTGGAACCAGCAGTGGCAGTTGGCCATCGTCGGCGGCAGCAACCCGCCACCGCCGCCGCCACCGCCGCCGGGCTCCTGGCCGACTCCGACCGGGCAGGTGTCGGTGAACGGCACCATCTCGGTGTCCGGCACGCTGGACGGCGGGATGCGCCGGTACTGCTGCATCGGTGACGGCGGTCAGGAGGAGGACCAGGACCCGATGTTCGAGCTGTCCTCCGGCGCCACCCTGCAGAACGTGATCATCGGCGGGCCGGCCGGCGACGGCGTGCACTGCTCCGGCCCGTGCACCCTGCGCAATGTCTGGTGGGAGGACGTCGGCGAGGACGCCGCCACCTTCCGCGGCTCCGGATCACCCGCGTTCCTGGTCGACGGCGGCGGCGCACGCAGCGCCTCGGACAAGGTCTTCCAGCACAACGGCCCCGGCACCGTCACCATCCAGAACTTCCAGGCGCAGAACTTCGGCACGTTCTACCGTTCGTGCGGCAACTGCTCCACCCAGACCCGCCGCAACGTCGTCGTCCGCAACGTCACCCTCACCCGCCCCGGCAACACCGTCGCGGGCATCAACACCAACTTCGGTGACACCGCCCGCTTCACCGGCATCACCATCATCAACGACGCCAGCCGCGCCATGGTGATCTGCCGCAAGTACACCGGCAACAACACCGGCGACGAACCCACCCAGATCGGCACCGGCGCCGACGGGGTGAACTGCATCTACAGCGCGTCGGACCTCACCTATCGTTAGTGTCGCAACCCACGAAGGAGCGCAACGAACCCGTTGCGCTCCTTCACTTTCTGTCTCGCGAGTTGCCGGTTCGGGCACCTGAGTCGTTGGTTCGGGCAGGCGAACTCGCTGATCATGTTCCGTTCGGGGTGGGCCGCGGAGCGGCCACCCCGAACGGAACATGGCTTGTGGGTGCCGCCACTTTCGGCGGCTGCGCCGCCCTGCGGCTCCGCACTGGCAATTCGGTTACCCGCAACCGGCAACTCGCCGACCCCGAACCGGCAACTCGCCGGACCGCAATCGGGAACTCGCCGAGGATCGCGGCCACGTTCGGCGAGTCGCCAGCTCGGGCAACCCGAATTGCCGGCGCGGCGCGTATGAGTTGCCGGTTCAAGCGCCGGATCGCCGGCCACGGCCGGGCCGGGCCCCGCCGCCGCCGCGCCTGCGACAGACCCGGCGCCTGCGGCAGGCCCGGCGCCGCAGGCGTCGGGTCCGCCGCCCGGCCCATCGGTCCGGACGCGGCAACTCGCCGACCCCGACCCAGCAACTCCTTGCCCCTCACTGGCGACTCGCCGGCTCGGAGTCGGCGATTCGCGGGGCTGGAACTGGCGATTCGCGGGGCTGGAACTGGCGACTCGCGGGGCTGGAACTGGCGACTCGCCGATGTCGTGGCTACTTTTCGGTGGGGCCGAGGTCGGGGTGGGGGAGGAAGCGGGCGGTGGGGGTGAGCATGGTGTCGGTTTCGAAGATGACGAGGTGGTTGGGGCCCGGGGTGGTGACCGGGGCGGGGATGTAGAGGGTTCGCTGGGGACCCCGGCGCCAGTAGCGGCCGAGGTGGAAGCCGTTGAGCCAGGCCATTCCCTTGCCCCAGGTGCTGGTGTCCAGGTGGAGGTCGGTGGGGGTGGCCAGGTCGAAGGTGGTGTGCAGCAGGGCGGGGCCGGCGACGGGGCCGGTCGGTTGGGGGAGCGGGATGGATGGGGTGGGCCAGGGGTTGGGTGGGGCGGACAGGTCGAGCGGCATGAGGTCCCAGCCGGTGACCGGTTGGCCGTGCAGCCAGGCACCGCCGATGATGCCCTTGGCTTCGCCGATGCGTGGGCCGTAGTTGACCCGGCCGAGGTCTTCCAGGAGCAGGGTGAGCTCACCGTCGGTGTGCGGCAACGGAAGGGCGCGTTCGTGGTGTTCGCGGTGCAGGACGCCGGCCGGTGCGCCGTCGAGGAAAACCGCCACGCGGTCGCGCAGCTCGCCGAACACCAGGACGCCGGGGCCGGTGCCGCGCAGCCGGGTGCGCAGCAGGGCGAGGCGGGGTGGGGGATCCAGGTCGTCGAGGGTGGGCAGTTGTTCGTGGTGCTGCCAGGTTCCCCATCGTTGCGGGGCGTCCAGCAGGAGCACCGGATCGCGGAGCGGCGCCAGGAGTTCGGGAGCCGGCGGCGCGGGCGGCGGCACCGGGCCGGGCACCTCCCGGTACCGGGCGATCACCTCGCGGAACGCGTGGTACTTGGCGGTGGGATGGCCGGCTTCGTTCAGCGGGGCGTCGTAGTCGTACGAGGTGATCAGCGGCCGGTAGACGCCCTTGTCGTTGGCGCCGTTGGTGAGGCCGAAGTTGGTGCCGCCGTGGAACACGTACAGGTTCACCGAGGCACCGGCGGCGAGCAGCACGTCGAGGTCGGCGGCGGCCCGGTCGGTGGGCGTGGTGTGGTGCTCCTCGCCCCAGTGGTCGAACCAGCCGTCCCAGAACTCCGAGCACATCAGCGGCCCGGTCGGCTGGTGGGCGCGCAGGGTGGCGAGGCGGTCGGCGGGGCGGCGGGTTCCGGTCGAACCGAACGACGCGGTCCGGTGCACGCCGTCCAGGCCACCGGCGGCGAGCATCTCGTCGTTGGGCTGGTCCACGGTGGTCAGCGGCACGGTGATCCCGGCGGCGCGGATGTAGTCCACCAACGCCGCCAGGTACCGCTTGTCGTCACCGAACGCGCCGTACTCGTTTTCCACCTGCACCAGCAGAACCGGGCCGCCGCGGTCGATCTGGTGCGGGGCGACCACCCCGAGCGCCTGCGCGAGGTAGTCCTGCACGGCCGCGAGGTAGCGCGGTTCGTACCGGCGCACACCGACCTCCGGATCGCGGAACAGCCATGCCGGCAGGCCGCCGTTGTCCCACTCGGCGCAGATGTACGGGCCGGGCCGGACGATGGCGTGCATCCCGGCCGCGGCGACCAGGCGCAGGAACCGGTCCAGGTCCAGACCGCCGGTTAGGTCGAACATGCCCGGTTTCGGCGAGTGCGCGTTCCAGGCGACGTAGGTCTCGATCGTGTTCAGCCCCATCCGCCGCGCCATGTCGATGCGGTCGGCCCACTGGTCCGGATGCACCCGGAAGTAGTGCAGCGCGCCGGAGATGAGCTGGATCGGACGGCCGTCGAGCAGGAAGTCGCGCTCGCCGATGATGAACCGCGCCACCGGGGCTAGCCGGCCTTGACCGAGAAGCCCTGCTGGTTTCCGTAGTCCACCAGCGCTTTCTGCCAGTCCATCAACCCGGAGTTGATGTCCGTGCCGGCCAGGTACGCCTTGCCGACGGTGTCGTTGTAGATGCTGTCGGCGTAGAGCTGGTACGGCAGGTAGGTCCAACCCTTCGCGACCTGATCCGCGGCGGCGGTGAGCACCTGGTTGATCTGCTGGCCGGCGAAGTACTCCGAGGGCTTGTCCCGGAACTCGGCTGAACCCAGGTCGGCCGTCGTGGCCGGGAAGCCGCCGGTGTCCAGGAAGATCTTGATGCTGGATCGGCTGTTGTTGAGCCAGCGCACGAACGCGGCGCCAAGGGCCGGGTTCTTGCTCTGCTTGAGCACCGACTGCGCGCTGCCGCCGCTCTCCGCCGTCACCGGCTGCCCGTCGTAGGTCGGCATCGGCGCCACGGCCCACTGGCCAGCACCCTCGGCGACCGAGGACGCCAGCACGCCCGGCCACCACGCGCCGGTGGGCGCGGAGGCGATGGTGCCGTTGCCCAGTGCCCGGTACCACTCCTCGTTCCATGGCGGGATCTGCGCGAGCAGCTTCTCGCTGAGCATCTGGTTCCACACGGCGGTCCACTTCTTGACCCCGGGGTCGGCCAGGTTGATCGAGACCGACTTGCCCTCCGTGTTGAACGGCCGGCCGCCGGCCTGCCAGATCATGCTCGTGGTGAAACCGGAGTCGCCGTTGTCGGCGGCCAGGTACTTGGTCGGGTCGGCGGCGTGCAGCTTCCTGGCCGCGGCCAGGTATTCGTCCCAGGTCTTGGGCACGGTGATCCCGTACTGGTCGAACACCTTCTTGTTGTAGAACAGGGCCATCGGGCCGGAGTCCTGCGGCAGGCCGTAGAGCCCGTCGCCGACCTTCGACGAGGCCCAGGTGGACGCCGTGTAGTCCTTCTCGAACGCCCCGAAGCCGTACTGGTTGAGGTCGACCAGCGCGTCGGTGAGGGCGAACTGGGGCATCGCCTTGTACTCGACCTGTGCCACGTCCGGCGCGCCGGAGCCGGCCTTGATCACGTTCTGCAGCTTGGTGTAGTGGTCGTTGCCGGTGCCGACGTTCTCCAGCTTCACCTTGACGTTCGGATGCTCCTGCTGGAACGCGGCGACCTGCTCCTCGGCCTGCGGGGTCCAGGTCCAGTAGGTGATCTCACCGCCCTGCTGCAGCGCCGCGTCGACCGCGTCCTGTGTTCCGTTGGCGGCCGGCGTGGATCCGTCCGACGACGAGCCGGACGAGCAGCCGGAGATCCCGAGCGCGAGGGCCGCGGCAAGCGCGACCGCCACCTTCCCGTGGCGCCTTGTTGTCATGTCTGTCCTTTCGCGACGGCCGGTCCGGCTACTGCTTGACGCTGCCCGCGGCCAAGCCTGATTGCCAGAATCGTTGCAGGAGAAGGAATGCGGCGATCAATGGGATGATCATGAGGAGCGAGCCGGTGATCACGAGGTCGTAGATCGGCCGGGCGTTCACCCCTTGGGCCTGTGCGCTCCACTGGCTCAGGCCCACGGTCAGCGGGAACAGCTTCTGGTCGCTGAGCATGATCAGCGGCAGGAAGTAGTTGTTCCAGGTGGCCACCGTGGTGAACAGCGCCACCGTGGCGATTCCCGGAGCCAGCAGGCGAAGCGCGACGGTGCGGAAGATCCGGATCTCGCCCGCGCCGTCGATCCGGGCCGACTCGAGCAGGTCGTCGGGGATCCCGTCGACGGCGTAGACCCAGATCAGGTAGAGGCCGAACGGATGGATCAGGGACGGGATGATCACCGCCCACGGGGTGTTGGTCAGGCCGAGCTCGGTGAACATCAGGAAGGTCGGGACGGCCAGCGCGGACGGTGGGATCGCGATCGCGCCGAGGACGACGGCGAACACCGCGCGGCGCCCGGTGAACCGGAACTTGGCCAGCCCGTACCCCGCGGCGGTGGCCAGCAGGGTCGCCCCGCCCGCGCCGAGCACCACGTACAGCACCGTGTTCCCGACCCAGCGCAGGAAGATCCCGTCGTTGTAGGACAACGTCTCGGCGATGTTGGCGAACAGCGCGAACTGGTCGCCGAACCACAGGCCCGGCGTGCTGAACAGCGCCTCCCGGGTCTTGCTCGCGTTGATCACCAGCCAGAGCAGCGGGATGAGCGTGTATAGCAGGTAGAGGCTCATCACGCCGGTGAGCAGCACCGACCGGCGCGGCCGTAGGAAGGTCGCCACCATGTCAGGCCTCCCTTCGTGCGCCGCGCAGCTGCACGAGGTAGGCGATGACGGCGGTGAGCACACCCATCACGATGGCGACCGTGGCCGAGTAGTTGTACTGCTGCCCCTCGAAGGACAGGTTGTAGGCGTACACGTTGGGCGTGTAGTGGCTGGTGATCACGTTGGGCGCCAACGGTCGCAGCAGGTTCGGCTCATTGAACAGCTGGAAGCTGCCGATGATCGAGAAGATCGTGGCGATCACCAGTGCCCCGCGCAGCGCCGGCAGCTTGATGCTGTGGATGATCCGGAACTGCCCGGCACCGTCGATCGCCGCCGCCTCGTACCGCTCGTGCGGGACGACCCGCAGCGCGGAGTAGAAGATCAGCATGTTGTAGCCGATGTACTCCCAGGTCACGATGTTGGCGATCGAGGTGAGCATCCAGCTGTCGGACAGCGGCTGGATGACCTCGGTGCCGAACAGCTTGTTCAGGTCGGCGGCCAGGCCGAACAGGTCGCCGTACATGAACCCCCACATCAGCGTCGCCACGACGCCGGGCACCGCGTACGGCAGGAAGATCACGATCCGGAACATGCCGGCGGCGTGCAGCCGGGCGCTGTCGATCGCCAGGGCGGCGAGCAGCGCGAGCAGGAGCATGATCGGCACCTGGACGGCGAGGAAGCGCAGCACCCGGCCGAACGCCTCCCAGAACTTGGCGTCGCCGAAGACCACGGCGTAGTTGTCCAGCCCGACGAACGCGGTGCCACCGAAGAACAACTGCTCGCGGAACAGGCTGAGCTGGATGCTGTAGACGATCGGCGCGATGAAGGCCAGCGCGAACACGAGCAGGAACGGCGCGACGAAGATCCAGCCGCGTTGGTCCCAGTGCCGGCGCGGCGTGCCGGGACGGCGGGCGCCTGGCATGCCGCTGGCCGGGGCGGGTGCGGACAGCACGGTCGCAGCGGACGCCATCGTCCCTCCGCTACCTCATGGGGACCGGGTATGCGGTGATCGATGTTAACGTCAACATCGACGAGCCGAAGGCTAGTGTGCTGACGTCAACATGTCCAGAACCGAGGAGAGCCCGGTGGAACGCGGCCCATCCATGGCGGACGTGGCGCGGGAGGCAGGCGTGTCCGGCCAGACCGTGTCCCGCGTGCTGAACGGCCGCGCCAACGTCGACGCGACGACCAGGCAGCGGGTGCTCGAGGCGATGCGGCTGGTCGGCTACCGACCCAACAGCGCGGCCCGGGCGCTGCGCAACGGCAAGTTCCGCAGCATCGGCGTGATCATGTCCGGGCTGTCCACGTTCGGCAACAGCCGTACCCTCGACGCGGTCGCCTCCGCCGCCGTGGCCCGGGGTTACTCGATCACGCTGATGCACGTCGGCCAGCCGACCCAGGGCGAGGTAGCCGGCGCGTTCAGCAAGCTCAACGAGCACGCGGTGGACGGCGTGGTGGTCCTGATCGAGCAGTACGAGCTGGACCAGAGCGAGATCGAGCTGCCAAGCCGGCTGCCGGTGGTGGTGATCGACTCCAACCCGCGCACCGACCACACCATGGTCAACATCGATCAGGCGCAGGGTGCCGTGCTGGCCACCAGCCACCTGCTCGAGCTTGGCCACGAGACGGTCTGGCACATCGCCGGGCCGGCGCACTCCTACGCGGCCGAGCGCCGCGAGCAGGCCTGGCGGGCCACGCTGCGCCGGCATGGCCGCCGGATCCCCCCGGTGGTCACCGGCGACTGGACGGCCGAGTCCGGCCACGCCCAGGGCGGCGCGCTGTGCCGCGACCCGGAGGTGACGGCGGTCTTCGCCGCCAACGACCAGATGGCCCTCGGGCTGCTGCGCGCACTGCACGAGCACGGCCGGGCGGTACCGGGCGAGGTCAGCGTCGTCGGCTATGACGACATGGCCGAGGCGGCGCACTTCTGGCCGCCGCTGACCACGGTCTGCCAGGACTTCGCCGCGATGGGCAGCCGGGCCGTGGACACCCTGGTCGCCGAGATCGGCTCCGGCGAACGCACGGTCACCTCGATCATCGTGCCGACCAGCCTGGCCGTCCGGGCGAGCACCGCGCCGCCGCCGTGATCGCCTTCGACGAGCCGACCGGCACCTGGGTCCTCAGCACACCGGCCAGCAGCTACGCGCTGCGCCGGGGCGAGGACGGACCGCGGCATGTCTACTGGGGACCGCGGCTTCCGCCGGAGCGGATCGCGCGGCTGCCGGTTCGGGCCCGGGCCCGGGACGAGATCATCGGCGACGAGCTGCCCGGTGAGGGCGGCGAGCGGTTCGGCCTGGCGGCGCTGCGGCTGGCGTTCGCCGACGGCACCCGGGCGGTCGACTGGGTCCACAGTGGACATGAGATCGACGGCGGGCACCTGGTGATCCGGCTGTCCGACCGGCACCATCCGGTGCGGCTCGAGCTGCACTACCGGGTGCACGAGGACACCGACGTGCTGGAGCGCTGGGCCGTGCTGCGGCACACCGGCACCGACGAACCCGTTGCGGTGGAACGGTTCGACGCCGCCGCGTGGACCCTGCCGCCGCGGCCGGACTACCGGCGCAGCCACGTGACGGGGGAGTGGTCGGCCGAGTTCCAACTGCACCGGGCGCCCGTGGCGCACGGCGAGACCACCATCGTCACCCGGCAGGGCACCGCCCGGCACCAGTCCAACCCGTGGCTGATGGTGGACACCGGCGAGGCGACCGAGGAGCACGGCGAGGTCTGGTCCGTCGCCCTCGCCTGGAGCGGCACCTGGCGGATCACCACCCGGCGCACCCCGGGCGACGACCTGGTGATCACCGCCGGGGCCGGGCACGACGGCACGGTGCGGCGCCTGGATCCCGGCACCGAGATCCGGACTCCGCCCTGTCTCGGCCTGTACTCCCGCGGCGGCTTCGGCGAGACCAGCCGACGCTGGCACTCCTTCGTCCGGCAACACATCCTGCCCCGGCCCGACGAGCCGCGCCCGGTGCTCTACAACTCGTGGGAGGGAACCTGGTTCGATGTCAACGAGGCCACCGTCCGCGAACTGGCAACGGCCGCCGCCTCGCTCGGCGTCGAGCTGTTCGTCCTGGACGACGGCTGGTTCGCCGGCCGCACCACGGACGCGGCCGGCCTCGGCGACTGGTGGCCGGACCCGGACCGGTTCCCGCACGGTCTCGGCCCGCTGATCGCCGAGGTGCACCGGCTGGGCATGCGGTTCGGGCTGTGGGTCGAGCCGGAGATGGTCAACCCGGACAGCGATCTGTACCGCGCACATCCCGACTGGGTGCTGCACATGCCGCATCGCCCGCGCACCGAGATCCGCAACCAGCTCGTCCTCAACTTCGCCCGCCCGGACGTGGTCACCTGGGCGCACACCTGGCTCGACCGCCTGCTCCGGGACAACGCGGTCGATTTCCTCAAATGGGACATGAACCGCCCGTTCACCGAGGCGGGCTGGCCCGCCGGCCCCGACCCGCAACGACTGTGGTTCGCCCACACCGAAGGCGTCTACACGATCCTCGACCGGCTCCGGGCCGACCACCCCCGCCTGCGCATGGAAACCTGTGCCAGCGGCGGCGGCCGCGTCGACCTCGGCATCCTGCGCCGCACCGACCAGGCATGGACATCGGACAACACCGACCCGGTCGACCGGATCGCCATCCAGCACGGCTTCTCCCAGCTCTACCCCGCCCTGATCATGGGGTCCTGGGCCAGCCAAAGCCCCAACCCCCTCAACAACCGCCCCACCCCGTTGCGATTTCGGATGCACGTCGCCATGGCCGGTGTCCTCGGCATCAGCGGGGACCTCCGCACTTGGTCCACAGTGGACATCGCGGAGGCCGCCACGCTCATCGCCCAGTACAAGCAGATCCGCCCCATCGTCCAGCACGGGCACTTGTACCGGCTGACCCCCACGGACCACGATGTGACCGCCGTCCAGTACGTCACCGACGACCGTGCCGAAAGCGTCGTGCTGATCTGGCGCCGATTCTCCCGGCCGAGCCGCGCCACGCGCCCGCTACGCCTGGCCGGCCTCGACCCGGCCGCCACCTACACCACGCCCGACGGCAGCCACCACGGTGGCGACGTGCTGCTGCATCACGGCATCGACCCCGACCTACCCCCTGGGGACCACGCAAGCACGCTGGTCCGCCTGCGCCGGTCAGGTTCGTGAGCCGGGTTTACCGCACCACCACCTCGCGGGCGGTTTGGTCGCCGCCGAGTTCGGCGGGGAGGTAGGCCTCGATGAGGTAGCTGCCGGGATCGAGGCGGCGGCCCAGGGAGGTCTCGAAGAAGACCAGGTTGCCGGGGAGGGACGGCTGGCCGCCGTTGGTCAGCGGCACGGCGAAGGTGTGCTGCTCACCGTCGGGGAAGGTGATCCGGGCGGTGACCTCGAACTGGCCGGGGTGCAGCGGTTCGTCGCCGGTGTTGGCCGCGGTGATCAGCAACTGGTCCTGCTCGGCGAAGTAGTCGATCGCCGAGTCCTCGGTGAAGAACCGCGCCTCCGCGCCCTGCTCGACGTAGGTGTGCGGCTCCCGGCCGTCGGTGCTCGGCGGGCGCGGATCCTCCTCGCGCAGCGCCGCCCAGGTCTGGTTGCCGACCACCCCGTCCACCAGCAGTGGCGGCCGCTGGTCCCCCTGGAAGGCCACCACGGCCGCGCGCACCGCGTTGTCGAAGTTGCCGTCCACCGGGAGCGGGCCATACCCCAGGGTGTTCAGCCGCATCTGCAGGTACTCGACCCAGCCGTCCACGCTCTGATCGCCCAGTCGCAGCGTCGGTTCGTCCGTCTCGCCCGGCGGGGCGAACTCCGGCTCGTCGGTGCCACCGCCGGTGATGGTGAACAGCGCCGCCGCCGCGTGCTTGTCCGGGGTGATCTCGCTCGCGGAGCTGAACGACCCGGCCGCCGGCCCGTCCAGCGAGGCGCTGCTGGTGTTCTCGCCCTCCTCGGGGTTGTCCCACAGCAGGGTCCAGAGCGCGCCACCGGCTTCGCCCACGTGGTAGCGCACGAATCCGGAGCAGCCGGTCCTCTTGTCCTCGGTCTCCGAACTGGTGAACGCGAAGGCCTCGCCGGGCGGGATCTGCTGGGCCACCTCGGACTGGAACCTTCCGGTGAAGCTGCCGCTGTCCAGCAGGAACAACGGCTCGCTGCTCTGGTTGCTGATGGCGACATCGACGAAGTCCTCAGCGGTCTCCGGCTTTCTGCCACCGCCGCGCCGCCGGGAGATCGTGTAGACCGCCGGCACGTTCTCCTCGCCAGCACCGATCTGGTCCAGTGCGAGGAAACCAGCCGCACCCGCACCGTCCAGTGTGGACTCGCTGGTGTTGTCCGCACTTTCCGGGTTGTCCCACCCGATGGTCCACTCGCAGTCGTCGCCGACCTGGTACTTCAGGAACCCCTTGGAGCCGGGCGCGCCGCGGTCGGTCTCGAACGAGGCGAACGAGTCCGAGTCGCCGGCCGGGATCTCCAGCGCCGGCTGGGTGACGAAGCCGCCGTGGTCGTGACCCTGGTCGAGCAGGGTCAGCGGCACGTCGGTGCGGTTGCGGACCTCGATCAGCACGGTGCTCTTGAGGCCGGCGTCCGGGGTCTCCTTCTTCTTGGTGCCTCCGCCGCCCCCCGGGCCCTCCAACTCGAACTTCGCCTCGGTCTCGTTGCCGTCGCCGATCCTGGCGCGGGAGACGAACGTCGCCGGGTCGAGGCCCGCCATGTCCCCGCTGCTGCTCGGGGTGCCGACCTCCGGGATGCTCCACTTGATCGTCCACGTGCCCTGCGGGGTCGTCGCGCCCTCCGGGAACACGCCGTAGGTCACCTGCCCGACCGCGCCGCGCAGGAAACCCGTGTCGTGCGAGACGAAAGCGTCGGCGCGGTTCGGCGCGATCTCGTCCTCGGGCAGCGTGGCGAACCCGCCGCTGGAGTGCTCGTCGCTCATCCGCTTGAGCGTGCTGCCGGTGTCGTTGATGACCTCGACCAGGCACTTCTGCTTGGAGTCCAGGCTGGTGAAGACCTCGAACACCTTGCCGGCGATGTCGGTCGGGCTGCCCATGGGCACCTCCCTGCGCACACGTTCCCGAACCTGGAGTCTCGTGCGTGCCCGCCGGCCGCCCGAGGTCCGAGAGGGCAGCCAATCGGGCGGGATGTCAGGCGATTCCGCCGCCGGGCCAACCGGGGTGCGGGTGACCAGCCCGGATCAACCACATCAGCGGTTCAGGATCGAGCACGCCAATAGGTTGCTCGCCACCAGTAAAGTACGGTCCGGTCAGCCGGCCACGGTGCGTCTTTCCCACCCTCCGCTTCAAAGTTGTCTATTTCTGGATCGGCCGGTCGAAAGCCGGTATCGAACGGCTCGTCCTGACTCGGCTGCCGCACCGATTCGCGGAAGCGCAGATCGCTCGCTCCATGCTTGACATAGTTCGCTTGCGCCGCCAGAAGTGACGCCTTGTTGGCGCCTCCTGAATACGACGGCCAGCGAAGCTGAACTACGTCATCCTCCCAGAAACATATGGCACATACCCGGTGCGATCCCGGTGGATCACTATGCACCATATGGCCGCAGCAAGGGCATGGAAACCGACTGATCTGGCGGTTCATGTCTCAGCGGGTGGCGCGGGGATCGGCGTGTAGGGAGCCGTCCAGGCGGATGGTGATGAACTCGTTGTCGTCCGGCTGACCGGGGGTACGGCCGGAGGAGAACGGGAAGTTGTTGTCGTTGAGGACGCCGAGGGTGCGGTCGTCGAGGATCACGATGTCCTCGATGGTGGTGAACGGGAAGCGGAACGGGTCGCCGAACCCGCCGATGCCACGCGGGTTGGCCAGGTTGAGCAGGTCGGCTACCGGCGTCTTGTCGAGTTTGCCGTCGCGGTCGCGATCGCGCTTGTCGGCCAGGTAGATCTTCTTGACCCGGGCGTCGGCACCCTGCCCGCCGTCCCGCTCGATCACCAGCAGGCGGTGCCGGTCCACGGTGACCGCGTCGCCGACCGCGAACGCCGGGTCGTCGAGCCGGTAGGACCAGCGGCGGCCGGTGTAGCGGCCGGTGGCCAGGTCGAACTCGTTCAGGCGCAGGCTGCCCGGCTCGTCCCCGGCCACCGTGCCCTCAAGCAACGCGTCCAGGGTGCGCCCGTCGACCGACCGGGCGAGGCCCTCGAATCCCTTGCTGCTGGCCAGGTTCGGCGGTCCGGCCGGATTCTCCGGCGCGATCACCCCGGGCAGCGGCACGGGCGGGGCGAGCAGCCGGCCGGCCCGGTCGAAGTGCAGCAGGTACGGCCCGAACTCGTCGCCGATCCAGTAGCTGCCGTCGGCCAGCCGCACGATCGACTCGGGGTCGAGGTCCGCTCCGGTGAGCACCCGGTCCGGCCGGGTCAGCGGGAACGGGACGTGGCCGTGCGGGTCGGTCAGGTTGATCCCGCCGAGTACATCGACGCTGCCGGAGCCGAAGTTCGGCCCGATCCGGTGGATCCGCAGCACGAAGTCGGCGCTGTTGGCCCGGTTGCCGTAGCCGTTGTCGGACAGCACCTCGAACGTGCCGTCGGCGTTGCGCACGACACCGCTGAAGCCCTGCACGGGCTGGTCGGCGAACGGCAGGGGCACACCGTTGACCGGGGCCGTGCCCAGCGCGGCGCCGGACGGCTCGCTGGCCGGTACGAAGGTCGTGGCGGGCAGCGCGGCGAACTGGGTGAGGACGGCCCGGCCGAACCCGCCGTGATCCGTTGGGGCGGCGGCCGACCCGGGCGTGGTCAGGAGCACCGATGCGAGCGCTACGAGCCCGATGACCAGCGGCTTCCTCATGATGATCTCCCTACTGCGATCGGCTGCGCGACACGGTAGGCCAGCCGGGTGAACGCGGAGTGGACGCGACGTTCGACCCGGATGACGTCATACCCCTGGTGGTGAAACAATCTCGACATATACATACATCGGGTGAAAGGGTGACGACATGCGCCGGTTGCTCGCCCTGTTCCTGATCCTGGCCGGCCTCGCGGTCGCGGTGCCGGCCTCCGCCGATGTCGACGCCGTGGCGTACGGGGCGTTCCGGATCGTCCGGTCCGTCCCGGGCACACCGGCGACGCCGGAGATCATGCTGCCCGAGGGGTACACGTTCGTCGCCGGCTCCCAGTATCGGGTGGCCAGCCGCGCCGAGTACTACGCCTTCATCCAGGGTCCGCCGAGCGGCGTAGTGCCGATCTCCGTGCGCTGGCCCGGAGTCGACGTCGGCACCGTGGTCTCCGGCAAGAACCGGCTCATCCCGACCCCGGATCCGAACGACCCCGGGCTGCTCGGCTTCACCGTCCCGGTCACCGCCAGCACCATCAACGCGTTGCAGCCGACCCTGCAGGTGTTCAGCTATCCCAGCGCATCCACCGAAAGCGGGATGTACTGGCGGATCGAGCACAACGACCCGGACCGGGCTGCCGGCGTGTGGACCCAGGTGCGCTGGCCGGCCGCCGAGGCCCGCACGTTCCTCAACCACCAGGTCGCCGTGGCCGAGGTGCTGCGCGACGCCGGCCTCGCCGCGGAAGCCGCCCGGCGCGGGCACTTCTACGCGCTGATGGGCTTCGAGACCAACAACACGCTGCACCAGGACAATCCCCCGCACTGGCACCTGTCCTACTACCCGGGCCGGGACTTCAGCGCCCCCCGCGCGCACGTGCCGCACTTCTGGATGGATGCCGCCGGTCGCACCTTCTACAACGGCATGGACATCCAGGGGCAGGGCCGAAGCCGTTACTACGCCGGAGATCCGGCGCCCATCCGGGACGTCGAGGGCAGCACCCTGGTCACCCTCACCATCCGCGCGGACGGGGGCCTGGACATCGACCCGCCGGCCGGTCCGCGCTACTCGCTGTCCACCGGTGCCGGGTTCCCGACCGAGGTCGTGGTGTCCCGGGCCGGGGTGCCGTGGCTGTCGGTGCGCGCCAACGACGATGTGCGGACCGGCATCCTGGTCATCCGCACCACCGGGTTGGTGCCCGGCGCCGAGTTCCGGCAGAGCACGATCTACACCTATGACCCACTCACCGGCGCCATCCTCGGCAGCACCACGAAGCGCGACTGACCGCGACTTCACCGTTTTCTGGTTCGGTCAGACGCTTTCCGAACTGGGCAACGCGTTCGCGCTGGTGGCGTTGCCGCTGCTGGTGTTGCACGCCACCGGTTCCGTGGCGCAGATGGGTCTGCTGACCGCGGTCGCCGGAGCCGCCTCGATCGTCACCGGCGTGTTCGCCGGCTCGGTGGTCGACCGGCTGGACCGCAGGCGGCTGATGATCGGTTGCGATCTGGCCAGGATGGCGCTGTTCGGCCTGATCCCGGTGGTATGGGCGGTCAGCCCGCAGGTGTGGCTGCTGTTCGTGGTGATGGCGTTCAACTCGGTGTTCGAGATGACGTTCAGGATCGCGTACGTGACCGCGGTGGCGAGCCTGGTCGACGCCGACCGTCTGGTTGCCGCCAACGGCCGGTTGGAGACGACCAACGCGGTCGCCTTCATCGCCGGTCCGGTGCTGGCCGGAGCGGTGTCCGGCTGGTGGGGCCCGACCGTGGCGATCGCGGTGAACGCCGGGAGTTTCGCGGTGTCGGCGCTCGCGCTGGCGGCGATCCGGTTGCGCCGCGGCCAGCCGGCTCCGGCACCGGATGCGGGGTCTGTCCGGGAGGGTTTCCTTGTGGGCTTCAGGTTTCTGTGGCGCACGCCGGTGCTGCGCGCGGTGACGCTGCTGCTGACCATGATCAGCTTCGTCAGCCTCGGCCTGATCGACGTGGTGATCTACCACCTGCGCACCGGGCTCGGCGGCACCGACGGGGTGGTCGGCCTCGCGCTCGGCGCCGCGGGCGCGGGCACCGTGGTCGCCGCCGTGCTGGTGCCGGGACTACGCCGCAGGCTCGGGTTCGGCCCGTGCTGGCTGGGTTCCTATGTACTGTGCGGAATCTCGGTGGCGCTGCTGGGGTTGTCGGGCAGCGTGCCGGCGGTGGCCGTGCTCGTCCTGCTCTACACGGTGGGCATGGGGGTGGCCGGGATCTGCTCGATGTCGCTGCGCCAGGCGATCACCCCGGACCACCTGCTCGGCCGGGTCACCTCGGCGTTCTGGACCCTGCACACCGCGCTCGCCCCACTCGGGGCCGCCGCGCTGACCGCACTGGTCGGCGCGGTGGGCGTACGCGGCCCCCTCCTTGCGGTCGGCGGCGTGTTCCTCGCCGTCGTGGTGATCGGCCTGGCCACCCCGATCCGCCGGCGGTTCCCCGAGCACGGTCAGGAGATCCTGCGGCGGTAGAGGACCATGGCGACGAGGTAGGCGACGATGAGGATGGCGACGCACCAGGTGAGGGCGATCCAGATGTCGGTGCCGACCGGTCGTTGGGCGAACAGGTCGCGGATGGCGTTGACGATGGATGTGACCGGTTGGTGTTCGGCGAATGCGCGGACCGGGCCGGGCATGGTGCCGGTGGGCACGAAGGCCGAGCTGATGAACGGCAGGAGGATGAGCGGGTAGGAGAACGCGGTCGCGCCGTCCGCGGATTTCGCCACGAGGCCGGGGATGACGGCGATCCAGGTCAATGCCAGGGTGAACAGGACCAGGATGCCGGTGACCGCGAGCCAGGCCAGGAATCCCGCTCCGGTGCGGAAACCCATGAGGAAGGCGACGCCCACGACGATCACGAGCGAGATCAGATTGGCGACCAGCGAGGTCAGCACGTGCCCCCACAGCACGCCCGACCGGGCGATCGGCAGGGACTGGAAGCGCTCGAAGATGCCGCTCTTCATGTCGTTGAAAAGTCGGAAAGCGGTGTAGGAGACGCCCGACGCGATCGTGATGAGCAGGATGCCGGGCAGCATGTAGTTCACATACGAAACCGAGTCCGTGTTGATCGCGCCGCCGAAGACGTAGACGAACAGCACCATGATGGCGATCGGCATGATCGCGGTGGTGATGATGGTGTCCGGGCTGCGCGTGACGTGGCGCAGGGATCGTCCCAGCAGGACGGCGGTGTCGCCGGTGAAATGCGTGGTGGCCATCGTCGGTCCTCAGTTCTCGGCGCTGCCGTTGCTGTCTTCGCCGACGAGGGCGAGGAAGACGTCCTCCAAGGTCGGCTGCTTCTCGATGTACTCCACCTTGGCGGGTGGGAGCAGTTTCTTGAGTTCGGCGAGGGTGTCGTTGACGATGATCCGGCCCTTGTGGAGGATCGCGATCCGGTCGGCGAGTTGTTCGGCCTCGTCCAGGTACTGCGTCGTGAGCAGCACCGTCGTGCCCTGCCCGGCCAGCTTCTTGACGCTGTTCCACACCTCGATGCGCGCCTGCGGGTCTAGCCCGGTGGTCGGCTCGTCGAGGAAGATCACCGGCGGGTTCCCGATGAGGCTCATCGCGATGTCCAGGCGGCGGCGCATCCCACCCGAGTACGTCGACACCCGCCGCGCGGCCGCGTCGGTCAGCCCGAACCGCTCCAGCAGGTCATCGGCGATCCGGCCGGGATCCTTGAGATGCCGCAGCTGGGCGATGAGCACGAGGTTCTCCCGCCCACTGAGGATTTCGTCGACGGCGGCGAACTGCCCGGTCAGGCTGATGGACTCGCGCACGTCCGCCGGTTGCCTTGCGACGTCGAAGCCATCGACGCTGGCCATCCCCGCGTCGGCCTTGAGCAACGTGGCCAGGATCTTCACGACCGTGGTCTTGCCGGCCCCGTTGGAGCCGAGCAGCGCGAAGATGCTGCCCCGCGCCACGTCGAAATCCACGCCGCGCAGGACATGCAGCTTCTGATACGACTTTTCCAGGCCCTGCACCTGGATCGCCGGCTCGGAGGTCGGGCGCGCGGTCATCAGGGCCGCTCCTCCGCTGCGCGCGCGATGGCGTCGGTCAGCCGCTTGCGCTCCCGGTTGGTGACGTAGCCGCCCGTGGTGTAGTTCTGGACGAACGCCTCGACGAACTCCACCGGGTCGTTGCCGACGATCTCGCGGATCGGTGTTCCGTTCGCCGCGGCCTGTTCGAACAGGTCGGCGAGGTCTTCGAACATCGACCCGACGCTGCCGGCATCGGTCGGCACGAAGTGCATCAGGTACCGCTCGATCGCTTCGACCGCCGCGCCGTAGTTCGGCGGAAGTCGCTTCACCCGAGCCTTGTACTCTCGCCATTGCCGCTTGGGCCCGATCACCCGGGAGATGAAGCCGCCATTTTCGACACCGGACAGGGTTACTTTCCTCCTTCGCGGAGCTGTTCCAGACGTTCCGTGAGGAAGCTCCACGTCCTCCAGAACTCATCGAGGTATTCCCGTCCCGCGGCGTTGAGCGAATACACCTTGCGCGGCGGTCCCTTCTCCGACGGCACCTTCTCCACGTCGACGAAGCCGCGCTGCTCGATCCGGACCAGCAGCGCGTAGATCGTGCCCTCGGCGATGTCGGAGAAACCCTGATCCCGCAGCCACGCCGTGATCTCGTAGCCGTAGGCGGCCCGGCCGGACAGGATCGCCAGGACGATGCCCTCCAGCACGCCCTTGAGCATCTCCGTCGCCTGCTTGCCCACCGAACACGCTCCTCGGACTACTCAGTTGCATTGAGTACCGGTAGATAGTATCACCGAATAGCGAGGGCGCAAGCCAGCCTGGCCACCCGTCACGAACGCGCGACTGGTCACCACTCCGCCGTGGCCCGCCACGCGGTGCCCCTGAGGCCGGGTGTGGCAGCGGCGAGCCACCGCATTGATCAGCCAGCGGTCGCTGGCCAGGGTGGTTTCCCGGCCAGCGACCGCCGTTGATGGAGCTAGCCGCAGCTTCCACTGATCCATTTGTGTGAGCGGAGTTGATATGTTCCGGCGAGGTTGCCCCCGTGCTGGTTACGGGTGCAACCGATACGGGAGTTGTAGTTGGTCTGTGTGTAGTAGGCCACGCCGGTGGATCCGTCGCTGCTGGTGCCGAGGTTCATGACCGACGCCACGTTCTTGGTTTTCGCCCAGGAACACACGACGCCCCCGCTGGTCCAGTCCGGGTCGGCGATGTCCCAGATGCACCGAGAACCGGTCCCGTTCCTTCCGGTCCAGAAACAGATGTGGAACTCGCTGCATTCCCACGCTTGCAGCCCCGCGCCGGTCTGGTCATCCCAAGCCACCAGTTGGCTGCCGGGTGCGGCCGGGGCGGCGGCGGCCTGGGTGACCGGCGCGATAACGGCAGCCATGACGATGACCGCCGCCATGATCCCCCTTCGCAAGATGTTCATGTGAATTTTCCTTTCCTTCCAGTACGAACAGCATTCTCATGGTGCTCAATATCGCGGCCCTCCGGCGCGGAGGCCTGCCACGGTATTGGCGCCGCTCAGCCTGTCCGTCGCCCGTGGTTTGGCCCGATACCTTTGCCCTGCAGGGAAAACGGTCCGATTAGGAGCAGGGAAGGGCACCCACCAGCAGCGCGCGGCCCAGTGCGGTCGTAGCGTGCAGAACACTGCTACCGGTCCGGGTGCTGGTGATCAGGCCGGCTTCCCGCAACACTGTTGCCTGTTTGCTCGCCGTACCGACGGACGTGCCCAGCAGTTGGGCGAGATCGCTTGTGCTGCGAGCTTCAAGCAGGGCTCTGAGACATTCCGCGCGAGTACGCCCGAGCAGGGAGACCACGGCGGGCGGCACATCCACGTCGTGAGCCAGGTCGCCACGCTGCCATGCCTGATATACCAACACCGGAGGAAGTGCCGGATCAATCCAGGTAATGGGATTACCCCAACAGAAATAGGACGGCACCAGGATGATGCCCCGTCCGTTGAGCTGCACGGTACGCATCTCTGGATACCGGGTCCGCAACACCGCACCGTCCCAACCGAGTACTCCGGGAAGTCCGGCTAACAGCGCGCCGACCCCCTGGGTGGAGAGCACGTTGGCCCGCCGCGCCCGCTCGGTGGCCACCCGTTCGCGCACCTGCATCCATACTGGCTCAAGCAGTAGGTGATGGGTCGCCCGAACTCCGCCGACCAGCTCAAGGAGCGCGCTGCGGTCGGCACGCATCAACGAGCGTGTCCACGACGTTGGCCCGCGGTGGGTGAAAGCGGCCGCCACGTCCGCACCGACCCGGGCGGGCGACACGCTCGACAGGAGTTCGCAAGCCGTATCGAGGTCAGTGACGCTTTGGTGCGGAGTAAGGAAATCCGGGAAGTCGCCAGCTGCGGCTACCAGCGACCGCAGCGGTGTCGTCGCACGCCACCGGCTATCGGCTACCGCCGTGGCGAACCACCCGAGGCGTTGGCGCCAGGCCATGAACGGAACAGGGACCCGGACCTCCTGCGCCAGTTGCAGGCTCAATATCAGTTCCCACATGAGGTCGACGTCGTCGGCAAGCCGAACCCGCTGCAGATCCTCACGGCCGAACACCAACCGCAGCGTCACCCGATCCCTCTCGTCGCCACGACCACGTAGTGATTAGGGAGCTGCCAACGTGGGCACGTTTCCTCGATGGCTAACCCCGCCCCCGCAGAACGGCACACGGTTTGTCGGAGGTGACCAGCCAACGTTACCGGACACCGTGTGACTTCACCGGCATGGAGTAGCGACAATCATTTGGCCAGGCGCGCTGCCGGGTGTGCGGGCCTTGTCGGGCTTATCGTGGTTCGGGTGGAGGCTCGTGATCGCGGTGCAGCGGGTCGTCCTCGGCTGAGGAATGCTGGTCATGTCCGCGGTGTCCGAGCCGTCGCTGTGCCGGAAGCAGTTCCTGGTGGCGTGGGTCGAGCGGCAGCGCCGGATCGTCCTGCGGGGCATTCTGCTGCTGGTTTGTGCGAACATCCTCGGCTTTACGTCACGACTCTTGTATCTGGTGCCGCGACCGGAGCTGCGGGATCAGGTGCAGGCGGCCGACTGGGTGGTTGTGGGGCTGGCGTTGCCGGCGGCCCTGGTGATCGTGTGGGTGCGCTTCGGCCGGTCAGGATCGGTGCTGCGACCGCGGTTGCTGGGGTATGCGGGCTTGTTGGTGGTGGCGTGCGCCGGTGCCGGATTCGTGACGGCTCCGCCGAGCGGGGACGGCGCCGTGCTGGGGTCCGCCGCCGTGGTGGCGGCGTTGTGGCTGCCGCCGGTGCTGTCGTGGCTGTTCGGGCGCCGGGCGAAACCGGCGGCGCCGTCGCGTCCCGCGCCCGGTTCGTTCCGGGGGAGGGCGGAGCCGGCGCCGGGTCATGTGTGGTTCGCCGAGGTTCCGTTTGATGACGTTCCCGGGGCCAAGGACCGTCCCTGTCTGGTTGTGCGGACCTTCGCCCATCACGCCGAGGTACTCAAGATCACTAGCGTCGACAAGCGGGGACGGTCGGAGTACGTGCGCATCCCGACCGCGACCTGGGACCGGCGAGCCGATCGGGACAGCTGGCTGGAGCTACCCCGTTGCGCACACTTCCCTACACCGTCTTCCGCCGCCCCGCGGGACGCTGTGACACCCGGCTCCGGCGCAAGGTCCGCCAGTTGTACGGCGTATCGCTCTAGCGCCGGCCTGATCGGCGCGGGCGCCGGGCGGGCGGCATCTGCCGGCGCGGCGGCAACGCCGGCCGCTTGCGGGGGGTGATCGAGGTGGGCGGTGGTGGCGCCGGCCGAACCGGGACCGACCGGACCGGGATGGGCGGCGGAACCATGCGCGGCGACTCGGGCGGCGGCGGGCTCGGCCGGGCGCGGCGGCGGCGCGGCTCGGGTGCGAGCAACCGGCTGGTCACCGGTACCGACGGCGCGAACTGTTCGACCACCGTCCGGAGCTGCGTGACATCCCGGTCGTCGTCCAGCCACCGCCGGGCCTTGCCCCGGGCGAACCGGAACTCGACGGAGTGGGCGGAGCGCCACCGCAACACCCGCCGGTCCCGGAACCGGAGCCGGGTGACCAGCGTGACCCCGGTGATCTCCGCCCAGTCGTACCGGCGCGGCCGGAGCCGGACCAGGTAGACCCCGGCCTCGTCGACGATCAGCGAGATCCCTTCCCGGTCGCTGCGCCGCCGGGAAAGCAGCCTCGGCACCAGCCACGAGGCGGCGATCGCCGCTCCGAGGGCCACGGCGGCGGACGCGACCCAGACGATCGCCGACCACCGGTTGACGAGCATGTCGACGACGCCGAACCGAATCGTGCCGCCGATGATCACCAGCGTCGAATTGACCGCCGCAAGGGCAGCGCAGAAGACGAACAGCCAGCCCCAGTCGTTGGGCCGCACCTGCCTGGCCCGCTGCACGAACACCTCGCGGCGAACCGGTGTTCCGCCTGCCATGCCTCCGCCCTCGATGCCGGACCGTCGAAGCCATGCTGGCTCGGCCCGGCCGGCCGCACAACCGCGACGGACCGGAAACCTCCGGCAGCCGACCGGACTATCGCCGGTTGGGCTCCAAGATTCCCTTGCCCAGATAGCGATGCAGCACCTCGGGCAGCTCCACCGTGCCGTCCGGGCGCTGGCCGTGCTCGACCAGCGCGGCCCACACCCGCGGGGTGGCCACGGCCGAGCCGTTGAGCGTGCAGACCGCGGCGGTGCGCCCACTCTCCGGGCGGTAGCGGATGTTGCCGCGCCGGGCCTGGAAGTCGGAGCAGCTGCTGACCGAGGAGACCTCGAGCCACTTGTCCAGGCCGGGGGAGTAGACCTCGAGGTCGAAGGTCCGGGCCGAGGAGAACGTGAGGTCGGCCGTGCACAGATCGACCACTCGGTAGGGAAGCCCCAGCGCCTGCAGCGATTTCTCCGCGTTGGCCAGGATCTGGTCGAACTGCTCGCCGAGCTGTTCGGGCCGGCACAGGTGCACCAGCTCCACCTTGTGGAACTCGTGCAGCCGCTGCATGCCCCGGGTGTCCTTGCCGGCGCTGCCCGCCTCACGCCGGTAGCACGCGGTGGCGGTCACGTACTTCAGCGGCAGGGCGTCGAGCAGCTCGTCGCGGTGCAGGCCCATGAGCGGAACCTCACCGGTGGGAATCGCCCACAGGTTGTCCAGCGTGGTGTTGTAGGCGTCGTCCTGGAACTTGGGCAGGTGTCCGGTGCCCACCATGATGTCCTGCCGGACGAAGTGCGGGACGATCAGCTCCTCGTACTCGTCGCGGTGCAGGTCGAGCCCGAAGTTCACCAGGGCGCGCAGCAGCCGGGCGCCGTCGCCGCGCAGCACCGAGAATCCGGAGCCGCTCAGCTTGGCCGCCCGGTCCGGGTCGAAGAGGCCCAGCTCGCCGGCGATCTCCCAGTGCGGGCGGGCGTTCGGGTTCGGCACCGCCTCCGGGCCGCGGTAGCCGACGATGACGTTGGCGCTCTCGTCGGTCCCGACCGGGGCGTCCGGCGAGGGCAGGTTGGGCAGCAGCAGCAACAGGTCCCGCTCGTGCTGCTCGGCCTCCCGGGACGCGGTCTCCATGGTGGTCAACCGGCTCTTCAGGTCGGCGACCTCGGCCCGGGCCCGCTGGCCGGCCTCCGGGTCGGTGCTCATCAGCCGGCCGACCTCTTTGGACCGGCGGTTCATCTCCGCGCGCAGGTCGTCAAGTTCCTTGCGCAGCGAACGCCTGCGGAGCACCGCGTCCCGGGTGGCGAACACCGCGGACTCGTCGGTTCCCTTGGTGGCTAGGCGCTTGGCAACGTCGTCGGTATCGTCCAGCAGGACGGTGAGATCAAGCACGACACTTCCCGTTTCCTGGGTGCGGCGACACCCCGAGATGAACGCCGGAAGCATAGCGGACACGCTGAGTAACCCGCTCGGCTTATCCGGCTGGCTAGGCTCACCCGGGTGGAGCAAGTGATGTCCAAGGACGGGACGACGATCGCGTTCGACCGGAGCGGCGCCGGTCCCACGGTGATCCTGGTCGGCGGGGGTCTGGACGATGGCACCGAGAACGCGGCGCTGGTTCCGGTGCTGGGCCGGTGGTTCACCGTCTACAACTACGCACGCCGGGGCCGCGGGGCGAGCGGCGACACCGCTCCCTACGCCCTGGAACGGGAGATCGAGGATCTCGACGCGCTGGTCCGCGTGGCCGGCGGCCCGGCGCACGTGTTCGGCGCTTCGTCCGGCGGCGCCCTGGCCCTGGAAGCGGCCGCGGCCGGACTGGCCTTCGACCGGATCGCGGTGTACGAGGTGCCCTACGCCACCGATGCCGAAGCGGTGCGGCGCTGGGCGGAGTACACCGCCGAACTGGCCGCGGTGCTCGCCGAGAACCGGCGCGACGAGGCGATCGCGCTGTTCATGCGGCTGGCCGGGTCCTCGGACGAGGAGATCGCAGGCGCCCGCGCGTCGACGTTCTGGCCCGGTCTGACCGCGCTCGCGCCCACCCTCGCCTACGACGCCGCCTGCCTCGGCGACGGCCGGCCACCGGCCGACCGGCTGGCCACCGTCCGCCAGCCGGTGCTCGTCGCCACCGGCGGGCGCCCCGACCCGCACATGTCCGGCCTGCAACCGGGTTTCTTCGACGAGGCGGCGGACGCGATCACGGCAGCGCTGCCCAACGCCGAACGCCGCATCGTCGAGGGCGTGTCGCACGTCGCCGATCCGGAGCGACTCGGCGCGGTGCTCGGCCGGTTCTACACCGCGGGCGCGGCCGCCTCCGGTGGGCTGACGGCAAGACCGCGCAGCAGCGGAAGGTAGATCTCGTCGACCAGTTCGACGACCGTCTGCTCGGTCAGCGCGGCGCGCTGCAGGATGGCCTCGGAGCGGATCAGGTCCAGGGGCAGCCGGGCGGCCCGGCCCGGTAACGGCACGTCCGGCAGCTCGCCGCGCTCGGCGGCGCGGTGCACCATCCGGGTGATGGCCTCGGCCAGCGGCGTGGACCGGAGCCGTTCCTGGAGCAGGGCGACCACTGCCGGGTCGCGGAAGGCCTCACCCATCACGCCGGCGATCATCTCGTTCATGATCTGGTCGGTGCGCTGGGCGATCCTGGTGAACAGGGCGAGCAGGTCGGAGCGCAGCGCACCGGTGTCGATCGGCTCGTTGGTGGACGGCTGGCGGCTGGTCCATGCGGCGAGCACCAGCGCGGCGCGGTTCGACCAGCGCCGGTAGATCACCGGTTTGCTGGTCCCGGCCCTGGCGGCGACGCCCTCGATGGTCAGCCCGGTGTAGCCGACCTCGTCCAGTTCGGCCCAGACGGCATCGAGGATCGCCTGTTCCAGCTCCTGGCCCCGGCGCCGGGTTCGCCCTCGGGTCACCCAGACTCCTTAAACACGTTGCGTATCTTAAGAGGGTAGCCTACGTTGACCATGTTGGAAACGGATCGTTTCTCTGGAGGGGGAATCTCGTGCTGATCCGTCTGCTGCGCTCCTACCTGCGCCCATACCGGCGCGAGCTGACGGCCGTGCTGGTGTTGCAGCTGATCGGAACCATCGCGTCGCTGTACCTGCCCAGTCTCAACGCCGACATCATCGACTTCGGCATCGTCACCGGGGACACCGGCTACATCGTGGCCACCGGTGGCTGGATGCTCACCGTCACCACGCTGCAGATCGTCTGCTCGGCCGGCGCGGTCTTCTTCGGCGCCCGCACCGCGATGGCGTTCGGGCGGGACGTCCGGGGCGAGATCTTCCACCGCGTCGGCCGGTTCTCCGCACGTGAGGTGGCCCAGTTCGGTCCGCCGTCGCTGATCACCCGCACCACCAACGACGTGCAGCAGGTGCAGCTGCTGGTGGTGATGTTGTGCACGATGTTCGTCACCGCGCCGATCATGTGCGTGGCCGGGGTGATCATGGCGCTGCGCGAGGACGTCGGGCTGTCCTGGCTGCTGCTGGTCTGCGTGCCGGTGCTGGTGATCGCCATCGGGCTGATCGTGGTGCGGATGGTGCCGCAGTTCCGGAAGATGCAGGACCGGATCGACCAGGTCAACCGGGTGCTGCGGGAACAGCTGTCCGGCATCCGGGTGGTCCGGGCGTTCGTCCGGGAGCCGGCCGAGACCCGGCGGTTCGCCGACGCCAACACCGCGCTCACCGACACCGCGCTGCGGGTCGGCCGGTTGCAGGCGTTGATCTTCCCGACCGTCATGCTGGTCCTCAACGGGTCCAGCGTCGCCGTGCTGTGGTTCGGCGCGTACCGGGTCGGCGCGGGGGAGATGCAGATCGGCGCGCTCACCGCGTTCCTGAACTATCTGATGCAGATCCTCATGTCGGTGATGATGGCGACGTTCATCTCGATGATGATCCCGCGGGCCGCCGTGTGTGCCGAGCGGATCAACGAGGTGCTGGACACCGAGCCGTCGGTGAACCCGCCGCCGGAGCCGGTCCGCGAGCTGCCGGCCCGGGCCGAGCTGGAGTTCCGCGGCGTGGAGTTCCGCTACCCGGGTGCGGACGAGCCGGTGCTGCGGGACATCTCGTTCCGCGCCGAGTCGGGCCGGACCACCGCGATCATCGGCAGCACCGGATCGGGCAAGACCACGCTGCTCTCCTTGGTTCCCAGGCTGATCGACGTCACCGGCGGGGAGGTGTGCGTCGACGGCGTGGACGTCCGCGAGCTGGACCCGGACGTGCTGCGCGACCGGATCGGCCTGGTGCCGCAGCGGGCATATCTGTTCACCGGCACCGTGGCCAGCAACCTGCGCTACGGCAATCCGGACGCCACCGACGAAGACCTGTGGCAGGCCCTCGAGATCGCGCAAGCCCGCGACTTCGTCGAGGAGATGCCCGGCGGGCTGGACGCGCCGATCGCGCAGGGCGGCACCAACGTGTCCGGCGGCCAGCGGCAGCGGCTGTCCATCGCAAGGGCGCTGGTTCGCCGGCCGGAGATCTACCTGTTCGACGACGCGTTCTCGGCGCTGGACCTGGCGACCGACGTGGCGTTGCGGGTGGCACTGCGGCCGCACACCCGGAAATCCGCCGTGGTGATCGTCGCCCAGCGGGTGTCGACCATCCTCGACGCCGACCAGATCATCGTGCTGGACAACGGATCCGTGGTCGGCATCGGCAACCATCGCGAGCTGCTCGGCAGCTGCCCGACCTATCGGGAGATCGTCGAGTCGCAGCTGACCCCGGAGCAGGTGGCCTGAGTGAGCGAGCTTGCGAGCGAACCATTGAGCACAGCACCGGCGCCGAGCCTGCGAGGCGGCGGGCCGGCCAGCACCGAGCTTGCGAGGTGATGGGGAGATGACGACGCAGACAGCGAGTCCGCGGCCGCAGCCGTCCCCGATGGGCCGGGGCTTTCCCGGAATGGGTATGCCGGTCGGCAAGGCGGAGAACTTCGGCGTGTCCGCGCGGCGGTTGCTGGACCGGATGCGGCCGGAGCGGTACGCGCTGACCGCGGTCGTCGCGCTGGGCGTGACCAGCGTCGCGTTCGCCGTGGCCGCGCCGAAGATCCTCGGGCACGCCACCGACATCATCTTCGCCGGGGTGCTCGACCCGCGGGCCGGGATCGACTTCGGCGAACTGGCCGAGGTGCTCGCCTGGGTCATGGTGCTGTTCCTGGCGTCGTCGCTGTTCGCCTGGGTACAGGGCCGGCTGCTGAACAACGTGGTGCAGCGGGTGGTGTTCCGGCTGCGTGAGGACGTCGAGGCGAAGCTGCACCGGCTTCCGTTGCGCTACTTCGACGGTCAGCCTCGCGGCGAGCTGCTTTCCCGGGTCACCAACGACATCGACAACGTCTCGATGACGCTGCAGCAGACGCTGAGCCAGATGCTGACCTCGCTGCTCACCGTGGTCGGCGTGCTGGTCATGATGTTCACGATCTCCTCGCTGCTGGCACTGATCGCGCTGGCCGTGATCCCGCTGTCGGTGATCGTCACCGGTCAGATCGGCAAGCGCGCGCAGAAGCTGTTCATCGCGCAGTGGCGGCAGACCGGTGCGCTCAACGCGCACATCGAGGAGGCGTTCACCGGCCACCAGCTGGTCACCGTGTTCGGCCGGCAGCGCGAGTCCGAGACGGAGTTCCGGCGCCGCAACGAGGAGCTGTTCGAGTCGGCGTCCGGCGCGCAGTTCATCTCCGGGCTGATCATGCCGTCGATGATGTTCCTGTCCAACCTGAGCTACGTCGTGGTCGCGGTGGTCGGCGGGCTGCGGATCACCTCCGGCGCGATGACCCTCGGCGAGGTGCAGGCGTTCATCCAGTACTCCCGGCAGTTCACCATGCCGCTGACCCAGGTCGCGTCGATGGCCAACCTGATGCAGTCCGGGGTCGCGTCGGCCGAGCGGGTCTTCGAGCTGCTCGACGCCGAGGAGCAGGAGCCGGATCCGGTGGACGCCGCGGAGATCGCGGGCCGCCGGGGCCGGGTCGAGTTCGAGAGCGTCAGCTTCGCCTACCGCCCCGAGGTTCCGCTGATCGAGAACCTGTCCCTGGTGGCCGAGCCGGGCCACACGGTGGCGATCGTCGGTCCCACCGGAGCCGGCAAGACCACCCTGGTCAACCTGATCATGCGGTTCTACGAGCTGGACGCCGGCCGGATCACCCTGGACGGGGTGGACATCACCCGGTTGCGCCGGGACGACCTGCGCTCGCAGACCGGCATGGTGCTCCAGGACACCTGGCTGTTCGGCGGCACCATCCGGGACAACATCGCCTACGGCAGGCCGGATGCGACCGAAGAGGAGATCGTCGCCGCGGCGAAGGCCGCCCATGTCGACCACTTCGTACGGGTCATGCCGGACGGCTATGACACCGTGATCGACGAGGAGGCCACCAACGTCAGCGCCGGCGAGAAGCAGCTGCTCACCATCGCCCGCGCCTTCCTGGCCAGCCCCTCGCTGCTGATCCTCGACGAGGCCACCAGCTCCGTGGACACCCGCACGGAATCCCTGGTGCAACACGCGATGGCGGCCCTGCGCTCATCCCGCACCAGCTTCGTCATCGCGCACCGGCTGTCCACCATCCGCGACGCCGACCTCATCCTGGTGATGGAGTCCGGCCGGATCGTCGAACAGGGCACCCACACCGAACTGCTCGAACGCCGCGGCGCCTACCACCGCCTCTACGCCGCCCAGTTCGCCGCCCCCGACCCGACGTAGCCGGGACCGGTCAGGGTAGGTCGGGCTGGCGGGTGTGCCAGTCGGTGGCCTGCTGGTAGGCGTGGGCGACGGCGGTGAGCAGGGGTTCGGACCGGGCCGGGCCGATGAGCTGTGCGCCGATCGGCATGCCGGATTCGGTGAAGCCGCAAGGGAAGGCGATGGCGGGCAGGCCGGTGAGGCTGGCCGGCAGGGTGTACGGGGTGAGCAGCGGGATCAGCGGTACGCCGTCCCATTCGGAGATGCCGTGCGGCAGGTCGGTGATCGGCGACGTGGGAAGCAGGATCACGTCCACCCGGCCGAACAGCTCGGCGTAGTCGCGCCGGATGGCGGCGCGGACCCGTTGGGCGTGCAGGAAGTCGGCGATCGGAACGGTGAGGCCGGCTTCCAGCACCGACTGGATGTCCTGGGGGAACGGGGCATCCCGCAGCACGTGCGCGCGGAACTGGGTGGCGGCCTCGGCGAAGGCCAGGACGGTGGCGGCCGCCTGGCTGATCTGCGGGGACGGGAGCGTCACGTTGATGAGTTGGGCGCCCTGGTCGCGCAGGACGTCGGCCGCCGCGTGCTGGTCCGGGGTGGCCACGTCGGCGACGCCGATCCGGACCCGGCGCGGGTCGACCGTGACGATCGCGGGTTCGGCGGGGGCGGTTCCGGTCAGCACCTGGAGGAGCAGCCAGCAGTCCTGGGCCGTGCGGGCCATCGGGCCGACGGTGTCGAACGAGGCCGCCAGCAGCATCACGCCGGTGCGCGGGACCAGGCCGAAGGTGGGTTTGATCGCGGTGGTTCCGCAGAACGCCGAGGGCAGCCGCAGCGAGCCGCCGGTGTCGGTGCCCAGCGCCATCGGAACCTGGCGGGCCGCCAGCGCGGCGGCCGAGCCGCCGGACGATCCGGAGGTCATCTTGGCGGGATCCCACGGGTTGCGTACCTGGGGAGTGGACACGCCGTAGGCGATCTCGTGCGTGGCGGTCTTGCCGACCAGGATCCCGCCTGCCGACCGGATCCTGGTGATGACCGTGGCATCCCAGCGCGGCATCCGGCCGGCGAAGGCCTGGCTGCCGTACTCGGTCGGGGCGTTCACCGTGTCGATGAGATCCTTGGCCGCGAACGGAATCCCGTGCAACACGCCGGTCGGCGGGCCGGCGGCCAGCCGGGCCTGCGCGCGGGCCGCGTCGTCGGTCAGTCGCACGAACGCGCCGAGCAGCCGGTCGGTCCGCTCGATCGTCTCCAGGCACGACTCCAGCAGCTCCGCCGGCGCCAGCTTGCCGTTTCTGATGGCCAGCGCGGCATCGATCACTCCCAACTCCGCCGGCCGCGTGCCCGCGACCGCCCCGGCCGCAGCCGCCTCGACCACCACGAGCCGCTCGTCCACCGCAGCCTCGGGCACCTCGTCATCCCCGATGCCCTCGACCTCCGCGATGGCCCGCGACGACTCGGTGAGAAACGGAGCCGCCCAGGCCAACCGGTCGAGACGCTCCGCGGTCGGCTCCATCCCCACCCAGGTAGCGATCGGCTGCAGATCCATGGCAGCACTGTAGCGGCGCGGCTCCGATCCTCGACGCATCCATTGCGAGCGCCGAGGATCGGAGCGTGGGGCCGGGGTCAGTTGGGCCAGTTGCGGGAAACGAATCCGAGCCGCATGCGTTGCGGATGGTCGCCGACGTCGGCGCGGGCGACTTCCTGTCCGGTGGCGTAGGAGATCGCGGAAATGGTGTCGGTGCCGCTCCAGGAGACGAAGCACAGGTTCCCGTCCGCGCTTCGGGTGGCCCAGTACGGCTTCTGGCCGGCGCGGACCAGTCCCTGATTCTGGAAAGTGGTTCGGGACACGATGGTCGCGTAGTCGGACATCGTGCCGGCCACGCAGATCTTCGTACCGGCGGTGTTCATGACGATTCCGTGATGCGCCGAGTCGAGCAGGTAGGACGAGCGCGGCAGGTTCGGGACGAGGTTGGGCAACTCGGCGACCCTGGTCACCTGGTCCAGTTGCAGGTCGTACTCGACGAACCCGTGGAAGAACGAGACCTGGAAGTACACGAACCGCTCGTCCGGGGAGAACGTCATCGGCCGCACCGCCGCGCTCATGTTCGGGTGACCGGCCGCGGCGAGCTTCGCGCTCATGTCGATGCGCTTGACCACCTGGTTGGTATCGCGGTCGTAGATCTGGAAGAACCGCTCGCCCTTAGTGGTGTCCAGCAGCGGGTGGTCCAGCGGGGTGTAGACGGTGCCGATGCTGGCGTTGACGATGTGCCGGCCGCCGCCGATGTAGGTGTTCTCGTGCGGCGAGTCGCCGGTGGGGAACCGGCCGACCTCCCGTCCGGTGGCCACGTCGAGCAGGTGCACCACGTTGCCGGTGGATGCGGAGACCGCGACCTGCCGACCGTCCGGGGACAGCGCCATGTGGTCGGACCGCAGCCCGGAGACCGGGAACCGCCAGGCGAGCCGGCCGGTCCGGATGTTGATCGCGGCAACGTCGGCCAGGCTCGGCCGGGAAACGATCAGCAACTGGCCGTCCGGCGAGGTGTACATGTCGTCGACGAACTGGTCGTTCCCCTCGCCGATGAGCTGCCGGATGGCCAGGAAGAACACCAGGCGAATGGGATTGAGATAGATCTCGATGAGCCGTTGGGTGCGGTCCGGCACGACGTTGAGCGAGCCGACCCGGTCCAGCTCACCGTCCGCGGTGAGCACGTCGACCGTTCCGTCCCAGTTGTTGCCGACGAACAAGACTTGGCGGAGCTGGTCGTTCTGTGCGGTCGCCGCCGGTGTGGCCGGGCCGGCGAGCAGTGCCGCCGCCAGGGTTGCCACCAGCGCACCTGCCCCGATCCTGCGCATGGCACGGTCCTTTCTCCGGTCTCGCGTCGCGGTAGGTTACTGAGAAGTAACCGGGATGCGTACCATGATGGCGGCCGATTTCCCCGCAGCAGGCTGGAGTTTTCCCAGACTTGGAGGGAAGGCGTTGTGACGCAGCACGATCTGGCCGAGGCCCGGCTCCCGTTCGGGGGTGTCCCCGGACACCAGCGCCTCGCCGAGGCCGCCGGCGAGCTGGTGCCGCGGGTGTTGGAGCGGGTGGTCGCGGAGCTGCCGGCCTATGCGCGGCTGCCTCGGGAGGAGCTGCGCGGCGACATCGTGCGGATCATCGAGCGCGGCATCCAGTCGTTCGTGCACATGCTGCGCACCGGCCAGCCGCCGTCCGCGGGGCTGCTCGCCGCGCTGCACGACGACATCGTGCAGCGGGCCGAGGAGGGCATCCCGGTGGAAGCGGTGCTCAGCGCTCACCACATCGGAGTCCAGGTCTGCTGGGACCACTTCAGCGACCAGGCCCGGCCGGAGGAACTGGCGACCGTGATCGAGGTCAGCAAGCTGCAGCTGCGCTACCTCAGGGACGTCACGGCGGTGGTGTCGGCCGGGTACTTCCAGGAGCGGCAGCGGATCTTCACCGAGGAGCACGCCGCCCGGCAGGCACTGCTGTCCGCGCTGCTGGCCGGCGAGCGGATCACCGACGCCGCGGCGCACGCCGGCATTCCGCTCGCGCCCGCCTACGTGGTGCTCGGTCTGCGGGTGGCCGCGCACGGCGATGAGCAGTGTCCGGAGGTGGACGCCGCAGTGGCCGCCCGTCGCAAGATCCGCAAGCTGCGCACCGAGCTGGAGCGCACGGCCGGCGACCCGGTGCTGTCCCGGCTCACCCCGGCCGGGGGTCTTGTGGTGCTGCCGGCTGCCGACGAGGACCACGAGCCCGGCTGGGCCCGGGTCGCCAAGATCGTGCTGTCCGCCAGCCACGCCGCGGGTGCGGCGATCACCGCGGGCGCCGCGCTGGCCGCACCCACCTCGGTGGGACCGGCCGCCGACATCGCCCGGGAGGTGCGCGAGATCGCCTTCGCCGCCGGGTTTCCGCCCGGCGTGTACGACCTTTCCGATGTGGCGCTCGAGTTCCAGCTGTCCCGCCCGGGCCCCGCCCGGGAGATCCTCGCCGCGCTGGTGCAGCCGCTCACCAGAACCCCCGAGCTGCTGCAGACCCTGGCCTTGCACGTCCACTGTGGACTGAACCGCCGCCGCACCGCCAAGGAGCTGCACGTCCACCCGAACACCGTCGACTACCGGCTGCGCAAGATCGGTGAGCTGACCGGGCTGGACCCCACCCACCCGGACCAACTCGCCCGGATCCGCGCCGCCCTCGTCGCCCGCCAGGCCCTGCATCCCGCCGACCCGCCGCTCACCGACTGAAGCCGACGGCCCTTGCCGGGGGGCGACGTTTCACCGCCGGTAGGGGAGGACGGCCCAGACGATCTTGCCGCCGGTCGGCGCCGGGCAGCTGCCCCAGACGACCGACAGCGCCTCGACGAGCATCAAGCCGAGGCCGATCGGAACGTCCCGGCCGGCGGTGCCGGGCGACATGAACTCCGGGCCGTCGTCGGCGACCGCGAGGGCGAGCCGGTCCGGGCTCAGGTCCAGGCGCAGCGACGGCATCCCGTTACCGTGCCGAACGGCGTTGGCGACCAGGGCGTTGGCGATCGCGGTCGCGTCCTGGTCGAGGGCGTCACCGTCGCCCCACCTTCGCAGCGTCCGGTGGATGAAGCCGCGCGCGGCCACGCAGGACCGGGCGCCGTTCGGGAGCACGATCACCGCCCGCCGGTGCGGCGACGGCTCGTCGAGCACACCTAGCGCCTCGGCGACGGTGGTGAAGACCGGCACGGCGTGGCTGACCCCGAGCCGGCTCAGCCGGCCGCGGCGGACCGGATCGGGCTCCACCAACAGGACCGGCAGTCCCGGCCAGTCCGCCATGCGCAGCCGGACCGTGGGGAACACGGACAGGGTGGCGGGGGTGGGGATCCGCAGCGCGCCGATGTCGGCCACCACGGCGCGGGTGGACTCGATCAGATACCTGATCAGCGTGTCGCGCAGCACCGCGTACGAGGCCAGGTCCAGCGTGCCGGACACGGTGAGCACCGCGACCTCGTCGAACTGCTCGGCCTCGATGAGCAGCGACCCGTGCGCGGTGACCATCCCTGCCTCCCCGGGACCGACTAGCCCCGGATACCCCGCCGCGCCGCAACCAAAGCGGGAACTTTCGGTCACCGTGGGTAGCGTTACTCCCTTGGGCGAAGGAAATGCCGGGTGGCGCGCAGCGCGAGCCGGACGCTTTCCTGGGCACCGACCTGGATGGCCAGCGTGGTGCGCGGAATCTCCAGTGCGTAGGGGATGTCCGGGGGCAGCGCGGCGAGGATGCCCCGCACGTCGATGCCGCCCTCGCCGGGGAACAGCCGCTCGTGCCGGGCGGTGTGGATCAGTTCGTCCCGACTGGACGGTATCCGCGCCGGGGCGTCGCAGACGTGGGCGAAGTGGAACCAGTCGCGGGGGAGCCGGCGCAGTTCCTCGATGCTGGACCGGGACCGGGCGAAGTGCAGCAGGTCGACCAGGATGCCGGCGTTGGGCCGGTCGGCGGCGCGCAGCACCCGGCTGGCCGCGGCGAGATCGGGCGTCTCGGTCCAGGACGGGAACTCGAGGTCGACGGTGAGGCCGAGCGGGGCCGCCAGGTCGCACAGCTCGGCGAAGTTCGCGGTCTTGCGGGCCGGATCGGGATCGGGCAGCTGGGTGATCACGTGCCGGGCGCCCAGCTCGGCGCCGACTTCCAGCACCCGCAGGAAGTCCCGGACCTTCTCCGCCGGGCCGATCCGGGCCAACTCGACGTCCAGCACCCCGACGCCGGTACCGGCCAGCCGTGCTTTGGTTTCCCGCAGCAGCACCGGATCGCCGGCCAGCGGGTAGTGCGGTTCGTCCGGGGTGACCCGGGTCAGCCGCAGGCCGACGTAGCGGTAGCCGGCGCCGGCGGCGGCCTCGATCAGCTCCGGCGGGGACAGGCTCAGCGCGGACAGGTGGGCGAGCGAGTAGTCGGGTACCGGCTGGGCGCGGGTGGCCGCCGGCCCGGGCTCCCGGGTGCGCAGCCGGCTGCGCCGGTGTGCGGCCATCCGGACCGGCGCCGTGCTGGTGGCCCCGTACCCGGCATACCCGCCGATCCGTTGCACCACTTCGAAGAACACTCGGGATCCGAGGATCTCGGTGTAGAAGTGCAGGTACTCGCCGTGCTCGTCGCGGTCGTAGAGCACCGAGTGCTCGCGCAGTGCGGCAAGTAGCTCCGGCGCAAGGGTTTCCCGCGCGTCGAGGTCATCGTAGTAGTTGTCCGGAATGGACAGTAGCGGAGCGCCGCGCGCCCGCATCGCCTTGGCGCTTGCGATCGCGTCGGCGGTGGCGAACGAGACGTGCTGCGGCTCGGGAACGGCCGGCGCCCAGTCGCCCCGGCGCAGCAATGCCGCGTTGAGGGTGATCCGCACGTGGTGCGCCGGGTCGGTCGCGGCGCGGGTGCGGATCAATCCGTACGGCGCGGCCAACTCGGTGGGCGGCTCGGGACGCAGGCCGAGCACCGCACGGTAGAACAGGTAGGACCGGTCGAAGTCGTCGAACGGCTCGGTGAGCGAGACGTGGTCGGTGCCGGTCACCAGCCCGGCCCGGCCCGGCGGCGCACCGGTGGGAGCGAAGTCCGCCAGCCACCCGGTGTCCCGGGTTTCGGTGCGGCAGAAGAAGATGGCGGTTCCGTCCGGGGCGGCCACCGAGCAGAGGTCCGCCTCGGTGGGTTGCCGGGCGCGCGGCAGAACCGGCGCGAGCAGCCGCTCGGCCCGGCCGGCCGAGGCCGCCGGGTCGGGGCTTTCCACGGCCAGCGCGCAGATCGCGGCGGTTGCCGGCGACGCGCCGGGCCGCGGTGCGGCGTTGAGCAGGATCCGGGCCTCGCCCTGCTGCCAGAGCTGCACCGGCTTGGACCTGTGCTGTCCGACGTGGGTGAAACCCAGCGCCGCCAACGTGTTCGCCAGCACCGGCCCGGAGGTCTCGTCCACGGCAAGTTCGGTGAACACGTGCCCGCCAAGCTCCGGGCCGACGGTCTCGTCGAGCGCGAGCAGCGAGCGCATGGCGTCCACCGCGGCCGGCCGCGGGTCGGTCTGCCGGAAGATGTCGTTGAACACCTCCAGCGACACCGGGCCGGCGTACCCGGTGGCCCGTACCGCTCTGGTGAACCCGGTCAGGTCGAACGATCCCTGTCCGGGGAAGAGCCGGTGGTGTCGGCTGGCGTGCAGCAGGTCGGTACCCACCGGCGCCGCGTCGGCGAGCTGCACGAAGAAGATCTTCTCGCCGGGAATGGCCGCGATCCCGGCCGGATCGCCGCCTCGGGAGAGCACGTGGAAGCTGTCCAGGCACAAGCCGAGCGCGGGATGGCCGGCCCGGGCCACGATCCGCCAGGCGTGCTCGTAGCTGTTGACGAACCGGCCCCAGGCCAGTGCCTCGTAGGCGATCCGCAGACCGTGTTCCGCGGCCCGGGCGGCCAGCGTGTGCAGCTGCTCGGCGGCCAGGTCGTCGTCGTCGATCGCGTCCTCGGACACCGACGAGCAGACCAGCAGGGTGCCGGCGCCCAGCCGTTCGAGCACCTCGAACTTGCGCTCGGCCCGGCGCAGGTTGGCCGCGAGCACGCCGGGCGGGACCGCCTCGAAGTCGCGGAACGGCTGGTAAAGGTCGATGGCGAGACCGAGCCCGGCACAGTGCTCGCGGACCTGACCGGGGGACAGCGGTGACATGATCAGGTCGTGCTCGAAGATCTCCACCCCGTGGAAGCCGGCCGCGGCCGCGGCGGCGAGCTTCTCCTCGAGCGTGCCGGACAGGCACACGGTCGCGATGTCCAGGCGCGGACCCGTGGTCCGGGGCCGGTCGGCGATTGCGGTCGCGGTGCGGTCAGCCGTGCGCATGGGCCCCATGCCTCCCTTGATGGACGAGTTCGTCGAAGTGGCGCAGCATCCGGTCGGCGTCGGGCTGCCGGCCGGTGAAGATCCGCAGCGCGTCGGCGGCCTGGTGGACCAGCATCCGGCCGCCGTGCAGGACCCGGCAGCCGCGCGCCCGGGCGGTGCGCAGCAGTTCGGTGTCCAGCGGGCGGTAGACGACGTCGGCCACCCAGAGCCCGGGCCGCAGCAGCGCGGCGGGCAGCGGCAGGCCGGGGTGGCCGCGCATACCGGTCGGGGTGGCGTGGGCCAGGCCGTCGGCCGCGCGCATCGCCCCGGCCAACTCCTCGCGGGTCAGCGCTCGGGCCCGGCCGCTGCCGAACCGGCCGGCCAGCGCGGCGGCCAGCGTCTCGGCGCGCCTGCGGTCGGTGTCGAGCACGCTCACCGTCCCGGCGCCCAGGGTGAGCAGGGCGTGCCCGACCGCCGCGCCGGCGCCGCCGGCGCCGAGCAGTACGACCCGGTCGAGCGCGGCGTCGGGCAGGCCCTGGGCGACGCCGCGGGCGAAGCCGGACAGGTCGGTGTTGTAGCCGATCGCCCGGTCGCCGGTGAACCGCACGGTGTTCACCGCGCCGACCGCAGCGGCCTCGGGGGAAAGTTGGTCGAGGTGGTCCAGCACGAGTTGCTTGGCCGGATGGGTGATGTTGAGCCCGTCGTAGCCGGCCAGCCGGGCGGCGGCCAGCACCCGGCCGACCAGCGGGCCGGTGGCGGGTCCGGCGTGGTCGTCCAGGTCGAGCGTGCGATACAGATAGCGGATGCCGAGCGCGTCGGCCTCGCGTTCGTGCAGCGCGGGGCTCAGCGAGGTGCCGATGTCCGAGCCGACCAGGCCCACCAGGTAGCGAGCGGTCACCGGCACGGTGTCCCCGAAGGGAACGTCGTCCGCCAAGGGAACGTCCTCCAAGTCCTCCAAGGGAACATCCGCCAAGAGAACGTCCTCCCAGTCCTCAAGGGGAACATCCTTCAAGTCCTCCAAGAGGAACATCCTTCAAGAGGACATCCGCCAAGAACTTGGGGATTGTTGAACAATCCCCTCTTCCTAGAATGTACGAACTAGTTAGTTATACGCCGAGCGGGTCGGACATGGGAAGGGCCGCTGGCTAAAGTGGTGCGTCTCGTTACCCCGCCCCGAGGGGGAACTCCTTGGCCGCACAGCCGACCGGCCCGCCCGCCGCCGAGCGCGACGCCGACCGGACCCGCGAGGAGATCCTGGCGGTCGCCACCCGCGAGTTCGCCGACAAGGGCTACGACGGCGCCCGGGTGGACGAGATCGCGGCGAAGATGAGCACCACCAAGCGGATGCTCTACTACTACTTCGGCGGCAAGGAACGCCTCTACATCGCGGTCCTGGAGCGCGCGTACACGGTGATCCGCTCCCTGGAACAGCAACTGGACGTCGAGCACCTCGATCCGGAGGAAGCCATCCGCCAACTCGCCGAGCTGACCTTCGACCACCACGAGTCGCACCCGGACTTCATCCGCCTGGTGTCCATCGAGAACATCCACCGCGCCGAGCACATCGCCCGCTCCGACACCCTCTCCGGCCTGGCCAACCCCGCCCTGGACGTGCTCACCCGCATCCTGGAACGTGGCCGCGCCGCCGGCGTCTTCCGCCCCGACGCCGACCCCCTCGACGTGCACATGATGATCAGCGCGTTCTGCGTGTTCCGCACCGCCAACCGGCACACCTTCAACGCCATCTTCCGCCGCGACATGCTCGACCCCACCCGACGCGCGCACTACCGCGCGATGCTCGGCGAACTGGTGCTGAGCTACCTCCGCCCCCACTAGACCGGGCGGCTGGGACGGTCGCCCGCCCAACCGCCCCAGCCCGCCGAACCACGGACCGCTCCCGGCAACTCGGTGCTGGAGCCGGCGACTCGCCTTGAACGGTCGCCGTGCTCAGGAGACCTCGATCTTCCCGGTGGAGCGGGGACTGTGCGGGTCGTTGAAGAAGTACTCGCCGGGCTCGGGGAAGGTGTGGGTGTAGGACTCGCCGGGGGCGAGGCGGATGTCGAACAGGCCCTCGAAGAACTGGGTGGCACCGCGGACGTTCGCGTTCTCGGGGTGGTTGGTGAAGGTCACGGCGGTGCCGGCCGGAACCCGCAGGTGCGTCGGAGCCATCGCGTTCACCGCGGTCGACTCCGTCGCCCCGATCTGTCCGGTGGCCGGATCGTAGGTGCGTCCGATGATGACCGTGTTGCCGACCACGCCGCCCTCGACCGGACCGCCGGAGACCGGCCGGCGCACCACCGGTGGTGGAGGTGTGGGGGCCGGTGCGACCGTGCCGCCGATCCGGAACGCCCAGAGGAAGTCGCCGCGCGGCGCGGAGTTCCCGTACGGGATGCTGGTGCCGCCGGCGTACACGGCCAGGTACTGCTCACCGTCCACTTCGTACATGATCGGGCTGCTGCTGATCGCCGCGCCGGTCTGGAACCGCCACAGCTCGCGGCCGGTGCGGGCGTCCAGGCCGAGCAGGTTGCCGTCCGGCTGGCCGATGAACAGCAGATCACTCGCGGTGGTGAGAATTCCGTTGCCGTGCGCGAGCGAGTAGGGCATGCGTTTCTTCCACCGGACCCGGTTGGTGCTCGGGTCGACCGCGACGATGCCGCCGGTCTGGTACTCGCCCGGCGGGCGCAGACCGTTGCTGGCCTCGGTCAGCGAGTGCGCGGCCGCGACGTAGCCGAATCCGGTGTAGACCAGCCTGGTGCTGTGGCTGAACGACTGGTGGCTCCAGTCGGCACCGCCGCCGTGGCCCGGAATCGACAGGATCGGGATGTCCCAGTGCGGGTCGTATAAGGAGCCGCGGACGTAGTTGGGCACGGCCCGGTTCGGGTCGCCCGGTACCGCGGTGCCGAGCGGCTGGTCCACCACGGTGGTCTCGGTCCAGGCGCCCTGGCGCGGGAACGGCTGCGTGGGCCAGGTCTTCTGGCGTGCGTCCTGGGGGACCGGCCGCTCGTCGATGCCGAGCGGCGCCGAGCCGTCCCGCCGGTCGAGGATGTAGTACATGCCGGATTTGCTGCCGTAGATGACGACCTTGCGCAGCCGGCCGCGGATCCGCACGTCGGCCAGTACCGGCGCCATGGTGTTGTCCATGTCCCAGATGCCGTGGTGGATCGACTGGAAGTGCCACCGGTACGCGCCGGTCGCCAGATCCATGGCCACGATCGCGCTGGAGAACAGGTTGAGCCCGTCGCGCTCCGAACCGTCCTGTGAGGACCGGGCGCCACGGGCGTTGCCGAACGCCCAGTAGACCAGCCCGAGCTCGGGGTCGATGGCCGGGTGCAGCCACGGGGTGGCGCCGCCGGTCCGCCAGGACTCGCCCGCCCAGGTGTCGTTGCCGAACTCGCCCGGTCCGGGCGCACCCCAGAAGTGCCACACCACATCGCCATTGCTCGCGTCGAGCGCGAGGCCGGCGCCGCGGTCGCCGTCGTGCGTGCCGCAGTAGAGCCGGCCGTCGTGGTAGGTGACCGCGACCTTCTCCATGTTGCCGAAGTCGCTGATCTGCCGTTCCCACACGACCTGACCGGTCTCCTGATCCAGCGCGATGATCCAGTCGCCCCGACCGTGGGTGAACACCATGCCCTGGCCGACCGCGACGCCGCGGCGGGTCAGCGTGCCGCGGGTCTGCCGGTAGACCCATTTGGTGACGCCACTGCGTCCGTCGACGGCATGCACGTTGCCCAGTGCCGACTCGATGTAGAGCACGCCGCCGACCGCGACCGCGGTGCTCTGGTTGGTGCCGGTGGTCAGGCCGCCCTCGATCCGGTTCACCCAGACCGCACCGAGCCGCCGGATGTTGGCCGGCCGGATGTGCGCCAGTCTCGTGTAGTTCTGGTTGCCGAGGTTTCCGCCCACCTTCGGAAAGTCCCGGCCACCCGGCGTGGTGCACCGGACGCCGGGCTCGGCCGCTGCTGGGATGGCCGGGAGCAGGGCTCCGGCGGCCGCGGTCGCGGCGGCACCCTTGATCAGGTCTCTGCGCTGAAACTTCGCCATGCGGATCACTCCGGTCCGTCTAGTGGACCTAACGATCTGTGCAATGGTCCAGTAGTGTACTGCTCGCCTTGTATTTGGTGCTATAGGTCCATCTAGTGGACCAGAAGGGTCGGGCACCGTGAACAGACGATCATCAACCTGGCTGACCGCCCTGGCGAGCGCCGCCGTTGCCTGCCTGGCCACCGCTCTGGTGGTCGAGGCACCCTCGGCGGCGGGCGACCGCGACCGGCCCGGCGCGACCGAACTGGGCAACCCGGACTACGGCGTGTGCCGTGGCGACCGGCCGCAGTGCTATCACGACTGGGGCAACTTCGATCTCTCCAACGGAATCCGGGTGCTGATCTTCTCCCGCACCGCCGGACCCCGGCACGCCAACCTGGGTCCGGCCCTCGCGCCCGGCCTCAACCCACCGCTGGCCGACGCCAACGTGGCTCAGCGCGCCATCGTGCGGCTGGGCCAGGAGAACGGGTTCACCGCGGACTGGACCGAGGACATCACGCAACTCGCCACACCCGCCCGACTGTTCAACTACAACACGGTCATCTTCCTCAGCACCTCCCGCGACACCCTGGACGACGCGGCGCAAACCGCGCTGCGCCAGTACATTCGCGGCGGTGGTGGGTTCGTCGCCATCCACAACGCGTTCGGCACCGAGTACAACTGGCCGTGGTACGAAGGACTGCTCGGCAACGCCAACTTCTACGACCACGGCCCCAGGCAGCCCGGCACCATCCGCACCCTGTCCCGCCGCGACGCGTCGACCCAGAACCTCCCGTCCCGCTGGACTTTCACCGACGAGTGGTACAACCTCATCCCGTTCCCCACCAACGTCCGCATCCTGGCCACGGTCGACGAGTCCTCCCTCGCCGAAGGCGTACGCGGCAACCTCGGCCACCCCGGCCACGGCGACAACCACCCCATAGCCTGGTGCCAGTACTACGACGGTGGCCGCTCCTGGGTCACCACCCTCGGCCACGACGCCACTGCCTTCACCAACCAGTCCACATCGGACGGATCGGTGTACTTCCAGAGCCTGATCGTCGGCGGCATCCGCTCCACCGCAGGCGCCACCCCGTTCTGCCGTTAACCCCGCCTCACGCCGAAGGTCCGCCGCGCTGCGCGCGGCGCACCTTCGGCGAGTCCCCCATTCCGAACCGGCGAGTTTCCCGTTCTGGCACCTGAATCACCAGTTTCGGGTGCGTGAACTGCCGGTTGAGGACCATCAGGGGGTGACCGCGCTGCGCGCGGCGCGCCGCCGCGCGCAGCGCGGCGGCGCCCGCTCGGTGCACGGCTCCACCCGAGAACTCGACCACCTTGAACCAGTGACTCCGCGGCTTGAACTCGGCACTCACCCCACCGGAACCAGCAACTCGCCCGTCCCGAATCGGCAACTCGCCGAGGAACGCCGCCACGCTCGGCGAGTTTCCAGCTCGGGCACACGAGTTGCCGGGGACGGCACATGAATCACCGGTTCACGCCGGAGCGCCCGCCAGCGCGCCCGGCCGCGCCTGCGGCGCGGCCGGGCCGTGGGCCTGGCATGAGCCGCCACGGCAACGGACAGCCCGAACCCGCTCTCGCCGGACCCGAACGGGGACTCGCCGGGCTGGGGCTGGCGACTCGTGGGTGCTGAACGGGGGACTCGCCGGGCTGGGGCTGGCGACTGGCGGGTGCTGAACGGGGGACTCGCCGGGCGGGGGCTGGCGACTGGCGGGTTCCGAAGCGGGGACTCGCCGGGCTGGGGCTGGGGCTAGCGACTGGCGGGTGCTGAACGGGGACTCACCGGGCCGGAGCCGGCGATTCGCGGGTTCCGAACCAGGGACTCGCCGGGCCGGGGCTGGCGACTGGCGGGTTCCGAATCGGAGACTCGCCGGACCGGGACCGGGGACTCGCCGGACTCGAACGGGGACTCGCCGGACTCGAACGGGGACTCGTGGGTGCTGAATCGGGGACGTGCCGGGCCGGGGTGGCGACTGGCGGGTTCCGAGGCGGGGACTCGCCGGGCCGGGGACTCGCCGGACTGGAACTGGGGACTCGCCGGGCTTTGGGTGGTGGTCAGGTGGTTGGGGTCTTGATCATGGTGAGGAACGTGTTGGCGGCGTGCCTGCGGAACAGGAGGGTGGGCGGGTTGGACAGGGAGGCCTGTTTGGTGTCGCGGTAGCCGACGAGGGTGTCGGTCCAGCCGGTTTCCACGCACGACGCGTTGTTGACGCTGTACGTGGACTTGCGCCAGTTGTCGATCACTGGACTTCCTTTCTCAGCTTGGCGAACAACGCCCGCGACCGCTTCGGGTTGAGCGCCAGGTGACGAAGGTGGTTCATCACCTTTCCATAGTCCTCCACGGCATCGGGTGCGTCGTAGTAGTACGCCGACCGCCGTGTCTCCTCGTAGGCCACCCGCCAGTCGTCATCGAATCTGAGCAGGAAGAACGCGCCAGAGAGCGCGGGATGCACGCCGACGTCGCGCGGGATCACCTGGACGTTGATGTTGGGACGGCTGGTCATGTCCAGCAGATGATCGAACTGGGCGGCCATCACCGCAGAATCGCCGACGGGCCGGTGTAGCGCCTGTTCCTCCACTACCCACCACAGCTCGGCCGGACTCTCCTCGCGGGTGATCACGGACTGCCGGCGCATCCGTAGCGCCACACTCACCTCGATGTCCACGCCCAGCGTGATCGAGGCGTGGTAGGCGATCAGCTCACGCGCGTACGCCTCGGTTTGCAGCAGGCCGTTGACGACCATTGGGTCGAAGACCTCGATCCCGTTGGCGACGGCTTCCAGCCCGACAGCCAGCTCGAAGTCGTTCAAGGAAGACGACGATTCGATGTCCTGTCGCACCGTGCTCTGCTGGTCGGGCTTGAGCTTCGCCACGGTCAGCAGCTCGAGCATCATGGGGATGCGGTCGGGGCGGCCGAAGAAGTCCAGGAGGATTTCGAGGGCGGGTCGGGACGGGAGGTTCTTGCCGCTGACCAGGTGCGTGAACCCGACCCGGGACACGCCGAGGCGTTCGCCGGCCTGGGTGTGGGTCTTGCCGGCCTGCTCGCACAGCCGGTCCAGCTCGTAGCGGAGCACCCGGCGCGCGACCTGGGGACCGAAGGTCACCTGCACGTCGTCGTTCCTTCCGTGTGTGTCGCACACCGTAGCCGGTCCGGTCGACGCTGGGTATTCGGTGATCGTTACCCGTTCCGCACCGTCTCATCACTGGCGGTTACAGTGCGCCGGTCGTAACATGTTCCCGACATTGCGGAACATGTTCCGTACGGTACTGGTAAGGAGGCTGGCTGATGAGTATCACTTCGTTCGGGGTCACGTTGGAGCCCGGGGACACGATCGAGTTCTGGGCCAGCCGGTCGGAGGAGACCGCCTGGGTCGCGATCCAGGTCGCCGGTGCGCAGTGCGAGATCCGGATGGAGCGGCCGCATGTGGAGGCGCTGCGCGATCAGATCCCCGGGGTGCTGCTGGGGCTGGGTCGGGCCGCGGCGGACGAGGCGGTGTGCGGGCAGGCCGAGGTCGCGGCCGAGCGCGCCACGGATGCGGCGACCAGGGCGCTGGACCGGGCGCGGGTCGCCGAGCAGGCGGGCGCGCACGAACTGGCCGCGTCCCTGCGAGCGGCCGCGGCCGAGGCGACCGCCAGTGCGACCGCGGTGGACGCGGTCGTGGCGGCCTTCGTGGACGCGACGCTGCACGCCGATGCCGCGGCGGACCGGTTGATCTGCGCCACCTGGCGGGCCGACGCCGCGTTGGGCCGATAAGCAACCAATGGTTGCGCGATGGCGGCTGGCGGGCTAATGTGATGCGCAACCAAGAGTTGCGTATGGAGTGGAGCGTATGGAATACGGCAGCATCGAGCGGGAGATCCATGTCGACGCCACGCCCGAGGTGGTCTTCGAGGTGGTCAGCAGCCCCGAGCACATCGCGGAGTGGTGGAGCGACGACGCCGAGTTCGAGGCGCGGCCCGGGGCGGTCGGTGAGCTGGTCTGGGGCGACCGGGCGGAGGTCGTTCCGATCACGGTCGTGGCCGCCGAGCCACCCCGGCTGTTCTCGTTCCGCTGGTGCTACCCGGATCGCAGGGTCGACGAGTCCGCGCACACGCTGCTGGTGACCTTCGAACTGGCCCCGTCGGGCAGCGGTACCCGGATCCGGCTCACCGAGACCGGGTTCCGGGAGATGGGCTGGGCGGAGGCGAAGCTGGCCGAGCAGTACCAGGACCACGTCGTCGGCTGGGACACCTTCGTTCCGCGGCTCGGCGAGTACGTCATGCGGCTGGTGTCCACGCCGTGACCGCCGCCGTCGACGACGACCTGTGGTCCGCGGTCGGTGACCCGACCCGTCGGCGGATGCTCGACCTCTTGCTCGCCGACGGCGACGGCACGGCAACCAGCCTCAGCGAGCGGTTGCCGGTGACCCGGCAGGCGATAGCGAAGCATCTGGTCGTGCTCGACCGCGTCGGTCTGGTGCACGCCACACCGACCGGCCGGGAGCGGAGGTACCGGGTGGACGAGGCACAACTGGCCCGTGCGGTCGCGCAGTTGTCCGCGGTGGGCGCGGCGTGGGACGCCCGGCTCCGGCGGATCAAGCGGATCGCCGAAGCCATCCAGAAAACCAGAAACCAAAAGGAGAACTGACCATGGTGGACATCCTGCACAGCGTCGGAATCAAGTCGTCGGCGGCCGAGGTCTACACGGCCCTGACCACCGCCGAGGGCCTTGCCGGCTGGTGGACGACCGACACCAAGGGCGAAGGGAACGACATCGGCGGCACCCTCCAGTTTCGTTTCGGCGCAGGCGGCTTCGACATGAAGGTCCGCGAGCTCGACCCGGACCGGCACGTCCGGTGGGAGGTGGTTGACGGCCCCGAGGAATGGATCGGCACCCACGTGATCTGGGACCTCACCCAGACCGACGACTACACCAGGATCCTGTTCAACCACCAGGGCTGGAAAGAGCCCGTCGAGTTCATGCACCACTGCAGCACCAAATGGGCCGTGTACCTGATGAGCCTGAAGTCCCTGCTCGAAACCGGCACCGGCGCCCCAGACCCACACGACATCAAGATCGACAACTGGAACTGAAACGTGGGTTGCTGGTTCGCCCCGGGTGGGGTGGGGTCGCGCGCAGCGCGGGCCCACCCCACCCGGGCAACCGGGTTCGGGCGCCGGAGTTAGAGGCCCAGGTAGATCTGGCGGACGCGGGGGTCGGCGCGGAGGGAGGTGGAGGTGCCGGTCATGGCGACTTGGCCGTTCTCGATGACCAGGCAGGTTTCGGTGGCTTCGAAGGTGAGTTTGGCGTTCTGTTCCACCAAGAGCAGAGCATGGCCGGCGGCGCGGAGGCGGTGCAGGACGGCGAGGATGTTCTCGATGAGTTTGGGGGACAGGCCCATGGAGGGCTCGTCGAGCAGGATGAGTTTGGGGCGGGACATGAGGGCCCGGCCGACCGACAGCATCTGTTGCTGGCCGCCGGAAAGGGCACCGGCCAACCGGTGGCGCATCTCGCCGAGCATGGGGAACAGGTCGAAGACCTCGGTCATGGTCTCCAGGGTCGGGCCGCGCCAGGGGCGGACGTAGGCGCCCAGCAACAGGTTCTTCTCGACGGTGAGGCCGGGGAAGACGTGCCGGCCCTCGGGGACGTAGCCGATGCCGCAGCGGACGATGTTGCGGGGGCGCACCCGAGTCAGGTCGTGCTCGCCGAAGCGGATCGCCTCGGCGGTGCGGGGGACCAGGCCCATCAACGCCTTCAGGGTGGAGGTCTTGCCGGCGCCGTTCGCGCCGATGATGCCGACGCACTGGCCGGTGCCGACCGTGAAGCTGATCGAGTTGACCGCTTGGACGCCGCCGTAGTGCACGGAAAGGCCCGACACGACCAGGCCGTCGGTCATCGGCTCCGCATCTCGTGGGCTCGGTGCCGGGACGGTGTCCAATGACTCGCTCGCTTGCTCGCTCATCGCAGGACCTCCGTCTCCACCTCGGCGGCGATCTCCGCGGTGTTCATCGAGTCGCCAAGATATGCCTCGATCACCTCTGGGCGCACGGCCACCTCGGCCGGCGTGCCTTCGGCGATCACGCCGCCGCTGGCCAGCACCGTGACCCGGTCGCACAGCGACATCACCAGGCCCATGTTGTGCTCGATCAGCACCACCGTCACCCCACTGTCCCGAATGGACCGAACGATCTCGCCGAGCTGCCCGACCTCCTGCCCGTTCAGCCCGGCGGCCGGCTCGTCGAGCAGCAGCAGGGTCGGGTTGGTCGCCATCGCCCGCGCGATCTCCAGCCGCCGCTGGATTCCGTACGGCAGCGCCCGCGGCGCCGCGGCGGCGAACTCGGCCAGACCGAACCGCTCGAGCAGATCGCCGGCCTGCCGGCGCAGGGCCCGCTCGTCGCGCCAGACGCCCACCGGCCACAGGGCATACCGCCACACCGACCGCATCGGCGAGCGGTCCAGCGCGACCAGAACGTTCTCCAGCACGGTCAGCTGTCCGAAGAGTCTCAAATTCTGGAACGTTCGGGCGATCCCGAGCCGGGAGAGCTGGTACGGGCGCCGGCCGGTCACCACCCGTCCGTTCACCGTCGCGCTGCCCGTGCTCACGCTGTAGATGCCGCTGACGATGTTGAACAGCGTGGTCTTGCCGGACCCGTTCGGGCCGACCACGCCGCGGATCTCGCCCGGCTGCACCGACATCGACACGTCGACGAGCGCCTTCAGCCCACGGAACTGTTTGCTGATCCCGGAGATCTCCAGGCTCGCCCCACCGGTGTCCGAAGCGGCGGGATCGGACCGGAACGAGCGCAGCTCGGCGCGCTCCTCGATCGGCGGAGTGCGGCGCAGTGCCCGGCGAAGCCGCACCGGAATGCCGGCCAGACCGGTCGGCGCGAACACCACCATCAGCACCACCGCCGCGCCGAAACCCAGCTGGGCGTAGACCGAGAAGTCGACCAGCGCCTCGCGCAGCAGGGACAGCGCCAGCGCCCCGACCACACAGCCGACGATGCTCTGCCGGCCGCCGATGATCACCATGGCGAGCAGCAGGAACATGTTGGCAATGCTGAAGGTTTCCGGAGCCACGTACCGGACCAGCCCGGCGTAGAGCACACCGGCGACCCCGCCGTACAGGCTGGCCAGGACGAACGCGACCAGCCGCAGCACCGGCACCGACGCCCCGATCGCACCGGCGGCCAGCGAGTCGTCGCGCATCGCCCGCATCCGCCGGCCCAGCCCGGTGTGCGCCACGAACAGGGCGAACGCCAGACCCAACCCGAACACGATCAGCTCGACGTAGTAGTAGAGGTACTCGTTGGTCAGGTCGATGCCGAACAGCGACGGCATCTCCGGCAGCCCGGAGATGCCGTCCGCGCCGCCGGTGAGCGTGCTGTTGGTGACCCAGTTGGTGAACGCCAGCGCCAGCCCGAGCGTGACGATGCCGAGATAGTGCGACTGCATCCGCAGCGCCGGGATGCCGACGAAGATTCCGGTCAGCGCCGCCGCGAGCATGGCCAGCACCGCCGAGGTCCAGAACCCGAACCCGGCGTTGGTGGTCAGGATCGCGAGCGTGTACGCGCTGACCCCGAAGAACGCCACCTGGGCCAGGTTGATCTGCCCGGCGACGCCCATCGCCAGGCCCAGCCCGATGGCCAGCAGGGCGAACACGATCGCGATGTCGACCACGTGGATGCCGTAGAAGTCCAGCTGGTACGGCAGAAACCAGGCGAGCACGGCGATCGCCGCGACTCCGATGATCCGCACTCTCATGCCCGGTTCACCGTCCGCTCACCGAACAGGCCGGTCGGCCGGATCATGATGATCACCGTGAACACCAGGAACACCACCAGCTCCGAGTAGGCCTGGAACCGGCCCGCCGCGAACGAGTCCAGCACCCCGATGGCCAGGCCGCCGACGATCGCGCCGGGGATACTGCCGAAGCCGCCGAGGATCGCCGCGGCGAACCCCTTGATGCCCAGCGACCCGCCGAGCGTCGGGTTCACGTAGAGCAGCGGCGCCACCAGCGCGCCGGCCAGGGCCGCCAGACCGGCGCCGATGGCGAACGCGATGGCGTTGCTGCGCCCCACGTGGATGCCGACCGCGGTGGCCGCCTCGTGGTCCATCGCGACCGCCTGCATCGCCACGCCGCGCTTGGTGCGCTGCAGGAACATCATCAGCGCCACCGTCGCGACCGCGGCGATGCCCAGCACCACCAGGCTGTACGTGCGGATCCGGATGCCGAACACGTCCAGCGGCGCGGTGTCCACCGGCGAGGGCACCGCGTGTCCGGTGGCGCCCCAGATGATCGTGGCCAGCGACTCGAGGACCACGCCGAACCCGATCGTGCCGATCAGCATCAGGTCGAAGTCCTTGTTCTCCAGCGGTCGCAGCACCCGTTCGATCACCAGTCCGATCAGACCGGTGACGCCCATCGCCACCGGAATGGCGAGGAAGAACGGGAGCCGCGCCGACATGTAGAACGTCGAGGCCGCGTAGGCGCCGATCATGACCACCTGGCCGTGGGCGAAGTTGACCAGGCCCATGGTCCGATACACGATCGAGAACCCCATGGCCACGAGGGCATAGACCGCGCCGAAGCTGAGCCCCCCGACCAACGTCTGGAAGAAGACCTCCATCTGTGCTAGCTGGTGGACTCGGCGACGAGCTTGCCGGACTTGATGATGCCGATCGCGGTGGCGTGGATGCCGACCCCGGTCTCGTCGTAGGCGAAGTTGCCGAGCAGCCCCGCGTGCTTGGTGGCCCGGATCGCGTCGGCCAGTTCCTGTCCGGTGGCCCCGTTGCTGTTCTTCAGCGCGGTGAACAGGATCTGTGCCCCGTCATAGGCCTTGGCCCCGTGCAACTCGGCCTCCTCGTTGAACGCCTGCTGGTAGGCCTTGGCGAACGCCCGGGAGGCGTCGCTGGTGTCGTTGCTCAGGTAGGGCGAGCTGACCACCGTTCCCTCCACATTGGACACTCCGGCGGTGTCGAAGTAGACCGGGGTGCCCATCGGCGCGGCCCCGGCGATCGTCACGGTCAGGCCGAGCTCGCGGGCCTGCTTGACGATCAGTCCGGCCGCGACCTCCTCGGCGCCGACGAACAGCACGTCGGGTGCCTTCTGCCGGATCGAGGTCAGCGCCGCGCTGAAGTCCTTCTGGTCGGTGGTGACCACTTGGTCGTCGACCGGGGCCACGCCACGGCTGGCCAGCGCCTTGGTGAACGCATCCCGCTCACCCTTGCCGAACGACCCGTTGTTGGTGATCAGCGCGATCTTCTTCAGGCCCTTCTGGTCCACCAGGTACTTCGCCAGCGTCTCGTCGTAGGTGATGCTGGTCGGCCCGTTGAGGAACGCGAACGGGCTCTTGGTGGCGGCGATCGCCGGCGACTGGCCGGAGGTGATGTTGGGAATCTTGGACTGTTGCAGGGTGGGGATCATGGCCACGGTGACCGCGCTCTCCGCGGTGCCGATCATCGCGATGAAGCCCTCACTGGAGATCTTGCGGGCGAGGTTCGTGCCGACCGTCGGGTCACCCTGGTCGTCGAACAGTTCGAGCTGGATCTGCCGGCCGTTGATCCCGCCGTTGGCGTTCCACTCGTCCGCGGCCAGCTTGGCGCCTTTCCACTCCCACTGACCCAGTGAGCTGAGCTGTCCGCTCTGCGCGTTCACCACCGCGATCTTGAACGGACCCTCCGAACTGGACGACTCGGAGGACGAGCCGCCCGGAGCGCTGCACGCCGAGCCCGCGGCGATCGCCAGGCCCGCGAGCAGTCCAACTATCCGTAACCTAGCCATGAGTTCTGTCACCTCGTTGTGCGGATTTTGTCGTGAACTACTCGAAAACACCCTGGTAGATGTCCTTGATGTTCCAGTGGCCCGGGGTGGGCACCGGCTCGTTGACCATCGGCACGTCCAGCACCGCCGGCCGGCGTCGCTGGACCGCCTCGCGCAGCGCGGCGGCGAGATCTTCCGGCCGCTCCACCGCGTAGCCGTCGGCCCCGCAGGCCCGTGCGAACGCGGCGAAGTCGGGGGAGTACGGGTTGCCGGCGGGATCGTGGAACTCGCAGCCGAAAGCGGTGCCGAAGTTGGCCGCCTGCAGGTCCGCGATCGTGCCGTGCGCCCGGTTGTTCATCACCAGGAAGATCACCGGCAGGCCCTGTTCGACGGCCATCGGAACGGCCGGCAGCTGCGCGCTCATCCCGCCGTCGCCGATCAGCGCGACGACCACCCGGTCCGGCTCGGCCAGTTGCACCCCGACCGCGGCGGCCGGGCCGAAGCCCATTGTGGACAGTCCGCCCGGGGTGATGAACCGGCCGTCCGGCGGCAGCTCGTAACACTGCGCGACGCCGTTCTTGTTCCAACCGACATCGGTGACCAGGACCGCGTCCGGCGGCAGCCCGGCGCGCAGGTCGGCGAGGATGCGTTCGGGCCGAAGCGGAAAGTCGTCCGAGCGGCCGCGCTCCCGGCTGGCCGCGAACAGCTCGCGCCGTTCGACGGCGATGCTGTCGCGCAGCTCGGGCCGCCGAAAACCGTTGGGCCGCAAGGTGGTCACCGCGTCCGCGATCGCCTCGACGGCCAGCGCGGCGTCGGCGACCGCGCCGATCTCCACCGGGTAGTTCCGGCCGATCTCGGCCGGGTCGATGTCGATCTGGATCAGCCGTCCGGGTGGGAACCGCCAGGTGTAGTCCGGGTTCCAGGAACTGGCGTCGGTCTCGGCGAACCGGGTGCCGATGGCCAGCACCACGTCGGCGCCGAGCGCGTACTTGTTGGTGAACTCCAGGCCCCAGAACCCGGTCATGCCCAGCACCAGCGGATGCCGGTCGGAGACGGTGCCCTTGGCCATCAGCGAGTGGGCGACCGGAATGTCCAGATGCTCGGCCAACCGCAGCAGCGCGCCACGCCCGGCGGGACCACGCAGCCCGCCGCCGACGTAGATCAGCGGGCGTTCGGCGGCGAGCAGTGCCTCGGCGATGCGCCGCGCGTCCGCCGTGGCGAGCGCCGGCACCGGTGCCTGGCCGGGCAGCGGTGCCGGCACGGTGCCGATCTCCCGGCAGAACACGTCCATCGGCACGTTGAGCAGGACCGCTCCGGGCCGGCCGGACGCGGCGGTCCAGAACGCCCGTTCGGTGAACCGGGGCAGATCCTCGGCCCGGCGCACGTGCCAGGCCCGCTTGACGAACGGCCGGAAGATCGCGGTCTGGTCGGCGTCCGTGTGCAGGTTCACCTCCTGGTGCGGATGCCGCCCGGAGAAGTACGACGGGACATCGCCGGCGATGGTCACCATCGGGACCGAGTCGAGCGCGGCGGTGGCGACGCCGGTGACCGCGTTCATCAGCCCCGGTCCCACGTGCACCAGCAGCACGCCGGGCCGCCCGGTCATCCGTGCGTAGCCGTCGGCGGCGTGCGCGGCGGCCTGCTCGTGCCGGGCGATCACGAACCGGATGTCGCTGCGCCGCAGCGCATCCAGGACGGCGATGTTGGTGTGGCCGCAGGTGCCGAACACGGTCCGCACGCCGTAGGACCGGAGTTGGGCCACCAGGACCTCGGCCGCGGTGCTGGTCATCTCGCTCAACTTTCCTCGCCCCAGATGGACATTCCGCGCAGGATCAGCGTCTTGACCACCGTGTAGTCCTCGATCATGTGTCCGGGTGACTCGCGGCCGAAGCCGGAGTCCTTGACCCCGCCGAACGGGACGTGGTCCAGGCGGTAGTTCGACGACCCGTTCACCACGAGGCCACCGACCTGTAGCTCCCGCCATGTGGTGACGATCGTGTTGATGTCGCTGGTGAACAGCCCGGCCTGCAACCCGAACCGGCTGCGGTTGCAGGTGTCGATCACGCCGGCCAGGTCGTCGAAGGGCAGCACGGCGACCAGCGCGCCGAACACCTCCTCGGCCACCACCGCGCAGTCCTGCGGCGGGTCGGCCAGCACGGTCGGGTGCAGGGTGGCCCCGTCCCGGGTGCCGCCGAGCAGCAGGGTCGCGCCCCTGGCGACCGCCTCGGCGGTCCACTTCTCCACCCGCGCGGCGGCGTCCTCGTCGACCATCGACCCCACGTCGGTGCTCTGGTCCAACGGGTCGCCCACTCGCAACCGGGCGACCTCGGCGCGGAACGACTCAAGGAACTCCGCATAGCGCGAGCGCTGCACGTAGACCCGTTGCACCGAGATGCAGCTCTGCCCGGAGTTGGAGTACCCGGTGCGGGCGCAGGTCCGGGCGGCGTTGGCGATGTCGGCGTCGGCGCACACGATGGTCGCCGCGTTGCCGCCGAGTTCGAGCACCAGCCGCTTGGCACCGGCCGCGCGGGCGACCGCCGCCCCGGTCGCGGTGCTGCCGGTGAAGCTGATCACGTCCACCTCGGGCGCGGCGCACAGGGCCGCACCCACCTCGGCGCCGCCGTGCAGCAACTGCACCGCCTCGGCCGGCAGGCCGGCCTCGAGCAGCAGCGCGACCACCGCGGCGGTGGTCGCCGGAGCCTGCGGCGGAGCTTTGACCAGGGTGCTGTTTCCGGCGGCGAACGCGGCGCCGAGCTTGTGCGCCAACAGGTTCGCCGGGGCGTTGAACGGGGTGATGGCCAGCGCCACCCCGGCCGGCGCGCGGAAGGTCAGCGCCGTGTCGCCGACACCCCGTGGCCAGCCGGCGACCGGGAGCGTCACGCCGCCGATCTGCCTCGTCTCGGCCGCGCACACGGCGAGCGTGTCGGCCACCCGGTCGATCTCGCCGCCGCCGTCCCGAACCGGTTTGCCCAGTTCCAGCGCGATCAGCCGGGCCAGGCCGGCGCGGTGCTCGGTGGCCAGCCGGGCGGCCCGGTCGAGGATGGCGGCGCGGGCGGCCGGGGCAAGCGCCGCGACGGTGCGGGCGCCGGACCGGGCGAACCCGAGCGCGGTGCGGATCTGTTCCGGTGCCGCTGGGTAGGACCGGGAGACCGTTTCACGGACGTAGGGACCGATCCGCGGCACCGGTTGGCCGTCCGCCACCCAGTGCCCGGCGACGAAAGCCGGTGCGTCCGCCGGTGACCCGGCCGGATCGAGAACCTCGTGCAGCACCCGTCTTCTCCTCGTGAACCATCTAGCGGTACAACTAGACCGCTCTACGGACTGCGTGTAACGTACGGCCAGCCACTACCGCTGGCAAGAGTTCGAGGCAAAGATGGTGGATCGTTGTGGCAAAAGGGGACAGCGCGGTGACCCAACCGGATCGGACCGCTGAGCGGCCCTGGGATGGCACCGGTGACGCCGGTGAGACGCAGGGCGTGCGGAGCGTGCAGCGCGCCATCGACATCCTGGGCCTGCTCACCGAGGCCCAGCCGGCGATCTCGATCGCGGAGATCGTCCGGGCCACCGGCCTGGCCAAGACCACGGTCATCCGGCTGGTGCAGACGCTTGAGCAGAACGGCCTGTTGTGGGCCACCGCCAAGGGGTACATGGCCGGGCCGAGCCTGTGGCGCTGGGCGCACCTGGCGCGGGGGAGCTGGGAGCTGCCGCCGGAGACCAAGGAGCTGATGCGCGGCCTGGCGGCGCGGGAACGCGAGACGGTCAACCTGTACGTGGTCCGCGACATCTACCGGGTCTGCGTGGCACAGCAGGAAAGCCCGCAGCCGCTGCGCCATGTCGTGCACGTCGGCGACGAGCTTCCGTTGTGGGCGGGCGCTTCCTCGAAGGTCCTGCTGCGCGACGCCAATCCGGCGCTGCTCGCCCGGATCGCGCGCGGCTCCCCGTACGGGGCGGACTACGACAAGGCCCTGCGGGCCCACGTCGACGAGGCCGCGGTCGCGGGGTACGCGGTCAGCCACGGCGAGCGCGAGGCGGGGCTGTCCGCGGTGGCGGTGCCGGTCGTCGGCCGCACCGGCTCGGTGGTGGCCGCGCTGTCGTTGAGCGGTCCCACGGTCCGGTTCCCGGACGAGCGGGTCAGCGAGTTCGTCACCGCGCTCACCGAGGTGGCCGGATACATGACGGAACGGGGATTCGACCACCCGTTCCGGGTGTAGTCCGATGGAAAAGCCTCCGCTGCGCGGAATCCGGGTACTCGACCTGACCAACGTGCTCGCCGGCCCGTACTGCAGCTACCAACTGATGCTGTTCGGTGCGGAGGTGGTGAAGATCGAGGTGCCCGGCTCCGGCGATCTGGCCCGGCACCTCGGCCCGGAGCCGGAACTGAACCGCGCCGGTCTCGGCGCCTCGTTTCTGGCGCAGAACGCGGGAAAGCGGTCGATCGAGCTGGACCTCAAGGATCCGGCGCAGCGGGAGACCTTCCGCGAGCTGATCCGCGGTGCCGACGTCTTGCTGGAGAACTTCCGGGCCGGCGTGCTGGACCGCCTCGGGTTCGGCTGGGAGGCCCTGCGTGCGGTGAACCCGGCGCTGGTCTACTGCGCGATCTCCGGGTTCGGCCAGACCGGGCCGATGAGCCAGGCCCCCGCCTACGACCAGATCATCCAGGGCCTGTCCGGAATGATGAGCATCACCGGCACCGAGGACACCGCACCGCTGCGGGTGGGCTTCCCGGTCTGCGACACGGTCGGCGGGCTGATGGCGGCGCTGTCCATCGCGGCCGCGCTGGTCGGCCGGGACCGCACCGGGCAGGGCTGCTTCCTCGACCTGTCCATGCTCGAGGCGTCCATCTCGGCGATGGGCTGGACCGTGTCGCACTACCTGATCAGCGGCACCCCGCCGGCGCCGATGGGGCAGCAGAACGTGACCGCGGCCCCGTCCGGCACGTTCAGCACCGCGGACGGCCCGCTCAACATCGCGGCCAACCGGCAGGCGCAGTTCGAGAAGCTGTGCGACCTGGTCGGCCGGAGCGACCTGATCACCGACCCCCGGTTCGCCGACCGTGAGGCACGCAAGCACAACCGGGAGGCGCTCAACCGGGAGCTGAACCGCGCGCTCTCCGTACGCACCGCCGCCGAGTGGGAGCGGATCCTGCCCGCGGCCGGGGTCCCGGCGGCCCGGATCCTGTCCGTGCCGCAGGCGGTCGAGTCGGAACAGTTGGCGCATCGGGGTTTCTTCACCGAGCTTCCGTTCCCCGGCGACCCGGCCCGGGTGGTTCGGGCCAGCGGCAACGGCGTGCTGGTCGACGGCGAACCGCTGCGCCCGTCCGGGCCGCCGCCGGTACTCGGCGAGCACAACGCCGACGCCGACGCCTACATCACCGCGTGGCGGCCGCCGCTGGTCGCCGGGGAGTTCTCCTGATGGCGACGACCGAGCACGAGGTGGCGGACTGGTGGGCGACCGCCATCTGCCGGATGGAGCCCGGCGTCGTCGAACTGCGCGGCACACCGATCCAGGACCTGATCGGCTCCGCCAGCCTTGTCGACGTGGTATGGCTGGTGACCAGGGGCCGGCGGCCCGACCCGCGCGAGTCTGCGCTGCTCGAGGCGGCCATGGTCGCCTCGGTCGACCACGGTCCACAGGCCCCGTCCATCGCGATCGCCCGGATGGCGATCACCTGCGGCGTCGCGCTCAACAACGCCATGGCCTCCGCGGTGAACGCGCTCGGCGACGTGCACGGCGGCGCCGGGCAGCAGTGCGTCGAACTGCTCAACACCGTCGTCGAGCGGGAGTCGGCCGGGCTCCCGCTGCCCGACGCGGCGCGCGCGGCGATCGGCGACCTGCGGTACGTGCCGGGCTTCGGCCACCGGTTCCACCCGGTCGACCCGCGCCGCGACCCACTACTGTCCCTTGTGGACGATGCGGTGGCCGACGGCGTCGTCGCCGGCGACCACATCCGCGCCGCCCGCGCGGTGGAGACCCTGCTCAAGACGGACCGCTCCCGCCCGGTTCCGATGAACATCGACGGCGCCACCGCGGTCATCTACGCCGAGCTGGGCTTCCCACCGCCGCTGGCCCGCGGCCTGTTCGTGCTCAGCCGCAGCGTCGGCATCCTCGCGCACGCGTGGGAGGAGAGCACCGAGGGCCGGCGCAACAAGGGCCCCATCCCGCCCTCGATCCTGCCCACCTTTCGGACCGACTGACGTCGTAGCCGTTCCCGGTCACCCACCGCCTCCGGGCCCGTGAGAAACTGGCGTCCACCTCACCGAAAGGAAAGATCGTGACCGGGCACGTCGAAACGCTGGAATTTCAGTCCGAGGCGCGACAGCTGTTGCAGTTGATGATCCATTCGATCTACTCGAACAAGGACACCTTCCTGCGGGAGCTGATCTCCAACGCGTCCGACGCATTGGACAAGCTGCGCCTGGAGGCGTTTCGGGACAAGGAGCTCCAGGTCGACACGGACGACCTGCACATCCTCATCGAGGCCGATCAGGAGGCACGCACGCTCACCGTTCGGGACAACGGGATCGGCATGAGCAGGGACGAGGTGGTCGGCCTGATCGGCACGATCGCGAAGTCCGGCACCGGGGAGTTCCTGCGCCGGTTGCGGGAGACCCAGGACGCGGCCGTGTCCCAGGAGCTGATCGGGCAGTTCGGCATCGGCTTCTACTCCAGCTTCATGGTGGCCGACAAGGTCACGCTGGTGACCCGGCGGGCCGGGGCGGACGAGGGCGTGCGGTGGGAGTCCAGCGGGGAGAGCACCTACACGATCGAGCCGGTGCCGGACGCCGCGCAGGGCACCGCGGTCACCCTGCACCTCAAGCCGGAGAACACCGAGGAACACCTCTACGACTACACCGACACCGCGAAGATCACCGAGATCGTCAAGCACTACTCGGACTTCATCACCTGGCCGGTGCGGCTCGGCGAGGAGACGATCAACTCGCGCAAGGCGCTGTGGGCCCGGCCGCAGAGCGAGGTCACCGAGGACGAGTACGCCGAGTTCTACAAGCACATCAGCCACGACTGGAACAACCCGCTGGAGACCATCCGGGTGCAGGCGGAGGGCACCTTCGAGTACCAGGCGCTGCTGTTCATCCCGGCCCAGGCGCCGCTCGACCTGTTCATGCGCGAGCGCAAGCGGGGTGTGCAGCTCTACGTCAAGCGCGTGTTCGTCATGGACGACTGCGAAGAGCTGATGCCGGAGTACCTGCGCTTCGTCAAGGGCGTGGTGGACGCGGCCGACCTGTCGCTGAACGTGTCGCGGGAGATCCTGCAGCGGGACCGGCAGATCCAGCTGATGCGCCGCCGGCTGGTGAAGAAGGTGCTGTCCACGGTCAAGACGATGATGGCCGACGCACCGGAGACCTACACCAAGTTCTGGGGCGAGTTCGGCCGGGCGGTCAAGGAGGGACTGCTCGACGACACCGAGAACCGGGACGCGATCCTGGACATCGTCTCGTGCGAGTCCACCCACGATCCGGAGCAGCAGACCACGCTGGCCGACTACGTGTCCCGGATGCCCGAGGCGCAGCAGGACATCTACTACATGACCGGCGCGTCGCGGACCGCCATCGAGAGCTCCCCGCACCTGGAAGCCTTCCAGGCCAAGGGCTTCGAGGTGCTCATCCTGACCGACCCGGTCGACGAGATGTGGGTCGACGCCGTTCCCGGCTACTCCGGCAAGCAGTTCCAGTCGATCGCGAAGGGCAAGGTCGACCTGGACTCCGAGGAGGACAAGGCCGCGGCCGAGGAGCGGCAGAAGGAGTTCGCCGACCTGCTCGGCTGGATGTCCACCGTGCTTTCCGAGCAGGTCAAGGAGGTCCGGCTGTCGTCCCGGCTGACCACCTCGCCGGCCTGCGTGGTCGGTGACACCTACGACCCGAGCCCCACCCTGGAGAAGCTGTACCGCAACATGGGCCAGGAGCTGCCCCGGATCAAGCGCATCCTGGAGCTGAACCCGACCCATCCGCTGGTGACCGGGCTGCACGCCGCGTTCGGTGAGCGCGAGGACCGCGATCCGCTGGCCGAGACCGCGGAGCTGCTCTACGGCTTGGCGCTGCTCGCCGAAGGCGGCGACCTCGCCGATTCCAACCGGTTCATCAAGCTGGTGGCCGACCGCCTTCAGCGGACCCTGTGAGTCGGCGCCGGAACCGCTTGCCGGGCTTGAAGACGCTGAGCACGGTGGCGAGGGTGAGCGCGGCGACGTCGTAGGCTGCCGCGCCGATCAGCCAGGCCGTGGTGTCGGCGCCGGTGGCTCGCATGGTTTCGGCGTTGGGGCCGATGATGAGGGCCCCGACCAGAATCACGGAGGCGATCAGCCCGAGCTTGATGGTGACCCACGGGTACCGGAACACGCCCCACTTGGTGCCGAGGCTGAGCGCGATGCCGCTGAGCAATGCGCCGAAGCTCAACGGAATCCCGAACACGGCGGAGAACATCTGCAACGTCTCCACCAGGTCCCCGGCATCGGTCGGGTCACCGGCGGCCCTGATCGCGACCGCCAGGAACCCGGCCGAGTCACCGAGCAGTCCCACCGAGAGCACGATGTGCGCCGTGAGCAGCCCCTGCCGCACCCGCCGCGACATGGGCATCCGGATGGTCGGTGCCGTGCGTGTCCTTTCCGCCGTGACAGTCATGCCACCCAGCGTGGCGGCGCGGCAGGTTTGAGACATCCGGGATCACCCCGACTCGCCCCCGGGGAATCCGCCACGGCACCCGGACCGGCGACTCAGGTGCCGCAACCAGCAACTCGCCGGCCCGGAACGGGCAACTCGCCGAGGATCGCCGCCACGCTCGGCGAGTCGCCGGCACGGGCACATGAACCGCCGGCTCGGGCAGACGAGTTGTCGGCTCGGGCAGACGAGTCGCCAGCGAGGGGCACATGAACTGCCGGTTCGGGCGGAGGGCCGGCCAGCGCGCCGGGCCGCGCCCGGCGCCGCAGGCGCCTGGCGCGGGCCTGGCTTGCGTGGCCATGGCACGGCCCCTCACTGGCAATTCACCGGACTGGAGGCGGGGACTCGCCGCGCCGGAACCGGTGATTCGGTTGCTGGGCGTGGCGGCTCGGGGGCTGGAAGTGGGGTTTCGGTTGCTGGGCATGACCCGCAGGCTCGGTCCGGCCTCGGGTGCTGGTGCTGGGGTTTCGGTTGCTGGGCTTGGCGGTTCGGGCTGCGGAGTGCGGCCAGCGCGCCGGGCCGCGCCTGCGGCGCGTCCCGGCGCCGCAGGCGCCGGGCGCGGGCCTGGCTTGCGTGGCCATGGCACGGCCCCTCACTGGCAATTCACCGGACTGGAGGCGGGGACTCGCCGCGCCGGAATCGGTGATTCGGTTGCTGGGCCTGGCAACTCGGGTGTTGGAGCTGGGGTTTCGGTTGCTGGGCCTGGCGGCTCGGGGGCTGGAAGTGGGGGTTCGGGTGCTGGAGGTGGGGGTTCGGTGGGCTGGCGCTGTTGATCAGGGGGTGAAGAACTGGGTGAGGGCTGGGGCGAGGGCGTCGGGGGAGACGTCGTGGGTTTGGTTGGGGAGGGTGTGGTGGTCGGCGTTGGGAAAGGCGTGGGCGGTGGATTTTGCCGCCTGTTGAAGGGTTTGCGGGCTGGCGCCGCCGGAGAGGAGAAGGGTGGGGATGGTGACGGGGAGGTGGCGGGGAATGGTGCTGTCGCCGAGGATCTCGTCGTCGTAGGCGAGGGTGGGGGCGATGGCCTCGAGGACGGGCCAGGCGGGTTGGGTGCGGATGTGGTCGATGGCCTGCGCAGGGATGCCGACGTGGGCCATGAACAGGGCGACGGCGTCGCCGCGGCGGCCGGCGGCGAGGAGGGCGCGCAGGCGGGCGGTGTAGTCGGCGAACCGGGGGTGGGGTTCGGCTTCGGCCAGGAACGGGGGCTCGTAGAGGGCGAGCCGGGTGATGCGTGGGGTGACGGCGGCGGTCGCCAGGCACAGGGCGGCGCCGGAGGAGATGCCGTAGATGAAGGCGGGGGCGGGGTCGGACACCGCGAGGACGGCTTGCAGGTCCTCGATCTCGCGGGCCGGGGAGTAGGGCGGTGTGTCGGCGCTGTCGCCGCGGCCGCGCCGGTCGTAGGTGTAGACGGTGAAGTGCTCGTGCAGGGCCGCGGCAAGCGGGCGTGCCGGACCGGCGGCGCGGTAGCACATGGCGCCGTCGACCAGCACCAGGGGCGGGCCGCTGCCGGTGCGTTCGTAGGCGATGGTGGTGCCATCGGCGGAGGTGACGGTGGGCATGAATGGCTCCTTTATCGGGCCAGGCCGGCGAGGTAGGCGTCGAACCGGTCCAGGCTGGTGGCGAACCCGGCCCTGGCCTCGGCGCTGAGGTAGGCCTCGGGAACGTTGGTCTGGTGGGTGATCACCTCGGTGTGGCCGTCGCCGCGGTCGGTGAAGGTGATCGTGGTGCGCATGCCGCCCTCGACGTCGGACTCGATCCACACCAGCCGGTGCGGGCGGTCGATCTCGACGTAGACGGCCCGCATGGTGTAGCCGCCACCGTCGGCGTCGACCATGGTGGTCTCGAACTTCCCGCCCGGCCGCAGGTCGACCACGATGCCGTCGACCGGCGTGCTGGTCCCGGCCGGGCCCCAGAAGTGGGCCAGGTGCTCGGGGTCGGTCATGCAGTCGAACAGCAGCTCCGGCGAGGCGCGGTGCACCCGCCGGTAGGTCAGCTCACCGGTCATCGGACTCTCCCCGGAGCAACGTGTGCAGGTGTGCCTCGAGCCGGTCGTGCCGGTCGGCCCACAGCTGCCGGTGCCGCTCGATCCATCCGGCGGCGTCGTGGAGCCGGTCGGCGTCCAGCACGCAGGGCCGGGCCTTCCCGACCCGGGTCCGCCGGATCAGCCGGGCCCGTTCGAGCACCTTGAGATGCTTGGACACCGCCTGCTGGGTCAAGGCGAACGGCTCGGCGAGCTGGTTCACCGTCGCCGCCCCGGTGGCCAGGCGGGTCACGATCGCGCGCCGGGTGGGATCGGCCAGCGCCGAGAACACCAGGCTCAACTCATCTTCGATGACAATCACGATCGCGACGGTACACACAACCATCGAGTTGTACAACCGAATAGTTGTGGCTTAGCCCTCGTCCACCTCGCGGTAGCTCAGGCCAAGGCCGAGGTCCCCGGTGAGCAGCGGTCGCATCCGCTTCAGCGTCTCGATCATGGCCTCGACGTCGACGGTGGCTTCCCGGGCGGTGCGAGCCTTGGAGATCTCTCGCCTTGCCTCGCCGAGGAAGCTGGTGACCAGCCAGATCAGCACCCGGTGCACGGGATCGTCGTCCGCGCCGAGCAGCTTGAAGTTGCGGTTGATCCACTCCCGGCCGTCCCGGTGCTGGATCTCGTGGAACCCCGGCGGGGTGTCGCCGACCTGGAAGATCCGCACCAGGTCTCGGCGGCTCCAGGTGGCTTCCAGGTAGGCCCGCGCTCCGGCGACGAACAGGTCGAACGGGTCGGTCACGCCGGACTCGCGGGCCCGGTCCAATCCGCCCCGGGCGATCCGCAGCTGCTCCTCGTGGTGCCGGCGCCACAGCGCCAGGAACAGATCGGTCTTGCTGCCGAAGTGGTGGTAGAGGCTGCCGACGCTGGCCCCCGCGCGCTCGACCACCTCGGTCACGCTCGCCTCGGTGAACCCCCGCCGGGCGAACACCGCTCGCGCCGCGTCCAGAAACTCCGCCCGCACGCCTTCGGTGCTGCTCCACTGCCGCCCCGCCGGCGTCGGCTTCCTCGGTGGCATGACCTTCCTTTCGATCACGCACATTATCGCGATCCCGGTGCCCATCCCGTTGACAAGTCCGCGCGGGGTCGTGTGTCATGACTTTCCAGAATGTAATTCTAGGATGCGCTGTGCTGGAGGAATGATGGACGACGCGGTCCAGTACCGGCTCGAGGCCGGGGTGGCGACCGTGGTGCTCAACCAGCCGGAATCGATGAACACGATGAACCCGGCGCTGCTGGAAGCGGTGACCGCCGCGCTGGAGCGGGCAAGCGAGGACGACGAGGTGCGCGTGCTGGTGCTGACCGGCACCGGCCGGGCGTTCTGCGCGGGCGGCAACCTGAACAACTTCGCCGCCGGTCAGGGCACCGACCTTCCGGTGGCCACCCGGATCAGCCAGCTCCGCATCGCCATGCGCACCTCGCAGCTGCTGCACGAGATGCCCAAGCCGACCATCGCCTCGATCAACGGTGCGTGCGCCGGTGCCGGGTTCGCCTGGGCGTGCGCCGCGGACCTGCGCTACTGCGCCGAGTCGGCCCGGTTCAACACGGCGTTCCTGACCGCCGGGCTCTCCGGCGACTTCGGCGGTTCCTGGACCCTGCCGCGGATCGTCGGACCGGCCAAGGCTCGTGAGCTGTACCTGTTGCCGGACAAGTTCGACGGACGCACGGCGGAGCGGATCGGTCTGGTCAGCCAGTGCGTCCCGGACGCCGAGCTGCCCAGGCTGGTGGCCGGCATCGCCGAGCGACTGTGCGCCGCGGCGCCGCTGGCGATCCGGGCGATCAAGCGGAACTTCAACGAGTCCGCGGCCAACGACTTCGCCACGCAGCTGGACCGGGAGGCCGACCGGCATGCCCGGTTGCAGTACACCGACGACGCCAAGGAGGCCGCGGCCGCGTTTCTGGCCAAGCGGCGCCCGGTCTTCAACGGCCGGTAGAGAGAGGTCCCGATGGATATCGATCTCGGGCCGGAGGCGGCCCGGTTCCGCCAGTCGATGCGGGAGTGGATCGCCGGCAACGCGCCGGACGGCCTCGCCACGTTGACCGACTGGAACGTCACCGGCATGACCGGCGGCAACCCGGTCAACGCCGAGGCCGAGCGGAGCCCGCTGTACGCGGAGTGGGAACGCCGGCTGCGCGCGGCGAACCTGATCTGCGCGTGGTGGCCGGAGAAGTTCGGCGGCCGCGGGCTGACCCCGGTGCAGCACGCCATCTTCACCGAGGAGCTGAGCCGGGCCGGGCTGCCCTACGTGCGGCGCGGGTTCGGCGAGGCCATGGTCGGTCCGTCGATCATGGCGCACGGCACACCGGAGCAGCAGGAGTACTTCCTGCCCCGGATCATCTCCGCGGAAGACGTGTACTGCCAAGGGTTCTCCGAGCCCAACCACGGCTCCGACCTGGCCGGCGTGCAGACCAAAGCGGTGCTGGACGGCGACGAGCTGGTGATCACCGGGCAGAAGGTGTGGACGTCGGCGTGGTACCGGGCCAACATGATCTTCATCCTGTGCCGCACCGACCCGGACGCCCCGAAGCACCGCGGCCTTTCCTACGTGCTCGTTCCGTTCCTGGACAACAACATCCTCGCCCGCCCGCTCAAGCAGATGACCGGTGCGGCGGAGTTCGGCGAGGAGTTCTTCGACGGCGCCCGGGCCCCGCTGTTCAACGTCATCGGCGGCCTGAACAACGGCTGGCGGGTGGCCATGACCACGCTCGGGTTCGAGCGCGGCGGTGGCGTCTCGACCGCATACCTGCGGTACGAGAAGCAGTTCTGGGATCTGGTCGAGCTGGCCAGGAAGGTCGGCCGGGAGCGCGATCCGGTCGTGCGGCAGGAACTGGCCTGGGCCTACAGCCACGTGCAGATCATGCGGTTCACCGGGTTGCGGGCGCTGGCCCGGCTCGCCTCCGGCCAGGAGCCCGGCCCGGAGGCGTCCACGACGAAGCTGTTCTGGAGCGAGTACGAGCGGCGCCTCGGTGAGATCGCCGCCGATCTGCTCGGCGCCGAGGGCATGATCCGGCCAGCCGGCGACGGTTACCCGATCAGCCCGTGGCAGGAGGTGTTCCTGGCCAGCCGGGCCGGGACGATCTACTCCGGTACCAGCGAGATCCAGCGCAACATCATCGCCGAACGCGCGCTTGGCCTGCCCCGGGCCGGAAGTGCGTCATGACCGCGCTGGTGTTCACCCCCGAGCATGACGAGCTGCGCCGCTCGGTGCGCCGGTTCCTGGAGGCGAAGTCGCCGAGCGCGGCCGTGCGCGCGCTGATGGCGGACGAGACCGGCTATGACACCGAGGTCTGGAAGCAGATGGCCAACCAGCTTGGCCTGCAAGGGATCGCCATTCCGGAACGGTTCGGCGGCAGCGGATTCTCCTTCGTGGAACTGGCGATCGTGCTTGAGGAGACCGGCCGCGGGCTGGTTCCGGCGCCCTACCTGAGCAGCGTGGTCATGGCCGGCTACGCCATCCTGGACAGCGGCGACGAGAGCGCCGCGGCCGACCTGCTGCCCGGCATCGCCGACGGCAGCCGGGTCGCCACGCTGGCGTTTACCGAGGACAGCGGCCGGTGGGAGCCGGACGCGATCACCATGCCGGCCACCGCAGACGGCGACCGCTGGCTGCTCAACGGCGCGAAGTCCTACGTGGTCGACGGCCACATCGCCGATCTCCTTGTGGTCGCGGCGGAAACGGCCGCCGGGCTGAGCCTGTTCGCCGTGGACCCCGCCACCCCCGGCATCACCCGATCCCTACTGCCCACCCTGGACCAGACCAGGAAACTGGCCCGAATCACCTTCGACGACGTGCCGGCCCGCCTGATCGGCACCCCCGGCGGCGCGGTCGCCACGCTGCCCCGCACCCTCGACAAGGTCGCCCTTGCCCTCGCCGCCGAGCAGGTCGGCGGAACCCAGCGGGTGCTGGACATGGCCGTCGAGTACGCCAAAGTCCGCCACCAGTTCGACCGCCCCGTCGGCAGCTTCCAAGCCATCAAACACAAAGCGGCCGACATGCTGGCCCGCCTCGAGTCCGCCCGCTCCGCGGCCTACTACGGCGCCTGGGCCGTTGCCACCGACTCCGACGAGGTCCCCACCGTCGCCAGCCTTGCCAAGGCCTACTGCTCGGACGCCTTCTTCTTCGCCGCCGCCGAGAACATCCAGATCCACGGCGGCGTCGGCTTCACCTGGGAACACGACGCCCACCTCTACTTCAAACGCGCCAAATCCACCCAGCTCTTCCTCGGCGACACCCCCTACCACCGCGAACAACTCGCCCAACGCATCGGCATCTGAGTGCCCTGTCCGCACAGTGGTCGAACCGGCGACGGCGAAGATCACGAACCAGGGCTGGAGTACGAGAAGCGGTCGAGGCGGCAGCCCGCCAGCGTCGGCTCGACGGTGCCCTCGACCAGTTCCCGCGCGACCAGGTGGCCTACGGCCGGGGCGAGCGTGACCGCCGAGTGCGTCACCGCGAGGTAGAGGCCGGGCACGTCGGGGACCGGGCCGATGATCGGCGCGCCGTCGGCCGGCATGGGGCGTAGGCCGACCCGGGTGCTGAGTAGTTCGATGTTCGCGGTGCCGCGGAAGGTGGACCGGATCGCGGCCAGCGTCCGTTCGGGGGAGTCGGCTGCGGCGTGGAGCCGGTCCGGGGCGATCTGCCGGAGATCGAAGTCGCGGTTGTGGACCACGGTGCGGACCAGACCGGTCGGGGCGCGCAGCCGGAACAGCGTCGCCGGTGACGTCTCGACCGGGACGCGGATGCGCAGCGGCGCGGCCAGCGCGGCCGTGGCCGCTCCGGCCGCGAGCACCACGGTCGCACCGGCGAGGGGGCCTGCGGCCGTCTCGACTCCGGCCACCCGACCCGCGGCGTCTCGGCGGAGCGCGGTGATCGGGGTGTGCGGATGTACTTGTGCGCCGTGGGCGCGGGCGCCCGCGACCAGCCGCTCGGTCACGCCTACCGGGTCGGCGGCGCCGTCACCGGGTGCCCAGACGGCCCGGTCCGGGGGCCGGCGCAGGGTGGGCTCGAGGCTCGCCACGGTGGCCGCGTCCACGATCTCCTGCCCGGGCCCGGCCTGCGGCGCGGTGTCCGCCGCGCCCCAGGACAGTGAGCCGGACCAGGTCACGGGCAGTCCCGGCAGCTCGGCCTCGAGCCGGCGGTACTCCTGCGTCGCGGTCACCCGCAGCCCGGCGGCCGGACCGGTGCGGACGCCGGCCGCTCCGATCCAGGCGAACGAGTCCGCCGTCACGCCCGCGCCCGGCCGCCCGGCATCGACCAGCGTCACCACGGCGCCGGCCCGAGCGGCGTGATAGGCCACCGAGGCCCCGACGATGCCGGCGCCGACGACCACCACCATCGCGCCCGAACCAGCCACTACCCCATCAACCCGCCAGTCCCGGAAGCGATTACCTCCTCAAAGTACTGGAGGCGTTGCCATTGGGTGGTTGATGTGGACGTGGGTGGGGGGAGGGGGTGGGGGGCGGTTGGGGTCGAAGGTGAGCAGGAGGTGGTCGGGTTCCTCGGTGAGGAGGGTGAAGCCGGCGAAGCGGAGGGTGATGAGCATGATGCGGTTGACCGGGGTGGGGACGAAGTGGGCCAGCGGGCGGCGGCCGGTGGCGAGGGTGGTGCGGATGAGGTGGGTGAGGAGTGCCGTGCCGACGTTGCGGGACATGACGCGGCAGGACATGAGTAGGAGGTCCAGCACGGCGTCGGTGCGGGTGTGGGAGAGGACGGCGAGGCCGATGGTGCCGTGCGGGCCGAAGCGGTCGGTGAGGGTGGCGACGAGGACCTGATGGTGGGGGGAATGGCTGAGGGTGCGTAGTTCGTCGAGGTCGAAGGTGCGGCCGGTGGTGTTGAGCTGGTGGGTGCGGATGGTCAGCTCGTGGGCGCGGGCGAGGTCGGCTTCGGTGGCGGGGCGGACGGTCATCGAGAGGTTCAGCCAGGTTTGGAACTCGGTGGGGGAGCCGGAGAACTCGCGTTCGGCGACGGTGCGGTGGCGGTTGGACTGGTAGTAGAGCCGGCGGTGGCGGGATTCGTCGGTGACGACGTCGGGTTGGAACTCGGGGAGGGCGGGCAGCGCGCCGACCTCCGCGGCGGGGTAGCAGCGGACCATGGGAAGTGCGGCGGTCACCTCGGCCCGCTCGACGGCGTCGTTGTCGGCGAAGGCGACGGTGTCCAGGCCGATGTTCAGCTCGGTGGCGATGCGGCGGATCGCCTCGGACTTGGCGCCCCAGCCGACCTCAAGCACGCAGAACAGGTCGGTGAGGTCGTGCGCGGCCAGGTGGGCGGCGGCGACGGCGTGGTCGCCGCGGCTGGCCACGGCGTGCAGAATGCCGCGCCGGTCCAGGGTGTGCAGGGTCGACCGGGCGGCGGGGAACGGGCGCGGGCGGTCGCCCTCGAGGACCACGCCGTCCCAGAGCGTGTCGTCCAGGTCCCAGACCAGGCACTTGACCGCGGTCATGTGCGCCGCCGCAGGGCGTAGTCGCCGAGATGTTGCTCGGCGACCTCGTCGGAGCCCTCGATGATCCGCATCACCCGGGCGTCCCGGAAGAACCGGCCGACCGGGCTGTCCGCCGCGCACCCGGCCGCGCCGTGGATCTGCACCGCCGCCTCGCTCACCGCCGACGCCGCCCGGGCCGCGGTGTACTTGGCCAGCACGGTCTGCACCACCGCGTCCGGCTCGGCGAAGTCGCGCACCGCGGCCGCATGAGCGCAGGCCCGCCGCGCCGCGCCGGCCTCGGCCAGGCAGCGGCCGAGCAGCGCCCGAACCGCCTGGTGCCCGGACAGCCGCACCCCGCCCTGGGTTCGGCGCGCGGCGTGTCCGGCCGCGAGGCCCAGGCACGTCTCGGCCATGCCGACGCAACCCCAGGCGACCGTGTACCGGCCGTGGTCCAGGGCCGTTCCGGTGACGTGGGACAGCCCGAAACCGGGCGGTGCCAACAGGTTCTCCGCCGGCACCGGCACGCCGTCGAACCGCACGTCGGCCAGGCCCGCGGCCCGCAGGCCGAGCTGCCCGCCGACCGGGCACACCTCGACGCCCGGCCGGTCGGCCTCGACCAGCACCGCGACCGGCTGCCCGTCCAGCATGGCCAGCACCAGGAACACCCCGGCGCACTGCCCGAACGTCACCCACAGCTTCTGACCGCGCAGCCGGAACCCGCCGGGGGCCACCTCGAGCGCGCTGGTCACGGCGGACAGGTCGCTGCCGGCACCGGCCTCGGTGGCGGCGAACCCGGCCACCGGCTCGCCACGGGCCAGCCCGGGCAGCCACCGGTCCCGTTGCTCCGGTGTGCCCCAGCGCAGCACCGCCGCGGCCACCATGCCCTGCACCGTCGCCAGTGCCCGCAGCGCGCTGCACACCCCGCCGAGCCGGGCGCACAGCTCGCCGAGCTCGGCCTGGGTCCGGGCGGTTCCGCCGTAGCGGACCGGCAGGTCGGCGGACAGGAAGCCGGCGCCGGCCATGGTCGTGACCACCTCGGCCGGCAGCGTCCCGGCCCGGTCCCAGCCGCCGGCCTCGTCTCGCACGGAATCGCAGAAGCTCGCGGTGTCCATTGTGGTCACCGGGACGGCACGGTCCGCTTCGTCCGAACGAACTCGGACACCCGGTTCATGGTGCGGAAGTTGTCCAGGTCGAGATCCTCGACCTCGACGGTGATCCCGTAGCGGCGCTCCACAAAGGCGACCAACTCCAACGCCAGCAGCGAGTTCACCAGGCCGAGCGCGAAATAGTCCTGGTCCGGCTCCGGCGCGTTTCCCGCCGTCACACCGGCGAAGAAGTCGCGCAGATCAGCGATGATCTCCGCAGGTGGACAGTCCATTTCCGAAAATTGTTCACCGGTCACACCAGACCTCCTTCCCGGGCGGAACGTAACATGCGGAACGGGAACCCGGCCAGCCTCCGTTCGGCGGCTTGTCTGTTCACATGGTGAGCTGTAACCATCCTTCACCTGGTAACCCTCCAGGAAAGACGTCCCACTATATGGACAACAGACCATGTTAGTCGCGAATGGACAGTGCAGCGCCGTGTCCGATCTGCTCGTGGAACGGGCAGATCAGGACCCCGACGCCACGGCCGTCGTGTACGGCCGGGACCGGTTGACCTATGCGGAACTGGCGGCCCGCAGTGCCGCGCTTGCCGCCCGGTTGATCGAGCACGGAGCGGGTCCGGAGACCATTGTCGGACTGCTCGTCGAGCGCGGTGTGGAAATGGTCGTCGCGGTGTTCGGGGTGCTCAGGGCCGGTGCCGCCTACGTCCCACTCGACCCGGACCACCCACCGGACCGGTGGCGGCTGCTGCTCGCCGACGCCGGTGCCCGGTGCGTCGTCGCCCACCCCACACCGGCCGGACCGCTGCCGCCCGGGGTGGACGTCCTGACCGTGCCTGCCCAGCCGTCCGCGGAACCGGTGCCGGCGCCGCGAATCCGGCCGGACAACCTGGCCTATGTCCTGTACACGTCCGGTTCCACCGGGACGCCCAAGGGCGTGCTGGTCACCCATGGCGGCCTGCGGAACCTGTTCGACAGCCACCGGCGGAACATGTTCGACCCGGCGGTCCGTGCCGCGGGTGGCCGGCGGCTGCGGGTCGCGCACACCGCGGCGCTGTCCTTCGACGGTTCCTGGATTCCGTTGCTGTGGCTGCTCGCCGGGCACGAGGTGCACGTGATCGATCGCGCCACCCGGCTCGATCCGGCCGCGACGGTCGGCTACCTGCGCCGGCACCGCGTCGACGTGCTCGACGAGTCGACCAGCTACCTGCGGATGCTGCTGCTCGCCGGCCTGCTGGACGGCGAAGCCCGGCCCCGGGTGGTGATCGCCGGCGGCGAGGCGGTCGACCCGGACCTGTGCGCGGCCCTGCACGCCGCCGGGGTGAGCGGTTACAACGGCTACGGCACAACGGAATCCACCGTGGAGAACCTGATGTGCCCGGCGGCCGAGGTCCGCGGCACGGTGCTCGGCCGGCCGATCGACGGGACCGTCGCGTACGTGCTGGACGCCGCCATGGCGCCGGTCCGGCCGGGTGGGACGGGAGAGCTGTACCTGGCCGGCGCCGGTGTCGCGCGCGGCTATCTCGGCCGCGGTGGGCAGACCGCGGCCGCGTTCGTCGCCGACCCGTTCGGCCCGTCGGGCACCCGGATGTACCGCACCGGTGATCTGGTGCGCCGCCGCGACGACGGCCTGCTGGACTTCCTCGGCCGGTCCGACACGCAGATCAAGATCAATGGCATCCGAGTGGAACCGGGCGAGGTCGAAGCGGCTCTGCTGCGCCATCCCCGGGTGGCCGCGGCGGCCGTGGTGGCCCGCGAGGACGGCCCCGGCCGCGGCCACCTGGTCGGCTACCTGGTGCCAGCCGATCCGGTGACCCCGGCCGAACTGCGCGCGTTCCTCGGCGCCACGCTGCCCGGTGCCCTGGTGCCGGCCCGGTTCGTCACGCTGGCCGAGCTGCCGCTGACCGCGAGCGGGAAGGTGGACCGGCGGGCGCTGCCCGACCCGGCCGCTCGTCCGGAGGGCGCGGAACCCTTTGTGCCGCCCGGAAACCCGGACGAGGAGCTGATCGCCGGCATCTGGCGTGCGGTGCTCGGCGTGCAGCGGGTCGGGGTCCGGGACGACTTCGTCGAGCTGGGCGGGGACTCGATCCGGGCCATGCGGATGATCTCCGCGCTGAACCGGAGCCGGGGCACCGCGCTGCCCGCCCAAGTGGTGTTCGAGCACCGCACGGTCGCCGCCCTGGCCGCGAGCCTGCCGGCCGGACGGTCCGGCCCGGCCGAGCCGCTGGCCGCCGCGCGCGGGTCCACCCTGCCGCTCTCGTTCGGCCAGCAGCGCCTGTGGTTCCTCGACGAGTTCCGGCCCGGCGGCGCGGAGTACAACACCCGGGCCGGCTACCGGTTGCGCGGACCGCTGGACCTGTCCGCCCTGAGGTCGGCACTGGACGCGCTGGTCGAGCGGCACGAGTCGCTGCGCACCACGTTCCACACCGTGGCCGGGCGGGGCGCGCAGGTGATCAACCCGCCGTACGCCGTTCCGCTCGAGCGGAGCGAGATCGCCGAGGCGGACGTCGACGCCGGGCTGCTGGCCGAGGCGGCCCGGCCGTTCGACCTGCACACCGGGCCGCCGCTGCGCGCGGTGCTGTTCCGGCTCGGCCCGGACGACCACCTGCTGGCGCTGGCCCTGCACCACATCGTCACCGACGGCTGGTCCATGGGAATCCTGGCCGACGAGCTGGGCCGGCTGTACTCGGCGGCGGTGACCGGCGAGCCGGCCCGGCTGCCGGCGCTGCCGTTCCGGTACGCGGACTTCGCCGCGTGGCAACGGGAACGGCTGGCGGGACCGGGCACGGACGCCCAGATCGCCTACTGGGAACGGCAGTTGGCCGGCCTCACCCCGCTGGAGCTGCCCACTGACCGGCCCCGGCCGGTGTTGCGCGGCACGGCCGGCGCGGTGCACCGGTTCACCGTTCCCGCGGAGTTGACCGCGCGGCTGACCGAGGTCGGCCGGTCCCGAGGCGCCACCCTGTTCACCACGCTGGTCGCCGCCGTGCAGGTGTTCCTGGCCCGGCACACCGGGCAGCGGGACATCGCGCTCGGCACGGTCACCTCCGGCCGCACCCGGGCCGAGGTGGAGAACCTGGTCGGGTTCTTCGTGAACACCGTCGTGCTCCGGGAAACGATCGACGCCGATTTGTCCTTTGTGGACCATCTGCGCCGGGTGCGGTCGACCGTGCTGGACGCGGTCGGCAACGACGAGGTGCCGTTCGACCGCCTGGTCGAGCTGCTGGCACCGGACCGGGACACCAGTCGCACCCCGCTGGTGCAGGTGATGGTGGTGCTGCAGAACGCGCCCGCCGCGCCGCCCGCGATGGCCGGCCTCGCCGTGGCCGAGGTGGACCTGCCGAGACGGTCCGCGCTGTTCGACCTGACCTGCGAGTTCGAGCCCCGGGACGGCGGGTTGCTCGGCAATCTGGAGTACAGCACCGAGCTGTTCGACCCCGGCACGATCGCCGCGCTGGCCGAGCGGCTCGTGGTGCTGCTGGAGGGAATCGCCGCCGACCCGGCCCGGCCGCTGTGCCGGCTGCCGGTGCTGACCGCGGCCGAGCGGAACCGGTTGCTGGTCGAGTGGAACGACTCGCCGCCGGCACCGGACCGGTGCGTGCACGAGATGTTCGCCGATCAGGTCCGGCTGCGGCCGGACGCGCCGGCCCTGGTCGCCGGAACCGGCACGGTGACCTATCGGGAGCTGGACGTCCGGGCGAACCGGTTGGCGCACGGGCTGATCGCCCGCGGCGCCGGCCCGGACACCCGGGTCGGCGTGTGCGCGCCGCGCGGCATCGACGCGATCGTGGCGATGCTGGGCGTGCTGAAAGCCGGCGCGGCCTACGTTCCGCTCGACCCCGGTGACCCGGACGAGCGGTTGTCCCTGCTGCTCAAGGACTCCGGGGCGGGCCTGGTGCTGCTCGGCCGGTCCGCGCGGGACCGGGTGCCCGGCGACGCCGAGGTGCTGCGGCTGTCCGGCGACTGGTACGCCGACCTGCCGGAGCACGCGCCGCGAACCCCGGTCCGGCCAGACAACCTGGTCTACGTCATGTACACCTCCGGATCGGCCGGAGCACCCAAGGGCGTGCTGGCCGAGCACCGGTCGGTGACCCGGCTGTGCGCCGACGGCCACGTCCGGGTCGGGCCGGACGACGTGCTGGCGCAGTATGCCCCGCTGTCCTTCGACGCCGCGACGTTCGAGGTGTGGGGCGCGCTGCTGTCCGGCGCCCGGTTGGCGATCTGCCCCGGCCGGGTGCTCGGCGTGCAGGAGCTTGGCGGGTTCCTGCGCGCCAACGGGGTGACCACGCTGTGGCTCACCGCCGGCATGTTCCACGAGATCGCCGCCGCAGACCCGGACGTGTTCGCCGGACTGCGCAGGCTGGTCTCCGGCGGCGACGTGCTCGCGCCGGAGCACTGCGCCCGGATCCGGGACCGGCTGCCGCACCTGGAGCTGATCAACGGCTACGGGCCGACCGAGGGCACCACGTTCACCACCTGCCACCGCGCAGGCGACGCCGAGCGGCCGGTGCCGATCGGCCGGCCGCTCACCGGAACCCGGTGCTACGTCCTGGATCCGGACCTGAACCCGGTCCCGGTCGGGGTGCCCGGCGAGCTGTACGCCGGCGGATCCGGTCTGGCCCGGGGCTACCTGGGCCGGCCGGGCCTGACCGCGCAGCGGTTCGTGGCCGACCCGTTCGGTTCGGGCACCCGGCTGTACCGAACCGGGGACGTGGCGCGCTGGCGGCCCGGCGGTGTGCTGGACTTCGTCGGCCGGATGGACGACCAGGTCAAGATCCGGGGTTTCCGGGTCGAGCTGGGCGAGATCGAGGCGGCGCTGCGCCGGCACCCGGACGTCGCCGAGGCGGTCGTGCTGGCCCGGCAGGACACCCCCGGCCACCGCCGGCTGGTCGGCTACGTGGTGCCCCGCAACACCGTGGACGCCGGGGAGCTGCGTGCCCATCTCGAGCGCACCCTGCCCGGTTACCTGGTGCCCGCGGCGCTGCTGGTCCTGGACCGACTTCCGTTGACCCCCAACGGAAAGGTCGACCGGGAGGCGTTGCCCGCGCCACGCGGCACCGGCCGGTCCTACGTGCCGCCGCGCGGCCCGGCCGAGGAGCTGCTCGCTCGGGTGTGGGCCGAGGTGCTCGGCGTGGAGCGGGTCGGGTCCGGCGACAACTTCTTCGACCTCGGCGGCGACTCGATCCTGAGCATTCAGGTGGTGTCCAGGGCCAGGCAGCTCGGCCTGCGGCTGACCTCCAAGGACGTGTTCCTCCGGCAGACGCTCGGCGCGCTGGCCGCGTGCGCCACGCCGGCGGAGGTCGCGCCGGGCGAGCCGGAACCGGTGTCCGGGCCGGCGCCGCTCTCGCCGATCCAGCGCTGGTTCTTCGACACGGTCACCGAGCGGCCGGGGCGGTTCAACCAGCGGGTGACGGTCCCGCTGGCCGGCGACGTCGACCCGGCCGCGCTGCGTGCCGCGGTGGAAGCCCTGCCCCGCCAGCACGACGCGCTGCGCCTGCGGTTTCGCCGGACCGAAGGGCGATGGCGGCAGGAGCACACCGAAACCGTCGCGGTCCGTTGGTCCACGGTGGACGAGTTCGATCTGGCCGCCGGACCGCTGTTCGCCGCCGGCCTGGCCGGCGACTCGCTCGTGCTGACCGCACACCACCTGGTGGTCGACGGCGTCTCCTGGCGGATCCTGCTCGAGGACCTGCGCACCGGATACCGGGCGGCGCTGGCCGGCAAACCGATCGAGCTCGGTCCGCGTACCACCCCGTTCGCCGGCTTCGCCCGCCGGCTGCACGAGCACGTGACCGCGGGCGGCTTCGACGACCAACTCGCCTACTGGGCGACGGCCACCGACCCGGCGGGCGCGGCGCCGGACCCCCCGGCCGGACCGCAGCGCACGGTGACCGTGCGACTTCCCGCCGGACCCACGGATGCGTTGCTGCGCAAGGCTTCCGGCGCCTACCGCACCCGCACCGACGACCTGCTGGTCGGTGCGCTGGCCCGGGTGCTTGCCGGGTGGACCGGGCGCGACCGGGTGCCGCTGGAGCTTGAGGGGCACGGCCGCGAGGAGCTGTTCGACGGCGTCGACCTGACCCGCACGGTCGGCTGGTTCACCACGCTCTACCCGGTCACCGTCGACGTGTCGGGAACCGGCTGGGCCGAACTGATCAGATCGGTCAAGGAGCAGCTGCGCGCCGTGCCGAACCGCGGCATCGGCTACGGCGCCCTGCGCTACCTGGGCAACGCCGGGCTGGCCGAGCACCGGCCGCTGGCCACGTTCAACTACCTCGGCCGGTTCGACCTGGCGGCGGACGAGCTGTTTGCCGGTGCCCCCACCGGAATCGAGCTGGACCGGGCCACCGGCGACGGCACCGCCCGGCTCGACGTCACCGCCTCGGTCACGCCGGCGGGCGAGCTGCAGTTCGAATGGACGTACTCGGCCGGGGCGCACGACGAGCCGACCGTCCACCGGCTGGCCACCGAGACATTGGCGGTACTGCGGGAGATCATCGACCACTGCGGCACGCCCGGCTCCGGTGGCCGCACGCCCTCGGACTTCCCGCTCGCCCGGCTCAGCCAGGCGGAGCTGGACCGGGCGATCGGCACCGGCGGCCATGTCGCCGACGCCTACCCGCTGACCGCCATGCAGGCCGGAATGCTGTTCCACAGCCTGTCCGAACCGGGCCTCTACCTCGAGCAGATCTGCCTCACCCTGACCGACGTGCCGGATCTGCCGGCGCTGCACCGGGCCTGGCAGCGGGTGGTCGACACGACACCGGCGCTGCGCACCGCGGTGCTCACCGACGGGCTGCGGGAACCGCTGCAGGTGGTGCACCAGGCCGCGACGCTGTCGGTGGCCGTGCACGACTGGAGCGAGCGCCCGGAGTCCGGGCACGCGGACGCGCTGCGCGAGCTGCTGGCCGCGGACCGGGCCACTGGCCTGGATCTGGCCCGGCCACCGCTGATGCGGGTGTCGCTGATCCGGTTGGCCGGCACCGCCGTCCGGGTGGTGTGGACGTTCCACCACGTGGTGCTGGACGGCTGGAGCACGTTCCAGGTGCTCGCCGACGTGCTCGCCGTCCTGGCCGGAACCGAGCCGCCGGCCCGCCGGCCGTTCGGCGACCACCTGCGCTGGCTGGCCGGGCAGGAACCGGCCGCGGCACAGGAACACTGGCGGGCCGTGCTTGCCGACCTGCGCGCGCCCACCCCGCTGCCCTACGACCGGCCACCGGGCCGGGCGCACCGGACCCGCTCGACGTCCATTGTGGACTTCGCGCTGTCCGCCATGGACACCGCACTGCTGTCCGGGTTCGCCCGCCGGCACCGGATCACGGTGAACGCGGTGGTGCAGGGCGCCTGGGCCCGGCTGCTGGCCCGGCACAGCGGGATCCGTGAGGTCTGCTTCGGCGCCGTGGTGTCCGGCCGCCCGGCCGAACTGTCCGGTGTGGACGCCATCGTGGGCATGTTCATCAACACCGTGCCGGTGCGGGTGTGCGTGACCGGCGACGAAGACCTGGCCGGCTGGCTGCGCCGGCTGCAGGCCGACCAGGTGGAGGCTCGGCGGCACGAGCACGTCTCGCTGGCGACACTGCGGCGCTGGACCGGTCTGCCGGCCGGCGCCAACCTGTTCGACAGCATCGTCGCGTTCGAGAACTACCCGTTCGACCAGGAGAACCTTGCCGGGCAAGGGATTCACCTGGACAACGTCACGGCCGTCGAGGTCACCAACTACCCGCTCAACCTCGTCGCGCACGGCGGCGGCCCGCACGGCGATGCACTCACCTTCCGGCTCGGCTACGACCCGGACCTGTTCGACGCCGGCACGGTCCGGGCGCTGGCCGCCGAGTTGGCCGGGCTGCTGGAAGACCTGGCACAGGACCGGAACCGGCCGGTTGCCGACCTGCCGCCGGTGCTCGCCGACCCGCCCGCGCAGCACGGTCCGGCCGCGCCGCCGGCCTACCGGGCGCCGCGCAGCGCGACCGAGCGGGTCCTTGCCCGGATCTGGGCCGACGTGCTCGCGGTGGACCGGGTCGGGGTGGACGACGACTTCTTCGCCCTTGGCGGGGATTCCATCCTGTCCATCCGGGTGGCGGCCCGGATGCGCGCGGACCTCGGCATCGACCTGCCGCCGCGGACCATGTTCGACAACCCCACGATCGGCGCGCTGGCGTCGGTGTACGACGAGCGGTAACCGGAGGACCCGGTGCGAAGCGAAGACGTGGCGATCATCGGCGCGGCCGTGCTGCTGCCGCAGGCACACGGCCTGGCCGCCGTGCACGAACTGCTGGCCGAGAGCCGGGACACGGTCGGCCAGCCGACCCCGGACCGCCTGCACCACAACGGCGGCGCGCCGGACACCGAGTACCTGTCGATGGGCTACCTGGACCGGGTGGATCTGTTCGACCACCGGTTCTTCGGCATCGCCCACCGCGAGGCCGAACTGATGGACCCGCACCAGAGACTCGTGCTGCAACTGACCCACGAGGCCATCGAGAATGCCTGCTACGCGCCGAAGGACCTGCGCGGCACCCGCACCGCCGTGTTCCTCGGCCACGCCCGCTCGGACTACGAGAACCTGATCGTCGACGACGACCCGCAGCAGGTGCTCGGCACCCTGCCGGCGGCGCTCGCGGCCCGGATCAGCTACCGCTACGACCTGACCGGGCCCGCGTACACGGTGGACACCGCGTGCAGCAGCAGCCTGGTCGCGGTCGTGCGGGCGGTGCAGGCGTTGCGTGCCGGCGAGGCCGCGCTGGCCATCGCGGGTGGGATCAGCGTCCGGCCGGTGCTGTTCCCCATGCGGGGCCACGTTCCGATGCGCGGTGTCGAGTCGCCCGAGGGCCGCTGCCGGCCGTTCGACGAGCAGGCCACCGGGGCGGCCGGCGGCGAGGGCGGCGGCGTGTTCCTGCTCAAGCCGCTGCCGGCCGCGCTGGCCGCGGGCGACCACGTGCACGCGGTGCTCAAAGGTGTTGCGGTCAACCACAACGGCTGCCGGATGGCCAGCATGAGCGCGCCCAGCCAGGCGGCCCAGACCGAGGTGATCACCGCGGCCTGGCGGGACGCCGGCGTCGAGCCGCGCACGATCGGCTACGTCGAGGGACACGGCTCGGCCACCCCGCTCGGCGACGTGGTCGAGGTGGACGCGCTGCGCCGGGCGTTCCTGGACGCCGGGGTGTCCACCCCGCACTGCGCGCTCGGGTCGATCAAGGGCAACATCGGTCACCTGGACAGCGCCGCCGGAATCGCCGGGCTGGCCAAGGTGATGCTCAGCGTCCGGCGCGGAATGCTCTATCCCACCGCGCATTTCCGCACGCCGAACCCGTTGATCGACTTCAGCGGGCCGGTCCAGGTCAACCCGGCGCTGCGGCCGTGGCCGCCCGCCGGGCCGCGCCGGGCCGGGCTGAGCTCGTTCGGGTTGACCGGCACCAACGTGCACGTCGTGGTGGAGCAGCCCGCGCAGGCCGAGGCGGATGCTGGTTCCGGGCGGACCGTCGAGCTGGTCACGGTTTCCGCGCGGTCGGCGGCCGCGCTGCGCCGCTACCGCGACCGGCTGGCCGATTTCGCCGAGCGGGCCGAGTACGGCCTGGCCGCGATCGGGCACGCGATGAACCGGGGCCGCGACGACTACCCGTACCGGATCGCCGTCACCGCAACGGATCCGATCGAGCTGGCGGCGGCGCTGCGGTCGGCCGCGGTGCCGGACACGCCGGCCCCGGAGGCGCCGCCGGTGGTGCTGCTGTTCTCCGGCGACGGGGTGCTCGACCCGGGCACCTGGGAGCGGTTGTGCACCGCGTTCCCGGTGCTGGACGAGGATCCCCGGCCCGAGCACCCGGCCGCCCGGCTGGTCGCCATCCAATGCGCGCTGTACGGCCTGGCCCGCTCGCTCGGGCTGCCCGGCACGCACCTGGTCGGGTCCGGCGCCGGCAACCTCGCGGTCCGCGTCGCCCGTGGCGAACTGTCCCGTTCGGACGGTCTGGCCGCGGCGGCCGGGATGGCGGTCACCGCGGAGGTGGACCGGGACCGGCTGTCCCGGGCGGTCGAGGGATTCGCCCGGGACGGTGCGGTTCTGGTGGAGCTGGGTGCGGACGGCGTGCTGTCCCGGCTGATCCGGGCGCAGGCACCCGCGCTCGGCTGTCTCGAGCTGGTCGGCGGCGCCGGGGAGCGGGGCGTGCTGCGCCAGCTCGGATCGCTGTACCGGCTGGGGATCCGGCTGGACTGGGACCGGTACTACGCGGGCACGGCAATCCCGCGGATCGAGGCGCCGACCTACCCGTTCGAGGAGATCCGGTGCTGGTGCGTCCCGCCGGGTGCGGCGACCACCCCGGCGCCGCCGGCCATCATCGCCCGGACACCGGCGCGGACGGTGGACTCCGGCGACACCGAGCGGCGGGTCGCCGAGGTATGGCAGCGGGTGCTCGGCACGCCGGACATCGGACCCGGCTCGGACTACTTCGCGCTCGGCGGGACCTCGATCGCCGGGATGAGCGCGCTGCGCACGCTGGAGCACGACTTCGGCATCGTGCTGACCTTCGCCGACCTCTACGCCTATCCGACCGCCCGGGAGTTCGCCGCGCGGATCACCGAACTGCGCGCCGGGCAGCCGGATGGGGCGACCGGCCGGGCGATCGAGCCGGTGCCGCGCGGCGGCCGGCTGCCGCTGTCGTTCGGCCAGGAGCAACTGTGGTACCTGGACCGGCTGAACCCGGGCAGCCCGCTCTACAACATCCCGCACGACCTGCGGCTGCGCGGCCCGCTGGACACCGGCGCGGTGGCCGCGGCGGTGCGCGATCTCGTTGCCCGGCACGAGGTGCTGCGCACCCGGCTGCCCAGCGAGGACGGCGAGCCCTACGTGGCGCTGCTCGCCGATCCGCCCGAGCTGGCCGTCGTCGACCTCACCGACATGTCCGAAGTGGACCGGGAGACGACCGCGCGCCGGCTGGTCGAGCAGGCGGCGGTCCGGCCGTTCGACCTGGCCACCGGCCCGCTGGTGCGGGCCACGCTGCTCCGGCTGGCCGAGGACGACCACGTGCTGCTGTGGACCTACCACCACATCGTCTTCGACGGCTGGTCCCCGACCGTGTTCTTCCGCGACTTCTCCGAGCTGTACCAGGCGCGGGTGTCCGGCCGGACTCCGAAGCTGCCCGACCTTCCGGTGCAGTACGCCGACTTCGCCGCCTGGCAGCGCGACCGGCTGCGCGGCGAGACGCTGGAGCGCGGCCTGGACTTCTGGCGGGCCGAGCTGTCCGGCCTGACACGGGCCGAGCTGCCGCTGGACCGGCCCCGCCCGGCCGAACACAGCTTCGCCGGCGACATCGTCGACTTCCCGCTGGACGCCGCGCTCACCGAACGGATCCGCGAGTTCAGCCAGCGCAGCGGGGTGACCACGTTCGTCACCATGCTCGCCGTCGCCGACGCGTTGCTGCACCGCTGGGCCGGGCTGACCGACGTGGTCATCGGCGTGGCCACCTCGGGCCGGACCAATCCGGAAACGCACGATCTGATCGGCTACTTCAACAACCTGCCGCCGTTCCGGACCCGGGTGAGCGGCGAGGTGACGTTCACCGAGCTGGTGCGGCGGTGCGCGAGCACCGTGGCCGGGGTGCTGGACCACGAGGAGATGCCGCTGGACCGGATCGTCGCCGAGCTGGCCGGGCGGCGGGACCCGGCCCGGCACCCGCTGTTCGACGTGGCCTACACCTATCAGAACGTGCCGCAGGACGGCGAGACGCTCGGCGGGCTGGACTGCACCCGCTACCTCGACGGTGCCCCGTTCGCCGGAATCGCTCCGGGCACGGCGAAGTTCGACCTCACCGTCGGCATCATCGACCAGCCCGGCGCGCCGATGCACGGCTATCTCGAGTACGCCACGGCGCTGTTCGACCGGGACACCATCGCCCGGCTGGCCGGTGCCCTGCCGGTGCTGATCGACTCGGTGCTGGGCCGGCCGGACCGCCCGTTGGCCTTCCTCGAGGTCCCGGCCGCCACCGCCGCGCCGGCGGATCCGGTGCGGTTGTTCGAGAAGTGGGCGGCGGACCGGCCCGACCACCCGGCCGCGCACTGCCAGGACGGCGCGGTGCGTTCCTACCGGGAGCTCAACCGGGCGGCGAACCGGTTGACCCGCAGGCTGATCCGGGACGGGGTCGGCCCGGACGTGCCGGTGCCGGTGCTCGCCGAACGCGGACCCGGCATGCTGGTGGGTTGGCTCGCGGTGGCCAAGGCCGGGGGAGCCTACGTGCCGATCGACCCCGCCGCCCCCGCCGCCCGCAACGACGAACTGCTCGCCGAGCTGGCCGCACCCGTCGTGCTGACCGGCGCGGACCTGGTCACCGGGGACACCGATGAGTCCGACGACCAGAACCCGCCACCCGCTGGCACGCCGGCGAACCTGGCCTACATCACCTACACCTCGGGCTCCACCGGGCGGCCGCAGGGCTGCGAGATCGAGCGGCACAACCTCGCGCAGATCGTGCGCTGGTACGCCGACACCGCCGGGATCAACGAGTCCGACCGGCACCTGCAGGCGGTGTCCCCGGCGTTCGACGCCTCGGTGCTGGAGGTGTGGGGCACGCTCGCCCGCGGCGCGACCCTGTGCTTCCTGCCCGACGTGCGCACCGAACCCGGCCTGCTGCTCCGCTGGATCACCGAGAACGGCGTCACGGTGGCGTTTCTGCCCACCCCGCTTGCCGAGGTCGTGCTCACCGAGGGCGGCTGGCCGGCCGGGCTGCCGCTGCGGCTGCTCTGCACCGGGGGAGACCGGCTGCGCCACCGGCCGCCGCGCGACACCCCGTTCCCGGTGCTCAACCTGTACGGGCCCACCGAATGCACGGTCGTCGCCACCGCCGGGCCGGTTCGCGCCGCGCCGCCGGACACCGTGCCGGACATCGGCCGGCCGGTCACCGGCACCGAGATCCACCTGCTCGGGGCGGATCTCCAGCCGGTCCGGAATGGACAGTGGGGCGAGCTGTGCATCGCCGGAGCGGGGGTGGGCCGGGGCTACCGGCGCAACCCCGGGCTGACCGCCACCCGGTTCGTCGCGGACCCGTTCGGCCGGCCCGGAACGCGGCTCTACCGGACCGGGGATCTGGCCAGGCTCGGCCCGGACGCGACCCTGGAGTTCGGTGGCCGGCTCGACGACCAACTCGAGGTGCGCGGCCAGCGGGTGGAGCCGGCCGAGATCGAGCGGGCGCTGGCCGGCCATCCGCGGGTGCGGGAGGCGCTCGTGGTGGCCGCGGCGGGCCCGAGCGGGTCGACCCGCCTGGTCGCCCACGTGACCGGTGACGCGCCCGACCCGGCCGAGCTGATCTCTTGGACGGCCGGCCGGCTGCCCGGCTACATGGTGCCGGGGGAGATCGTCGTCCGGGACCGCCTGCCCCGAACCCCCAGCGGGAAACTCGACCGGAGGAGCCTTGCGAAGATGTCCCTTCCGTCCACTGTGAACGGTTCCGGGTTGACCCGGGCCGAGCGGGTGCTCACCGAGATCTGTGCCGATCTCCTTGCCGTGCCGTCGGTCTCGCCGTCGGACAACTTCTTCGACCTTGGCGGCGACTCGATCCTCGGTGTCCGGGTCGCGGCCAGGGCGGCCAAGGCCGGTGTCCAGTTCACCCCGCAGCAACTGCTGCAGTGCCACACGGTCGGCGAGCTGGCCACGGTCGCGGTGCTCGCCGAACCCGATGCTTCGCCCGTGGCGCAACCGGAAACCCCGGACCGGCCGATCCCGCCGATCCCGATCATGCTCAGCTTCCTCGAGCGGGTACCGGACGCGGTCGCCGAGTTCGTCGACGTGCACACGCTGGAGACCGCGGAACCCGTGCCGGCGGACACCGCCCGGGCGGCCGTCGGCCAGCTGCTGGTCATGCACGAGGCGCTGCGCTACCGCTTCCCCCGCAACGGTCTCGGCACCCGGATCGAGTGCGGCGACCCGGATCCCGCGCAGGTGTTCGACTCCAAGGTGCTGCCGCCGCTGTCCGCCGAGGAACTGCTCGAGGTGATCGCCGACGACTGCGCGGCCGTCCGGGCCGGGATGGATCCGCAGCGCGGACCGGTGGTGCGGGTCCGGCACTACGACCGGGGCCGCACGATGGGCAGCCTGATCGTGTTGCTGATCAACCATTTCGTCTACGACAACATGTCCACGGTTGTGCTGCTCGACGACCTGGACATGCTGCTGACCAACCTGCTCGCCGGGCGCACGCCTGCGGTGACCCCCCGCCCACCCCGGTGGCGCGAGTGGTCCGAGCACCTGCGGGACATGTCGACCTCGGACGAGGCGGCCGCGGAGCTGACCTACTGGACGGCGACCATGCGCGCCGGCGCCGCCACCGGGTTGATCGGCGGGTCCGGCGCCGGCGGACTCACCGAGCGGACCCTCGACGGGGTTTCCGGTGTGCTCGCCGCGGGTGCCGCCGAGGGCCGGGAGGCGGCGCTGTGCGCGGCGTCCTACGGTCTGGCCCGCTGGCGCGGCACCGCCAGCGCGTACGTGATGACCGAGGGGGAGGCCACGCCCAACCCGTTCCGGCTGGCCGGCCGCGGCCCCTCGGTCGGCTGGTTCACCACGCTGCACCCGATCGTGCTGCCGGTGGATCCGGAGGTGGGCGTGCGGGAGTACCTGTCGGCCGCGGTCGAGCGGATCCGATCGGTGCCCAACGACGGTGTGGGGTACGGGATTCTGCGACACCTGTCGCCGGGCTCGGTTGCGGTGAACCGGCTGCGCGAACTGCCCGAGCCGCAGGTGGTGATGCTGCACGGGGTGAGCGACACGTCCGCGTTCGACTCCGGGATCCGGCTGCTGCGCACCCGGTGGGATCTGGCGGTCAGCCTCAAGAGCACGGTGGAGTCCTGGTTCCCGGTGCTGATCTCGACCGCGGTGCGCAACGGGTCGCTGCGCATCGTGGTGGGCGCCGCGGACGGGCTGACCCAGGACGACCTGGAAGCCCTGGCCGATGAGGTCGCGCGGGCGTTCGCCGAGCTGGCCGGCACATGATCGCGGTGTCGGCCGCGGCCTGCTATCTGCCGGCGGCGTCCGTCCCGGTCGCCGACCTGCTCGCCGGGCTCGACCCGGGGGAGCGGGAAACCTGTGCGGCGCTTGGCATCGAGCGGGTGCCCGCCGACGACACGCTCGGCCCGACCGAGCTGGCCGCCCGGGCCGGGCGCCGCGCCCTGGCCGAAGCCGGCCTCGACCCGTCCGACATCGACGTCGTGCTGACCGTGGAGTCCCGTGCCCCGGACACCCTGGTCAGCTCGGAGGCCACCCGGTTGCAGGCGGTGCTCGGCGCCGACCGGGCCATGGCGTTCACCGTCGGCGGCCTCGGCTGCGCCTCGCTCACCCCCGCGCTGCTCGCCGCCCGCGGCCTGCTCTGCGCCGACCCCGGACTGGCCAACGTCCTGATCCTGCACGGAAGCAAGCCCGCCACCCCGCACCGGTACCGCCATCCGGTCACGGTCAACGGCGACAGCGGCGCCGCTCTGGTGATCACCCGGGACGGTCCGGTGCGGGTCCGCGACATCCTGCTGGAGACCAACGGCGCCTATGCGGACCTGTTCCGGGTCCACTACCGCGACCGGATCGCCGCGCAGTGGCGCGAAGAATGCGCCGACCCACCCACCTACTCCTTCCGGTTGGCGGTGGAAACCCGCAACCGCCTGCGCTCCCTCACCGCCGCTCTGCTCACCCGCAACGGCCTCGGCCCGGACGACATCGCCTGCTACCTGACGCAGAACCTGTCCCAGGCCGCCTTCCAGAGCTGGGCGGAAGCCCTCGGCGTCCCGATCGCCAAGCCCTGCCTGGCGAATCTGGCCCAGCACGGCCACCTCGGCCCCAACGACCTGGTGCTGAACCTCGGTGCCGCGATCGAGACCGGCCACCTCGCCCCCGGCGACCGCGCCGTACTGCTCAACATCAGCCCCGCCGCCGCATGGAGCGCCCTGCTCGTCGAGACCGGCGCCCCAGCCGGCGGCGCGCACCACCTTTGAGCGGAACCAACGGCAACCGCTGACCGATCCCGAACCGGTTCCGGCGGTAACGGCCTGGCGAGTCGTCACCCTGCGATCCAACCTTCACGGTGTGAATGGCCCTGCACGACCGCACACACCAGGTTCGCCGTCCTGCCCGCCGGGGACCTCACCGGGGACACGGCCGTGATCGAGCTGGACGGCTGCCTGCGACTGCTGCGCAGGACTACACGCTCGGCCAACTCGACGCACGAACCGTGGCCATGCTGGGGTGACGGCGAGCTTCAGTGGTTGTCGTCGGGGGGTTGGGGGCCGAAGGTGGTGAGGAAGCGGTCGCGGAAGGTGTCCATGCGCCAGGTGGGGGAGTTGGCGGCGGGTTTGAGGCCGTCGTGCCAGTTCCAATCGGCGATGCGGTCGAAGATGGCGGGGTCGCGGGCGACGATGGTGATCGGGACGTCCCGGCTGGCGCCGTCGCCGGTGATCATGGGGGCCGGCTGGTGGTCGCCGAGGAAGATCAGCACGAGGTTGTCGTCGCCGTAGTTCTCCATGAAGGAGATCAGGCTGGAGACGGAGTATTCGATGCTGTGCGCGTAGGCGGCCCGGGACTTGTCGCGGTCGTCCCAGATGTCCTCGGGGTGCTCGAGGCTGGCCGGCATTCCATTGTAGACGGTGCCGTCGCCGATGGTGTTCCAGTCCAGCAGCGGGGGGACGGGCGCGAACGGGGTGTGACTGGACAGCATGGCGATCTCGGCCATCACCGGCGCGCGGTCGGTTCCGGCGCGCTCGTTGCGTTGCAGGGCGGCCAGCGTGTACTGGTCGGGCATGGTGGCGTAGAAGAACGGCGGGCCCTGGTAGCCGGAGTTGTGCGCGGTGTAGACGTGGTCGTAGCCGTAGAAGTCGCCTTCGGGCCAGGCTCGGGTGATCGCCGGCATGACGCCGACGGTGCGCCACTGCGCCCGCTGGAAGGCGCCGTTGAGGGTGAGCCGATCGCTGGTGACCAGAGTGCGGTAGCGCTGCTGGTTGTCGACCCACAGGCCGGACAGCAGGGTGCTGTGCGCGAGCCAGCTGCCGCCACCGGCGGTCGACGAGGTGAGGTAGGCGCTGCGGGAGGCGAAGCCGGCGGCCCGGAGGCGCTGGCTGCCGGCGTCGAGCATCGCGCCGACCTGCGGCCCGAACTCCGGGTCGTCGAGCGCGACGCGGCCGTAGCTCTCGACGAAGGCGAGGATGACGTCCTTGCCGCGCAGGCCGGTCAGCAGCTTGGAACCGGGGGTGTCGCGGAACGCGTCCACCGCCGCCTGCTCGGCGAAGGCGCGCTGGTCGGCGATGCCGGCGCCGATCATGACCACGCGGTCGCGGGCGATGGTGGCCGCGTCGTGCGAGGCGACCGGTCCGTCCCCGATCCGCACACCGAGCACCGCGCAGCTGACCCACACCACACCGAGCACGATCACCGCGCGGGTCGAGGTGCGGCGGTGCGCGGTGACCTGCCGGGCCAGGCGCAGCACCGCGAGCGGCATCAGCGCGAGCAGGACCAGCGCGAGCACGGCCGCCCCGACCGCGGCCGCGATCGCGCCGGCCTTGCCGACCGACAGCGACAGGAACTCCAGACCGAACTGGAAGAAGGCCCAGTCCAGCACCGGATCGAACGGCCGGTCGAGCACCGCGGTGAAGCCCATGTCGGCGAGCTTGATGATGATCAGCAGACCGAGCAGCACGCCGATCAGCACCGCGGCCACCCGGCGGGCCCGACCGGGCAGCACCAGCATGAGCCCGGCGACGGCCAGACCCTCGATCGGTACCCGCAGGAAGGCCAGCACGCCGAGGCGGTCCAGCTCGTTCGGCCCGACCAGGGCGAACAGCACCAGGAGAGCGGCCACGGCGGTGAGTGCCCAGGAGATCACCCGGCGCCAGCGCGGGCGGGGCTTCTCGGCCGGCTCCTCGAGCGCGGGTTCCTCGACCGTGGGTTGGTCGGTTTCGGTGGTCATGCGGCCAACTCCATCGCCAGTGTCGCGGGCATCCGGGGCGTCGGGTGGACCACCGTCGCAACGACCCGGTTGCGGTGCAGCCAGCGCACGTCCTGGCCGAACGACCAGATCAGCGCCGCCAGCGCCAGCCCGGTCATGGCCACCGCCGCACCGGCCGGGAGCAGCCCCGAGGCGACCACGGCCAGCACGATGCCCTGAGCCGCCGCCACCGTCTTGCGCATGATGCTCGACGGTAGCGCGGCGTTCAGCCAGGTCAACACCCGCCCGGCGGCCACGAAGCCGTACCGCATCCCGCCGATCAGCAGCACCCACGGTCCGAGCGAGGTGGCCACGTACGCGCTGAGCACCAGGATCAGGAACGCGTCGACCTCCATGTCGAACCGGGCGCCGAGCGCCGAGACCGTGCCGGTGCGCCGGGCCACCTGCCCGTCCACCGCGTCCAGCGCCAGCGCGAACCCGGTCACCGCGACCAGCACCGGGATCGACGCCGGCGCCCGGACACTGTCCACCACCAGCGCGGTCACGCCGCCCACCAGGATCGCCCTGGCCAGGGTGACCAGGTCGGCCGGCCCGAAGCCGCGCCGCACGGAGCGGCGCAGTCCGGCGGCCAGCGCCGTGGCACCGGTCACACCGAACGCGATCGCCGCCAACCAACCCCACATCCCGAGCCCGGTGACCAGGGTCAGCACGGCGAGCAGGGCCACCTGCGCCGTCGCTCCAGCTGCCAGCGTCCGCAGCGGAGCTGCTGTCTGCACGGTCACACGTCCTCCCAAAGGATCAGTTCAGGTCACCGTCAACACGGCCGTCCGGCCGGGACGGTTCAAAACCGTGATGAACTTTCTAGAGGCCGCTGGCGTGCTACGAATACACGCCGGGGGTGTAGACCAAAGGGAGGATGCAAGTTGACCATGCGCACCGAGTTCCCGCCGGAGTGGCTGGCGCTGCGGGAGGACGCCGACGCGGCGGCCCGGGCCGCCGACCTGCTCGAACCGCTGCGCGACTACCTCGGTGACCGGCCGCTGACCGTCCGCGACCTTGGCTGCGGCACCGGTTCGATGGGCCGCTGGCTGGTCCCGCGCCTGCCCGGCCCGCAGCACTGGATCCTCACCGACCGGGACCCCGAGCTGCTCACCAGGGCGGCTCGCGGCCTGCCCGCCCCGGCCACCGCCGGCACCGAACTGCGGGACATCACCGGCCTGCGCGTCGCCGACCTGGCCGGAACCTCCCTGGTGACCGGTTCGGCGCTGCTCGACCTGCTGACCGCGGAGGAGGTGCGCGACCTGGCCGCCGCGTGCGCCGGGGCCGGCTGCCCGGCGCTGTTCGCGCTGTCCGTGGTGGGCCGGGTGGAGCTGGATCCGGTCGACCCCCTCGACGCCGAGCTGGCCGCGGCCTTCAACGCCCACCAGCGCCGCACCACCGAGGGCCGGCGCCTGCTCGGACCGGACGCGGTCGCCGTGGCCGCCGAGGAGTTCGACCGCCTCGGCGCGGTCGTGCACCGCCGGCCCAGCCCCTGGCGGCTCGGCCCCGACCAGGCCGCCCTCGCCGAACAGTGGCTGCGCGGCTGGGTGGCGGCCGCCATCGAGCACCGGCCGGACCTGGCCGACGCCGCCGGGCCGTACCTGGACCGCCGACTCGCCGCCGGGGTGCACGCCACCGTGCAGCACGAGGACCTGCTGGCTCTCCCGGTCCTGCGGTGATCTTGAGCCTTCCCCGGGTGGCGGTTCTCGTATACGTCATCTGACGGATGTCTCGGAGTGCCTGAACGGCCAGTATCGGTGGCTGCTTCGACCGCCTCACAGAAACCCGATGCCCGTATTGAAGTGCCGGCCGTCCGAACTCCTCCATCCCCGTACAGGACGGTCCGGCCGCAGGGCATCGCCTGGGGGACGCGCCTGGCCGGCGGCCGCACTCAGCGGCCTGCACAGCGGCCGGTTTCGGCCGGCGCGAACGGTGGTGGCGGTGGCGATACCCCCGAGTCGTCACCGCCACCCACCACCAACTCGACCGACGCCGATACGGAAGCATGATCGGCGATCACGGTGGCCAGCCGCGCCAGCCCAGGACGAGGTGAGGAAATCTGCCATGGCCGAACTCATCAGTGAAATCGTCGCGATCATCCCGCGGGACGGGGCGCTGTACATGTTGATGGTCGAGTACGAGGAGGGCGACGGCGGCAACGGCGTGGGCCACATCATGCGCACCGACGGCTTGCGGACGACGGTAATAGACGGCGTGCTGAGCACGAACGACACCTTGCGTGCGTTCTGGATGTCCCCGACAGGCGCGCTCTGGGCTTCCAGCGAAGACGGCAACGTGTGGACCAGCGCCTCTGTGCGGTGGCCCGAGCCGCGCCACGACGACCTCGGCTCCATAGCCGAAGATCCGGCGTTGCGGTGGACCGTGACCACGTTGCCGGACCTGCGCGAGGAAGGCTATGAGCCTACGCTCGGGGCGCTGTGGGGCACGGGCGATGCGGACGTGTTCGTCGCCGCCTCTGGCGGACACATCTACCAGTGGAACGGCGAGGAATGGCGGCAGACGTTCACGGCACCGGGCGATGTCCGGGCCTTCGCCGGCACCGGGCCGCACGACGTGTACGCCGTCGGCGAGCAGGCAACGCTGCTGCACTACGACGGCAATGCCTGGAGCACGATGGAAAACCCCGCCGGTGGAACCCAGGCTGAAACCTTCACCGGCTGCTGTATGGGACCCGACGGGGCGCTGCTTGTCTGCAGCATGAAAGGAAGACTGCTGCACGGCACCGCCGGCGGCCTCACCGCGCTGGCCCGCGACGACGCCCGGCAACTGTGGGACGTCGCCATGCTGGACGACCGCATCATCCTCGCGGCCGGTCGGGACGGGGTGGTGGAGCTCCGCGACCAGACTCTCGTTTCGCTGCGCGACACCTTCCACGCCCACAGCGTGACGGCCGGCAAGGACAAGCTGTACTTCGTGGACGCGTCCGCCGAACCCGTCTACATCGAGTACGACCCGGTGCATCCCACGATGCCGTGGGCCCGCATCTGGTTCTGAGCGGCCCGTTGCCAGGGCTGGCCGGCGACTCGGGTACCGGGGCTGGCGATTCGGGTGCGTGAGCCGAGGATTCGGTTGCTGGGGGTGGGGTTCGGGTTCAGGGGGTGAGGCGGACGGGGAGGCTGGCGAGCATTTGGAGGTGCCAGTGTTCTTGGACGGGGGGGTTGGTGCTGGCCAGTTCTATGGTGCGGTAGCGGTGGAGGAGTTCGGTGAAGAGGGTGCCGGCTTCGACTGTTGCGAGGGTCTTGCCCATGCAGGCGTGGGGGCCGGCGCTGAAGGCCAGCGATTTCACCCCGGTGCGGGTGAGGTCCAGGTGGTCGGGGTTCGGGTAGCGGTCGGGGTCGCGGCCGGCGGAGTCGAACACGACGAAGACGCATTCGCCCGCGGGGATGGGGGTGCCGCCGATCTTGACGTCGGAAGTCAGTAGCCGGGCGGCGAAGCGGGCTGAGGGGTCGTAGCGGGAGAGTTCTTCGATGGCGGTGGGCATGATGTCGGGGTTGGCGCGCAGGAGGGAGAGGGCATCGGGGTTGCGGAGCAGGGCGAGGAGGCCGTTGCCGATGAGGTTGATGGTGGTTTCGTGGCCGGCGATGAAGAGCATGCCGACGGTGGCGACGATGTCGTCGTCGGTGTAGGGGGCGCCGGTGTCGTCGAGGCTGTGGACCATGGCGGAGATGAGGGTGTCCACGGGGGGCGCGGCGCGGGCGTCGCGGATGAGTTCCAGGCACAGGGCGCGGAACTTGGGGGCCAGGCGGTTCATCTCGATGAGGTTGGCGGGGGACACGCTGCGGTCGATGACCTGGCTGATCGGGGCGGTCCAGGCGCGGAACCGGGGGCGCATCTCGGACGGGACGCCCATCAGCTCGCAGACCACGGCGACCGGGAGCGGCATGGCCATGGTGCTCATGACGTCGACTTCGCCGGGGCCGGCGGCGTCCAACAACTCGGTGACGATCTGGGGGACGCGGATGCGGAACTGGTCGACGACGCGCCGGCTGAGCACCTTGCCGACGACGCGGCGCAGGCGTTTGTGGGCGGCGCCGTCCTGCAACAGCATGATCTTGCTGGTGAACCGGACCACCGGGCTGGACGGGCCGCCGCGGGCCCGGGCCCAGTCGGAGTTGGCCGGGAAGTTGCTGGACGCGTCCGGCGAGCGGAGCAGCTCGTCGATGTCGTCGTAGCGGAACAGAACCCAGTAGCCGTGCGGGGTCCAGTGCACCGGATCGTTCTCGCGGAAGTGCCGGTAGTAGGCGAACCGGTCGGTGCGCAGCTGCGGATCCTTGAAGTCGAAGTACACGGTGGACTCACTCGGCGATCTTGGTGGCGTAGCACCACTGGTACACGGGAACCGGCGAACCGTTGAGATTGTGGAAGTCGCCGGAGTGGCGGAAGTGCTCGTAGCCGTTGCCCCGGCTCAGGCTGATCTTGTCGGCCAGCACGTCGACCTCGCGGATCCGGTCCGCCTCGGACAGTCCGTCCGGACCGCCGACGAGCAACACCCTGATCTGGCGCATGGTGGTTCTCCTCTCGGGTTCACGTCAGCCGCAGGCCAACTTCTCCAGGCTTTCGACGAGGTTGACCATGGACGGTCGGAGGAGCACCTCGTCGCGCAGCTCGGCCGCGCGTTCTCGATGGGACGTGGCGGTCAGCAGCCCGGTCACGGCGGTTCGCACCGTGTCGGGATCGAAGAGGTGACCGGGGATGTGCCGCCCGGCGCCGGACTCGGCCAGCCGCGACCCGGTCAGCGCCGTCTCGGCGATGAACGTGATGGCCAGCTGGGGTTTCCCGGACCAGAGCGCGGTCATCGCGGTGCCGCTGCCGCCGTGGTGCACGACCGCGTCACAGCTGGGCAGCAGCAGCCGCACCGGCAGCCGGCCGAGCACCCGCACCGACGGCGGCACCCGGCCGAGCGCCGCGGCGTCCTCGGCCGTCGCGGTCACCAGCACCTCGGCGTCCAGCCCGGACAGCGCGTCGACCAGCGCGGGCAGCAGATACGTGTCCGGTCCGGACATCGTGGACAGTGCGGTGGACCAGGTGACGCAGATCCGCGGCCGCCGCGCGGGCGGATCCAGCAGCCAGGTGGGCGCCGGCGCGCTTCCGTTGTAGGGCACGTACCGGACCGGCAGCCGGGTCGCCGCGGTGCGTGGGGCGACACCGGCCGGGCAGGGGTCGACCACGTGCTCGATCATGTCCAGGGAGAACTCGCCGAGACCGTGCCGGGGAAACGCGCCGCTGGGATCGGCCGGCACGATCCGGAAGTGCTCGGCCTCGTGCGTGCCGACCGGTCCCCACAGGCACAGCGCGGCGGGTACCTCGGTCAGCCGCGCGGCGAGCAACCCTTCCAGGCTGGTCGGGTCGTGCAGCACGACATCGGGCTGCCACCGCCGGGCGAAGTCGGCGGCGGCGTCGAACCCGCGGTTGGTCCGGGCCATCAGGTCCGGTTCCACCTCCCGGCGGTACGCGCCGACGTCGAAGTCGCCGAGCGCGCCGAGTCGTTGGCCGGTCAGCGGATGCAGCGGTAGAAAGGGGTACGGCCACAGCCCGGACACCGCGTCCCGGTAGTACTGCATGCGGTTGCTGGTCACGATGTCCATGCCGTCCAGCACCGGCGTCGGGATCAGCCCGGCGGTGCCGATCTGACCGACCTGGGAGGCATGGCACAGCACCCGAACCTCGTGCCCCATGGCTTGCAACGCCCAGCCGAGCGGGATCATCGACGCGTAGTGCGTCGGCCAGGACGACACCGTGAACAGCACCCGCACCCCGACACCTCCGCCAACGCTATCCGGGCAGCCCGCCGGTGATCTTGTCGAGTACCGCGGTCACGTGCTGGTCGAGGAAGAAGTGCCCGCCGGGGAAGACATGCAGCGTGAACCCGGCGCTGGTGTGCTCGGCCCAGCGGCGCACCTCGGGGATGCTCGCCTTCGGATCCTCGTCGCCGACCATGGCCTGGATCGGGCTGCGCAGCGGCGGAGCGGGTTCGTAGCGGTAGGTCTCGATGGCCTTGTAGTCGGCCCGGATCGACGGCAGGGCCATGCGGATCAGCTCGTCGTCGGCCATGATCCGGGAGTCGGTCCCGTTCAGCGACCGGACCTCGTCGAGAATTCCGTTGTCGTCCTTGAGATGCACGGTCTCGGCGCGGTGCGTGCACGGTGCCCGGCGGCCGGACACGAACAGGGCGGCGGCGACCGTTCCGGTTCGCTCCAACCTGGTCGCGACCTCGAACGCCAGGACGGCGCCCATGCTGTGCCCGAACAGGGCCAGCGGCCGGTCGTCGAGCTGGCTGCCGATCGCGCCGACCACCCGGTCGGCCAGCTCCCCGATGGTCTCCACGAACGGCTCGGAACGCCGGTCCTGCCGTCCCGGATACTGCACCGCCAGCACCTCGACCCGCGGCGAAAGTGCCCGGGACACGCCGAAGAAGTAGGTGGCCGAGCCGCCGGCGTGCGGCAGGCAGAGCAACCGGCTGCGGGCATGCGGGGCCGGGTGGTAACGGCGGACCCACAGGTCGGTCTGGTCGGCTGTGCTGAGCATCCGTGTTCACGCCCCAATTCGTTGCTACAGAGGGATGTTCCCGTGGTGACCGCGGCCGGCGGGGGCGGCGGCCAGTGCCTCGGCCACCTGCCTTCTGGTCTGCTCCGGGGCGATCACCGCGTCCACCACGCCGATGCGCATGGCCCGGTCCACTCCGCCCGCGGTGCGCTGCTGCTCGACGATGAGCCGGCCGCGCAGCTCCGCGCGCTCCTCGTCGGACGCGGCGGCCGCGAGCTGCTTGCGGTACAGCACGCCGACGGCCGCCTCGGCGCCCATCACGGCGACCTCGGCGTGCGGCCAGGCGAGCACCCGGGTGGCGCCGAGCGAGCGCGAGTTCATCGCGATGTAGGCGCCGCCGTAGGACTTCCGGGTGATCAGGGTGACGCGGGGCACCGCCGCCTCGGCGAACGCGTGCAGCAGCTTGGCGCCGCGCCGGACCACCCCGCCCCACTCCTGCCCGACGCCGGGCAGGTAGCCCGGCACGTCCACGACCACCAGCAGCGGGACGCCGAACGAGTCGCACATCCGGACGAACCGGGACGCCTTCTCCGCGGACAGCGAGTCCAGGCATCCGCCACGCCGCAACGGGTTGTTGGCCAGCACGCCGATGGTGCGGCCGGCCAGCCGGCCGAGCCCGATCACCATGTTCGGCGCCCATTTGGCCTGCAGCTCCTCGAACCCGGTGCTCTCGTCCAGGATCGCCCGCACCAGCGGGCGCACGTCGTAGGCCCGCCGCGGCGAGTCCGGCAGCAGGTCGCGCAGGCCGGGCGAGTTGGTGACCGAGCAGACGTCGTAACGCCCGGGCCGGGTGAGCAGCGTGGTCAGGGCGCGGGCCCGCTGGCAGGCCTCGGCGTCGGTGCCGACGGTCAGGTGCGCAACGCCGGAGCGCCGGCCGTGTGCGTCGCACCCGCCGAGCCCCGCCATGTCCACCTGCTCGCCGGTGACGCTGCGCACCACGTCCGGTCCGGTGACGAACACCCGGCCGGTCTCCGACATGATGACGATGTCGGTGAGCGCCGGGCCGTAGGCGGCGGCGCCGGCCGCCGGGCCGAGCACCACCGAGATCTGGGCGACCTTGCCGGAGGCGCGGGTCATGGCGGCGAACATCCGGCCGACGGCGTCCATCGACTCCACCCCGTCGGCGAGCTTGGCGCCGCCCGAGTGCCACAGGCCGATGACCGGGATCCGTTGCCGCACGGCGTACTCGATCGCGTCGATGATCCGGTCCGCCTCGGGCGTGCCGAGCGAACCGCCCATCCGCCTTCCGTCGGTGCAGTAGGCGACCACCGCGGCGCCGTTGATCCGGCCCTGCACCGCGACCACGCCGCACGGCTCGCCGGCCGGTGGCAGCGCGGTGCAGTCGCGGAAATCGCCGTCCAGCAACAGGGATAATCGCAGCGCCGGATCACGGGGATCGACAACGGAAATGTCGACACCGGCCCGTGGATTGTCGGCTATTACCGTCATGCAACCACAGTGCGGCCGGCGAATCAGTGCCGGCAACCCCTAGTAGCCGCACGGCTCGGGGCGGGACGACCCCCTGGGTGCCGATAGGGGTTGTTCGCAGGGGTGGGCCGGTGGTTAGCGTGCCCCAAGGCCGGTGACCAGGCTAGACGCTGTCCACGGTGATTGCCCACGGCGGGAGTGGTTGATGGCACGGGACACCACCGCGCAGCTGGCGGTATGGAACGAGTATCTCTGGTCGGTGGGGGATCAGGGCGATCCGTACGCGCTGATTCTGCGCGCTCCGGACGATCCCTATCCATTGTATGAAGAGGTTCGCGCGCGCGGGCCGCTGCACCGCAGCGCATTGGGCACCTGGGTCACCGCGGACCACAAGTTGTCCAGCAAGGTGTTGCGCGACCGGCGGTTCGGCGTGCGCCAGTTGAGCGGCGAGAAGGCCATCGAGTCGATCGAGTTCGACAACTCCATGCTCGGCGTGGATCCGCCGGACCACGGCCGGCTGCGCAAGCTGGCCATCCCGGCGATCAATCCGGGTCAGATGGAGTCCTGGCGGCCCCGGATCGAGACCTACACCGAGGAGCTGGTCGAGAAGTTCCTGGCCGCAGGCGGCCGGGCCAACTTCATGACCGCGTTCGCCCAGCAGCTGCCCAACTACGTGATCAGCGAGCTGCTCGGGATTCCGGACCGGCACCGGCCGGCGGCGTTCCGGCTGACCAGGCGGATGGCCCGCATGATCGAGAGCGAGCCGACGCCGCAGCTGGTCGAGGACGTCACCGGTTCGGTCGCCGAGCTGTACCTGATGTTCGAGGACATCATCGCGCTGCGTCGGGCCGACCCGGGCGATGACCTGGTCACCCAGCTGCTGCCGGCGCTGGACGAGGGCCGGCTGAGCAAGGCCGAGTTGGTCGCGCTGTGCGCGTTCCTGACCCTCGGCGGGGTCGAGACCACGGTGAACCTGATCGGCAACGCCACCTTGCTGATGCTCGAGCACCCGGACCAGTTCGAGATGTTCAAAGGGGATCCGGGGCTCGCGCCCGCGGTCATCCAGGAGACGCTGCGGTTCGAGACGCCGACCCAGCAGTACCGCCGGATCGTGCAGGAGGACCTGGAACTGGCCGGGCAGGTGCTGCCGGCCGACAGCCAGGTGGCGATCTGCGCCGGCGCGGCCAACCGCGATCCCGAGGTGTACCCGGACCCGGGCCGGTTCGACATCACCCGCCCGCCCGGGCGCGAGCTGCTCTCCTTCTCCCTGGGAATCCATTTCTGCCTTGGTGCGGCACTCGCCCGGCTGGAGGGCGAGGTGGCGCTGGCCGCCGTGGCCCGGCGGTTGCCGAACCTGCGCCGGATCGGCCCGATTCGCCGCCGGAAGTCCTATGTGATCCGCGGGATGTTGCAGTTCCCGGTCGCCGCCTAGTCAGGTGAATGAGGTCCTCGATGGCAGACGAAGATACCCTCCGCGACTACCTGAAGCTGGTGACCGCGGACCTGCGGCGGACCAAGCAGAAGCTGCGGGAGATCGAGGACGGCGAGCGCGAGCCGATCGCGATCATCGGGATGGCCTGCCGCTATCCGGGCGGGGTGGCCTCGCCGGAGGACCTGTGGCGGTTGGTGAGCACCGGAACCGACGGCATCGGCCCGTTCCCGGACGACCGCGGTTGGGATCTGGCCGGGCTGTTCGATCCCGACCCGGACAACGCCGGCACCAGCTATGCCAGCGAGGGCGGTTTCGTGCCGGGGATCGCCGAGTTCGACCCGGTGTTCTTCGGGATCAGCCCGCGCGAGGCGGTGGCCATGGATCCGCAGCAGCGGGTGCTGCTGCAGGCCTGCTGGGAGGTCTTCGAGCGGGCCGGGATCGACCCGGAGTCGGTGCGCGGAAGCCAGATCGGCGTGTTCGCCGGCACCAACGACCAGGGTTATCTGGCCGTGGCCAACGCATCCCCGGTGGACGGGGAGGGCTACCTGCTCACCGGCGGCGCGACCGCCGTGGTGTCCGGCCGGGTGGCGTACACCTTCGGGCTGGAGGGCCCGGCCGTCACCATCGACACGGCGTGCTCGTCCTCGCTGGTGGCGCTGCACCTGGCCGCGCATTCGCTGCGTTCCGGCGAGTGCACGATGGCGATCGCCGGCGGGGTGACCGTGATGGCGACGCCGGGCGTGTTCACCGAGTTCAGCCGGCAGCGCGGGCTGGCCGCCGACGGCCGGTGCAAGTCGTTCGCCGCGGCGGCCGACGGCACCGGGTGGGCCGAGGGCGTCGGCGTCGTGCTGGTGGAGCGGCTGTCCGACGCGAAACGCAACGGGCACAAGGTACTGGCCGTGATCCGGGGCAGCGCGGTGAACTCCGACGGCGCCTCGAACGGCCTGACCGCGCCGAACGGACCGTCCCAGCAGCGGGTGATCCTGCAGGCGCTGGCCAACGCCCGACTCGCACCGTCCGATGTGGACGCCGTGGAGGCGCACGGCACCGGCACCCGGCTCGGCGACCCGATCGAGGCACAGGCACTGCTGGCCACCTACGGGCAGAACCGGGACCGGCCGCTGTGGCTGGGTTCGCTCAAGTCCAACATCGGGCACACCCAGGCCGCCGCCGGCATCGGCGGTGTGATCAAGACGGTGCTGGCGCTGCGGCACGGAATCCTGCCGCGCACCCTGCACGTCGACGAGCCGACCCCGGCCGTGGACTGGTCGGCCGGAGCCGTGTCGCTGCTCACCGAGTCGATGCCGTGGCCGGACACCGGCGCACCGCGGCGCGCCGGCGTGTCGTCGTTCGGGGTGAGCGGTACCAACGTGCACACGATCCTCGAGCAGGCACCGAACGAGGAGCCCACCGAGACCGCCGCCGCACCGGCGCCCGCGCTGGTGCCCTGGGTGCTCTCGGCCCGGACCGCGGATGGTCTGTGCCGGCAGGCCGAGGCGCTGATGTCCGTCGTGGACGAGGATCCGCTGGACGTCGGTTTCTCGTTGGCCACCACCCGGGCCGCGCTGGAGCATCGCGCCATGGTGCTGGCCGGCGACCGGGCCGGGCTCGCCGCGCTGGCCGCCGGCGCGGGTGCGGTGACCGGCGCGGTGCGGCCCGGCAAGGTGGCGTTCCTGTTCACCGGTCAGGGTTCTCAGCGGGCCGGCATGGGAGCTGAGCTGTACCGGGCGTTTCCGGTGTTCGCCGAGGCGCTGGATGCGGTGTGTGCGCGGTTCGACCTGGACCGGCCGCTGCGCGAGGTGATGTTCGGCGAGCAGGAGTTGCTCAACGAGACGGTCTACGCCCAGGCGGGGTTGTTCGCTCTTGAGGTGGCGCTGTTCCGGTTGTTGGAGTCCTGGGGTGTGACCCCGGACTTCCTGTTGGGGCATTCCATAGGTGAGTTGGCTGCCACATATGTGGCAGGCGTCCTGTCCTTGGACGATGTCTGCACCTTGGTCGCTGCCCGGGGCCGGTTGATGCAGGCGTTGCCCACGGGTGGGGCGATGCTGGCCGTGCGGGCGACCGAGGCCGAGGTCGCCGAGGCGATTGCCGGGCTCGCGGAGCGGGTGAGTATCGCGGCGGTCAACGGGCCGGCCTCGGTGGTGATCTCGGGTGATGCCGAGGTGATCGAGGAGCTGGCGCCGCGCTGGGAGAAGACCAAACGCCTCACCGTGTCGCATGCGTTCCACTCGCCGCACATGGAGCCGATGCTGGCCGACTTCCGTGCGGTCGCGGAAACCCTGACCTACCACCCACCCCAGATTCCCGTGGTGACCGCCGGGGACGTCACCGACCCCGAGTACTGGGTGCGGCACGTGCGCGATGCGGTGCGGTTCGGTGACGGGGTGGTCGCCTTGCGGGCCAAGGGGGTGACCCGGTTCCTGGAGTTGGGGCCGGACGGTGTGCTCTCGGCGCTGGTGCCGGACGGGGTGGCGGTTCCGGTGTGCCGGGCCGGGCGGGACGAGCCGGCCACGCTGCTCGCCGCCGTGGCCACCGCGTGGGCGCACGGGGTCGGCGTGGACTGGGCGGGGATGTGCGCCGGCGGCAAGCGCATCGATCTGCCGACCTACCCGTTCGCTCGGGAGCACTACTGGCCGGCGGCGCCGTCCTGGGCCGGCGACGTGTCGTCCGCCGGGCTCGGCGCCACCGATCACCCGCTGCTCGGCTCCGGCATCGGCATCGCAGACGGCGACGAATACCTGTTCACCGCACGGCTTTCCGCGCAGGCCCAGCCGTGGTTGGCCGAGGCGCCGGTGGTGCCGGGTTCGGCGCTGGTGGAACTGGCGATCCGGTCCGGGGACCAGGCCGGCTGCGGCCGGCTCGAACAACTGGACATCGAGACGCCGCTGGTCCTGCCGGAGCACGGGGCCCTGCAGGTGCAGCTGCGGCTCGGCGCGCCCGACCCGACCGGCACCCGGCAGCTGACCGTGCACGCCCGCCCCGAGGACCCGAGGCGCGACCGCGGCTGGTCCGCACGCCCGTGGACCCGGCACGGCACCGGAACCCTGACCCGGGCCGGATATGCCGTTGTCGAGGACCCGGAGTGCAGCGGCGGCGAGTGGCCACCGGAAGGTGCCCGGGACACCGACTTCTACACCGAGGTCCGGGTGCCGGCCGGGACCGAACGCGAGGCGGCCGGCTACGGCCTGCACCCCACGCTGCTGGACGCCGCGCTGCGGGCGGTCACCGGCGCGGAGAACTGGGCCGCGTCCTGGTCCGGTGTTTCGCTGTGGGCCACCGGCGCCGCCATGCTGCGGGTGCGGATCTCGCCGGCCGGGCCGGACGGCTTCGCCCTCCTCGCTGTGGACGGCACCGGGGCGCCGGTGCTCTCCGCCACCCGGGTGGTCCCGCGTCCGCTGCCCGCACGGGACCCCGCCGGGGACGCCGAGCACCTGTACCGGCTGGCCTGGGTTCCGCTTCCGGCCACCGAGCCGAGCGATGAGCCGGACGTCACCGTGCTGTCCGTCGACCGGTCCGGTGTGGACGGTGCGGCGGTGCGGGCCGCCACCACCGAGATCCTCACCGCCGTGCGGCAGTGGCTGGCCGGCGAACCCGGCGCGGCGCGGCTGGTCGTGCTCACCCGCGGAGCGGTCGCCGCCCGCCCCGAGGACCCGGCGCCGGACCCGGCCGGAGCCGCCGTCTGGGGGCTGCTGCGCTCGGCCCAGTCCGAGCATCCCGGCCGGCTGACCCTGATCGACACCGACGGCACGGAAGACGTGCCGGCCGCACTGGCCTGCGGCGAGCCGCAGCTCGCCGTCCGGGCCGGCATCCCGTACGCCGCGCGACTGCACCGGGCAGCCGCGCCGGCCGACCCGGTCGCACGCCCGCTCGACCCGGCCGGCACGGTGCTGGTCACCGGCGGAACCGGGATGCTCGGCGGGCTGCTGGCCCGGCATCTCGTCACCCGGCACGGCGTGCGAAACCTGGTGCTCACCAACCGAACCGGGCCGGCCGCGCCGGGCGCCGAAGCGCTCGCCGCCGCGCTGACCGGGCTGGGTGCCACGGTGTCCGTCGTGGCCTGCGACGGCGCCGACCGGGACGCGCTCGAGGCCGTACTTGCCGGCATTCCGGCCGAGCACCCGCTCACCGCCGTGTTCCACACCGCGGGTGTGGTGGCCGACGGCGTGCTGACCGCGCTCACCCCGGACCGGATCGGCGCGGTGTTCGGCCCGAAGGTGGACACCGCGCTGCACCTGCACGACCTCACCCGGGACCTGGAGCTTGCCGCGTTCGTGCTGTACTCCTCGATCGCCGGCACCACCGGCAGCCCCGGCCAGGCCAACTACGCCGCCGCCAACGCCGCTCTGGACGCGCTCGCCGAGCACCGGCAGCGCACGGGGTTGCCCGCGCTGTCGATCGCCTGGGGACCGTGGGACACCGAGGCCGGGATGCTCGGCGCGCTCGGCGAGGCCGACCGGGACCGGATCAACCGGTCCGGCTTCCCGCCGCTCCCCGCGGCGCAGGGCCTTGAGCTGCTGGACACCGCGCTCGCCAACGGCGCCCCGGCGGTGGTGGCCACCCGGCTGAACACCGCCGTGCTCGGTGCCGCGCCGCAGGCCGTGCCGCCGCTGCTGCACGACCTGGTCCGACCGGCCCGGCGGATCGCAGGTGGTGCGCCTGCCGGCGGCGCGCTGCGCACCCGGCTCGCCACACTGTCCACGGTGGAGCGCGAGCGGCTGGCGCTGGACCTGGTGCGGGCCAGCGCCGCCGTGGTGCTCGGATTCGCCGGACCGGACGCGATCGAGCCGGCCAAGGCGTTCGCCGAGCACGGCGTCGGCTCGCTGAGCGCGGTCGAACTGCGCAACCGGCTGGCCGCGGCCACCGGGCTGCCGCTGCCGCCCGCCGTGGTGTTCGACCACCCCACGCCGGCCGCGCTGGCCGCTCACCTGCTGCGCGAACTGCTCGGCGAGACCGCCGAGATCACCGTCACCGGACCGGCCACCGGCACCGACGAGCCGATCGCGATCATCGGGATGAGCTGCCGGTTCCCCGGTGGCGTGGACACCCCGGACGAGTTGTGGCGACTGGTCGCCGACGGCGTGGACGCGATCACCGCGTTCCCCACCGACCGCGGCTGGGACCTCGACGGCGCCGGCCCCGGCGCGGTCGGCGGGTTCCTGACCGACGTCGCCGGATTCGACCCGGCCTTCTTCGGGATCAGCCCGCGCGAGGCGGTCGCGATGGACCCGCAGCAGCGGCTGCTGCTGGAGACCGCGTGGGAGGCGTTCGAGCGGGCCGGGCTCGACCCCGCCGGGTTGCGCGGCGACCGGGTCGGCGTGTTCGTCGGCGCGGCAAGTTCCGCCTACGGTTTCGGCCAGTTCGACCTTCCGGCGGGCAGCCGGGCGCACCTGCTCACCGGCGCGGCGACCAGCGTGCTGTCCGGCCGGCTCGCCTACGCGTTCGGGCTGGAGGGCCCGGCGCTGACCGTGGACACCGCCTGCTCGTCCTCGCTGGTGGCCCTGCACCTGGCCGTGCAAGCGTTGCGGCAGAACGAATGCGCCATGGCGCTGGCCGGCGGGGTCACCGTGATGACCAACCCGGCCATGTTCGTCGACGGCCGCGAGGCCGGGGCGCTCGCGCCGGACGGGCGGTGCAAGCCGTTCGCCGCCGCGGCCGACGGCACCGGCTGGGGTGAGGGTGTGGGCCTGGTGCTGGTGGAGCGGTTGTCGGACGCGAAACGCAACGGGCATCGGGTGCTTGCGGTGGTGCGGGGTTCGGCGGTGAACCAGGACGGGGCGTCGAACGGGTTGACCGCGCCGAACGGGTTGGCGCAGCAGCGGGTGATCCGGCAGGCCTTGGCGAACGCCCGACTGGCACCGTCCGATGTGGACGCTGTGGAGGCGCACGGCACCGGGACGAAGCTGGGTGATCCGATCGAGGCGTCGGCGTTGCTGGCCACCTACGGGCAGGACCGGGACACCCCGCTGTGGCTCGGCTCGGTGAAGTCCAACCTCGGCCACACCCAGGCCGCCGCCGGCATGGCGAGCCTGATCAAGCTCGTACTGGCGCTGCGGCACGGCATGTTGCCCAAGACCCTGCACGTGACCCAACCCACCCCGCACGTGGACTGGTCAACCGGCGCGGTGCGGCTGCTGACCGAGCCGGTGCCGTGGCCGGCGGGCGGGCGGCCGCGCCGCGCCGCGGTGTCCTCGTTCGGCATGAGCGGTACCAACGCGCACGCCATCCTGGAGGAACCGCCCACGGCCGTGGTCCCGGACACCGCGCCCACCGGCATGGTGCCGTGGGTGCTCTCCGCCCGCACCGTCCCGGCGTTGCGCCGGGCTGCCGGCCGGCTCTTGGCTCAGCTGCGGGCAGACCCGGACATCGCCGACGTCGATGTGGCTCGCACGCTAGGTTCCCGTTCGGCGTTCGCTCATCGGGCGGCGCTGGTGGGGGAGTCCGAAGTTGTGCATGCGGGTCTGGCCGCGCTGGCGGCGGGGGAGCCGGCGGCGGGTCTGGTCACGGGTGCGGCCGGGGCCGGGCGGGTGGTGTTCGTGTTTCCGGGGCAGGGTTCGCAGTGGGTGGGGATGGCTCAGGGTTTGTTGGATTCCTCGCCGGTGTTCGCGGCTCGGATCGCCGAGTGTGCCGAGGCGTTGGCGCCGGTGGTGGATTGGTCGTTGCTGGAGGTGTTGCGCGGGGGCGAGTTGGACCGGGTGGATGTGGTGCAGCCGGTGTTGTGGGCGGTGTTGGTGTCGCTGGCCGAGGTGTGGCGTTCGGTGGGTGTGGAGCCGGACGCGGTGGTGGGGCATTCGCAGGGGGAGATCGCCGCCGCGGTGGTGGCCGGTGGGTTGAGTCTGGCCGATGGCGCGAAGGTCGTTGCGCTGCGGTCGAAGGCGATTGCCGAGCGGCTGTCCGGGTCTGGCGGGATGGTGTCGGTTGCCGCGCTGGTGGATCGGGTGCGCGAGTTGCTGGTACCGCACGGTGATCGGGTGTCGGTGGCGGCGGTGAACGGGCCGGCGTCGGTGGTGATCGCGGGGGAGCCCGGGGCGCTGGAGGCGGTGCTGGAGGCGTGCCGGGCCGAGGATGTTCGGGCCAAGCGGATCGCGGTGGACTACGCCTCGCACTCGGTGCAGGTGGAACGGATCCACGAGGAGCTGCTGGCCGCGCTGGGCGACATCGCGCCGCGATCGAGCGCCATACCGTTTCTGTCCACCGTGGACGGCGGGTGGGTCGACACGGCCGGGTTGGATGCCGGGTACTGGTACCGCAACCTGCGCCAGACCGTGCAGTTCGAGTCGGCCTCCCGAACCTTGCTGGCGGAGGGTTACCGGTTCTTCGTGGAGGTGTCGCCGCATCCGGTGCTGGTTCCCGCGCTCGGCGAGGTGGAGGGTGCGGTGGCGATCGGCACGCTGCGCCGCGATCAGGGTGGGCTCGACCGGTTCCTGACCTCGGCCGGCGAACTCTGGGCCCATGGCGGCCCGCTGGACCTGCCGACCGGAGCGCGGGCCGACCTGCCCACCTACCCGTTCCAGCACGAGCGTTACTGGCTGGAACCGGCCGCGAACGGTGTCGGTGACCTGACCGCCGCCGGGCTCGGCGGCACCGACCACCCGCTGCTCGGTGCCGCCGTGCCGCTGGCCGGCGGTGACGGCCTGGTGCTCACCGGCCGGCTGTCCGTCAAGGCCCAGCCGTGGCTCGCCGACCACGCCGTGCTGGGCACGATCCTGTTCCCCGGCACCGGATTCGTCGAGCTGGCCCTGAACGCGGCCGGGCAGGTCGGCTGCGCCCAACTCGAGGAGTTGGCCCTCGAGGTGCCGCTCACCCTCACCGAGCGGGGCGCGGTGCAGATCCAGGTCGTCGCCGGACAACCCGAGGAGGCGGGCCGGCGACGGCTGCGCGTCTACAGCCGCCCGGAACCGGACGCCCGGTCCGGCGAACTGCTCGGCGCCCAGTGGACCCGGCACGCCACCGCCACGGTCGCGCCCGGACCGGCCAGCCCGCCGGACCGGCTCGACCCTGGGGCATGGCCGCCGGCCGGCGCGGTCCCGGTGGACGTCGAGCGGTTCTACGCCGGCGCCGCCGACGCCGGATACGGCTACGGGCCGGCATTCCAGGCGCTGCGCGCCGCCTGGCACCACGACGGCGCGGTCTACGCCGAAATCGCGCTGCCGGAGCAGGTGCGGGCCGACGGGTTCGGCATCCACCCGGCGCTGCTGGACGCCGCGCTGCACGGCATCGGGCTGGTACGCGCGCTGCACACCGGCGACGACGCCACCCGGCCGGCCGAGCTTCCGTTCTCGTTCCGCGGGGTGCGGCTGCACGCCACCGGCGCGACCAGGGTCCGGGTCCGGCTGTCCACAAGCGACGGTGCGGCCGTACGCGCCCAGCTCACCGACGAGGCCGGCGAACCGGTCGCCGTGGTGGAGTCGCTGGTCTGCCGGCCGGTCGCCGCCGAGCTGGCCGGCGTGCGGCGCGGCCCGGCCGACTCGCTGTTCACCGTGGACTGGAGCACTCCGGTCGCGCCCGGCCCGGTGCCCGCCGCGGTCGCCCTGCTCGGCGCCGACGATCTCGGACTCGGCGCGGCCCTGAGCGCCGCCGGCTGCGCGGTCACCAAACACGACGACCTCACCTCGCTCGCCGGCGAGGGCCTGGTGCTGACCCAGTTCACCGGCGCGGACTCGGAAGCAGGCGACCCCGCCTCGGCCGCCGCGCTGGCCGCCCGGCGCGCGCTGGAGCTGGTCCAGACCTGGATCGCCGACGACCGGCTGGCCGGCTCCCGGCTCGTGGTGCTGACCAGGGGCGCGGTCGCCGCCGGCCCCGGCGAGGCCCCGGACCTGGCCAACGCCCCGGTGTGGGGGCTGCTGCGCTCGGCCCAGTCCGAGCACCCCGGGCGGTTCCTGCTGCTGGACGTGGACGGCGAGCCGGCCTCGCTGGACGCCGTGGCCACCGTCGCGGCCGCCGGCCCGGACGAGCCGCAGATCGCCCTGCGCGGCGGCGCGGCGTTCGCGCCGCGGGTGGTCCGGATGCCCCCGGCCGAACCGGACGCCACCACCGGGCTGGCCGAGACCCCGGGCCCGGTGCTGATCACCGGCGCGACCGGCACGCTCGGCGCCGAGCTGGCCCGGCACCTGGTCACCACGCACGGCGTGCGCCGGCTGCTGCTGACCAGCAGAACCGGCCCGGACGCGCCCGGTGCCGCCGAGCTGGTCGCCGAGCTGAGCGGACACGGCGCCGAGGTGACCGTGGCCGCCTGCGACGTGGCCGACCGGGACGCCCTGGCCCGCACCCTTGCCGAGCACCCGGTGACCGCCGTCGTGCACACCGCCGCCGTGCTGGACGACGGCGTGGTGTCCGCGATGACCCCGGAGCGCCTCGACACCGTGCTGGCGCCCAAGGTGCGCGGCGCGTGGAACCTGCACGAGCTGACCCAGGACAGCGATCTGACCGCGTTCGTGCTGTTCTCCTCGGCGGCCGGGGTGCTCGGCGGCGCCGGGCAGAGCAACTACGCCGCCGCCAACACGTTCCTGGACGCCCTGGCCCAGCACCGGACCGCGGTCGGCCTGCCGGGCGCGTCGCTGGCCTGGGGTCCGTGGGCGCAGCGCACCGGGATGACCGGCGAGCTGACCGACGCCGACGTGCGCCGGATCATGCGCACCGGCCTCACCCCTCTGTCCACTGTGGACGGAATGGCGCTGTTCGACGCGGCGAGCGCCGGAACCGGCCTGGTGGTGCCGATGGCGTTCAACGCCGGGGCATCCCGCGGCTCGGCCGCGGAGGTCCCGCCGCTGCTGCGCGGGCTGATCCGGGTGGGCCGGGGAGCCGGCGACGGCGCCGGCTCGGCCACGGCGCTGCGCCGCCGGCTGTCCGCCGCGCCGGACCCGGAGCGCCGGCGGGTGCTGCTGGACCTGGTCCGCGGTCAGGTGGCCACCGTGCTCGGCTACGCCTCCGCCGGCGCGGTGGACGCCCGCCGGGGCTTCCTCGAACTTGGCATGGACTCGCTGACCGGGGTCGAGCTGCGCAACCGGCTGGCCGCGGCCACCGCCCTACGGCTGCCGGCGACCCTGGTGTTCGACCACCCCACCGCGACCGCGCTTGCCGAGCACCTGGTGTCCCAGCTGGAACCCGAGCGGCCGTCGCCGGCCGCCGCGGCACTGGCCGAACTGGCCCGGCTGGAACGGGCGCTGGCCGCCCTGGACGCGGGCGACGAGGGCCGGGCCAAGGTCACCGCCCGGCTGCGCGCCGTGGTGAGCCGGTGGAGCACCGAACCGTCCGGGCCGGCCGGGTCGGACGACCTCGAGTCGGCCAGCGCCGAGGACATGTTCCGGTTGCTGGACGACGAGTTCTCGACTTCCTGAGGAGCACACACGATGGCGAACGAGGAGAAGCTCCTCGAGTACCTGCGGCGGGCAACGGCCGAGCTGCGCGAGGCCAAGGGCCGGGTGCGCGAACTGGAGCACGAGCCCATCGCCATCGTCGGGATGGGCTGCCGGTATCCCGGCGGGGTGCGGACGCCGGAACAGCTCTGGCAGCTCGTCGCGTCCGGAACCGACGCCATCTCCGGGTTTCCCACCGACCGCGGTTGGGACGCGGCCCGGACCGGCGCGCCGGCCCGGGAGGGCGGGTTCGTGCACGACGCCGCGCTGTTCGACCCCGGCTTCTTCGGCATCTCCCCGCGCGAGGCGCTGGCCATGGACCCGCAGCAGCGGTTGCTGCTGGAGACCTGCTGGGAGGCGATCGAGCGGGCCGGGATCGATGCGCGCTCGCTGCGCGGCAGCCGGACCGGGGTGTTCGCCGGCGCGATGTACCACGACTACGCGGCCAGCCTGCACGCCACACCCGAGGTGCTCGAGGGGTTCGTCGGCACCAGCAACGCGGGCAGCGTGCTGTCCGGCCGGGTGGCCTACGTGCTCGGCCTCGAGGGTCCGGCGGTCACCGTGGACACGGCGTGCTCGTCCTCGCTGGTGGCGCTGCACCTGGCCGGGCAGGCGCTGCGCCGTGGCGAGTGCACGCTGGCCCTTGCCGGCGGCGTCACCGTGATGGCGAGCCCGATGATGTTCTCCGGCTTCGAGTTCGACGAGGGCATGGCGCCGGACGGGCGGTGCAAGTCGTTCGCCGGGGCCGCCGACGGCACCGCGTGGGGCGAAGGGGTCGGCGTGCTGGTGCTGGAGCGGCTGTCCGACGCGCGGCGCAACGGGCACCCGGTGCTGGCCGTGCTGCGCGGCTCCGCGGTGAACTCCGACGGCGCGTCGAGCGGGCTGACCGCGCCGAACGGCCCGTCGCAGCAGCGGGTGATCGGGCTGGCGCTGGACAGCGCGCAGCTCACACCGTCCGATGTGGACGTTGTCGAGGCGCACGGCACCGGAACCCGGCTTGGTGACCCGATCGAGGCGCAGGCGCTGTTGGCCAGCTACGGCCAGGACCGGGAAACGCCGCTGTGGCTGGGCTCGATCAAGTCCAACATCGGCCACACCCAGGCCGCGGCCGGCGTGGCCGGGGTGCTCAAAATGATCATGGCGATGCGGCACGGGATCCTGCCGAAGACGCTGCACGTTGACGAGCCGACGCCGCACGTGGACTGGTCGGGCGGCGCGGTGTCCCTGCTGACCGAGCCGGTGCCGTGGCCGGAAACCGGAGCGCCGCGCCGGGCCGGCGTGTCGTCGTTCGGGGTGAGCGGCACGAACGCCCATGTGATCATCGAGCAGGCGCCCGAGCCCGCGCCGGTCGAGCCGGCCGAGCCGGCCGGCGCCGCGCCGGACGTGCTGCCCTGGCTGGTGTCCGCCCGGTCGGCCGCCGGGCTGCGTGCGCAGGCACGGCGGCTGGTGTCGTTCCTGGACGCGGAGCCGGACCTGGCCGCCGTGGACGTGGCGCGTTCGCTGGCCACCACCCGGGCCGCGCTGGACCACCGCGCGGTGGTGCTTGCCGGCGACCGGGCCGACGCCGTGGCCGGGCTGTCCGCCGTGGCCGCAGGCGAGGACAACGCCATCGTGCGGCGCGGGTACGCCGCGCCCGGCGAGCTGGCGTACCTGTTCTCCGGTCAAGGATCGCAGCGGGTCGGCATGGGCCGGCAGCTCTACGAGACCCATCCGGTGTTCGCAGAGGCGTTCGATGCGGTGTGTGCGCGGTTCGATTTCGACCGCCCGCTCAAGGAGATCATCTTCTGCGACTCCGAGCTGCTGAGCCAGACCATGTACACCCAGGCGGGGCTGTTCGCCGTGCAGGTGGCGCAGTTCCGCCTGTTGGAGTCCTGGGGGATGACGCCGGACTTCCTGTTGGGTCATTCCATAGGTGAGTTGGCTGCCACATATGTGGCAGGTGTCCTGTCCTTGGACGACGTCTGCATTCTTGTCGCTGCGCGCGGAAAGTTGATGCAGGCGCTGCCCGGCGGCGGGGCGATGCTGGCGGTGCAGGCAACCGAGGACGAGGTCGTGGCGGCGATTGCCGGCCTGGAAGACCGGGTGAGCATCGCGGCGGTCAACGGGCCGGCCTCGGTGGTGATCTCGGGTGACGCCGAGGTGATCGAGGAACTGGCGCCGCGCTGGGAAAAGACCAAACGCCTCGCCGTGTCGCACGCGTTCCACTCGCCGCACATGGATCCGATGCTGGCCGAGTTTGCGGCGATCTGCGAAACCCTGACCTACCAACCGCCCCGGATCCCGGTCGTGACCTCCGGCGAGGTGACCGACCCGGAGCACTGGGTGCGGCACGTCCGCGACACGGTCCGGTTCGCCGACGGCATCGCGTGGCTGCGTGCGCAGGGTGTCGCCACGTTCGTCGAGTTGGGCCCGGATGGCGTGCTCTCCGCGATGGTGCCGGACGGGATCGCCGTGCCGGTGAGCCGGGCCGGGCGGGACGAGACCGAAACCGTGCTCGGCGCGCTGGCCACCGTGCACGTGCACGGCGTGGACGTGCGCTGGGACCGGGTGTTCGCCGGCTGGGGCGGCCGCCGGGTCGACCTGCCGACCTACGCCTTCCAGCACGAGCGGTTCTGGCCGGTCGCCGACCGGCCCGCGACCCCGGACAGTGGCGATGGCGAGTTCTGGGCCGCCGCGCGGGACCGCCGACTCGCCGACCTGCTCGGCCTCGCCGAACCCGCCCTTGATGCGGTCGCCCCGCTGCTGGCCGACTGGCACGAGCGCCGGCAGGAACGGTCCACAGTGGACGGATGGCGATACCGGATCGCCTGGCGGCCGCTGGCGGCCCCGGACCGCCCGGCGCTGTCCGGAACCTGGTGGATCGTCGCGCCGCCCGGTGCGGACGAGGCGCTGGTCAGGCACTGCGCGGCCGCGGTGACCGAACACGGCGGCAGCGCGGAACTGGTCGACTCCGGGGAGATCGCCGCCCGGCTGGCCGAGACCGGCCCGCCCGCCGGCCTGCTGTCCCTGCTGGCCCTTGACGACTCGGACCACCCCGACCACCCCGGCGTCCCGGCCGGGCTGCTCGGCACCCTGTCCCTGATCCAGCAGGACCTTCCCGCTCCACTGTGGACGGTCACCCGTGGTGCGGTCGCCGTGGCGCCGACCGAACAGCCGGCCGGTCCGGCCGGGCACGCGGTGTGGGGGCTCGGCCGGGTCGCCGCCCTCGAGCACCCGGCGCGCTGGGGCGGCCTGGTGGACCTGCCCGCGAACCTCGACGACCGGGCCCGCGCCGCGCTCGCCGGGCTGCTCGCCAAGACCGGCGCCGAGGACCAGGTCGCCATCCGTCCGGCCGGTGCGTTCGCCCGGCGGTTGCACCGGGCGCCGGCCACCGGCCCGGCGCCGAGGGAGTGGCGGCCGAGCGGGACGGTCCTGATCACCGGCGGCACCGGCGCGCTCGGCGGCCAGGTTGCCCGCTGGCTGGCCGGCCGGGGCGCCGGGCACCTGCTGCTGACCAGCCGCCAGGGACCCACCGCGCCGGGTGCGACCGAGCTGGTGGCCGAGCTGAACGAGTTGGGCGCCAAGGCCACCGTGGCCGCGTGCGACGTCGCCGACCGGGACGCGCTGGCCGGGCTGCTCGGCCAGATCCCGGCCGAGCACCCGCTGACCGCGGTCGTGCACGCCGCCGGGGTCGGCGACATCACCGCGCTCGCCGACACCACGCCGGACCGGCTGGCCGCCGTACTGACCGCCAAGGTGGCCGGCGCGGTCAACCTGGACACGTTGTGCGACAACGACTCCGTCGAGGCGTTCGTGCTGTTCTCGTCGGCCGCGGCCACCTGGGGCGGCGCCGGGCAGGGCGGCTACGCCGCCGCCAACGCCTACCTGGACGCGATCGCCGCCCGGCGCCGGTCCCGCGGTCGCCCGGCCACCTCGATCGCCTGGGGCACTTGGGCCGGTGCCGGCATGGGCGAGGGCGGCACCGCCGAGCAGCTGCGCCGGCGCGGCGTGCTCACCATGCCCCCGGAGCTCGCGCTGCGCGCGCTGCGGGACGCGGTGGAGCACGGCGACACCTGCCTGACCGTGGCCGGCATCGACTGGTCCCGGTTCGCTCCGACGTTCACCCTGGCCCGGCCCAGCCCGCTGCTCGCCGACCTGCCGGACGCCCGCCCGCCCGCGCGGGAGACCGCCGCGGAACCGGCCGGCGCGGCCGAACTGCGCGGCCGGCTCGCCGCGCTGCCCGCCGGGGACCGCGCGGCCGCGCTGCTCGAGCTGGTGCGCGACCAGTCGGCGATCGTGCTCGGCCACGCCCGCGGTGCCGACATCGAGGCCGAGCGGGCGTTTCGCGACCTCGGGTTCGACTCGCTGTCCGCGGTGCAGCTGCGGGACCGGCTCGGCGCGGTCACCGGGCTGGCGCTGCCCGCGACCACCGTGTTCGACCATCCGACCCCGGCGGCGCTGGCCCGGCTGCTGCAGGCCGAGCTGTTCGGCGCGGAAACCGCCGGTGACAGCGAGGAGGACCGGATCCGCGCCGCCATCGCCGGCATCCCGCTGTCCCGGATCCGCGAGGCCGGCCTGCTGGATCTCCTGCTGCGTCTGGCATCCGGGGAGCACGCCGCCGCCCCGGCCGGTGCAGACGATCTCGACCTGATGGACGGCGAGAGCCTGCTCGCGCTGGTCGCCAAGGGGGAGGACCCGCTGTCATGAACGCCACCATCGACCAGTACGTCGACGCATTGCGCCGCTCGGTGAAGGAGACCGAGCGGCTCCGGGCGCTCAACCGGGAGCTCGTCGCGGCGAACAGCGAGCCGATCGCGATCGTCGGGATGAACTGCCGGCTGCCCGGCGGGGTGGACTCACCGGACGCGCTCTGGCGGCTGGTGGAGTCGGGCGGCGACGGCATCTCGGTCTTCCCGGACGACCGCGGCTGGGATCTCGGCCGGCTCTACGACCCGGACGCCCGGCGGCCCGGTACCTGTTACTCCCGCGAGGGCGGCTTCCTGCCCGACGCCGGCCGGTTCGACCCCGGCTTCTTCGGCATCTCCCCGCGCGAGGCGCTGGCCATGGACCCGCAGCAGCGGCTGCTGCTGGAGACCTGCTGGGAGACGATCGAGCGGGCCGGGATCGACCCGTTTTCCCTGCGCGGCACCAGGACCGGGGTGTTCGTCGGCGGAACCACCTCCGGTTACGGGATGAGCGGCGCGCTGGCCGAGGACGTCGAGGGGCACATCCTGATCGGCGGTGCCAGCAGCGTGCTGTCCGGCCGGGTCGCCTACACGTTCGGGCTGGAAGGGCCCGCCGTCACCGTCGACACCGCCTGCTCGTCCTCGCTGGTCGCGCTGCACCTGGCCGGGCATGCCCTGCGGCACGGCGAATGCACGATGGCGCTGGCCGGCGGGATCACCGTGATGGCCACCCCGGCCGCGTTCATCGAGTTCAGCCGGCAGGGCGGGCTGGCCCCGGACGGCCGGTGCAAGTCGTTCGCCGCCGCGGCCGACGGCACCGGCTGGAGCGAGGGCGTGGCGCTGCTGCTGGTCGAGCGGTTGTCCGACGCCCGGCGCAATGGGCACCCGGTGCTGGCCGTGATCCGCGGCTCGGCGGTGAACCAGGACGGCGCGTCCAACGGGCTGACCGCGCCCAACGGCCCGGCCCAGCAACGGGTTATCCGGGACGCGCTGGCCGCTGCCGGACTTGCACCGTCCGATGTGGACGCCGTGGAGGCACACGGCACCGGGACCACGCTCGGCGACCCGATCGAGGCGCAGGCGTTGCTGGCCGGCTACGGCCAGGACCGGGAGCGACCGCTGTGGGTCGGCTCGCTCAAGTCCAACATCGGGCACACCCAGTCCGCCGCCGGGGTGGCCGGTGTGATCAAGATGGTGCAGGCGATGCGGCACGGCGTGCTGCCCAGGACCCTGCACGTGGCCGCGCCGACGCCCCATGTGGACTGGTCGGCGGGCGCGGTGTCGCTGCTCACCGAGGCGCAACCGTGGCCGGACACCGGTTCGCCCCGTCGCGCGGGCGTGTCGTCGTTCGGGGTGAGCGGCACCAACGCACACGTGATCGTCGAGGCGACGCCGGAGCCGGCCGCCCACCCGCCGGCCGCCGAACCGGTGCTGCTGCCGGTGCCGGTCTCCGCGAAGTCCGAGCCGGGGTTGCGTGGCCAGGCCGAGCGTCTCGGCGAGTTCCTGGCCACCGGTGATCCGGCCGTGGCGGACGTCGGGTTCTCGCTCGCGACCACCCGGACCGCCTTCCAGCACCGGGCCGTGGTGCTTGCCGACGACCTCGCGGGGCTGCGCACCGGGCTGGCCGCGATCGCCAGTGGGACCACCGATCCCGGCGTGGTGCGCGGCACGGCGACCACGGGCAAGGTGGCGTTCCTGTTCACCGGCCAGGGTTCCCAGCGCGCCGGGATGGGCAAGGCGTTGTACGAGGCGTTTCCGGTGTTCGCCGAGGCCCTCGACGCGGTGTGCGCGCGGTTCGATACCGAACTGGACCGTCCGCTGCGCGAGGTGATGTTCGGCGAGCCCGAGTTGCTCAACGAGACGGTGTTCACCCAGGCCGGGTTGTTCGCGCTCGAGGTGGCGTTGTTCCGGTTGGTTGAGTCGTGGGGGATCGTTCCGGATTTCCTGTTGGGCCATTCGATCGGTGAGTTGGCTGCCGCACATGTGGCTGGTGTCCTGTCCTTGGACGATGCCTGCACCTTGGTCGCTGCCCGGGGAAAGTTGATGCAGGCGTTGCCGGCCGGTGGCGCGATGTTGGCGGTACAGGCGACCGAGGCCGAGGTGGCGGCGGCGCTGACCGGGTTCGAGGACCGGGTGAACATCGCGGCGGTCAACGGGCCGACCTCGGTGGTCATTTCCGGGGATGCGGACGCGATCGAGGAACTGGGGCCGCGCTGGCAAAAGACCAAGCGGCTGACCGTCTCGCACGCGTTCCACTCGCCGCACCTGGATCCGATGCTGGCCGAGTTCCGGACTGTTGCCGAAACCCTGACCTACAAACCGGCCCAGCTCCCGGTCGTGGCCAACGGTGATCTGCTCGACCCCGAGTACTGGGTGCGGCACGTGCGCGACACGGTGCGGTTCGCCGACGGCGTCGGCACGTTGCGGGACAACGGGGTCGGCACCTTCGTCGAGCTGGGACCGGACGGCGTGCTCTGCGCGATGGCCGGGCAGTGCCTGGATGAGGACGAGGACACCGCCCTGGTGCCCGTGCTGCGCGCCGGATCCGAGTCGGCCTGGCACGGCCTGGCCCGCCTGTATGCGCATGGCGTCGGGGTGGACTGGTCCGCCGTCTACGCCGGGGCCGGCCGGAGGATCGAGCTGCCCACCTACGCGTTCCAGCGCGAGGAGTTCTGGCTGCGGCCCGCCGCCCCGCCGGCCGAGGACCGGCACGACGGCTGGCGGTACCGGATTGGCTGGACCGCCCTGCCCGAGCCCGCCGCACCGCCCGTGCTGTCCGGAACCTGGCTGCTGGTGGGTCCGCCGGACCGGGCCGTGACGCAGGCGCTGACCGGGCACGGCGCCACCGTGGTGACCGTGACCGGTACTGGCGAGGATCGGGCCGCCGTTGCCGAACTGCTGCGCACGGCGGCCGGCGCGGAGCCGGTCGCCGGGGTGCTGTCGGTGCCGGCCGGCGGGATCGGGACGACCGTGACGCTGGTGCAGGCGCTCGGTGACGCGGGGATCGACGCGCCGCTGTGGCTGGTCACCCGGGCCGCGGTGTGCACCGGGGCCGGCGACGGGCCGCCGGACCTCGCCGCCGCCCAGGTGTGGGCCCTCGGCCGGGTGGTCGCCCTGGAACACCCGCGCCGCTGGGGCGGGCTGGTGGACCTGCCGGCCGAACTGGACGACCGGGCCGGGTGGCGGCTGGCCGCCGTGCTGGCCGGGATCGGCGCCGAGGACCAGGTCGCGGTGCGCCCCGCCGGGCTGCTCGGCCGCCGGCTCGCCGCCGCGCCGGCCGGCCCGGCACCCGAGACCTGGAGTCCACACGGGACGGTGCTGGTCACCGGCGGTACCGGGCCACTCGGCGGGCATGTGGCCCGGTGGCTGGCCGGACGGGGAGCGCCGCACCTGGTGCTGGCCAGCCGGCAAGGGCGGGCCGCGGCCGGTGCCGAGGAGCTGGTCGCCGAGCTGACCGAACTGGGCGCGACGGTCACGGTGGCGTCCTGTGACGTCGCCGACCGGACGGCGCTGGACGCGCTGCTGGCCGAGCACCCGCCGACCGCGGTCGTGCACGCCGCCGGGGCGGGCGAGTTCAACTCCCTGGAACAGACCACGCTCGACGAGTTCGCCGCGATCATGCGGGCCAAGGTGACCGGGGCGATCAACCTGGACGACGCCCTGCGCGGCGTGCCGTTGGAACAGTTCGTGTTGTTCTCCTCGGTGTCCGCTGTGTGGGGCAGTGGCGGCCAGGCCGCCTACGCCGTGGCCAACGCGTTCCTGGACGCGCTGGCCGAGCGGCGCCGGGCCGAGGGCCTGGCCGGCACCTCGATCGCCTGGGGTCCGTGGGCCGGCGCCGGCATGGCCGGTCCCGCCGAGACCGCCGAATACCTGCGCAAGCGCGGCCTGGTCACGATGGCGCCGGACCTGGCGGTGGCCGCGCTGGCCAGGGCCGTCGACCACGGTGACGGCTGCGTGGCCGTCGCCGACGTGGACTGGCCCCGGTTCGCCGGCACGTTCGCGGCGGCTCGGCCGGCTCCGCTGCTCGACGATCTGCTCGCCGCGCCGGCCGCCGAGACCGTTGCCGGCCCGCCGTCCGAACTGGCCGGCCAACTGCTTGGCCTGCCCGAGCCCGAGGCCCGGCGGCGCCTCGGCGAGATCGTCCGGACCGAGGTGGCCACCGTGCTCGGCCACGCCGGGCCGGAGGCGGTCGAGCCGCGCAAGGCGTTCACCGAGCTGGGTTTCGACTCGCTCACCGCGGTCGAGCTGCGCCGGGCGCTGAACGCCGCCACCGGCCTGCGGCTACCCGCGACGCTGGTCTTCGACTACCCGACCCCGGCCGCGCTCGCCGAGCACCTGCGCGCCGAGCTGCTCGGCCTGACGTCCACAGTGGACACCGTGGTCACCCACGACCACACCGGCGAGCCGATCGCGATCATCGGGATGAGCTGCCGGTTCCCCGGGGCGGTGCGCACCCCGGAGGAGCTCTGGCAACTCGTCGCCGAAGGTGCCGACGTGATCTCCGAGTTCCCCACCGACCGCGGCTGGGACCTGGCCCGGGTGTTCGACCCGGCCGGCGCGGACGGCACGTCCTACGTGCGCGAGGGCGGGTTCCTGTCCGGCGTGGCCGAGTTCGACCCGGTGTTCTTCGGGATCTCCCCGCGCGAGGCGCTGGCCATGGATCCGCAGCAGCGGCTGCTGCTGGAGACCTCGTGGGAGGCGGTCGAGCGGGCCGGGATCGACCCAACCTCGTTGCGGGGCAGCCGAACCGGCGTGTACGCCGGCACCAACGGCCAGGACTATCTGGTGCTGCTGGCCGGCTCCGACGCGGTCGCCCACGCTGGCACCGCGAGCCACGCCGGCATCGGCAACGCCGCGTCGGTCATGTCCGGCCGGGTCGCCTACGCGCTCGGGCTGGAGGGCCCGGCGATGACGGTGGACACCGCCTGCTCCTCGTCGCTGGTCGCCCTGCACCTCGCGGCCCGGGCGCTGCGGTCGGGGGAGTGCGGGCTGGCGCTAGCCGGCGGGGTGACCGTGATGACCACGCCGGGGGCGTTCGTCGAGTTCAGCCGGCAGCGCGGGCTGGCCGCCGACGGCCGGTGCAAGGCGTTCGGTGCCGCCGCGGACGGCACCGCCTGGGGCGAGGGTGTCGGCATGGTGCTGCTGGAGCGGCTGTCCGACGCGAAACGCAACGGGCACCCGGTGCTGGCCGTGATCCGCGGCTCGGCGGTCAACCAGGACGGCGCGTCCAACGGGCTGACCGCGCCGAACGGGCCGGCGCAGCAGCGGGTGATCCGCGCCGCGCTGGCCGACGCCGGGCTGGCACCTTCCGATGTGGACGTCGTGGAGGCGCACGGCACCGGGACCGCGCTCGGCGATCCGATCGAGGCGCAGGCCCTGCTGGCCACCTACGGCCAGGACCGGGACCGCCCGCTGTGGCTGGGCTCGATCAAGTCGAACATCGGGCACACCCAAGCCGCCGCCGGGGTGGCCGGGGTGCTCAAGATGGTGCTGGCGATGGCCAACGGGGAACTGCCGCGCACGCTGCACGCCGACGACCCGTCCCCGCACATCGACTGGCCGGCCGGTGCGGTCGCGCTGCTCACCCGGGCGCAACCGTGGCCGGACACCGGCGCGCCGCGCCGGGCCGCGGTGTCCTCGTTCGGCATGAGCGGCACCAACGCCCATCTGGTGCTCGAGCAGGCCCCAGCGGCCGAGCCGGCCGGGCCCGCCGAACCGGCCGTCCGGCCGGGCATACCGGTGCCGTTGCCGCTGTCCGGCCGCACGGCCGAGGGCGTGGTCGCACAGGCCGCCCGGCTGCGCGAGTTCCTCGCCGAGGACGCGGTGGATCTTGCCGATCTGGGGCTGTCGCTGGCCACCACCCGGGCCGCGCTGGACCACCGCGCCGTGCTGCTCGCCGGCGACCGGGACGCGGCGCTACGCGGGCTGGACGGCCTGACCGGCGCCGTGCGCGGGGTGGTCACCGAAGGCGGGCTGGCGTTTCTGTTCACCGGTCAGGGATCGCAGCGGGTCGGCATGGGCCGGCAGCTCTACGACACCTACCCCGTCTTCGCCACCGCTTTCGACGCCGTGTGTGCCCGGCTGGACACGGAACTCGAGCGCCCGCTGCGGCAGGTCGTGTTCACCGACTCTGATCTGTTGAACCAGACCGTGTACACGCAGGCGGGGTTGTTCGCGCTTGAGGTGGCGCTGTTCCGGCTGGTGGAGTCCTGGGGTGTCGCCCCGGACTTCCTGTTGGGGCATTCCATCGGTGAGTTGGCTGCCACATATGTGGCTGGTGTGCTGTCCTTGGACGATGTCTGCGTTCTTGTCGCTGCGCGCGGAAGGTTGATGCAGGCCCTGCCCGGCGGTGGGGCGATGCTGGCCGTGCGGGCCACCGAAGCCGAAGTGCTGGAAGCGATTGCCGGGCTCGAAGATCGGGTGGGGATCGCGGCGGTCAACGGCCCGACGTCGGTGGTCATCTCTGGGGATGCGGACGTGGTCGCGGAGTTGGCGCCGCGCTGGGAGAAGACCAAGCGGCTGACGGTCTCGCACGCCTTCCACTCGCCGCACATGGACCCGATGCTGGCCGAGTTCCGGGCCGTTGCCGAAACCCTGACCTACCAGCCGGCCCAACTCCCGGTGATCACCTCCGGTGACGTGACCGACCCGGAGTACTGGGTGCGGCACGTGCGCGATGCGGTGCGGTTCGGTGACGGGGTGGCCGCCTTGCGGGACAAGGGGGTGACCCGGTTCCTGGAGCTGGGGCCGGATGGCGTGCTCTCGGCGCTGGTGCCGGACGGGGTGGCGGTTCCGGTGTGCCGGGCCGGGCGGGACGAGCCGGCCACGCTGCTCACCGCCGTGGCCACCGCCTGGGTGCACGGCACGCCGGTCGACTGGGCGGCAATGTTCGCCGGCTGGCCGGCCCGCCGCATCGACCTGCCGACCACCGCGTTCGCCCGGGACCGGTTCTGGCCGCGACCGGGCTCCTGGGCCGGCGACGTCAGCTCGGCCGGGCTCGGTGTCGCCGACCACCCGCTGCTCGGCGCCGGCGTCGCCCTCGCCGACGGGGACGGCTGCCTGTTCACCGCACAGTTGTCCGGGCGGTCCCAGCCGTGGCTCGCCGATCACGTGGTGCACGGCGAGATCGTGCTGCCGGGCACCGCCCTGGTCGAGCTGGCCGTCCGGGCCGGCGACCAGTACGGCTGCGGGACGCTCGACGAGCTGGTGCTGCACACCCCCCTTGTGCTGCCGGCCGAGGGGGCCGTGCAGGTCCAGGTCAGGGTCGGCGCCGAGGACGAGGACGGCGCCCGCCCGGTCGCGGTGCACGCCCGGCACCGCGAGGACGAGGCGGCGCCCGGCTGGTCGGATCGCCCGTGGACCCGGCACGCGACCGGTCTGGTCCGCCCCACCGCGGATCCCGTTGCCACGGACGGGCTCACGCCGTGGCCGCCGTCCGGCGCGCAGGCCGTGTCCGTCGACGGGATGTACGCCGCGCTGGACGCGATCGGCCTGCGCTACGGCCCGGTGTTCCAGGGCGTGCGGGCGGCCTGGACGCTGGGCGAGGACGTGTTCGCCGAGATCGCCCTGCCCGAGAGCGAAGCGACCGTGGCCGCGCGGTTCGGCCTGCATCCGGCCCTGCTGGACGCCGCGCTCCAGTCCGTCGCCGTGCGCGCGCTGGCCCACACCGAGGGCCAGGCGCCCCCGGCCGGGCTGCCGTTCTCCTGGGACGGCGTGACGCTGTGCGCCTCCGGTGCGACCACGCTGCGGGTCCGGGTGTCGCCGGCCGGACCGGACGGGGTTTCGCTGGTCGCGGTGGACGGCGCGGGCGCACCGGTGGTGTCGGTGCGCCGGGTCGTGCTGCGCCCGGTCGCCGCGCACCGGCCGGCCGCAGCCGCCGCCCCGGATTCGCTGTACCGCGTGCACTGGACCACCGTCCCCGCCCCGGATGCGATGGTCGCGCCGCTCGGCGTGCTCGGCCCGGATCCACTCGGCGCCGGTGCCGCACTGGGTGTCGACGTGCTCCCGGCCGAGCCGGACCCGGTGCCGCCGTACCTGCTGCTGCCCGTGGCCGGTGAGTCCACTGTGGACACGGTGACCGGGGTGCTCGACGCGGTGCGGAACCGGTTGGCAGCCGACGCCACCCTGGTCTGCGTCACCAGCGGCGCGGTGCTCGCCGACCCCGGCGACCGGCTCACCGATCCGGCCGCCGCCGCGGCCCTCGGGCTGCTGCGCAGCGTCCAGTCCGAGCACCCCGGCCGGGTGGTGCTGATCGACGTGGACGCCCGGGCCGAGTCCTGGGCCGCGCTGCCCGCCGCGCTGGCGCTGGACGAGCCGCAGGTGGCCATCCGGGCCGGATCGCTCGCCGTGGCCCGGATCGGCCGCGCCGATACCGAACTGTCCGCGCCGGCGAGTGGGAACTGGCGGCTGGCCGTGACCGAGCCGGGCACCCTGGCGAACCTCACCCTGGCCCCGGTGTCCGATGTGGATGATCCCCTTGCCGAGGGCCAGGTCCGGGTGGCCGTGCGGGCCGCCGGGCTGAACTTCCGCGACGTGCTCAGCGCGCTCGGCATGTACCCGGGCGAGGTGGTGATCGGCGGTGAGGGCGCCGGGGTGGTCGTGGCCACCGGGCCCGGGGTGACCGGACTCGAGCCGGGCGACCGGGTGCTCGGCCTGTTCGCCGGGGCGTTCGGGCCGATCGCGGTGACCGACCACCGGCTGCTGGCCAGGATGCCCGACGGCTGGTCGTTCACCCAGGCCGCGTCCGTGCCGATCGTGTTCGGCACCGCCTACTACGGGCTGGTGGACCTGGCCGGGTTGACCGCAGGCGAGTCGGTGCTGGTGCACGCGGCGGCCGGCGGGGTCGGCATGGCCGCCGTGCAGCTGGCCCGGCAGCTCGGCGCCGAGGTCTACGCCACCGCGAGCCCGGGCAAGTGGCCCGTGGTCCGCGAGCTGGGCGTGCCGGCCGAGCACATCGCCTCCTCCCGGGACGCCGGCTTCGAGTCGCGGTTCACCGAGGTCACCGCGGGCCGCGGGGTGGACGTGGTGCTCGACGCGCTGGCCGGTGACCTGGTCGACGCCTCGCTGCGGCTGCTCCCGCGCGGCGGACGGTTCCTGGAGATGGGCAAGACCGACGTCCGGGACCCGGACGCGGTGGCCGCACGACACCCCGGCGTGCGGTACCGGTCGTTCGACCTGGCCGAGGCCGGGCCGGACCGGATCGGCGAGATCCTGGCCGAGCTGATGGCCCTGTTCGCCTGCGGTGCGCTGCGGCCGCTGCCGGTGTGCACCTGGGACGTGCGCGCCGCACCGGCCGCGTTCCGGTTCATGAGCCAGGCCCGGCACGTCGGCAAGATCGTGCTCACCCTGCCGCGCCCGCTGGACCCGGTCGGCACCGTGCTGGTCACCGGCGGCACCGGCACCCTGGGCGCGCTGCTCGCCCGGCATCTGGTCACCGCGCACGGGGTTCGGCACCTGCTGCTGACCAGCCGACGCGGCACCGCCGCCGAAGGCGCCGAGGCGCTGCGCGCCGAGCTGACCGGGCTGGGCGCCGAGGTCACGATCGCCGCCTGCGACGTGGCCGACCGGACGGCGCTCGCCGGGACGCTGGCCGCGATCCCGGCCGAACACCCGCTCACCGCCGTGTTCCACACCGCCGGGGTGCTCGACGACGGCATCGTCTCCGCGCTGACCGCCGAGCGCACCGAGGCGGTGCTCGCCGCCAAGGCCGGCGGCGCCGCGCACCTGCACGAGCTCACCGCCGGGCTGGACCTGGCCGCGTTCGTGCTGTTCTCCTCGGTCGCCGGCACGCTGGGCAGCTCCGGGCAGGCCAACTACGCCGCCGCCAACGCCTTCCTGGACGCGCTGGCCCAGCAGCGGGTGCTGGCCGGACTGCCGGCACATGCGCTGGCCTGGGGTCCGTGGCAGGTGGACGGCGGCATGCTCGGCGGGATCGGCGCGGCGGACCGGGACCGGATCCAGCGCTCCGGGCTCACCCCGCTCACCGCCGAACGCGGGCTCGCGCTGCTGGACGCCGCGCTCGCCAAGGCCGGCCCGGTGCTGATCCCGGCCGACCTCAACCACGCGGCCCTCGCCGCCGCTGCGGACGCGCTGCCGCCGCTGCTGCGCGGCCTGGTCCGCGCCGGGCGCCGGGCCGCGAGCACCGGACCGGGCGCGGGCGGGCCGAGCCTGGCCGACCGGCTCGCCGTCGTGCCGGCGGCCGAACGCACCCGGCTGGTCCTCGAACTGGTCCGGAGCAACGCCGCCACCGTGCTCGGCTTCGCCTCGGCCGAGGCGATCGAGCCGGGCCGGGCGTTCCAGGAGTTGGGCTTCGACTCGCTGACCGCGGTGGAGATCCGCAACCGGCTGTCCGCGGTCACCGGCACCCGGCTGCCCCCGACCCTGATCTTCGATCACCCGACCCCGGCCGCGTTGGCCGGCCATCTGCTCGCCGAGGTCATGCCGGCGGCGCCCAACCCGGCCACGCTGGTGCTGGCCGAGTTGGAGCGGATGGCCGGCGTGGTGCCCGGACTGGATCGGGTCGAACAGGACAAAATTCGCGCCAGGATGGAAGCATTGCTGCAGCGGTGGGCCGAACCGGACCGGGTGGCCGACGACCGCGACGTCGAGTCCGCGACCGAGGAGACCATCTTTGACCTCATCGATTCCGAACTGGCGGAAACGGCGGGTTGACCGTGGGAGAGGGGACCCCTATCGCACGAATTCCGCGCACACGCGTCCGAGCCTCCACGCGACAAGGAGAATGTTCTCGTGAACACAGGGAATGAACGGGTTCCCGCACTCGAGTTGAAGGGTCTGCACAAGGCGTTCGGTGATTTCACGGCGGTCGACCAAGCCGACCTCACCGTCGCCCCCGGTTCGTTCTACGGACTGGTCGGACCGAATGGCGCGGGCAAGACCACGTTGCTGTCCATGGCGGTCGGATTGTTACGTCCGGACGCCGGACGCTCACACGTTTTCGGGGTCGACGTCTGGCGCGAGCCGCTGCGGGCGAAGGCGCTGATGGGCGTGCTGCCCGACGGCCTTGCCATGCCCGAGCAGCTCACCGGCCGGGAACTGCTGCTGCATCTCGGCCAGCTCAGAGGCATGGAACTGGACACCGTGCGGCAGCGGGCCGACGAGCTGCTCACCGTGCTCGAGCTGACCGGGTCGGTCGAGCGGACGCTGATCATCGACTACTCCACCGGGATGCGGAAGAAGATCGGCCTGGCCACCGCGTTGCTGCACGCGCCGCGGCTGCTGGTGCTGGACGAGCCGTTCGAGGCGGTCGACCCGGTCTCCGCCGCGACCCTCAAGCGGATCCTCCAGCGGTTCGTTGCCGGCGGCGGCTCGGTGCTGCTGTCCAGCCACGTGATGGCACTGGTCGAGCAGCTCTGCGACACGGTCGCGGTGCTGGCCGGCGGCCGGGTGGTGACCGAGGGGCCGCTGAAGAAGGTGCGCGGCCGCAAGTCCCTCGAGGAGGCGTTCGTCGAACTGGTCGGCGTGCGGGTCGGCGGTGGGGAGGGGCTGGCGTGGTTGGCGTCCTGATCCGGATGAAGCTCGCCGTGCTGCGGCGGGCGGCGTCGGGTCCGCGGGCGAACAACATGGCCAGCGGCGCGGTGCTCGGCGCCATCGGCGCGGCCGGCACGATCGCGATCACCCGGCTGGACACCGCCCCGGACACCGTGCTCGACCTGCTCGCCGTCGTGCTCGCCACCTGGATGCTCGGTTGGGTGCTGGCCCCGGCCTACGCCGGGCAGCCGGCACTGCGCGCCGAGCAGTTCGCGCTGCTGCCGATCCCGCCGCGCCGGCTCGCGTTCGGTCTGCTGGCCACCGCGTTCGTCGGTGTGCCGGCCGCGGTCACGCTGCTCGCGTTCGCCGCGATCGTGGTGTACGCGCTGCCGTTCGGCCCGGCCGCGGTGCTGCTCGCCCTGCTCGGCACGGCGCTGCTGCTCACCTTCGTGGTGCTGCTGTCCCGGTTGGCCGCGGTCGCCCTCGGCGCGCTGGTCCGGTCCCGGCTCGGTGGCGCGATCAGCGGGCTGATCACCGCCGGGCTGCTTGCGGTGGCGTCGTCCGGCTGGATCGTATTCGTGGCCCTGGAATCCGTGCTGGTGACCGGGTTCTCGGCGGAGTTCAGCGCGGTGGTCCGGGCGCTGCCGTCCGGTTGGCCGCTGGTCGCGGTGCGGGCGGCGGACGAGGGCGACTGGGTCATGGCCGTTGTCCCGGTGCTCGGTCTGGCCGTGCTGGTGGCGCTGCTCTGGCTGGTCTGGGCCCGGGCGCTCGGCCCGAACCGGTTGGCCCGGCCGGTGGTGCGCGGCTCTGATGCGGAGCACGCGGTGCCGCGCGGCCCGGCCGGTGCGGTGCCCGCGGTGTTCCGCAAGGAGCTGCGGTTCTACTGGCGCGACCCGCTGCGGATCCAGAGCCTGGTGGTGGCGCCGGTGTTCGCGGTGCTCACCTGCCTGGTGCCGCTGTTCTTCGGCTCCACCGCGTTCCTGCCGTTCCTCGGCGCGCTGACCGCGCTGATGGGCGCGGTGACGTCGATCAACTGGTACGGCCAGGAGGGCACCGCGCTGTGGCTGACGCTGGTCACCCCGGGCAGCGAGCGGCCGGACGTGCGCGGCCGGCAGCTGGCCTGGCTGGTCTGGTTCGCCCCGGCGGCACTGCTGCTCACGGTGGCCGGCACGGTGTTGAGCGGCCGGCCGGAGCTGTGGCCGTGGGCGCTGACCGCGACCGTCGCGGTGCTCGGCGGCGCGGCCGGGCTGCTGCCCTGGCTGTCCGCCGACCAGCTGGTGCCCGGCCCGGATCCGCGCCAGCACAAGGATTCGCCGCTCGATCACGGGGATCTGACCGGGCCGGCGTTCGTGATGATGTTCCTGGCGATCGGCACGACCGGGCCGGCCCTGGCCCTGCCGGTGCTCGCCGAGATCATGGACCGGCCGGCGCTGGCCTGGCTGGGGGTGCCGGCCGGGCTGCTCACCGGCACGCTGTGCTACCTGCTGCTCGGCGCGCTCGCCTACCGGATCCTGGCCAACCGGGGCCCGGAGCTGCTGTACCTGCTGCGGCGCGGCCGGGAGCACCAAGGGCAGGCCGGCGCGGAAGCCTCGGCGCTGGACACGATGCCCAGGTCCCGGCGGCGGCTGCTGCTGGTGAGCGTCATGGCCGGCTGCATCGCGCTGTTCCCGCAGGCCGTGGTGCCGACGCTGATGAAGCTGTCCGGCGAGGTCGCGCAGGTCTGGTTCCTTGCGCTGCACCTGCCGCAGGAGTTGCAGTGGCCGATGATCGCGGTCATGTACCTGATCGGCTTCGCCCTGCTCGGGCTGGCCTGGCGGCTCTACGCCAACGCCCAGCGCGAGTTCAACCGGAAGCGGGCCCGAAAGGGAGCGGCGTTACCCGCCTGAATTGAGCTGAAAACGAAGGTCGCCGGCCGGGTGGACACCCGGTCGGCGTCTTTTCGCGCGGGATCGGGCGCGAGGTGTGATCAATGGTCGGCTAGGGGGTGCCGGGCGGCCGTTAGGGGTTGGTCCGCATATGGCCGGTAACTAGCCTCGTCATTGGGTGGATTGGGCCGCGTCGAAGCAGCGGCCGGATCGTCGTGAAAACTCTCGTGGTATCGAGCAGATTTGAGAGACTTCATGTCTGAACCGCGCGCGGAAAACGTCGATGCGATCGCGATCGTCGGGTTGGCCTGCCGGCTGCCCGGTGCGGCGGACCCCGCCGCGTTCTGGCGACTGCTGGCCGACGGGGTGGACGCCACCGGCGAGGTGCCGGCCGACCGCTGGCAATCGGCCACCGAGGTCCGCCGGGGCGCCTTCCTGGACCGGGTGGACGAGTTCGACCCCGGGTTCTTCGGCATCTCGCCGCGCGAGGCCGCGGCGATGGATCCGCAGCAGCGGCTGATGCTGGAGCTGTCCTGGGAGGTGCTCGAGGACGCCGGCATCCTCCCGGCCAGCCTGGGCGGCACCGCGACCGGCGTGTTCGCCGGCGCGATCTACGACGACTACGCGGTACTGCAACACCGCGGTGGCACCGGCGGCGTGGACCAGTACACGATGCCCGGACTGGCCCGCGGGATCATCGCCAACCGGGTCTCCTACACGTTGCGGTTGCGCGGACCCAGCCTGGCCGTGGACGCCGGGCAGTCCTCGTCGCTGGTCGCCGTGCACCTGGCCTGCGAGAGCCTGCGCGCGGGTGAGTCCACCTTCGCGCTTGCGGGCGGCGTGAACCTGAACATCGCCGACGAGAGCGTGGTCGCCTCGGCCCGGATGGGCGGGCTGTCCCCGGACGGCCGGTGCTACACCTTCGACGAGCGCGCCAACGGCTACGTGCGCGGCGAGGGCGGCGTGCTGTTCGCGCTCAAGCCGCTGTCCCGGGCGATCGGCGACGGCGACCGGATCCACGCCGTGATCCACGGCGGCGCGGTGAACAACGACGGTGGCGGGGCCAGCCTGACCGCACCGAGCCGGGTCGCCCAGGAAGCGGTGCTGCGCGCCGCCTACGACAGCGCCGGGATCGACCCGGCCGACGTGGGTTATGTGGAGCTGCACGGCAGCGCGACCCGGGTCGGCGACCCGATCGAGGCGGCCGCGCTCGGCGCGGTGCTCGGCTCGGCGCGGCGGCCGGGCGACCGGCTCGCGGTCGGCTCGGTGAAGACCAACATCGGGCACCTGGAGGGCGCGGCCGGTGCCGCCGGACTGCTCAAGACCGTGCTGGCGATCTCGCACGGCCGGTTGCCGGCCAGCCTCAACTTCGAGCGGCCGAACCCGGAGATCCCGCTCGACACGCTGAACCTGGCGGTACAGCGGGACATCGCCGACTTCCCGGCACCGGGCGGGCGGCTGCTGGCCGGGGTCAGCTCGTTCGGCATGGGCGGCACCAACTGCCACCTGGTGGTCAGCGGGGTCGCCGGTCGAGCGGAAGCACCGGATGCTGCGGACGGCCCGGCGGTGCCGGTGGTGCTGTCCGGCCGGACCGGCCCGGCGCTGCGCGCGCAGGCCGCCCGGCTGCGCGACACCCTGTCCGCCCGGCCCGGGCTGCGGGTCGCCGATCTGGCGTTCTCGTTGGCCACCACCAGGACCGCGTTCGAGCACCGGGCGGTGGCCGTCGCCGGTGACCGGGCGGCGTTGTTGGCCGCGCTGGATGCGGTGGCCGGCGGGCTGCCCGCGTCCGGGGTCGCCGAGGGCACCGTGCTGGACGGCGGCCTGGCGTTCCTGTTCCCGGGTCAGGGCGCGCAGCGGCTCGGCATGGGCCGCGAACTCGCTGCGGCCTTCCCGGTGTTCGACACCGCGCTGGCCGAGGTCTGTGCGCGGTTCGAGCTGGACCGGCCGTTGCGCGCAGTGATCGACGGCGAACCGGAGCTGCTGGACCAGACCGGTTACACCCAGCCCGCGCTGTTCGCGGTGGAGGTGGCGCTGTTCCGGCTGCTGGAGTCCTTCGGGGTGCGGCCGGACTACCTGGTCGGGCACTCGCTCGGCGAATTGGCCGCCGCGCACGTGGCCGGGGTGCTGTCGCTGGCCGACGCCTGCCGGCTGGTGGCCGCGCGCGGCCGGCTGATGCAGGCCCTGCCGCCCGGCGGGGCGATGCTCGCGGTGCAGGCCAGCGAGGCCGAGGTGCTCGCGGCGCTGGCCGGGCACGAGTCCCGGGTGGGCATCGGCGCGCTCAACGGACCCACCTCGGTCGTGGTTTCCGGCGACGCGGACGTGGTCACCGAGCTGGCCGAGGGCTGGAAGGCCGAGGGACGCAAGGTGAAGCGGCTGGCGGTGTCGATCGCCTCGCACTCGCCGCGGATGGAGCCGATGCTGGCCGAGTTCCGCGCCGTGGCCGAAACCCTGTCGTTCCAGCCGCCCCGCATCCCGATCGTGTCCAATGTGTCCGGAGAGCCGGTGGATCCGGCGGAGATCCAGCACCCGGAGTACTGGGTGCGGCACATCCGGCAGCCGGTGCGGTTCGCCGACGGCATCGGCACGCTGCGCCGGCTCGGCGTCACCCGGTTCGTCGAGGTCGGTCCGACCGGCGTGCTGGCCGGGATGGCGCGGGACTGTGCCGACCACCACGATGCCGGTCCCGATGCCGGTCCCGATGCCGCCGGCCGGATCTGCGTCACCACGACGTTGCGCGCCGACCGGGACGAGCGCGAGGCGCTGCTGACCTGCCTGGCCGAGGCGCACGCGGCCGGCACCGCCGTGGACTGGCCGGCGGTGTTCGCCGGTCTGGACGTTCGGCGGGTGGATCTGCCGACCTACCCGTTCCAGCGGGAGCGGTACTGGCGCGGGTCCACGGCGATGGCGACCACCGGGGCGGTCCGCGACGAGACGCCGGTCCCGGGAGTCCGGGCCACGGCACCGGATTCCCCGCTGCGCGACCGGCTGGCCGGGGTGCCGGAGAGCGAGCGGCGGCGCATCGCGCTCGAACTGGTCTGCGCGCACATCGCGGCGCTGGGGGAGTTCTCCTCGCCGGGCGCGGTGGACACCGCCCGCACGTTCGAGGATCTCGGCTTCGAATCGCTGACCGCGGTGGAACTGCGCAACCGGCTCGCGGTCGGCTCCGGCCTGCCGTTGCCGACCACGCTGCTGTTCGACTACCCGACCCCGGAAGCGGTCGCGGCCTACCTGTGCGAGGAACTGTCCGGCGCGGGCCGGCCGGTCCTCGAAGCGTCCACATCGGACTCTTCGGCGGCCGAGCCGATCGCGATCGTGGCCATGGCCTGCCGCTACCCCGGCGGCGTGGCCTCGCCGGAGGACCTGTGGCGGCTGGTGCACTCCGGGACGGACGCCATCGGCGGGTATCCCACCGACCGCGGCTGGGATCTGGACGACCTGCGCGGCCGGGTCGGCGACGGCGACGCGGGCGGGTTCCTGCACGACGCGGCCGACTTCGACGCCGAGCTGTTCGGGATCTCCCCGCGCGAGGCACTGGCCATGGACCCGCAGCAGCGGCTGCTGCTGGAGTCCGCCTGGGAGGCGCTCGAGCGCGCCGGCATCGCGCCGACCTCGGTGCGCGGCTCCCGGACCGGGGTGTTCGTCGGGGCCATGTCCCAGGACTACGGGCCGCGGCTGCACGAGGCCGCCGACGACCACGAGGGCTACCTGCTCACCGGAAACACCGCGAGCGTGGCGTCCGGCCGGATCGCCTACACCTTCGGCCTGGAGGGGCCGGCGGTGACGGTGGACACCGCGTGCTCGTCCTCGTTGGTGGCGCTGCATCTGGCGGTGCGGGCGCTGCGCTCGGGGGAGTGCGCGATGGCCCTGGCCGGCGGGGTCACGGTCATGTCGGCGCCGGGGATCTTCACCGAGTTCGGCCGGCAGGGCGGGCTGGCCGCCGACGGGCGGTGCAAGGCGTTCTCGGCGGCCGCGGACGGCACCGCGTGGTCCGAGGGTGTCGGCATGCTCGTCCTGGAACGGCTGTCCGACGCGGTCCGCAACGGGCACGAGGTGCTGGCGGTCGTCCGGGGGAGCGCGGTCAACTCCGACGGCGCGTCCAACGGGTTGACCGCGCCGAACGGGCCGTCGCAGCAGCGGGTGATCCGGGCGGCGCTGGCCGACGCCGGCCTTGCACCGTCCGATGTGGACGCGGTGGAGGCGCACGGCACCGGGACCGCGCTCGGCGACCCGATCGAGGCCACCGCACTGTTGGCCACCTACGGCCAGGACCGGGAAAGCCCGCTGTGGCTGGGCTCGCTGAAGTCCAACATCGGCCACACCCAGGCCGCCGCCGGCATCGCCGGGATCATCAAGATGACCATGGCGATGCGGCACGGAATCCTGCCGCGCACTCTGCACGTCGACGAGCCCTCCCCGCACGTGGACTGGACCGCCGGCGCGGTCGAACTGCTCACCGAGGCGCGGCCGTGGGCGGCCGACCGGCCGCGCCGGGCCGCGGTGTCCTCGTTCGGGATCAGCGGCACCAACGCGCACGCCATCGTCGAGCAGGCGCCGCCGGCCGAGCCGGAGCCGTTGGCAGCCGACCAGGTCGTCGGTCCGGTGCCCTGGATGATCTCCGCCCGGTCCGCGGATGCGTTGCGGGAGCAGGCGACCCGATTGCTGACCGGGTCCGACGAGTCCGTTGTCGACATCGGGTCGGCGCTGGCGACCACCCGGGCCGCGCTCGAGCACCGGGCCGTGGTGCTGGGTTCGGACCGGGACGAGTTGCTGGCCGGGCTGGCTTCGCTGGCCGCGGGCCGCTCCGCGCCCGGGGTGCTGCGCGACGAGGTGGCCAAGGGTCGGGTCGCCTTCCTGTTCACCGGTCAGGGTTCGCAGCGGGTCGGCATGGGGCGGCAGCTCTACGACACCTTTCCCGTCTTCGCCACCGCTTTCGACGCCGTGTGTGCCCGGTTGGACACGGAACTCGAGCGCCCGCTGCGGCAGGTCGTGTTCACCGACTCTGATCTGTTGAACCAGACCGTGTACACGCAGGCGGGGTTGTTCGCGCTTGAGGTGGCGCTGTTCCGGCTGGTGGAGTCCTGGGGTATCACTCCGGACTTCCTGCTGGGGCATTCCATCGGTGAGTTGGCTGCCACATATGTGGCAGGTGTGCTGTCCTTGGACGATGTCTGCGTTCTTGTCGCTGCGCGCGGAAGGTTGATGCAGGCGCTGCCCACCGGTGGGGCGATGCTGGCCGTGCAGGCGACCGAGGCCGAGGTCATCGAAGCGATCGCCGGACTCGAGGACCGGGTGAGCATCGCGGCGGTCAACGGCCCGACGTCGGTGGTCATCTCTGGGGATGCGGACGTGGTCGCGGAGTTGGCGCCGCGCTGGGCCAAGTCCAAGCGCCTGACCGTCTCGCACGCGTTCCATTCGCCGCACATGGACCCGATGCTGGCCGAGTTCCGCGCCGTGGCCGAAACCCTGACCTACCAACCACCCCGGATCCCGGTGGTGACCTCCGGTGACGTCACCGACCCGGAGTACTGGGTGCGGCACGTCCGCGACACGGTCCGGTTCGCCGACGGCCTCACCACCCTGCGCGACAACGGGGTCACCACGTTCCTGGAGCTGGGGCCCGATGGCGTGCTCTCCGCTCTCGTGGACGAGGGCGTCGCGGTACCGGTGTGCCGGGCCGGGCGGGCCGAGCCGGAGACGTTCCTGGCCGGGCTGGGCCGGGCCTGGGTGCGCGGCGTCGCCGTGGACTGGACCCCGGCGTTCGCCGGTCGGGCGCGGCGGGTCGCGCTGCCGACCTATGCCTTCCAGCGCAGGCGGTACTGGCTGGACGACCGGGCCGGCGCCGCCGATGTGCGCACCGCCGGGCTCGGGGTGGCCGACCACCCGTTGCTGGGTGCGGCGGTGTCACTGGCCTCCGGCGCCGGCGTGGTGCTCACCGGCCGGCTCTCCGTTGCCACGCAACCATGGCTGGCCGATCACGTGGTGCTGGACCGGATCCTGGTGCCCGGCACGGCGCTGGTGGAGTTGGCCCTGCAAGCCGGCGAGCGGGTCGGCTGCGCGTGGCTGGACGAGCTGACCCTGCGGGTGCCGCTGGTGCTGCCCGAGCGGAGTGCGGTGCAGGTGCAGGTGAACGTGCCGGTCGACTCCGACGACCTCAGCCACCGGCGGGTGGAGATCTACTCGCGGCCGGACGGCGACGACGCAGCGTGGACCCTGCACGCCACCGGGGTGCTCGGCGCGGACGGCCCGGCGGCGCCGGCCGGGGAACCGGTCTGGCCGCCGGAAGGCGCGGAGCCGGTCGACCTCACCGGCTGCTACCCCGAACTGGCCCGGATCGGGCTGGCCTACGGCCCGGCCTTCCGTGGCCTGCGGGCGGTCTGGCGTACCCGGGCCGGCGAGGTGTTCGCCGAGGTGGAGCTGCCCGACGCGGTCCGCGGCGACGCCGAGCACTTCGGCGTCCACCCGGCGCTGCTCGACGCCGCGCTGCACGCCATGATCGCCGGCGGCCTGGTGTCCGACACCGGCTCGGCGCCGCTGCCGTTCGCCTGGTCCGGGGTGTCCCTGCACGCGGCCGGTGCGCCGGTGCTGCGGGTGCGGCTGCTCCCCGCCGGGCCGGACACCCTGTCGCTGCAGGCGTTCGACGCCGCCGGCGCGCCGGTGGTGTCGGTGGAGTCCCTGGTGCTGCGGCCGGTGTCGGCGAGCCAGTTGGACGACGCGACCGGCGCGGACGACGCGCTGTTCGCGGTGCGCTGGACCCCGATGTCCACTTCGGACACTTCGGCCGAACCGGTGCCGCTGCTGCGACTGGACGAGCCGGGCGGCTCGATCGCCGAGACCACCCACCGGGTGCTGGCCGAGCTGCGGTCCTGGCTGGCCGAGGGTTCGGGTCGGCTGGCGGTGCTGACCCGGGGCGCGGTCGCCGCCGACCCCGGTGACCTGGTGACCGATCTGGCCGGCGCGGCGGTCTGGGGCCTGGTGCGCTCGGCGCAGGCCGAACACCCGGACCGGTTCGTGCTGGTCGATCTCGACGGTGCCGGTTCGCTCGAGCTGCTGCCCGCGGTGCTCGCGTCGGACGAGCCGCAGGTGGCGATCCGCGCCGGGGTGGCCCTGGTGCCCCGGCTGGCCCGGGCATCCGCGCTGCCGATGCTTCCCGTACCGCGCACGCCGGACTGGCGGCTGGAACCGGGCGACGGATCGCTGACCGACGTCGCCGCCGTCGAGCTGGCCGGCGCCGAACTCCTGCCCGGCCAGGTGCGGATCGAGGTACGCGCGGCCGGACTGAACTTCCGCGACGTGCTGATCGCGCTCGGCACCTACCCGGAGCCGGAGCTGCTCGGCTCCGAGGCGGCCGGCGTGGTGCTCGAACTCGGCCCGGGCGTGACCGATCTCGCGGTGGGGGACAAGGTTTTCGGGTTGGTGTCCGGCGGGTTCGGGCCGCGGGTGGCGGTCGACCGGCGGCTGGTCGCGCCGATCCCGGACGGCTGGTCGTTCACCGACGCCGCGTCCGTGCCGATCGTGTTCCTGACCGCCTACTACGCGCTGGTCGATCTGGCCGGGCTGCGGGCCGGGGAGTCGGTGCTGATCCACGCCGCGGCCGGCGGGGTGGGCATGGCCGCGGTGCAACTCGCCCGCCACCTCGGCGCCGAGGTGTACGGCACGGCCAGCCCGCACAAGTGGGACACCGTGTGCGGGCTCGGTGTGCCCGAGGATCACCTGGCCTCCTCCCGGGACACCGGGTTCGCCGCCCGGCTGCCGGGCCGGATGGACGTGGTGCTCAACTCGCTGACCGGCGAGTTCATCGACGCCTCGATGCGGCTGCTCGGTCCGGGCGGCCGGTTCGTCGAGATGGGCAAGGCCGACCTGCGCACCCCCGACGGGGAGTTCGGGTACCGGGCGTTCGACCTGCACGAGGCCGGCCCGGACCGGCTGGCCGGGATGCTGGCCGAGATCGTGGCGCTGTTCGAGCGTGACGAGCTGACCCTGCTGCCCACCCGGGCCTGGGACATCCGCGACGCGGTCGCCGCGCTGCGGCACGTGGGCCAGGGCCGGCACATCGGCAAGAACGTGCTCACCGTGCCGCATGCGCTCGACCCGGACGGCACGGTGCTGATCACCGGCGGCACCGGCACGCTCGGCGCGCTGCTCGCCGAGCACCTGGTGACCACGCACGGGGTTCGGCATCTGGTGCTGCTCAGCCGGAGCGGCCCGGACGCCGCCGGCGCCGCGGAGCTGTTGGCCCGCCTGGCGGAGCTGGGTGCACACGCCCGGGCGGTGGCATGCGACGTGGCGGACCGGGACGCGCTTTCGCTGGTGCTGGCGGACCTCGAGCGCCCGCTGACCGGGGTCGTGCACTGCGCCGGGGTGGCCGACGACGGCGTGCTGGAGTCGTTGACCCCGCAGCGGTTCGACGCGGTTCTCCGGTCGAAGGCCGATGCGGCGCTGCAACTGCATGAGCTGACCGCCGGCCAGGATCTCGCGCTGTTCGCGCTGTACTCGTCGGTGGCCGCCACGTTCGGCACCGCGGGTCAGGCGAACTACGCGGCGGCCAACGCGGTGCTGGACGCTCTGGCGTTCCGGCGGCGGGCACTGGGGTTACCGGCGGTGTCGCTCGGCTGGGGGTTGTGGGCCCAGGCCAGCGGGATCAGCGGAAGTCTCAGCGAGGTGGACCGCGCCCGGCTCGAGCGCACCGGTGCCGCACTGTCCACAGCGGACGGTTTGGCGCTGTTCGATGCCGCGACCGGCTCCGGGGCGGCCCACCTGGTGCCGACCCGGCTGGACATCGCGGCACTGCGCCAGGCGCCGGTTCCGGCTCTGCTGCGCGGGTTGGTGCGGGCGCCGGTCCGCCGCGCCGCCGGCCTGGCCGGCGGTTCCTCGCTGGCCGGCCGGCTGGCCGGGCTGGCCGAGCCGGAGCAGCGGCGGCTGCTCGGCGAGTTGGTCCGCACCCAGGCGGCCATGGTGCTCGGCCACGCTTCGGCCGACGTGATCCAGCCGGACCGCAGCTTCAAGGAGTTGGGCTTTGACTCGCTCACCTCGGTGGAGCTGCGCAACCGGGCCGGTTCCGAGACCGGGCTGCGGCTGCCGCCGACGGTCGTGTTCGACTACCCAACACCCGTCGCGCTGGCCGAGTATCTGCGCGGCGAGCTGATCGGTTCCGCGACACCCGAACCGACCGGTTCGGCGCCGGTCGCGGTGGACGAGCCGGTGGCGATCGTCGGAATGGCCTGCCGGTTCCCGGGCGGGGTGACCTCGCCGGAGGACCTGTGGCAACTGGTCGAGTCCGGCCGGGACGCCATGGGCGAGTTCCCCGCCGACCGCGGCTGGGATCTCGGCGCCTTGCGGTCCGGCGCCAGCGCCACGTCCCAGGGTGGATTCCTCTACGACGCCGGGGAGTTCGATGCCGCGCTGTTCGGCATCTCACCGCGCGAGGCGATCGCCATGGACCCACAGCAGCGGGTGCTGCTGGAGACCGCGTGGGAGGTGCTGGAGCGGGCCGGCATCGATCCGCTGTCCCTGCAGGGCAGCCGGACCGGGGTGTTCGTCGGTGCCATGTCGCAGGAGTACGGGCCCCGGCTGCACGAGGCGCCGGTGGACTTCGGCGGCTACCTGCTGACCGGCAACACCGGCAGCGTCGCCTCCGGCCGGATCGCCTACACCCTCGGGTTGGAGGGCCCGGCGGTCACCGTGGACACCGCGTGCTCGTCGTCGCTGGTGGCGCTGCACTGGGCCGCGCAGGCGCTGCGCTCCGGCGAGTGCGACCTGGCGCTGGCCGGTGGTGTCACCGTGATGGCCACCCCGGGCATCTTCACCGAGTTCTCCCGGCAGGGCGGCCTGGCCGCAGACGGCCGGTGCAAGCCGTTCGCCGCGAACGCCGACGGCACGGGTTGGTCCGAGGGTGTCGGCATGCTGGCCCTGGAACGCGTCTCCGACGCCCGGCGCCGGGGCCATCGCATCCTCGCCGTTGTCCGTGGTTCGGCGGTCAACTCCGACGGCGCGTCCAACGGCCTGACCGCGCCCAACGGTCCGTCCCAGCAGCGGGTCATCCGCGCGGCCCTGCGCAGCGCCGGCCTGGCACCGTCCGATGTGGACGCGGTGGAGGCGCACGGCACCGGCACCACGCTCGGCGACCCGATCGAGGCCACCGCGCTGCTGGCCAGCTACGGCCAGGACCGGGAATCCCCGCTGTGGTTGGGCTCGATCAAGTCCAACATCGGGCACACCCAGGCCGCCGCCGGGGTCGCCGGTGTGATCAAGATGGTCATGGCGATGCGACACGGGGTGCTGCCGGCCACGTTGCACGCCGAGGAGCCCTCCGCGCACGTGGACTGGACCGCCGGCGCGGTCGAGCTGCTCACCGAGGCTCAACCGTGGCCGGCCGATCGCCCCCGGCGCGCCGGCATCTCCTCCTTCGGCATCAGCGGCACCAACGCCCACGCGATCATCGAGCAGGCCCCGGACCCGACTCCCGTTCCTGCTAAGCCCGAACCCCCGGTGCTGGCCTGGATCCTGTCCGCCCACACCGAACCCGCGCTGCGCGCCCAAGCCGACCAACTGGCCGCGCTGCCCGACGAGTTGCCGGCCGCCGACATCGCCCACGCTCTGGCCACCACCCGCGCCGCGCTGGACCACCGCGCCGCGGTGATCGGCACTCGGGCAGAACTCCTGGCCGGGCTGGCCAATCCCGCCGTGCGCGGCACCGCCGGCACCGGGCCCGTGGCATTTCTGTTCACTGGTCAGGGTTCCCAGCGTGCCGGTATGGGTCGGCAGCTCTACGAGATCTACCCCGTCTTTGCTGACACCCTGGACTCGGTCTGCGCCCGACTTGACCCGGAACTTGACCAGCCCTTGCGACAGGTTCTCTTC
>NZ_DASUCC010000045.1:0-57591 GCF_035762905.1 Actinophytocola sp.
GGCAACCTCGCCCCCGACGGCGCTGTCATCAAGCCGGCCGCGGCCTCGCCGCACCTGATGCGGCACCGCGGCCCGGCGGTCGTGTTCGACTCGATCGAGGACTTCCACGCCCGCATCGACGACCCGGCGCTGGACGTCGACGCCGACACGGTCCTCGTTCTGCGCGGCTGCGGCCCCCGGGGGTACCCCGGCATGCCGGAGGTGTCCAACATGCCGCTGCCGGAGAAGCTGCTGCGCCAGGGCGTCCGCGACATGCTGCGCATCTGCGACGGCCGGATGAGCGGCACCGCCTACGGCACCGTCGTGCTGCACGTGGCGCCGGAGGCCGCCGCCGGGGGACCACTGGACCGGATCCGCACCGGCGACTGGATCGTGCTGGACGTCGAGCGGCGCCGGATCGACGTCGAGGTGCCGCAGGACGAGTTGGACCGCCGGCCGCCGGCACCGGCCATGCTCGACGCGCTCGCCCGCCCCACCCGCGGCTGGCAGCGGCTCTACGTCGACACGGTCATGGGCGCGGAAACCGGAGCGGACCTCGACTTCCTGGTCGGCGCCAGCGGCCACCAGGTCCACCGGGAGTCGCACTGAACGCCCGTTAACTGGGAAGGAAACAGCACGATCGGCCGCTACCTGCATCGGCGGGCGCCCGCAACGCTCTGCTCGTTGGCCCCCAAACCCTGCTGGAGGCAGCAAATCATGGGTAACAGAGTCACCATCCCGACCCTGAGCGCCGGCATCGTGCTCGCCGGCCTGCTCTGGAGTGCGCCGGCCACCGCCGCGCCACCGGAAACCCTTGCGGCGCCCGACATCTCGCTCGCCAACGTACAAGCACACCTCAACCAGCTGCAGTCCATCGCCACCAACAACGGCGGCAACCGGGCGCACGGCCGGCCCGGCTACCAGGCGTCGATCGACTTCATCCGGAGCCGGCTCAACGACGCCGGCTACACCACCTCGGTGCAGAGCTTCACCTCCAACGGCGCCACCGGGTTCAACCTGATCGCCGACTGGCCGGGCGGCGACACCAGCAACATCCTCATGTCCGGCGGCCACCTGGACAGCGTCTCGGCCGGCCCGGGCATCAACGACAACGGCTCGGGTTCCTCGGGCCTGCTCGAGGTCGCGCTCACCGTGGCGCGCACGAACTTCCAGCCGCAGCGCCATCTGCGCTTCGGCTGGTGGGGGGCGGAGGAGCTGGGTCTGGTCGGCTCCACCTTCTACGTCAACAACCTGCCGGCCGCGGAGCGGTCCAGGATCAGGGGATACCTGAACTTCGACATGATCGGCTCGCCGAACCCCGGCTACTTCGTCTACAGCAGCAGCGGTCAGCCGACCGGGTCGATCAACCTGCAGCGCGCGCTCGAGGCGCACTTCGCCACGATCGGCGTGCCCACCGAGCTGACCAACGTCGGCGGGCGGTCCGACCACGCGGCGTTCGCCCGGGCCGGGATCCCGACCGGCGGGTTGTTCACCGGCGCCGAGGTGACCAAGACCGCGGCCCAGGCGCAGAAGTGGGGCGGGTCCAGCGGCGTCGCGTTCGACCGGTGCTACCACCGCTCGTGCGACACGATGGCCAACATCAACACCACCGCGCTGGACCGCAACGCCGACGCGATCGCCAACGCGATCTGGTCGCTGGCCGCCGGTTCGACCACACCGCCGGGTCCGCGCTTCGAGAACCCGACCGACGTGCCGATCCCCGACCTGTCCACGGTGGAGAGCCCGATCACGGTCAGCGGGGTGGCCGGCAACGCCCCGGCGGCACTGGCCGTCGGCGTGGACATCCGGCACACCTTCCGCGGCGACCTGGTGGTCGACGTGCTCGCGCCGGACGGCACCGCGTACAACATCCACAACCGCATCGGCGGCAGCGCGGACAACCTGACCGGAACGTTCACCATCAACGCCGCCAGCGAAGTGGCCAACGGAACCTGGCGGCTGCGGGTCCGGGACGCCGGCCCGCAGGACATCGGCACGATCAACACGTGGAGCCTGCAGTTCTGACCGCCTGACCGCCACGCCGTCCCCGGCTCGACCACGCGCATCGTCGCGGATCGAGCGCGGTTCGGTTCACTTGAGCTGGGTATTCCCCGCTGCGGAACGAGTGGTCGAGTCGGGGACGGTGGATCATGGCGGCAGACCCGCGGCAGGAGGCTCGGTCGACGGCCGGCCGGTTGGTGACCCTGGCCCGGTCCGGGCAACTGGACGCGGTGACCGGCGCGCTCACCCTGCTCAGCTTCGCCGGACGGCGGCAGGCCGAGCGGCTGCGGTTGATCCTCGGCGCGCTGATCGAGGCGTTGGCCACGATGCTGATCTGGCGGGCCGGGGCGATGGGGATGAGCGGGGCGTTCGGCGCGGACCTGCGCGGGCCGGATGAGTCGGCGGTGGACATCGATCACCTCGACCCGCCGGTGCGGGCCACGGTCCGGGCGTTGCTGGCACAGGTCAACGGCTGTCCGCAGGACGCCGACGACCAGGTCGTGCTGGCGCTTTCCGGCGGTGCCAAGGCGAACGTGCAGGTGATCGTGCTCGCCCTGAAGTGGACGGTGAACGCACTGGAGTGGTGCGAGGCGGACGCCCAGCCGGAGTGGCTGGACCGCAAGGCGAGCTGATCACTCCGTTCTGATCACCCGCACCTCGCCGGCCGGGACCCGAAGCAGGCCGGCGCAGTGCCCGCCGGTGAGCAACTCGGTGCCCGCCGCGGGCAGCTTGGCGTCCTGGTCGGTGTGGTTGATGGCGAACAGGAACGGGCCGCGGCGCACGACCTCGAGACCGGCCGGCAGATCGTCGCGCGGCGCGATCGCGGCATCGCCGCACGCGGGGCGCAGCACGGCATCGAGATCCTCGCCGCGCAGCCGGGTGGACACGTACCAGGCGACACCGGCGCCGAACGGGTGCCGGGTCACCGCCGGCTCGCCCGCGGCCGGCCCGTCGAGGTAGCGCAGCACCGGCGTGGCGCCGCGCGGCCGCACCAGTTCGGTCCACACGTCGCCGGTCGTCCCGCCGTCCAGCCGGACGGTCTCGCCGGCGCGCAGCGGCCGGAACTCCTCCACGACGAGGCCGAGCAACTCGCGCAGCGGCCCGGGATGCCCGCCGGGATGCACCGCGTCGTTGGCGTCGACGATGCCGGAGAAGTACGACACCACGAGGGTTCCGCCGCCCCGCACGTAGTCGGCCAGGTTGGCGGCGGCGTCGGCGTGCAGCAGGTAGAGGCTGGGGACGATCACCAGCGGGTAACCGGAAAGATCCCCGCCGGGCGGAGTGAAGTCCACGGTGAGGTGCGCCCGCCACAGCCAGGCGTAGCAGGCCGTGACCCGCTCCAGGTAGTCCAGATCCACCGACGGGCGCCAGTCCAGCTCCACCGCCCACCAGGACTCCCAGTCCCACACCATGCTGACGTCGGCGGCGACCGGCGTCCCGCGGACCTGCGCCAGCGCGCCGAGCGCGGACCCGAGCGCGGTCACCTCGCGCCAGATGCCGGTGTCGGTGCCGCCGTGCGGAAGCATCGCGGAGTGGAACTTCTCCTGGCCGAACCGGGCCGCCCGCCACTGGAAGAACAGCAGACCGTCGGCGCCCCGGGCCAGGTGCGTCAGGCTGTTGCGGCGCAGCTCGCCCGCCCGCTTGGCGATGTTGCGCGGCTGCCAGTTGACCGCGCTGGTCGAGTGCTCCATGAGCAGCCACGGCGACTGCCCGGCCACCCCGCGGGTCAGGTCCGCGGCCATGGCCAGCTCGATGTGGTTGTCCGCAGACTCGGCCCGCAAATAGTGGTCGTTGGACACCACGTCGACCTCGCCGGCCCACCGCCAGTAGTCCATCGTCTTGCACGCCGGGATCATCAGGTTCGTGGTGACCGGCACGCCGGGGGAGTACCGGCGCAGGATGTCCCGCTCGGCCCGGAAGTTGGTCAGGTGCTCGTCGGCGCTGAACCGCAGGAAGTCCAGCTGCTGGGCCGGGTTGCCGGCGGTCGGGGTGCGCCGGGGCGGTTCGATCTCGGCCCAGTCGCTGTAGCGCTGGCCCCAGAACGTGGTGCCCCAGGCGGCGTTGAGCTCGGCCAGGTCGCCGTAGCGCCGGTCCAGCCAGACCCGGAACGCCGCCGCGGAGACGGGGCAGTAGCAGGCCGGGTTGGCGCCGCCGTACTCGTTGTGCACGTGCCAGAGCACCAGGCCGGGGTGCCCGGCGTAGCGGGTGGCGAGCCGCTCGGCGATCGCCGCGGCCCGGGCCCGGTAGTCCGGTGAGCTGGGACAGAACCCCTGACGGGCACCGAATCCGAGTACCCGGCCGTCCCGGTCGACCAGCCGGCTGCCCGGGTGCCGGTGGGCCAGCCAGGCCGGCGGCGCCGCCGTCGGAGTGGCCAGGTCGACCGCGATCCCGTTGCCGTGCAACAGCTCGAGCACCTCGTCCAGCCAGCCGAACTCGTACTCGTCCGGTCGCGGCTCCAGCTCGGCCCAGCTGAACACGCCGACCGTGACCAGGTTGACCCCGGCCGCCCGCATCAGGCGCACGTCCTGCGGCCAGACCTCCGGCGGCCACTGTTCGGGGTTGTAGTCACCGCCGTAGGCGATCCGGTCGAGCCTGGGAATGATCATGCGGACTCCCTGTGAGCGCTCACAGTATGAACGACGTGGTTGACAGCGTCGCATGACAGGCTCAAAACTGGGAGCGCTCACAGTTCCTCATTCAGCCGCAACGGAGCGAAACGAGGTCACGTGATGCGAGGCGCGCTTCGTCCGATCCTGGCGCTGGCGGCGGGCGCGAGCCTGCTGGCCGGCTGCACCACCGACTCCGGCGGCGACGAGGGCGGATCCGCCGGCCCGGTCGAACTTTCCTTCTGGACCTGGGCGACCAACATCGAGCAGGTCGTCGACAAGTGGAACAGCAGCCATCCCGACGTGCGGGTCACGGTCAGCCGGCAGTCGCAGGGCGACGAACTGGTCACCAAGGTGCTCACCGCCGCCAAGGGCGGCAACGCGCCGGATCTGTTCCAGGCGGAGTACCAGGCGCTGCCGACGTTCGTCAGCAACGACGCGGTCGCCGACCTGTCCGACTTCGCCGGCGGGGCGAAGGAGAAGTTCGCCGACGGCGTCTGGGCGCAGGTCACGCTCGGCACCGACGCGGTCTACGCGATCCCGCAGGACAGCGGGCCGATGATGCTCTACTACCGCACGGACCTGTTCCAGCAGTTCGGCCTTACCGTGCCGAAGACCTGGGACGAGTTCGCCGCCACCGCACGGGCGTTGCGCGCCAAGACCACGAGCAACTTCCTGACCACCTTCTCCAGCAACGATCCCGGCTGGTTCGCCGGCCTGGCCCAGCAGGCCGGGGGCCGGTGGTGGGGCGTGGCCGGCGAGACCTGGACGGTCGGCATCAACGACGCCGCGACCAGGCGGGTGGCCGACTTCTGGGGCGGCCTGGTCGCCGAGGGCGTGGTCGACGACCAGCCGATGTACACCCCGGAGTGGAACAAGTCGCTCGGCGACGGCACGCTGCTCGCCTGGCCGAGCGCGATCTGGGCGCCGGGCGTGCTGGAAAGCGTTGCCGCGCAGACCAAGGGCAAGTGGGCGATGGTCCCGATGCCGCAGTGGTCGGCCGGGGAGAACCGCACCGGCAACTGGGGCGGCTCGTCCACCGCGGTGTCGGCCAACTCCCGCAACGCCAAGGCGGCCGCCGAGTTCGCGATCTGGCTGAACACCGACCCGGTGGCCACCGAGGCGCTGGTCACCGCCGGTGCCCTGTACCCGGCCGCGCGGGACGCGCAGTCCGGCCCGGCGCTGGCCAAGCCGCCGGCGTTCATGGCCGAGCAGACCGACTTCTACCCGCAGGCCAAGCAGATCGCCGACACCGCGGTCGGCTGGACCTGGGGACCCAACGTCAACGTCGCCTACCAGGCCTACAAGGACACGTTCGGCAAGGCGATCACCGACCGGGCACCGTTCTCGGACGCGGTCGCGGTCATGCACCGGACCACCCTGGAGGACATGCGGAAGAACGGGTTCAAGGTTGAGGGGTGAGGGTGTCCCGGGGTCCGCGCCAGCGCGCCGTGCCGTACGCCTTCCTCGCGCCGGCGATCATCCTGTTCACCCTCGTCGTTCTGCTGCCGATCGGCTACACCGTCTATCTGAGCCTGCACCGCACCCGGGTCACCGGGCTCGGGCTGGGCCGGGGCGCGCGGACCGAGGTGTTCGCCGGGCTCGCCACCTACCGGGATGCGCTGGCCAGCCCCGAGTTCTGGCGAGGTGCGCTGCGGGTGCTCGGCTACGGCGCGATCCTGGTACCCACGATGCTGGGCCTCGCGCTGCTGTTCGCGTTGCTGCTGGACCTTCCGAAGTCGCGGTTCGCGCGGTTCAACCGGATCGCGATCTTCCTGCCCTACGCGGTGCCGGGCGTGGTGGCCAGCGTGCTGTGGGGCTTCCTGTACCTGCCGGCGCTGACCCCGTTGCCGGTGCCGGCCGACATGCTCGGCCCGGGCCTGCTGCTGTTCGCGGTGCTCAACATCGGGCTGTGGGGCGGGGTCGGCTTCAACATGGTGGTGATCCTCACCGCTTTGCGGGCGATTCCCGCCGAGGTCTACGAGTCGGCCCGGCTGGACGGGTGCAGCGAGCGGCAGATCGCGCTGCGGATCAAGACCCCGCTGATCACGCCGGCGCTGGTGATGGCCGGCGTGTTCACGGTGATCGCCACGTTGCAGGTCTACACCGAGCCGACCACGCTGGCGCCGCTGACCAACTCGCTGCCGTCGACCTGGACGCCGCTGATGAAGGTCTACACGGATGCCTTCGTGCGCGGCGACATCCACTCGGCCGCGGCCGCCTCGATCGTGATCGCCGTGGTCACCCTGGCGTTGTCCGTGCTGTTCCTCCGGCTGGTCGCCGGGCGGGCGTTCGCCGGGGAGGATCTGTGACCACCCGGCTGCCGGTGCTCGTGCTGTTCATCGGGGCGGCATACTGCCTGCTTCCGGTGGCCTGGGTGGTCATCGCGGCGACCAAGAGCAGCTCGGAGCTGTTCGGCACGTCCACGTTCGTCCCGGGTACCGCGCTGCTGAGCAACATCGTGGAGCTGGCCGGCTACCGGGACGGGCTGTTCTGGCGGTGGGCCGGGAACACCGCGATCTACGCCGGGGCCGGCGCGGCGGCGTCCGCGGCGCTGTCCGGGCTGACCGGTTACGCCCTCGCCAAGTTCCGGTTCCCCGGCCGGACGGCGATCTTCTACGTGCTGCTGGCCGGCGTGCTGGTGCCGGGCGTGGTGCTGGCCGTGCCGCAGTACCTGCTGCTGGCCCGGATCGGCCTGGCCGACAGCTACGCCGCGGTGCTGCTGCCGAGCGTCGTCAGCCCGTTCGGCGTCTACCTCGCACGCATCTACGCGGCCGCCGCGGTACCCGATCCGGTGCTCGAGGTGGCTCGCACCGACGGCGCGGGGGAGTGGCGGATCTTCGCCGCGGTGGCGCTGCCGATGATGGTGCCGGGTCTGGTGACCGTGTTCCTGTTCCAGTTCGTGGCCATCTGGAACAACTTCCTGCTGCCCTACATCATGCTCGGCGACGACCGGAAGTTCCCGCTCACCGTCGGCCTGGTGACCATGCTCAAGCAGGGCAACGCCCAGCCGGCCCTGTACAACCTGGTGATCACCGGCGCGCTGCTGTCGGTGCTCCCGCTGATCGCGCTTTTCCTTTCCCTGCAACGGTACTGGCGGATCGATCTGATGGCGGGAGCGGTGAAGGGTTGACCAGGACCAGACGCAGGCGTCCCACCATGGACGACGTCGCCACTGTTGCCGGGGTGTCCCGCGGCACGGTGTCCCGCGCGCTCAACGGCGGGCGCAACGTGAGCGGGTCCGCGCAGAGCGCCATCGACCGGGCCATCCGCAAGACCGGCTACGTGATCAACCCGCATGCCAGGAGCCTTGCCACGCAACGGTCGAAGTCGGTGGCGTTCATCCTGTCCGAGCCGCAGGACCGGCTGTTCGAGGACCCGAACTTCAACCTCCTGCTGCACGGTTGCACGCAGGCCCTCGCGGACAACGACATCACCGTGCTGCTCACGCTGGCCGGCACGCCGGAGGACCGGGCCCGGGTCAGCCGCTACGTCACCGCCGGGCACGTGGACGGCGCGCTGCTGGTTTCCACGCACACCGGCAGCCCGCTGATCGACGAGTTGCGCGCGCAGGACGTCCCGGTGGTGGCGTGCGGCCGGCCGCTCGGCCACGAGCGGGACGTGGCCTACGTGGCCGCCGACGACCGGGACGGCGCCCGGCAGATGGTCGGCTACCTGGTTTCCCGCGGGTACCGGCGGATCGGCACGATCACCGGTCCGCTGGACACCTCCGGTGGGGTGGACCGGCTGGCCGGCTACCACGACGTGCTCGGCGAGTCCGACCCGAACCTGGTGGCCACCGGCGACTACACCCAGGCCGGCGGTGCCGCCGCGATGGAGCTGCTGCTGGACCGGGCGCCCGACGTGGACGCGGTGTTCGTCGCGTCGGACCTGATGGCCGCGGGCGCACTGGCCGCGCTGCGCCGGGCCGGGCGCCGGGTTCCGGACGACGTGGCGGTCGCCGGCTTCGACGACTCCAGGATCGCGGCCGCCTGCCATCCGCCACTGACCACCATTCGCCAGCCGCTGTCCCGGATCAGCACGGAGATGGTGCGGCTGCTGCTACGGCTGATCGACGGCGAGGCCAACGCCGCCGTCATCCTGCCGACCGAGATCGTGCTCAGGGAATCAGCCTGACCGTCTGTCCACAGAGGAGTGATCATGCGCAGACGAACCCTGCTGGCGGCCCCGCTCGTTCTCGGCCTTCCGCTCGTCGCGTCGGTCCCGGCCGCCGCCGCACCCGGTCCACGGGTCCGCGGCGTCGACATCTCGTTCGCCCTGCAGGAGGAGGCGATCGGCACGGTCTACCGGGACGGCGGCGCCCCCCGGCCGGTCGAGCAGATCCTCGCCAACCGCGGCGCGAACCTCGCTCGGCTCCGGGTCTGGATCGCGCCCCCGGCCGGCTACAGCGACCTCGCCTCGGCCCTGACCCTTGCCCGCCGCTGCCGCGCCGCCGGCATGCGCATCCTGCTCAACCTGCACTACTCCGACTTCTGGGCCGACCCCGGCAAGCAGCCGACCCCCGCCGCGTGGACCGGCCAGAACCTGCCGACACTGGCCGAGACCGTCCGCCGCTACACCCGGGACGCCGTCGCCGCCTTCGCCCGGCAGGGCACCCCGGTCGCCATGATCCAGGTCGGCAATGAGATCACCAGTGGCATGTTGTTCCCGCTCGGCCAGATCTACCGCCCGGACGGCGAACACTGGCCCGAGTTCACCACTCTCCTGAAGGCCGGCATCACCGGCGCCCGTGAAGGCAACCCGTCCGGCAACCGCCTCGAGATCATGGTCCACATCGACCGCGGCGGCGACAACGGCGGCGCCCGTTACTTCTACGACCACGTCCTCGCCGAAGGCGTCCGCTTCGACACCATCGGCCTTTCCTACTACCCCTTCTGGCACGGCTCCCTCGCGACCCTGCGCGCCAACCTCGCCGACCTGTCCAACCGCTATCGCAAGGACCTGGTCATCGTCGAGACCTCCTATCCCTGGACCCTCAACAACGGCGACACCTTGGGCAACTTCATCACCTCACCCAGCCAACTTCCCGACGGTGCCGCCTTCCCCGCCACCCGCTCCGGCCAGGCCGCCTACTTCGAGGAACTCCGCAACATCCTCGCCGCCGTCCCCGGCGGCCGCGGCGCCGGTTTCGTCGACTGGTCCCCGGAGTGGCTGCCCGGCGTCGGCTGGACCCCCGGCGAAGGCAACCCCAACGACAACCTCACCATGTTCGACTGGTCCGGCAACGCCCTTCCCTGCCTGCGCTCCTTCCGCGCCGGATCCTGACGGGTCGCCGGGGCCGCGCTCCGCGCGGCCCCGGCGGTCATCGGTTCGCAGCCACCTCGGATGCACCCGAGTGGCCGATGACGAAGAGTGCGTCAGAGAGCACTCTGGGTAGAGGAACCCAGATCATGATGGCACTCGCTCGGCAGAAACATCTCAACCAGGCGCTGATGCGCATCCCGCGGCGCGCGGAGAGCACCGACCGCCACACCCTGGCGACGACCTACGTCGCGGCGGGCTCGTTCGCCGCCATGCTCAACTCTGCCGACCATCAGATCCTCTACGGTCGCCGAGGCACCGGGAAAACCCATGCGCTGCTCTATCTCTGCAACCTCATCGAGGAAACCGGCGACGTGGTGGTCTACGTCGACCTGCGCACCATCGGATCGGCGGGGGGACTGTACGGCGACAGTTCGGTGAGTTCGGCGATGCGGGGCACCCACCTGCTCGTCGACGCACTTGAGGCGATACACGAGAAACTGCTCGCGGTCGCGATCGAAGGCGACGTGGCCGATCAAGACGGGCTGCTCAACGCGCTGGATGCGTTGGCGGAGGCGGCGACCGAGGTGGAGGTGGTCGGTCAGGTCGAGAGCGAGATCAAACTCGCGGGTTCCAGCGAGTCCTCGCGTTCTACCGAGGCGACGCTGTCCACCTCGCCGGCGGCCAAGATCTCGTCCGCGCGGCGCCGGACGGTGGCGGCGGAGAGCCGGTTGCGGCGAACCGGCGTCGAGCACCGGCACGTGGTGTTCGGTCCGCTCAGCAGGGCCCTGCGCCGCATCGCCGCTTCCCTTGCGCCGGCTCGGCTGTGGCTGCTGCTCGACGAGTGGAGCAGCATTCCCCTTGATCTGCAGCCGTTGCTGGCCGACCTGTTGCGGCGCAGCGTCCTCCCGGTGCCCGGCGTCACCGTCAAGATCGCCGCGATCGAACGGCGCTCGCAGTTTTCCCGGCCGGCCACCGGCGGCGACTACCTCGGCATCGAGGTGGGATCGGACGCCGCGTCGGCGGTCAGCCTGGACGACTTCATGATCTTCGACCACGCCCGCAACCGGGCTCAGGAATTCTTCGCGCAGCTGTTCTACAACCACGCGAGCATGCGGCTGGCCATGATGATCCAGGACCCGCCGCCGGATCCGGACAGCTTCATCGCGGAAGTCTTCCGCCGCGCCGCCTTCACCGAACTCGTCAGGGCGGCGGAGGGCGTGCCCCGGGACGCGATCAACATCGCCGCGCTGGCCGCGCAACACGCGTTCGGCGAGTCCATCGGGCTGGCCGACGTGCGCCGCGCCGCCAAGGACTGGTTCCTCCGCGACAAGCAGACGGCGATCAGCGCCAACGCCCCGGCCCGCCGCACCCTGCGTTATCTCGTCGACGAGGTCGTCGGCCGCCGCCATTCCCGCACCTTCGTCCTCGACCAGCAGACCGGCGCCCATCTGCAGACCATCGAGGAACTCTACGACGCCAGACTGCTGCACCTGCTTCGCCGGGGCATCGCCGACCGGCAGCACCCCGGCCGGCTCTACGACGGCTTCGCCATCGACTACGGCTGCTATGTCGCTCTCCTTCTGGAAGGCGACCGCCGCGTGCGCAATCGCGGCGACTGGCTCAACTCGCCCAAGGGCGTCCCCCCGGACGGCTTCAACCTCTCCACCGCCGCCATCGACCTCACCGCCCTGGACCGCTGAAGTCCGCGGTGCGCGGCGCAAGAATTCGGCTGGCCTTGTTGAGCGGTGGGAATTCCCTATCGATCGTCGCATGTGGGCGGTAGCGGTCCGGTGACGCTGCGCCATCGCCGCACGGGTTGCGCCGCGAGTTGACCAATGGGTCTTCGGCGGGGGGTCTCACCTGGGTATAGTCCGTCTGCCGTTGCCGGCCGGCGGGGGGTGTCCATGAGTGAGTTCGTGGGTGCCGCATTGGCTTTTCCGGCCGTGATCTTCACGTTCCTGCTCGTGGTCGTGGTCGGGTACTGGGTGCTGGTGCTGGTCGGGGGCGCGGATACCGACGTGCTGGACGGGGACGGGGGCTTCGGCGGGCTGGGGTTGGGGGGCGTGCCGGCCACGGTGGCGCTGTCGGTGCTGGTCACGCTGGCCTGGTTCGTGAGTGTGGCCGGAGTGGTGCTGCTGGACGGGGTGCTGCTGCGGACGGTGGTGGTGTTGCCGGTGGCGCTGGTGGTGGGCCTGGTCGGCACCCGGCTGCTGGTGCTGCCGCTGCGCGGGTGGTTCGCGGAGGGGAAACAGGAGTCCCGGATGGATTTCGTAGGACGGACCTGCGTGATCAGGACGGGCTCGGTGGGGACGGACTTCGGGCAGGCCGAGGTGACGGCGGCGGACGGGTCGTCGGCCGTGGTGCAGGTGCGGCAGTCCGGCGGCGAGGCCCTCACGTCCGGGGCCGAAGCGATGATCTATGACTATGACGCCGATGGCGAGTTCTTCTGGGTGTCCGCCATGGAGAGAAGGTCGACCGAATGAATCCTGTCCTGATCGCGGCCGGCGTGGTGCTGGTCGTCCTGTTCATCGTGCTCATCGCCGTCAGCCGGCTGTTCCGCAAGGTCGAGCAGGGCAAGGCGCTGATCGTGTCGAAGGTGCGGCAGGTGCACGTGACCTTCACCGGCGCGGTCGTGCTTCCGGTGCTGCACAAGGCGGAGATCATGGACATCTCGGTGAAGACGATCGAGATCCAGCGAACCGGGCAGGAAGGGCTCATCTGCCGGGACAACATCCGGGCGGACATCCGGATCACGTTCTTCGTGCGGGTGAACAAGACCGCCGAGGACGTGGTCAAGGTGGCCCAGGCGATCGGCACGGCGCGGGCCAGCGACCAGTCGACGCTGCAGGAGTTGTTCGCCGCCAAGTTCTCCGAGGCGCTGAAGACCGCCGGCAAGCAGCTCGACTTCGTCGACCTCTACACCAAGCGCAACGAGTTCCGCGACCAGATCGTGCGGATCATCGGCACCGACCTCAACGGCTACAGCCTCGAGGACGCCGCGATCGACTTCCTCGAGCAGACCTCGATGTCCGAACTGGACAGCACCAACATCCTGGACGCGCAGGGCATCCGCAAGATCACCGAGCTGACCGCGATCGAGCACGTGCGGACCAACGAGTTCCGGCGCAACGAGGAGAAGGAGATCACCCGGCAGAACGTGGACGCCCGGGAGGCCATCCTGGAACTCGAGCGCCGGCAGGCCGACGCGGAGAACAAGCAGCGCCGCGAGGTGGAGACCATGAAGGCGCGCGAGGACGCCGAGATCGCCAAGGTGCAGGCCGAGGAACGGTTCAAGGCGCACACCGCGCACCTGCGCACCGAGGAGCAGTTGGGCGTTCAGGACCAGAACAAGACGCGTGAGGTCGCCGTCGCGGAGAAGAACCGCGAACGGGTGATCGCCATCGAGTCCGAGCGGATCGAGAAGGACCGGCTGCTCGAGGTGGTCGCCCGGGAACGGGAGATCGAGCTGGCCCGGATCGCCAAGGACAAGCTGGTGGAGGCCGAGAAGCGGTCGGTCGCCGAGGTGGTCCGGGAGCGGATCGCGGTGGACAAGACCGTGGCCGAGCAGGAGGAGAGCATCAAGCGACTGCGCGCGGTCGAGGAGGCCGAGCGGACCCGTCAGGCCATCGTGATCCAGGCCGAGGCGCAGGCGCAGGAGAACCTGGTCAAGGACATCAAGGCGGCCGAGGCGGCGGAAGCCGCGGCCAAACACCGGGCCCGCGAGGAGCTGACCCTGGCCGAGGCGCGCCAGCAGGCCGCGGATCTCGACGCCCGGGCGAAGATCCGCCTGGCCGAGGGACTTCAGGCGGAGGCCGCCGCGGCCGGCCTGGCCCAGGTGCAGGTCCGTGAGCGGGACGCCGAGGCGATCGAGAAGGTCGGCCGGGCCGAGGCGGTCGTCGAGCGGGAGAAGGGCCTGGCCGCCGCGGACGCCACCCGCGAGAAGCTGAAGGGCGAGGCCGAGGGGCTGACCGAGAAGCTGTCCGCGATGTCCGCGCTGGACGGGGTGGCCCGCGAGCACGAGGAATACCGGCTGCGGCTGGAGGTCGAGAAGGAGGTCCGGCTGGCCGGCATCGACGTGCACCGGGACGTCGCGCAGGCGCAGGCGAAGGTGCTCGCCGCCGGCCTTGAGCACGCGGACATCGACATCGTCGGCGGGGACAACATGTTCTTCGACAAGCTGGTCGGCTCGATCAGCCTTGGCAAGTCGGTGGACGGGTTCGTGAACAACTCGGAGGTGACCAGGAGGATCGCCGAGCCGTACCTCAACGGGTCGGCCAGTCTGCCCGAGGACGTCAAGGCGATCCTGTCCTCGCTCGGCTCGGACGACGTGAAGAACCTGACCATGTCGGCCGCGCTGCTCAAGTTGATCCAGTCCGGCGGTCCGGAGATGACCGAGCTGCGTCAAGTACTTGAAGGAAACCGGGAACCGGCGCCGGTCGTCGACCTCGGCAAGCAGTAGCCGGCGATGACCGAGGTCGTGACGGCCCCGGCCGAGCCGGCCCGGCTCGACGCCGGAACCTACGAGGTGCTGCGGTCGCGGCTGGCCGAGCAGGCCGCCGAGCTCGCCGCGCGGGCCGAGACGCTCAACGCCCGGCGCCTCGAGGTGTTCGGCCGGGCCGAGCTGCGGCTGGTCGGGCACGAGCGGATCCGCACCGAGCACAACTGCGTTCCGCGCGACATCGTTTCGGTCGGCGGGCTGATGCTGTTCGGCTACAACGTGTTCATCGGGTTGAAGCCGGAGACGACGGTCGCCGACGTGTTCTCGCTGCACCGGTTCGGCCGGGACGGCGAGGCGTTCCGGTTCGACGTGTCGGCCGCAGGCGACCTGCCCGGGCTGCTCGGCGACGCGCAGTTCCGGCGCGACTTCGCCGAGCTGTACCGGTACTACCGGCAGGCCCGGCTGCACCACCTGCGCCGGGTGGACGGCCTGCTGCTGGCCGTGTTCCAGACCGGCCCGACCATCGCCGACATCAAGGTGCTGCGCTGGCGGATCGGCACCGACGGCAACGTGTCCTATGTGGACAACATTGGCGAGCGGGACCACGTGTTCCCGCCCTCGCACGACTTCGAGTGGACGCCGACCGCGCGGGAGCAGCATGTGCTCGGCCGGCACCCGCACATCTCGATCCTGGACGAGGTGTTCGTCGAGTCGATCGGCGGCACGCTCACCATCAAGGTGGAGAACAACACCGAGACCGGCGAGGGGATCTACAGCGAGCCGGTGGACGAGCCGCTGCAGAGCCTGGCCGACGCCGACGTGCAGTTCGCCAAGGTCGGTCCGCTGATCCTGCTGCGGATCCGGCCGTACAAGGAGACCGCGTGGCGGCACCTGGTGTTCAACACCCGGACCCGGTCGGTGGTCCGGCTGGACGGGATCGGCCAGGCCTGCCAGCGGCTGCCCGAGGATCAGGGCCTGATCTTCCCGGGCGGCTACTACCTCGCCACCGGGGTGAGCAAGACGTTCGACACCGACGTCACGGACCTGGAGTTCGAGCGGGTGGTGCGCTCGGCCAACGGCGAAGACGTGTTGTACGTGTTCCACGCCAGGGGCGAGGGCCGGTCGCTGCTGTTGCCGTACAACGTGATCCGCAAGGAGGTCGGCACCCCGATCCCGTGCCACGGCTACTCGCTGTTCGACGACGGCACGATGGTGGTGTTCCGGGCCACCTCGGACGAGCCGACCAGGGTGCACCCGATGCAGGTGTGGCAGACCCCGTTCGCCTCGGACAGCCACGCCGCCGCGGCCCCGGTCGGCACCGGTCCGCTGGACCGGGTGGGTAACGCCGACCTGGTCCGCGGCATCTCCGACTGCCTGTCGGTGGCCAGGATGATCGACGAGATGGCGCCGTCCACCGCCGTGTTCGAGGGCCTGATCGCCGCCTGCGAGCGGGTGTTCGACAGCTACCACTGGCTGGGCGACGCCGAGCTCGGCGACCTGCGCACGCCGCTGTCCGCGGTACGGGCCACCGCCGAGCAGGTGCTCGACGAGTTCGAGAACGTCGAGGCGCTCACGGCGCAGGCGGCGGCCGCGGTGGCGGAGGCCGCCGAGCACAACGCCGCTCTGGTCCGCCGGGTGCGCGGCGAGGCGCCGAAGACCGCCGACGCGTGGGTCTCCCAGCTCGCCGAGCTGCGCCGGGCTCAGGGCAGGCTGGTCGGCCTGCGCGAGCAGCGCTACGCCGACCTGAACCGGATCGACGGGCTGGCAACGGAACTGGTCGCCGAGCTGACCGAGGCCGGCGGCCGGGCGGTGCGGTTCCTGCAGGGCACGGACGCGTTCGCCGGCTACCACGAGCGGCTCGGCCGGCTGATCGCGACGGCCGAGCAGATCGCGACCGTGGCCGAGGCCAAGCCGGTCGCCGACGCGCTCACCGAGCAGGCCGACGGCCTGCAGGTGGTCACCGAGGTGGTCGGGTCGCTGGACATCGGGGACGCGACCGTGCGCACCACGATCCTGGAGCGGATCGGCGAGGTGCTCGGCGGCCTCAACCGGGCCCGGGCCACCCTGGACACCCGGCGCCGGGAACTGCTTGCCGTGGAAGGAAGGGCGGAGTTCGCCGCCGAGTTCGCGCTGTTCGGCCAGTCGGTCACCGGCGCGCTCGCGGTCGCGGACAACCCGCAGCGCTGTGACGAGCAGCTGGCCAACCTGTTGCTGCGCCTGGAGAACCTGGAGTCCAGGTTCGGCGACTTCGACGACTTCCTCGCCCGGCTCGCGGACGCGCGCACCGACGTCTACGAGGCGTTCTCCGCGCGCAAGCAGGCGCTGCTCGACGAGCGGGCGCGGCGCGCCGATCGGCTGGTCGAGTCGGCCGATCGGATCCTGGCCGGCGTGCACCGGCGGATCGCCGGCATCGGCTCGCTGGACGAGGTGAACACCTACTTCGCCTCCGATCCCATGGTGGCCAAGGTGCGCGGCGTCGCCGAGGAGCTGCGCGGCCTCGGTGACGCGGTGCGGGCCGAGGAACTGCTCGGCCGGATCAAGGCGGCACGGGCGGAGGCCGGGCGGGCGCTGCGCGACCGGCTCGACCTCTACACCGACGGCGGCGAGACGATCCGGCTCGGCCGGCACGCGTTCGCGGTGAACACGGCCCCGGTCGAGCTGACCATGGTGCCGCAGGACGGCCGGATGTCCTTCGCCATCACCGGATCCGACTACCGCTCACCGGTCGGCGACCAGAAGTTCCAGCGCACCGAACGGTTCTGGGACCAGCTGCTGGTGTCCGAGACGCCCGAGGTGTACCGGGCCGAGTTCCTGGCCGCGTCGATCCTGCTGGACGCGCCGTCGATCGAGGCCCTGCACGAAGCGGCGGTGACCGAGGGCGGGCTGCTCGATGTGGTGCGCCGCGCGGCCGAGTCACGCTACGACGAGGGCTACGAGCGTGGCGTGCACGACCACGACGCGGCCCGGATCCTGGATGCCCTGCTGCGCCTGCACGCCGGCGCCGGGGTGCTGCGCTACTCGCCGGAAACCAGGGCCGCGGCGCAGCTCCTGTGGGCGTTCGGCGCGGACGAGGCGCGCCGGGAGGGCTGGCGGCGGCGGGCGGTCTCGCTTGGCCGGGCGCGCAGGGTGTTCGGACCCAGCCGGGCGATCGACGAACTGTGCGCCGAGTTGTCCGAGGCGGCCGGCGACCCGCTGGCCGGCGAGTACCTGTTCGAGGAGCTGTGCAGCGCCCCGCCCGGGTTCGTGACCAGCGCAGGCGCGCGGGCGCTCGTCGACCGGTTTTCCCGGGCGGTGGGCAGCCGGGCCGAGTTCGACGAGGACCTGCGCGCGCTGGCGGGTGACCTGCCGGCCCGCAGGCGGCTGGTCGAGGGCTGGTTCGAGGCGTTCCTCGGCAGCACCGGGGAGTCCGCGGCCGAGCTGGCCGAGGCGGTGGCCGTCGAGCTGTGCCCGGAGCTGCCCCGGTACGACTCGTCGGCGACCTTGACGTCCACTGTGGACGGTCTGCTCGGCGCCCATCCGCGGATCACCGGGCGGCGGCTCGAGCTGCGACTGGACGAGCTGCTCACCCGGATCCGGCGGTTCCGGGCCGAGGCCGTCCCCGGCTACCGGGCCTACCAGCGGCTGCGCAACGAGCTGATCGCGGCCGAGCGGAACCGGCTGCGGCTGGACGAGTTCGCGCCCAAGGTGATGAGCGCGTTCGTGCGCAACCGGTTGCTGGACGAGGTGTACCTGCCGCTGATCGGCGACAACCTGGCCAAACAGCTTGGCACCGTCGGGGAGGGCAAGCGCACCGACCAGATGGGCCTGTTGCTGCTCATCTCCCCGCCCGGCTACGGCAAGACCACGCTGATGGAGTACGTGGCCAACCGGCTCGGCCTGGTGTTCGTGAAGGTCAACGGGCCGGCCCTCGGGCACGCGGTGACCTCGCTCGACCCGGCCGAGGCGCCCAACGCCACCGCCCGGCGGGAGGTCGAGAAGATCTCCTTCGCGCTCGAGCTCGGCAACAACGCGCTGCTGTACCTGGACGACATCCAGCACACCTCGCCGGAGCTGCTGCAGAAGTTCATCTCGCTGTGCGATGCACAGCGCCGGATGGAGGGCGTGTGGAACGAGGTCACCCGGACCTACGACCTGCGCGGCAAGCGGTTCGCGGTGTGCATGGCCGGCAACCCCTACACCGAGTCCGGCAAACGGTTCCGGATCCCGGACATGCTGGCCAACCGGGCCGACGTGTGGAACCTCGGCGACGTGCTGTCCGGCCGGGACGAGCTGTTCGCCCTGAGCTACATCGAGAACTCGTTGACCTCCAACCAGATCCTCGCCCCACTGTCCACACGGGACCGATCGGACCTCGAACTGCTGGTGCGTCTGGCCAAGGGTGACGACTCGGTGCGCACCGACAAGCTGGCCCACCCGTACAGCCCGGTCGAGCTGGACGCCATCCTCTCCGTGCTACGCAAGCTGCTGCGGGTGCAGCAAGTGGTGCTGGCCAACAACAAGGCCTACATCGCCTCCGCCGCCCAGTCCGACGCCTCCCGCACCGAGCCCCCGTTCCTGCTCCAGGGCTCCTACCGGAACATGAACAAGCTCGCCGAGCGGATCGTCCCGGTCATGAACGACACCGAGCTCGACGCCGTGATCAGCGACCACTACCTCGGCGAGGCCCAAACCCTCACCTCCGGCGCCGAGGCGAACCTGCTCAAGCTCGCCGAACTGCGCGGCACCCTCACCCCCGCCCAGGCCGCCCGCTGGACCCAGGTCAAGGACGCCTACCTGCGCGAACGCGCGCTCGGCAGCGCCACCGACGACCCGATCACCCGAGCCGTCGGCGCCGTCGGCCTACTCGCCGACCGCGTCGCCGACGTCGAGACCGCCATCACACGCGCCGCCGACCAGCTCACCTGAGGTGTCGTCACGACTCCGACCCGCGTGGAGCGAGGAGTCTGTTCACCCGCACCAGCGCGCCCTGGCCGTCGGTGCTGATCCCGGTGAGACCACCCCGTGCTGCCACGCGAATCGCGCGCTGAATCTGATGCGGTAACCGGTGCGCCTCGGCGGCGGTCAGTGCCGTTCGCAGGGCCTCATCGGCGGCGTCGTGATCGCCGGCCGCAAGGTGGACCTCTCCGGCCGTGACCCGCTCGATGACGTGCCAAGCCGGGGCGCTCGGCATGGCGTCCGCGGGGGCGGTTTGCATGATCTGGGCCGGCGCAGCGGCGCGACCGGTGGACACAAGTCCACGCATGTGGATCTCGCGAACGGTGAAAGGGTGAGCCAGAATGCCGCCCCCGTCCCAGCCGTCGTGCACGTGCCGGTAACGCGCCATCGCGCTGTCGAACAGGTCTCGGTGGCCGAACTCTCCGGCGGCGCGAGCGAGGAACGCCAATGCGGTTGCGTGTCCCACTCGGTCGGCGGACAAGCCAACCGCCCGGCGCAGACGTGCGATAGCTGCTGGGATTCGGTTCGCTTTGCGGAGTTCGTTGCCGTGCATCCGAAGCGTGTGGGCCAGAAGCGGCGGATCATCGATGCGTTCGGCGATGATCAGCGCTTTTCCGGTCCATCGGGCCGCGGCGGCCAAGCGTTCCTCTGGCAGAACGGCACCCAGCGACACGCCAAGCGCCAGCCGTGCCCGTCCGAGTAGGACCAGGGTGTGCCGCTCGATGTCTCCGTTCGCTGCGCGTGCTTCCAGCCGAGCGGTCAGTGGCCACAGCTCGTTCACAGCTTCCACCGCCCGGCCGGCCTGCCGGGCGATCTCGGCCAGGCGGATCGTGGAGTCTCCGAACTGAACCATGGCGGCGAAATCCGCGTCCCCCACGTCGGTCACGCCGAATATGTGCACGGGCAGGCAAAGTGTGCGCGCGATGTGCCGGCGGGTGCCGATGTCGTTGATCGATCGGCGTCCGGTTTCCATCATGGACACGTACGTCTTGTCATAGCCCAGGAGATCCGCAAGGTGCTGCTGACTGAAACCGTTGAGACGGCGGTAGGTGCGTAGGATCGTGCCCAGGTCACGGCTGGCCAGTGCAGCGGAGGCTTCCCGGGCGGACCACATCCACGCCGCCGGAATGAGACTGCGAGTGGGCACAACCGGTGCGGAAGGGTCGGGGTAATGTTCGCCGTGCATCGCTTATCCGTCAGTCCTGAGTGTTCTCACGTAGCTTGGCGTACCAGGTGGCGATCGACCGTTTGTAGCCGTCTGGCATAACCAGGGTGGACACTTCGTGCTCGTGGAAAAGGCCGATTTCCTTGTGTTCATCGGAAAGTACTGGTTGAGTTTGGCTGATGGGATAGCACCCGTACGTCACGATGAACACGTACTTCTTGGCGGCATTAATGTAGTACATCCAAGTGTCGAGAATATGTCCGGCCTTGACTTTCCATCGCGTTTCTTCGTAGATCTCTCTGGTGACACATTCCTCTGGCGTCTCGCCAATCTCGATTCGGCCGCCGGGCAGCTCCCACTCCTCCCGTTCATTGCGAAGCAGGAGCACTTTGCCGCTTTGTATCGCGACTCCCTTGATCGAGATCGCGAACGCTTGCGGCCGGTGGCTGCCCTGTTCCACGCGGAGTCCTCCTGCCAAGAGGTCGTAGGTGCTCTACCAGCAACGTAGCGCAATCCGTTAGCGAACCGGTGGGCCAGCGGGTTGACAGTTCGTCACTGGACACGGGGCTTGACCTGGCCTTTTCCTTGTCGTGCCTGTGCTGGACCGTTGTGGAGGTCAGAGGGATGTCCGGTTTGTGGACCTGGTACCGCGTCAGCAGTGAAGCCGAGGATCCGTGGTCAGGGCTTGTCCCTGCGTTGGCCAAGCACGGGCTTGTCCTGCTCGATAGAGTGAGAGGTCCAGATGACCTACTCCGGCTCGCGAGCTCGATCGCCACAGTTGTGCCGCACCGCGACAGCGACTCGTCCGGGCTCACCACGATTGCAGATGTTGGCGGGCGTGTCCGGAGCGGCTTCGCCGGATTCAGCGCATGTGCGCTCAATCCACACACGGACCGATCAGGTACGGTCGATCCGCCGATTCTGTTGATGATGGTCTGTGGACAAACCGCAAGCAGCGGTGGCGAATGCGTCGTTATCGACGGCAAAGCGGTCTATGAAGACTTGGCGGGGTCCAATCCTGAATCGCTCACCGCACTGAGTGCTCCCCGATCAGTCCTGTTCGGCGGCGCGGCCGGGCACCTTGGCTCGATCTTCACAAGAATGACGAATCGGTTCACCATTCGCCTACGGCTCGATGAGCTTGTCCAATTTTCGCCGGACGTCACCCGGCAGTTGCCTGCTCTTCGTGCGGCGATAGATCGACACGCCCAAACGTTCAGCCTCGATGCCGGCCAAGGATATATCCTCGACAATTACCGTTGGCTGCACGGGCGTCGTGCATTTACCGGCCAGCGTGTGATGTACCGCGTCACCGGCAACCCCTTGCCGCATCTGGGAATTACACCCGGATTCGAGCCGACGCCAGCACCAACCCTGGAGCTGCAACCCGCGGGTGACCAGCGCAGCCACATCACCTGGCTGTTGTCACCCTGGGACCACCTCGTCCATGCCTTCCCGGACGAGAAGATCGGCGACGTTGTCGCCGAAGCGCTGTGCGAGCACAGCGCCACAGCCCACAGACTCTCCGACGATGAGGGTGGGCGAAAGTGCCTCGCCTGCCTGCTCCTGCATGGTGACGAACTTGCCGGACCGCAGGGTGAGATGAACCGGTGGAGCAGGTGAGTCGCCCTGTCCCGATCGTCCGAAGGCCCCGACGTGAGGTGCCGGACGTGTTCGGTGCACGGTTGTGGGCGGGCCGCGGCCCGGATGTGTGCACTGAGCACCTGTCCACAACCGTGCCGCGGAACGCCGGGCCCAGCTCTGCCAGGGTGACCGACCCGGCGTTCCGCCGCCGCCGGGGACGTCTGCCAAGTGGCGAGTCGGGCACCGGGGACGCGCGGTCGAGCTGCTCGTCGGCCGGATCCCGGTGTGGAGCCGGCGTCATCCGTGGCGCCGACCGGCCCGACAGAATCAGCGGACCTGTCGATTCGCTGTCTTCCGGCCGGTGACTCGCCGGCCTGAACCGGGGACTCACCTGCTGAAACTGGCTACTGGTGGGGGGTGGGGGTGGGGGTGCCGGCCAGGCATCATGGGGGCAGGAGGTGATGATCATGCGGGCGGCGCGGTGGCACGGGGCGTTGGACGTGCGGGTTGAGGACGTGCCACGGCCGAGACCGGGACCCGGTGAGGTGTTGATCCGGGTGGATCGGGCGGGTATCTGTGGCACCGACATCGAGGAGTACACGCGGGGACCGGTGAACATTCCGGTTGGGTGGCCGCATCCGACCTCGGGGCGGCAGGCGCCGCTGACCATGGGGCACGAGATGGTGGGCACCGTGGTGGAGTGCGGGCCGGGGGTGAGCGGGCTTGGCGGGCGGGTGGTGCCCAACATTCTGGTCGGGTGCGGGCAGTGCTGGGCCTGCCTGCGCAGCGAGAAGGTGTTGTGCCCGAAGGTCGGCGTGCGCGGGCTGACGCATGACGGCGGGTTCGCCGAGTACGTGGTGTCCGAGGCGCACGGGTGTGTGCCGGTGCCGGCGCACATCGATCCCGACGTGGCGGTGTTCGCCGAGCCGTTGGCCGTTGCGGTGCGGGCGATGGCGAAGGTGACCGGTGAGTTCGGGGTCGCGGCGGTGATCGGGGCCGGGGTGATCGGCCAGCTCATGGTGCAGCTCGCGCGCAGCTCCGGTGCGGCGGTGCTCGCCGTGGATCCGGTGCGCAGGCGGCGCGAGCTGGCGGCCCGGTTCGGGGCCATCACGTGTGCTCCCGAGGACGCGGTCGAGCGGGTGGCCGCGCTGACCGGCGGGCGCGGCGCGGACCTGGTGGTCGAGTGCGCGGGGGTGCCGGGCGGGGTGGGCTCGGCGATCGAGCTGTCCCGGTCCGGCTCGACGATCGTGCTGGTCGGGGTGCACGGCGGGGCGGAGATGGTTCCGTTGCTGCCACTGGTGCTCGAGGAGCGGCGGCTGGTCGGCAGCGCCGGGCACCTGGCCACCGACATGGCCGCCGCCGTGGCGCTGCTGGCCGGCGACGGGGTGGACGTCGGCCCGTTGCGGTCGGCCGTGGTGCCGCTGCGGGACGTCGTCGGGCACGGCTTCGAGCGGCTGCGCACCGACCGGGATGCGTTGAAGATCCTGGTCGACCCGGCGTAGCTGCGGTATAAAGGGCGCCGTCCGGAAACCGTCACTGGTGGTGAGTGGATGACAACCCTGCAGTCAACCCCGAACGCGCTGGACGCCGCAGCACTGCGCGCCATGCTGGAGCGGGTCACGGCCGGATCCGGCTACCTGCGCGACAAGCTCGCCGCGGCCGGAGTGCGGCCGGAGCAGATCTCCAGCCCCGAGGACCTGACCCGGCTTCCGTTCACCACCAAGCAGGAGCTGCGCGAGACACCGTTGCTGGACTACGCCGCGGTGCCGGCAAGGGACATCGTGCGCATCCACTCCTCGTCCGGAACCACCGGCCGCCGCACGATCTGCGGCTACACCGCCAAGGACGTGGCCGACTGGACCGAGATGTTCGCCCGCTGCCTGACCTACGCCGGCCTGACCGACGAGGACCGGGTCCAGCTCGCGGTGGGCTACGGGTTGTGGACCGCGGGCGTCGGGTTCCAGGCCGCCGTCGAGCGGATCGGGGCGATGACCATCCCCGCCGGGCCGGGCAACACCGAGATGCAGCTGGAGATGATGCGCGAGCTCGGCACCACCGTGCTGTGCGCGACCTCGTCGTTCGCGCTGCTGGTGGCCGAACTGGTGGACGCCCGCAACCTGCGCTCCGAGCTGGCGCTGCGGGTGGCGATCACCGGCTCGGAGCGGTGGGGCGAGGCGACCAGGCGGCGGATCGAGTCGCTGCTCGGCGTGCGCAGCTATGACCTGTACGGCCTGACCGAGCTGTGGGGCCCGGGCACCGGGGTGGAGTGCGAGCGGCGCGACGGAATCCACGTCTGGAGCGACCACTTCCACTCGGAGATCGTCAACCCGGACACCCTCGGGCCGGTCGCGCCGGGCGAGGTGGGCGAGCTGGTGGTGACCACCGTGAACAAGGAGGCCACCCCGCTGATCCGGTACCGCACAAGGGATCTGACCTACCTGTACCCGGACCCGTGCCCGTGCGGCAGCCCGTACCCTCGGATCGGCCGGATCCAGGGCCGGTCCGACGACCAGATCAAGGTGCGCGGCGTGATCTTCCTGCCGATGCAGGTGGACACCGTGCTCGGCGAGATCGACGACGCCGGCCCCGAGTTCCAGGCACACGTCAGCCGGGACGACGCCGGCCGGGACACGCTCACCATCAAGATCGAGGCCGACGAACGCCCCGGCCTGACCGAGGACCTCACCCGACGGCTGCACCACAAGATCGGCCTGCGGGTCGACGTGGAGCTGGTCGCCCCGGGCTCCCTGCCGCGCAGCGAGCGCAAGACCCAGCGCGTGTTCGACCACCGCGAACTCTGACGTCCCGCACAACCGGACCCGCACAACTACTGTGCCGACGGCTACGGTGTGGGGCAAGGCGTACCGCAACGGGACATTCCTTGGCGAGCGGTACAACAGCAACGGGCTGGCCGGAGCACCGCTGATCTACGATCCGTACCCGGTGGCGGCGGGACGAACATCGTGGCCGGCAACATGATCAACGCAGCGTCGACGGCTGAGCCGGGGCTTGGTCCCGATGCAGGGCACCCACCCGCCCCGGGTGCCTTGCATCGGATGACGCGCCGGGGCGGCGGTGGCCGGGGGCGGCCGCGCGGGCACCTAGACTCCTGGCTCGTGACCGAGCCGGTGGGGTTGGTGGTGGGAACTGAGGCGGCGAGCCCGCTGCGGTTCTCCGTCGGCATCGCGCCGGCTCAGTTTCTGCAGCTGGACGACGTGGTGGTGACCGAGCGGGCGCTGCCGGACGGCACCATGGTGCGGGTCGCAGGCGTGGTCACCAACGTGGAGGCGGGGCACGAGGGGGCGCGGTTCGCCTCCGACGTGTTCCTCATCGAGCAGGGTGTGCTGCCGGCCGAGGTGAGCGAGGTCGCCGAGGTCACGGTGACCCGGGTGGAGCCGGAGGTCTACGTTCCGCCACGGCCGGGCACGCCGGTGCACCGGGCCAGCGGCGAGCAGCGGGACGGCGCGCTGTACTTCGACACGATGGGCGAGGCGAAGGTGCCGATCGGCCTCGGGCGCGACGGGCAGCCGGTGTTCCTCAACTTCGAGTTCGTGGACGGCACCCGCGGCGGGCACGTGTCGATCTCCGGAGTGTCCGGGATCGCCACCAAGACCTCGTTCGCCACCTTCCTGCTGCACTCGATCTTCAACTGTGGCGTGCTGGACCGGGAGGCGCACAACACCAAGGCGCTGATCTTCAGCGTCAAGGGCGAGGACCTGCTGTTCCTGGACTACACCAACTCACGCCTGCGCGCCGGGCAGCGCGAGCGGTACGCGAAGCTCGGCCTGCCGGCGGCCCCGTTCGCCAACGTGGCCGTGTTCGCCCCGCCCCGGCCCGGCGACCCGAGCGGCACCCCGGACGTGCGCGCCCGGGACCGCGCGGTCAGCCCGTTCTACTGGACCCTGGCCGAGTTCTGCGAGCAGGAGCTGATGCCGTTCGTGTTCGCCGACGGCGAGGACGAGCGCAGCCAGTACACGATGCTGATCGGTCAGGTCGCCGCCCGGCTGCGCCGCGACGCCAAGCGGGTGGGCGACGACGGCGCGATCACCGTGTCCGGCGTCGAAGCCAGGAACGGCGGCCCGCTGCACACCTTCGCGCAGCTGGTCGGGCTGATCGAGGACGAGCTCGGCGAGGACGACACCCGCCGGGACTGGGTGGCCGGCAGCACCTCGACCGGCAGCGTGAACGCGTTCCTGCGCCGGCTGCGCTCGGCGGTCCGGCCGCTGTCCACGATCATCCGGGCCGACCTGCGGGACCGCGGGGATCGCTCGCTGACCACCGCGCGGGCTCAGGTGACCGTGGTGGACCTGCACAATCTGCCGGACCGGGCGCAGCGGTTCGTGGTCGGCGTGAGCCTGCGCCAGGAGTTTCGCCGCAAGGAGTCGCAGGGCACCGCGCGGCCGCTGATGTTCATCGTGCTCGACGAGCTGAACAAGTACGCGCCGCGCGAGGGCGACAGCCCGATCAAGCAGATCCTGCTGGACGTGGCCGAGCGCGGGCGCTCGCTCGGCGTGATCCTGATCGGCGCTCAGCAGACAGCGAGCGAGGTGGAGCGGCGGATCGTGGCCAACTGCTCGATCCGGGTGGCCGGCCGGCTCGACCCCGCCGAGGCGTCCCGGCCGGAGTACGGCTACCTGCCGCCGATGCAACGGCAGCGCGCGACCCTGGCCAAGCCCGGCACGATGTTCGTCGCGCAGCCGGACATCCCGGTCCCGCTTGCCATCGAGTTCCCGTTCCCGGCCTGGGCGACCCGGCCCGCCGAGACGGGGGAGTGGACCGGGGTGGACACCGGTCCGGCCATGCCGGCAGACCCGTTCGCCACCATCCCAGGAGCCGATGATCCGCCCCCGTTCTGAGAGCCGCGCATGAAGATCCTGCATACCGCCGACTGGCACGTGGGCAAGGTGCTGAAGAACCAGCCCCGGCTGGACGAGCACCGGGCCGTGCTCGCCGACCTGGTCCGGATCGCCGACGCCGAGGACGTCGACGTGGTGATCGTGGCCGGGGACCTGTTCGAGACCGGCACGCCCGGTCCGGCCGCGCAGGCACTGGTCATGCGAACCCTGCTCGCGCTGCGCGGATCCGGCCGGCAGGTGGTGGCGCTGGCCGGTAACCACGACAACCAGAAACTGGTCGACGACGTGTACCGGCCGGTGCTCGGCGAACTGGGCATGCACGTGGTCGGCTCGCCCAAACGCCCGGACTCCGGCGGCACGGTCACGGTCACCGCGCGGTCCGGCGAGGTGGCCCGGATCGCCGTGCTGCCCTTCCTTTCCGTGCGGTACGCGGTGCGCGCGGCCGAGGTGGTGCTGCACGACACCCATGAGCACACCATGGACTACGCCCGGCAGGTCAAGGCGATCGTCGGCGCGCTGTCCGCGGGCTTCGCCGGTGACACGGTCAACATCGTCACCACGCACGCCACCCTGCTCGGCGGCCGGCGCGGCGGCGGCGAGCGGGAGGTGCAGACGCTGCTCGGCTACGAGCTGCCGGCCACGGTGTTCCCGTCCAGCGCACACTATGTGGCACTCGGCCACCTGCACCGCTACCAGGAGATCGACGGTCCGTGCCCGATCGCCTACTCCGGATCGCCGCTGGCGCTGGACTTCGGCGAGGAGGCCAACGAATCGGTGGCGCTGATCGTGCACGCGACACCGCAGAGCCGGGCCACCGTGCGCCCGGTTCCGGTGCGCGGCGGCCGTCCACTTCGGACACTGCGGGGCACGCTGGACGAGGTGGTCGCCGGCGGGGAGCAGGCCGGCGACGCCTTCCTCCGGGTGGTGCTCACCGAGAAGGCCAGGGCCGGTCTCGCCGACGCGGTCCGGGAGAAGCTGCCGAACGTGCTCGAGGTGCAGATCGATCCGGAGTACCGGGCCCGGCCGGCAACCGGCTCGGTGGCCGGCCGGCTCGGCCGTTCGCCGGCCGAGTTGTTCGGCGCTTTCCTCGCCGAGCAGAACATCGAGGACGCGCGGGTGGCCGGGATGTTCGCCGAGCTCTACGAGGACGCGGCCGGCGGTGGTGCCTGATGCGCCCGCTGCGGCTCATGCTCGACGGTTTCGGCAGCTATCGCGAGCGCACCGAGATCGATCTGTCCGATGTGGAGTTCTTCGTGCTGACCGGGCCGACCGGCTCCGGCAAGAGCACCGTGATCGACGCGCTGTGCTTCGCCCTGTACGGCACGGTTCCCCGATGGGGCAAGGGAAACGTGATTCGCAACGCGCTTGCGCCATCCACCGTGGAGTGCCGGGTGTGCCTGGTGTTCGAGGTGGCCGGTGCCCGGTATGCCGCCGCCCGGGCGCTCAAGCGGGACGCGCGGGGTCAGGTGCACACCAAGGAGGCCCGGCTCGATCGGCTTGATCCCGCCGTGCCGGCGGACGGCGACCTGGCCAAGATCCTCGAGGCGTGCGTGGAGCCGATCGTGGAGGGGCCGGACCAGGTCACGGCCCGGGTCAGCGCCCTGCTCGGGATCAGCTACGAGCACTTCACCCAGTGCGTCCTGCTGCCGCAGGGCCGGTTCGCCGAGTTCCTGCACGCCAAGCCGAGCGAACGGCAGGATCTGCTGAGCCGGCTGCTGGCCTACGGGATCTACGAGGAGATCGGCCGGCGGGCGCGGGAGCGGGCACAGCTCGCCGGGGACCGGCTGGCCATGGCCGAGCGGCGGCTGGCCGAACTGGGCACGGTGACCGAGGCGGACATCGCCGCGGGCGAGCGGCGGGTGACCGAGCTGGCCGGCCTGGTGTCCGAAGTGGACTCGGTGGTCGCGGAGATCGCGGACCTGCGGGACCGGTGGAAGGACGCCAATGTCGCGGCCGAGTCGGCCCGAACCGCACTGGCCGAGCTGGCCGCGCTGCGGGTGCCCGGCGACGTCGCCGATCTGTCCGCCCGGCTGGCCGTGGCCGACGAGCTGATCGACCGCCGGGTCGCCGAGGCGGTGGCGGCGGAGCGGGCCGAGGAACGGGCCCAGGCGGAGCTGGCCGGGCTCGCCGACCTCGCCGTGCTGCACGGCTGGCGGGAGGCGCACCGCAGGGAAGCGGCGGTGCGCGACCGGTTGGACCGGCTGTGCGCCGAGCGGGACGCGGCCGAGGGCGCCGAGTCGGCCGCGGCGGAGGAACTGGCCACGGCCGAGCGGGCGCTCACCGAGGCCGAAACCGCCCAGGCGGCAACGGATCGCGCGCACCGGGCGGTGGCGCTGGCCACCGATCTGGCGCCCGGCGCGCCCTGCCCGGTGTGCCTGCGCACGGTGGATTCCGTGCCGCACCACGAGGTTCCGGCCGATCTCGACGCGGCCAGGGCCGCGGTCAAGGCCGCGAAGGCCGCGGTGACCGATGGCCGCCGCCGGCACACCGCGGCCAGCCGGACCGCCGAGGCCGCCCGGACCGAGGTCGGCTCGGCGCAGCGCCAGGCCGCGGAGCTGGCCGGCGAGCTGCGCGACGCGCCACCCGCCGCCGAGGTGATCACCGCGCTGGAGCACCGGCAGACCGCCGAGGCCGCGATGGACCGCGCCCGGACCGCGGCCGCCGGCGCCCGGAAGGCCGTGGATCAGGCCAGGACGGACCGGGAGGCGCTGCGCGAGGAGGAACGGCGGGCCTGGTCGGCGCTGCGGGACCGGCGGGACACGTTCGTCGCGCTCGGCGTGCCGGCGCTGGACGGTTCCGACCCGGCCGGCGCCTGGCGTGACCTGCTGGCCTGGGCCGGCGAGGCGCGCGCCGAACTGTCCGGCGGCGTGGCCGAGCTGGAGTCGGCCGAACGGGAGCTGCGGGCCCGCGGCAGCGCGGCGGCCACCGGGCTGATCGGGCTGCTCGAACGCAACGGGGTGGACGTCACCGACGCCGCGGCGGCGCCGGTCGCCCTTGCCCGGCACCGGGAGCGGGCCGCGCGGGATCTGGCGCAGGCGCGCGAGCGGGCCGAACGGGCCGCCGGGCTGGCCGCCGAGGTCGACCGGCACCGGGCCGAGCACCAGGTGGCCGAGCTGCTCGGGCAGCTGCTGCGTTCCGACGGGTTCGAGCGGTGGCTGTGCGCCGAGGCGCTGGAGTCGCTGGTGCTGGAGGCTTCGCAGACCCTGATGCAGCTCTCCGGCGGGCAGTACGAGCTGCTCCGCGGCACCCGCAACGAGCTGGTCGTGGTCGATCACAACGACGCCGGCACCCAGCGACCGGTGAACACGCTGTCCGGCGGGGAGACGTTCCAGGCCTCGCTCGCCCTCGCGCTTGCGCTGTCCCATCAGGTCGCCGGGCTGTCCGGCGGCAGGCGCGATCTGAACTCCATGTTCCTGGACGAGGGTTTCGGCACCCTCGACGAGTCCACTTTGGACATCGTGGCGAGCACGCTCGAGCGGCTGGCGGCGGAGACCGACCGGATGGTCGGCATCGTCACGCACGTGCCGGCGCTGGCCGAGCGGGTGCCGGTGCGATTCGCGGTCACCCGGGACGGCGCGTCGTCGCGGCTGACCCGGCTCGGGATGTGATGGTGACCCAATGACGGCGCTGCTGACCCCGACCTCGTACACGGTCGACCCGTGGGACCCCGGCTACGGGGTGGCGGTCGGCGACGAGCTGGACGGCCGGGACTCCACCGCGCGGCTGGAGCTGGACCTGGAGCTGCCCGCCGCGCGCTGGCGCCCGCTGAACCCGTCCGGTGCGGTCCCCCTGCCGGCGGCCGTGCTGTTCCTCGACGGGGTGCGCCGGATCGACGCCCGGGTGTGGGTGCACACCGCGGAGCCGCAACCCATCCCGGCCGTCGCCGCGTCGCTGGCCGTCGGGCTGGTGTGCTGCGACGGCGCGGCCACCATCGCCGGCGTCCGGGTGGACCGCGGCCTCTACACCGCCGCGGCCGGCGCCGACGTCGACACGCCGCACGCCGTCTACCGCTACCGCCCGGCCCGGCCGGGTCTGGACGCGCTGTCGCTGGCCGTGCAGAACCGGCTGGCCGAGCTGGAGGTGGAGCTGGCGACGGCGTGGCGGGCCGGGAGCGGCGGGGACGACCTGCTGGTGGTGGACGGGCCGTTGCGCGGCCGCACCCACCTCGCGCGCACGGTCGGCTACGTCAAGACCCACCACAAGACCTACCTGCCGGCGCCGCAGGCCGAGGTGGTCGCGGCGCTGGCGCCGGGGCAGCGCAGCCCGGTGTTCGGCATGGGCACCTCGTGGGAGCGGCGGTCCTGGTACCTGCGGCTGTCCGGCGGCTCGCGCGCGCCGTGGTCGGCGACCGTGCGGCTGGAGTGCGCGCCGGACCTGCCGGTGGACCAGGTGATCGCGCTGGCCGATGCGACCGGGCGGATGCTGCCGCCACTGGCCAGCACGCCGTACAAGGACCCGCGCGCCCCGCAGAACCTGGTCCCGATCGGCGGCCTCGAACGGGAGCTGCGGCACCGGCTCGGCGACGCGGCGCTGCTGTACCGGTCCTTGCGCGCCGCGCTGCGCTCGGCTTGACTCCGGCCATGGCCGGACGAGCACTGGTGTTGGGCGGCGGCGGACTGGCGGGCATCGCGTGGGAGACCGGAATGCTCGCCGGCATGGCCGCGGAGGGCCACGACGTGACCGGCGCGGAGGTGTTGATCGGCACGTCGGCCGGCTCGGTCGTGGCGTCCCAGGTCGCCACCGCGGTCCCGCTGGCGACGCTGTTCGACCGGCAGGCCGACCCGGCCCGGTGGACCCCCGAGCTGCCGCCCAACGGCATTCCCCTGCCCGAGCTGTTCGAGATGACCGCCCGGTGGGCCGAGGAGATCGACGACCCCGCCGAGCTGCGCCGCCGGGTGGGCACCATGGCCCTGGCCACCGAGACCGTCGCCGAACCCGACCGGCGCGCGGTCATCGCCGCCCGCCTCCCGGTGCACGACTGGCCCGGCCGCCCGCTGTCGATCGTCGCCGTTGATGTGCACACCGGCGATCCCCGGGTGTTCGATCGCGACTCCGGCGTGCCGCTGATCGACGCGGTCGCCGCCAGCTGTGCCGTGCCCGGCGTCTGGCCCCCGGTCACCATCGGCGAAACCCGCTACATCGACGGCGGTCTGCGCTCGCTGGCCAACGCCGACCTGGCCAGTGGGTCCGAGGTCGTGCTCGTGCTGGCCGCCATCCCGGACCCGGCGTTGGACGACCAGGTCGCCGAGCTGTCCGCAACGGGTTCCCGGGTCACCGTTCTCACCCCCGACGAGGAGTCCCTCGCCGCCTTCGGTACCGACCCGCTCGACCCGGCCACCCGCACCCCCGCCGCCAAGGCCGGCCACGCCCAGGGCCGCCGCGCCGCCGCGACCATCGCCACCTTGTGGACCTAGCCGACCGGCGCCGTGATTCTCCGGGCCGGGGAGTGTCGGGGTGATCGAGTAGCGTCGGCGGCATGGCCACGTTGGTTTCGTTTCATGCGCATCCAGATGACGAGAGCATCGCGTGCGGAGGGGTGATGCGGAAGGCGTCGGACGAGGGGCACCGGGTGGTGCTGGTGGTGGCGACGCGCGGTGAGGTGGGTGAGGTCGAGGACGGGTTCCTCGCCGAGGGGGAGCAGCTGTGGGAGCGGCGGGTGGTCGAGACCGAGTCGGCGGCGGCGATCCTCGGCGCGCACCGGGTGGAGTTCCTGGGGTATGTCGATTCCGGGATGATGGGCACGCCGACCAACGACGCGCCGGGGTCGTTCTGGACCGCCGAGGTCGAGGACGCGGCGGAGAAGCTGGCGGCGATCCTGCGCGAGGAGCGGGCCGACGTGCTGACCTGCTACGACGACAACGGACAGTACGGGCATCCGGACCACATCATGGTGCACCGGGTGGGCATGCGGGCCGCGGAACTGGCGGGCACGCCGCGGGTGTACCAGAGCACGGTCAACCGGGACCACATCCGGCGCGGCATGGCCGAGCTGGCGGCGGCCGAGGGCGAGGCCGCCGCGTCGCCGGACATCGACGTGGACAGCTTCGGCAAGCCCGAGTCGGAGATCACGGCCGCGGTGGACGTGACCAAGTACGTGGACGTCAAGCGGGCGGCGATGCGGGCCCACGCCAGCCAGATCAGCGAGCAGTCCTTCTTCCTGACCATGGACGACGAGTCGTTCCGGTCGGCGTTCGGCATCGAGTGGTTCATCCGGGCCGGGCAGGGACCCGGGATCACCGAGACCGACCTGTTCGCCGGACTGTAGAAACCGGGCGCGTGGCCTTGTAGCGTGCCGCGCATGTCTCAGCCACGTGACCCGCGCCGGCCCCACCAGCAGCAGCCCTACGGCGGGTACTCGCAGCCGCACGGATCGCAGCCGGGCTACGGGCAGCGGCCCCGGTACGGCGAGCCGCAGTACGGCGAGCCGCAGTACGGGCAGCCGGGTTACGGGCAGCAGCCGCGGTACGGGCAGCCGGAACCGCGACCGGGTTACGGGCAGCAGCCGGGGGTGCCGCGGCGGCCGGCCCCGGCCCAGGAGCGCCCGGTCGCGCGGCGCCCGGCCGCGCCGCCGCCCCCACCGGAGACCGGGGGCGGGATGGGGCTGCGGCTGCCCGGCCTCGGTCTGCTGTTCACCGTCGCCGGCCTGGCCATCCAGCTGCTCTGCCTCACCGTCCTGCCCTGGGTGCGGGTCGAGGGCACCGGCTCGGCCTCGCTGCCGGACCTGTTCAAGGCCGTCACCGAATCCGGCGCGCACGGCTTCGCCGCCTGGTACGTCCTGCTGCTCGGCTATCCGCTCGCCGTGCTGAGCATCCTGCTCGGCCTGGCCACGGTCCTGAACTCGGTGGCGCTGAAGGTGATCTGGGCCGGCCTGACCGTGGTCGGGCTGGGTGCGCTGGTGCTGCGGTTCGGTTTCGGGCCGTTCGCCGAGACGGTGGCCGGCGACGAGTCGTTGAACTTCACCCGGCAGGAGATCAGCACGGCGGTGATCGCCGCGGCCGCCCTGGTCGTGGTGATCTTCGCATTGAAGCTGGCGGTGTCCATGTTCCGGCGGGTCGCCGGGCTCATCCTGCTCACCTTCGCCGGGATCCATGTAGCGGCGGTGGCCGATTTGGCGAAACAGACATCGGGAGAGCTGAGTCTGGGCGCCTATGGCCCGGCGCTGGGCTACGCACTCGTGGCGGTCGCGGCGTTCGTTGGGCCGCGACGTCTTCCCGGGATGTGAGAAGCCCGCTACCATTGGCTTCCCGCGATGTGGAACAACCGGGGTTACCAGATGGAGAAAGCGCGCTTGTGTACCCACTCGCCCGCAGGTCTAAACCTCGTATCTGAATGAATCCCAAAATTCTTTTTTGACAGATCGTGACTACGTATGTTTGTCACTACTGTGGATGGCCCATTCGGCGGAAGCGCAGGCTCCAAAACCGCGTCTACATTTGGCCTCGAAGATCGTTGTGGTGAAACAAGGTTTCGCTGCCACTCAAAGTGGCAAGTTCAGGCGTAACGCACCGGGGCTCTCGTCGTTAAACGGAGAGTGACCCATTACCGGTGGGTAGACCTACTTCTTGTCGCTCTCCACAGACGTGAGGACCGATGGACACTGCCTGTATTTCAGGTGAATTGGCGCGGCTGGCGCACGATGCCGCCGTTCCAGGAGCACAGTTGGCCGTTCACGAGTCCGGGGAGACCTGGACCGTGCAACTCGGTATCGAGGAGCGGGGGGAGGGACGACTGGTCACCCGGGAGTCCACGATCCCGATCGGCTCGATCAGCAAGACGTTCACCGCGGCGCTGGCCATGGTGCTGGTGTCGGAGGGAGATCTGGAGCTGGACGCCCCGGTCACCGAGTACCTGCCGGACCTGTACCGGGCCGCGGGCGATCGGGCCGGCCGGCTGACCCTGCGCCACCTGCTCAGCCACACCTCCGGCCTGCCATCGGACCACGAGCAGCCCCGGGCCACCTCGCTGCGCCGGCACGTGCTGGACTGCCTGCGCGAGCTGGACCCGCTGGACCGCCCCGGCCGCGCGTTCTCCTACTCCAACATCGGCTACGTGCTGGCCGGCTACCTGGTCGAGGCCGTCACCGGCATGAGCTGGTGGGAGGCCATGGAGGTGGTGCTGCTCAAGCCGCTCGGCCTCAACCCGGCGTTCGTCGTCGGCCCCACCCCGCGGCGGCACTCGGCCGCCGGCCACTCGGTCAACCCCGTGCTCGGCCGGGTGCGCCCGGTCCGGCAGTCGTTGGCCCTGGTGGAGGCGCCGGCCGGCGCGATCGCGGCCAGTGCCGCCGACCTGGTAACGCTCGGCCGGCTGCTGGCCGGCTGCGCCGACACCGACCTGATCGACCCGGCCGTGCTCGCCGAGATGCGCACCCCGATTCTGGGCGCCGAGCCGTTCGGGGTGGCCGACGGCTGGGGCCTGGGTCTGGCCATGTTCCGCGACGGGGACCAGGTCTGGTACGGGCACGACGGCACCGCCGAGGGAACCTCGTGCCACCTGCGGTTCGAGCCGGTCAGCGGCACCGTCGTGGCGCTGACCACCAACGGCAGCACCGGCATCCCGATGTGGCACGAGCTGGTCACCGTGCTGCGCGGCATGGGTCTGCGAATCGGCGACTACGACGGCGCGCGGCGCGTGGAAAGCCCTACGGTGCCACTCGCGGAGTACGCCGGCTGTGCCGGCGGCTACCGCAATGGTGAGATGGACTATTCGGTCCACCGGGCAGGCGAGAAACTGCACCTCACCGTTGACGGCGAGTCGTACGGTGAACTGGTCCTGTACGAGAACCTAATTTTCGCGGTACGGGATTTGGACACCGGAGCAATTGACCAGACGGGTCGCTTTATTCGTGATTCTCGTCGTGGTGAAATCGGTTGGATTCAGGTCGGCGGGCGACTTGCCCGGCGTAGCGATCGAGCCCGCGAAGTGGCCTGATGCCCGTCTCGGCGAGCCCGCTGACGGATGTTCCGAAAGGTATTCAGCTCATGATTCACGACGGCCTTCGGCTGCCCGAGGCCGGCCCCGACGTGCCGGTGATGACGTTTCCGGAGCTGTTCGCCCAGGCGGCCCGGCGCTTTCCGGACGAACCGGCGGTGCTGTCCGACGAGCGCACCCTGACGTTCCGCGAACTGGACGCCGAGGCGAACCGGCTGGCGCACTGGCTGATCGAGCGGGGCGCCGCGCCCGAGCGGATCGTCGCGCTGGTTCTGCCCAGGTCGGTGCGCATCGTGGTGGCCCAGCTGGCCGCCATGAAGGCCGGCGCGGCCTACCTGCCGATCGACCCGGCCTACCCGGCCGACCGGATCGCCTTCATGATCTCCGATGCCGCCCCGCTGCTGCTGATCACCGCGGACGACTGCCCGGACCTGCGGGAATACCCGTCCACCGCGCCGGATGTGGCGATCGCGCCGGACAACGCGGCCTACGTGATCTACACCTCGGGCTCGACCGGCCGCCCGAAGGGGGTCGTCGTCCCACATCGTGGATTGGCCAACTTCTCGGCCGCCGAGATCGAGCGGTTCGCCGTGACGCCCGGGGACCGGATCCTGCAGTTCTCCTCGCCCAGTTTCGACGCCTCGGTGCTCGAGCTGTGCATGTCCCTGCCGGCCGGCGCCGGGCTGGTCGTCCCGCCGCCAGGCCCGCTGGTCGGGGAGGCGCTGGCCACGGTGCTGGCCACCCGCCGGATCACGCACGCCCTGATCCCGCCAGTCGCGCTCGGCACCGTGCCGCCGGTGGAGCTGCCGGACTTCGGCTGCCTGATCGTCGGCGGCGAGGCCAGTTCGGCCGAGCTGGTGCGGCGCTGGGCACCCGGCCGCCGCATGATCAACGCCTACGGGCCGACCGAGAACACCGTGGTGTCCACCTGGAGCCGGCCGTTGCTGCCCGGCGGCACCCCGCCGATCGGCGGCCCGCTGCCGAACATCACCGCGCACGTGCTGGACGAGGAGTTGGCGGCGGTGCCCGACGGCACCGCGGGCGAGCTCTACGTCGGTGGGATCGGTCTGGCCCGGGGTTACCTGGACCGTCCCGGCCTGACCGCGGAACGGTTTCCGGCCAACCCGTTCGGCCCGCCGGGCAGCCGGATGTACCGGACCGGGGACGTGGTGCGCCGCCGGCCCGACGGCGACCTGGAGTTCGTCGGCCGCGCCGACCACCAGGTCAAGATCCGCGGGTTCCGGATCGAGCCCGGCGAGATCGAGGCCGTGCTGTGCCGGCACGCCGGGGTCCGGGAGGCCGTCGTCATCGCCAGAACCGAGACCTCCGGGCACAAGCGGCTGGTGGCCTACCTGGTCGCCGAGGGCACCGCGCCGGACGGCGCCGAGCTGCGCGAGCACGTGGCCGGCACGCTGCCCGACTTCATGGTGCCATCTGCGTTCGTCGTACTCGACCGGTTCCCGTTGAGCCCCAACGGAAAGCTGGACCGGGACGCGCTGCCGGCGCCGGCGGCCGAGGTCGCCGAGCCGGACCGGCACACCCCGCCGCGCGACGAGCGGGAGCGGGTGCTGGCCGGGATCTGGGCCGAGGTGCTCGGCGTGCCGGTGGTCGGCGTGCACGACGACTTCTTCGCCATGGGCGGCGACTCGATCATGGCGGTCCGCGCACTGGCCCGGATCCGGGCCGCGTTCGCCACCGAGCTGTCCATCCGGGCGCTGTTCGACGCGCCGACCGTGGCCGGGCTTGCCGGGCACCTGCCGGACCGGGCGGTCGGATCCGAAACGGTGATCGCCCGGGCGCCCCGCACCGGCCCGCTGCCGCTGTCCGCCGCCCAGCACCGGCTGTGGCTGCTGGACGACGGGATCGCGCACAACACCGGCGTGGCGCTGCGCCTGTCCGGTCCGCTTGACGTGGCCGCGCTGCGCGAAGCCGCGGCCGCCCTCGGCGGCCGGCACGAGGCGCTGCGCACCACGATCGGCACCGCGGACGGCCAGGGCGTGCAGGTGGTGGCCCCGGACGGCGGGCTGCCGCTGCGCGTGGTCGAGGTGACCCCCGAGACGCTGGACGCGGAGCTGCACCGGGAGCTGACCCGGCCGTTCGACCTGGCCGAGGGCCCGCTGGCCCGGCTGCTGCTGGCCCGGGTGGCCGACGACGACCACGTGCTGCTGCTCTGCCAGCACCACATCATCACCGACGGTGCCTCGGTCGCGCTGCTGTTCGACGAGCTGGCCGCGTGCTACACCGGCGCCACGCTGCCCGAGCTGCCCATCCAGTACGCCGACTTCGCGGTGTGGCAACGAAACCAGGAGGTTCCGGCGGACCGGCTGGAGTACTGGCGGCGCCGGCTGGCCGGTATCGAGGTGCTCGACCTGCCCACCGACCGCCCCCGCCCGCCGGTGCGCAGCACCGCCGGAGCCGTGCTGCGCCACCGGATGCCGGCCGAACAGATCCGCCGGCTCGGCATGGTGGGTCAGGCGCACGGCGCCACCCTGTTCATGACCCTGGCCGCCGCGGTCACCGTGGTGCTGGCCGGGCGCAGCGGCCGGCGCGACATCGCGCTCGGCACGGTCAGCTCCGGCCGGGACCTCGCCGAGCTGGAGAACCTGGCCGGGTTCTTCGTCAACACGCTGGTCCTACGCTCCCATGTGGACGGTGCCCGGCCGTTCGCCGACTTCCTCGGCGAGGTCAGGGAGACCGTGCTCGAGGCGTTCGCCAACGAGGTGCCGTTCGACCGGCTGGTGGACGACCTGCGGCCGGCCCGCGACCCCAGCCGCACCCCGTTGGTGCAGGCGGTGGTCGCGGTGCACCAGCCGATCCTGCGCCGGGACCGGATCGGTTCGCTGCGGGTCGGCGAGCACGACCTGCCCCGGCCGGCCGCCCGGTTCGACCTGGTGGTGGAGTTCTGGCCCAAGGACGACACCTTCGACCTCACCCTCGAGTACAACACCGACCTGTTCGACGCCGGCACGATCGAGCTGATCGCCGGGGAGATCGAGCACCTGCTCGCCGCGGTCGTCGCCGACCCGGACCAGCCCCTGGCCGGTTTCCTCGGTGCCGAACGGGAAACCGCGCCGGCCGGCCCGGCACCGGCCGGGCGGCCCCGGCACGTGCCGCCGCGCACCCCGGCCGAGGTGGCGCTGGCCGAGGTGTTCGCCGACGTGCTCGGCGCCGGCCGGGTCGGCGTGCGGGACAACTTCTTCGAACTTGGCGGCGACTCGATCCTGGCCATCCAGGTGGTCAACCGGGCGCGCACCGCCGGCATCACCCTGACCTCGCGGGACATCTTCACCCACCAGACCATCGCCGAGCTGGCCCGGCACGCCGGCAGCGCGAGCGCGGTGACCGCCGAGCAGGGACCGGTCACCGGGCCGGTGCCGCTCACTCCGATCCAGCGCTGGTTCTTCGCCAGCAACCCGGACACCCCCGAGCGGTTCCACCAGTCGCTGGTCACCGAGTTCGCCGAGGACATCGACCCGGACGCGCTGCGGGCGGCGTTGACCGCGCTGGCCGAGCACCACGACGCGCTGCGGATGCGCTACTCCGAGGACTCCGGGCAGTGGCGGCAGGAGGTCGCGCCGGTCGGCGAGCACACCCAGCTGACCGCGCACCGGGTCGACCCGCGCACCGTGTCCCTTGTCGCACACCACCTCGTGGTGGACGGCGTGTCCTGGCGGATCCTGGCCGAGGATCTGCACACCGCCTACCGGCAGATCCGCGCCGGGCAGACCGTCCAGCTCGGACAGAAGACGACCTCGTTCCAGGACTGGGCGAACCGGCTGGTCGGGCACGCGGAGTCGGGCGGGTTCGCCGACGAGCTGGACCACTGGACGGCCGTGACCGGAGCCGACATCCCGACCGACCGCGACGGGGCGAACACCGTGGCCTCGATGCGTGCGGTGCGGGTGCGGCTGGACGAGGCGGACACCCGGGCGCTGCTGCGCGACGTGCCCGGCGTGTACCGGACGCAGATCAACGACGTGCTCCTGGCCGCGCTTGGTCGGGTTCTCCACAAATGGGCGGGTGCGGACCGCGTGCTGATCGACCTCGAGGGCCATGGCCGCGAGGAGTTGTTCGACGGCGTGGATCTGTCCCGCACGATCGGTTGGTTCACCACCATCTACCCCGTCGCGCCGGACACCTCCGGTGGCGACTGGGGTGAACGCCTGCGGTCGGTCAAGGAACAACTCCGTGCCGTGCCGCGGCGTGGCATCGGCTACGGCGCGCTGCGTTACCTCGCAGGCGCGCCGGGCCTCTGCCACCAACCCCGGGTCAGCTTCAACTACCTCGGGCAGTTCGACGGCTCCGGCCGCGACCTCGACCTGGACGCCGATCCCGGCGCGCCGCGAGCCCACCTGCTCGACGTGGTCGGCAAGGTGGAGGAGGGCCGGCTCGAACTCACCTGGTACTACTCGGCGAACGTGCACACCGAGGCCACGGTCACCACCCTGGCCGGGGACCTCGCGGTGGCGCTGCGCGAGATCGTCGAGCACTGCGCGCAGGCGGCAGGCGGCAGCACCGGTCCCGACGTCGAGGACGTCTACCCGCTCACGCCGATGCAGGCCGGCATGGTCTTCCACGGTCTGTCCCAGGGCGATCAGGGCGTGTACTTCCAGCAGGTCAGCTTCCTGCTGGACGGCGTCGCCGACCCGGCCGCGCTGGCCGCGTCCTGGCAACGGGTCCTGGACCGGACCCCGGTGCTGCGCAGTTCCGTTGTCTGGCAAGGGGTTCCCGAGCCGCTGCAGGTGGTCCACCGGCATGCCCGGCTGCCGGTGCTGCACCTGGACTGGACCGGGCTCGGCGCCGGGGAACTGGCCGAGCGGCTCGACGCGCTGCTCGAGCGGGACCGGGCGGTGGGCCTCGACCTCGGCACGGCCCCGCTGATGCGGCTGGCCATCGTCCGGCTCTCGGCCACCGAGGTGCGGGTGGTGTGGAGCTTCCACCATGTCCTGCTGGACGGGTGGAGCGTCTTCCACGTGCTCTCCGACGTGCTCACCGACCACGCCGGCGGGACACCGCCGGCCCGGCGCCCGTTCGCCGACTACGTGCACTGGCTGCGCGAGCAGGACGAGCGGCTCGCCGACGACCACTGGCGGGCGGTGCTCGGCGACCTGTCCGGGCCGACCCCGCTGCCGTTCGACCGCCCGCCGGCCGACGCGCACCACGCGGTGTCGTCCGAGCGGCACGGCATCGAGCTGTCCACTGTGGACTCCGAGCGGTTCTACGAGTTCGCCCGGCGCAACCGGCTCACCCCGAGCGCGCTGGTCCAGGGCGCGTGGGCGCTGCTGCTGTCCCGGTACAGCGGGGCGAGCGAGGTGTGCTTCGGCGCCACGGTGTCCGGCCGGCCGGCCGAGCTGCCCGGTGTGGAGGGGATACCCGGCATCTTCATCAACACCGTGCCGGTCCGGGTCCGGGTGACCGGCACCGAGCCGGTCGCCGACTGGCTGCGCGCGCTGCAGGCAGCGCAGGCCGAGTCCCGCCGGTTCGAGCACGTCGGGTTGCCCCGGCTGCGCGCGTTGAGCGGGGTTCCGGCCGGCGCCAACCTGTTCGACAGCATCCTGGTGTTCGAGAACTACCCGGTGGACGGCCTCGAGCTGCGCGACCTGTCCGCGGTGGAGACCACGAACTTCCCGCTGAGCGCCACGGTTTACCCGCACGAGCGGCTGACCGTGGCGCTCGGCTACGACCCGGGGCTGTTCGACGCGACCACCGCGCGGCGGCTCGGCGAGCACCTGCGGGTGCTGCTGGCCGAGCTGGTCGCCGACCCCGACCGGCCGCTGTGCCGGCTGCCGATGATCACGCCGGCCGAGCGGAACCGGGTGGTGCGCGACTGGAACAACACCACCGGACCGGTCGCCGTCACGACCATCCCGGCGTTGCTCTGGGCCCAGGCCCGGCGCACGCCGGACGCGGTGGCGCTGCGCGCGGACGGCACCTCGCTGACCTACGCGGAGCTGCACGCCCGGGCCAACCGGTTGGCGCACAAGCTGATCGCCGCCGGGGTCGGGCCGGAGCGGTTCGTCGGGGTGGCCCTGCCGCGCACGGCCGAGCTGGTGATCGCGCTGATCGCCGTGCTCAAGGCCGGCGGCGCCTACCTGCCGATCGACCCCGACCTGCCGGCCGAGCGGGTGAAGTTCATGCTCGCCGACAGCGATCCGGTGCTGGTGCTGGACGATCCGGCGGCGGTGCGGGACCTGGCCGGCTTCCCGGACAGTGAGCCGGACGTGGCGCTGTCCCCGCACAACCCGGCCTACCTGATGTACACCTCCGGCTCGACCGGCCGGCCCAAGGGCGTCGTGGTGCCGCACATCGGCGTGGTCAACCGGTTGCTGTGGGGGTGCAGCGAGCACGGGCTGGGCGCGGGGGACCGGCTGCTGCAGAAGACCCCGATGAGCTTCGACGTGTCGGTCCCGGAGTTCTTCGGCACCCTGATCTCCGGCGCCACGCTGGTGCTGGCCGCGCCCGGCGGGCACCGCGATCCCGGTTACCTTGCCGACCTGATCCAGCGTGAGGCGATCACGTCGGTCCACTTCGTACCGTCGATGCTGCGCGCGTTCCTGGCCCACCCGGACGCCGGCCGGTGCACCGGGCTGCGCCGGGTGCTGTGCAGTGGCGAGGCGCTGCCGCCGGACCTGGCCGAGCAGCTGCACGCCACGCTGGACGTGGGGCTGCACAACCTCTACGGGCCGACCGAGGCCTCGGTCGAGGTCAGCGCCTGGTGGTGCCCGCCGGGAGCGGCGAGCGTCCCGATCGGCCGTCCGGTCTGGAACACCGCGCTGTACGTGCTCGACGCCGACCTGCAACCGGTCCCGCCCGGGGTGCCCGGCGAGCTGTACCTGGCCGGCGTGCAACTGGCTCGCGGTTACCACCGCCGCCCAGGGCTCACCGCCGACCGGTTCGTCGCCGACCCGTTCGGCCGGCCCGGCGCCCGGATGTACCGCACCGGAGACCGGGTCCGGTGGACCGATGACGGCACGGTGGAGTACCTGGGCCGCACCGACTACCAGGTCAAGATCCGCGGGTTCCGGGTGGAGCTGGGCGAGATCGAGGCGGTGCTGGGCCGGCAGCCCGGCGTCCGGGAGGCGGCCGTGGTGGAGCGGGACGGGCATCTGGTCGCCTACGCCGCACCGGCCGGGGTCGACATCGCCGCCCTGCGCGCCGGCATCGCGGCCGAGCTGCCCGAGTACATGGTGCCGTCGATGATCATCCCGATGGACCGGCTTCCGCTGAACTCCAGCGGAAAGCTCGACCGCAAGGCGCTGCCGGCCCCGGACTGGGGCAGCACCGCGGGCGCCGGCTTCGTCGAGCCGCGCACCGAGACCGAGCAGGCCGTCGCCCGGATCTGGGCCGACGTGCTCGGCGTGCAACGGGTGGGCGCCGAGGACAACTTCTTCGAGCTCGGCGGCGACTCGATCGTCAGCATGCACATCACCTCGAAGCTCACCTCCTCGTTCGGGATTCCGCTGTCCCCGCGCGACGTACTGACCGCGCGGACCGTCTCGTCACTGGCCGACCTCGTCGAAGACCTGATCCTTCGCGAGCTGGAGCAGTTGGCGCTCGCCGATCGCGGCGCCGACCACGAAGGGTAGGAACGAAACAGATGTCCTCGAAGCAGAGCCGTATTTCCGCGCTGCCGGAGCACCTGCGGGCCAAGCTGACCGAGCGGCTGGCCGGCCGGGCGGAGCCGGTGGAGGCGGTCGAGACCATCCCGGTCGCGCCGCGCACCGGCCCGCTGCCGATGTCCTCGGCGCAGCGGCGGCTGTGGTTCCTCAACCAGTTCGAGTCCGGCGGCGAGGAGAAGACCGACTACAACAGCGGTATCGCGGTGCGCCTGTCCGGTCCGCTCGACCAGGCCGCACTGGTGCGCGCGGTGCGCGAATTGCCGCGCCGGCACGAGGCGCTGCGCACCACGTTCGACGAGCGGGACGGCCGGCCGGTGCAGATCGTGCACCCGCCTGCGGAGCTGCCGGTGCCGGTGGTCGACTGCCCGGCCAGCGGGCTGGACCGGTTGCTGCGCCTGGAAACCTCCCGGGCGTTCGACCTGCGCACCGGCCCGCTGTTCCGGGCGCTGCTGATCCGGGTCCGCCCCGACGAACACGTGCTGCTGCTCGCCTCGCACCACATCGTGATCGACGGATGGTCGTTCGGCGTGTTGGCCGACGAGCTGGCCGCGCTCTACGCCGGGGGCGAGCCGTCGGCCCCGGCCGTGCAGTACGCGGACTACGCGGTGTGGCAACGGGACCGGCTGGCCAGCCCGGCCGTCGCCGAGCAGACCGAGTACTGGCGGCGCCAGCTCGCCGGGATCACCCCGCTTGAGCTGCCCACCGACCGGCCGCGTCCGCCGGTGCGCACCGCGACCGGCGCCACCCACGATCTGATCGTCCCGGCCGGGCTGACCGCCCGCATCCGGGAGCTGGCAAGGGCCACCGAGTCCACGCTGTTCGCCACCCTGATGGCGGCCTGCCAGGTGCTGTTCGCCCGGTACAGCGGGCAGCGGGACGTGGCGATCGGCACGGTGACCACCGGTCGCGGCCGGGCCGAGCTGGACCGGGTGGTCGGGTTCTTCGTCAACACCGTGGTCGTTCGATCCACTGTGGACACCGAGCTGCCGTTCACCGAGTTGCTCGGCGCCGCCCGGGCGGACGTGCTGGACGCGTTCAGCCGGGACGAGGTTCCGTTCGAGGCCATGGTCGACCTGGCCGGCGTGGAGCGGGACGCCAGCCGCAACCCGCTGTTCGACGTGATGGTGCTGCTGCAGAACGCCCAGCGTGAGCTGCCCGAGTTCGCCGGACTGGCGGCCGAGGAGGTGTCGATCTCCCGGGCCAAGTCCACATTCGATCTGTCCGTCGAGTTCCGGGAGCGGGACGACGAGATCGACTGCGCGCTGGAGTACGACACCGATCTGTTCGACCCGGCCACCATCGCCCGGCTCGGCGAGCACCTGCTGGTGCTGCTGGACGGCATCGCCGCCGCTCCCACGCTGCCGATCAGCCGGCTGCCGCTGGTCACCGAGGACGAGCTTCGCCTGGTCACCGAGACGTGGAACGACACCGGGTTGGAGGTCGCCCCGACCAGCGTGCCCGAGCTGTTCGCGGCGCGGGCCGCCGGCCGGCCGGATGCCACCGCGCTGGTCTTCCAGGATCAGCGCTACACCTTCGCCGAGCTGAACACCCGGGCGAACCGGTTGGCGCACCACCTGATCGAGAACGGTGCGGGCCCGGACCGGTTGGTGGCGCTGATGTTGCCGCGCACCGCCGACATGGTCATCGCGATCATGGCGGTGTGGAAGGCAGGCGCGGCCTACCTGCCGCTGGACCCGGGCCTGCCGGCCGACCGGGTCGGCCTGCTCCTGCGCGACGCCGCGCCGGTGCTGCTGCTCGACGCGCTGCCCAACACCGACCACCGGCCGGACACCGAACCGGAGGTCAGCATCCTTCCGGAGAGCGCCGCATACGTGATCTACACCTCCGGCTCGACCGGGGTGCCGAAGGGCGTCCTGGTCGAACACCGCAACCTGGTGAACCTGTTATGCAGCCACCGCAACGGATTTGCCGCCGGGCACCGGCTGCGCGCGGCGCTGACCGCGGTGTTCTCGTTCGACACCTCGCTCGAGGGCATCGTGCTGATGGCCGACGGGCACGAGCTGCACCTGATCGACGAGGCCACCCGGCTGGACCCGGACGCGCTGGTGGACTACGTGGCCACCAACCGGATCGACTTCCTGGACCTGCCGCCGTCCTACCTGCCGGCGCTGCTGTCCGCCGGGCTGGTGGACAACGACCGGCACCGTCCGCGGATGATGATGCTCGGCGGGGAGGCGCTGCCCGAGCCGCTGTGGCGACGGCTGGCCGCGGCGCCGGACACCACCGTGTACAACTTCTACGGTCCCACCGAGTGCACCGTGGACGCGGTGTCCTGCCGGGTCACCGGCGAGCGCCCGGTGATCGGCCGGCCGCTGCACAACCTGCAGGCCTACGTGCTGGACGCGAACCTGCGCACGGTGCCGGTCGGCGTGCCCGGCGAGCTGTACCTGGCCGGTGTGCAGGTGGCCCGCGGTTACCTCAACCGGCCCGGCCTGACCGCGCAAAGGTTTGTGGCCAACCCGTTCGGCACATCGACGCTCGACCCCGCAAGCGGGTCTTCGGCTGGATCGCGGATGTACGCCACCGGCGACCGGGCCCGCTGGCTGCCGGGCGGCCAGGTGGAGTACCTGGGCCGCACCGACCACCAGATCAAGATCCGCGGCTACCGGATCGAGCCGGGCGAGATCGAGACGGTGCTGCTGCGGCATCCCGGAATCACCGAGGCGACCGTGATCGCGCGCACCGACGAGGGTCGCCCGCGGCTGGTCGCCTATCTGGTCGGCGACTCGGCCGGCGACACCGTTCCGCATGCCGAACTCCGTTCCTGGCTCAAGCAGAGCCTGCCGGACTACCTGGTGCCCTCGGCGTTCGTCGACCTGGCCGAGATTCCGTTGACCCCGGCCGGAAAGGTGGACCGGTCCAGGCTGCCGGTCCCCGCCGCCGAGGTCGCCGCCGACCACGTCGCGCCGCGCCCGGGCCCGGAGACGGAGCTCGCCACCATCTGGGCGGAGGTCCTCGGCACCGAGCGGATCGGCTCGACGGACAACTTCTTCGCGCTCGGCGGCGACTCGATCCTGAGCATGCAGGTGGTGTCCCGGGCCCGGCAGGCCGGGCTGCGGCTCAGCTCCCGGGACATCTTCACCCACCAGACCATCGCCGAACTGGCGTTACTGGTCACGACGGCCGACGCGCCGGCCACCGCGACGGAGCCGGTGCCGGCCGGACCGGCACCGCTGACCCCGATCCAGCACTGGTTCTTCGCCACCCACGGCGCGCTGCCCCAGTTCAGCATGTCGCTGTTCGTGGAACTGGCCCCGGACGTGGACGCCGACGCGCTGCGCCGCGCCGTGCACGCGGTGGTGGACCACCATCCGGCGCTGCGCACCCGGTTCACCGAGCGGGACGGGACCTGGTGGCAGGAGCCGGCGGAACGGGAGACCGCCGGGGTGTTCCGCATCGCGTCCGATGTGGACTACGAACGGCACGCGCTGGCCGCGCAGCGCTGCCTGGACATCGGCGACGGCCCGATGCTGCGCGCGATCCTGTTTCCCGGCGAGGCCCCTCGGCTGTTCCTGACCGCGCACCACCTGGTGATCGACGGCGTGTCCTGGCGGATCCTGCTCGAGGACCTGGAGCAGGCCTACCGTGGCGAGACCCTCGACCCGGTCGGCACGCCGTTCACCACCTGGGCGCACCGGCTCGGCGGGCACGTCGCGGCCGGTCACCTGGACGCGGATCTCGCCTACTGGCAGGCACTTCCGGCGGTCGACGACATCCCGGTGGACCACGAGGGCGCGAACACCGCGGACTCCACCCGCTCGGTCACCGTGCGGCTGGACCCGGCCGACACCGACGCGCTGCTGCACGCCGTTCCGGACGCCTACCGCACGCAGATCAACGACGTGCTGCTGAGCGCGCTCGGCTCGGTGCTGGCCCGGTGGACCGGCCGCCCCGAGGTCACCGTGGCGATGGAGGGCCATGGCCGCGAGGAGATCATCGACGGGGTGGACCTGTCCCGCACGATCGGCTGGTTCACCAGCCAGTACCCGGTGGCGCTGCGCATGCCGAGGGACGGCTGGGGCGCGGTGCTCAAGTCGGTCAAGGAACAGCTGCGCGCGGTGCCGGGTCGCGGGCTGAGCTACGAGGCGCTGCGCTACCTGAACCCGGACAGCGGGCTTTCCGGACCGCTGCCCCAGGTGTGCTTCAACTACCACGGGCAGTGGGACGGCACCCACTCGGCCACCGGCCTGGTACGCCGGCGGCTCGACCCGATCGGTGCCGACCTCGCGCCCGGCGAGCCGCGCACCTGCCTGCTGGACATCTCCGGCCTGGTCGAGTTCGGCGAGCTGGCGCTGACCTGGCAGTACTCCGCCAACGTGCACGACGAGGCGACCGTGCGCCGGCTGGCCGAGGAGGTCATGACCGCGCTGCGCGAGATCGTCGCGCACTGCCGGCAGCCCGGAGCCGGCGGGCGCACCCCGTCCGACTTCCCGCTGGCCCGACTCACCCAGTCCCAAGTGGACGATCTGGCCGGCGCGGGCGCCGACGTCGAGGACATCTACCCGCTCACCCCGTTGCAGGCCGGGATGCTGTTCCACAGCTTGGTCGACGCCGGCACCGGTGCCTACGTCGACCAGCTCACCCTGGTGCTGGACGGGGTGTCCGACCCGCGGGCGCTCGGCGAGGCCTGGCGCCGGGTGGTCGAGCGCACCCCGATCCTGCGCACCCGGATCGTCTGGGAGGGCGTCGACGATCCGGTTCAGGTGGTGCACCGCAACGCCACGCTGCCGGTGAGCTACGAGGACGTGGTCGTCGGGCAGTGGATCGACCTGTCCAGCGCGCCGCCGATGCGGATGAACATCCGCACGGTCAGTGCCGACCGGGTCGAACTGACCTGGACCTCGCACCACATCCTGCTGGACGGGTGGAGCACCGGGCAGGTGTTCACCGAGGTGTGCGAGGAGTACGCGGCGATCACTCAGGACCGCCCGCGCCCGGCCGAGCGCCGCCGGCCGTTCCGTGACTACCTGCGCTGGCTGTCCGAACAGGACGGTGCGGCGGCCGCGGAGTACTGGCGGAGCACGCTGGCCGGCTTCGAGGAGCCCACCCCACTGCCGTACGACCGGCAACCGCTCGAGGCGCACCGCGCCGAGTCGAACCACTCGGTGCGCACCGAGCTGCCGGCGGAGGACTCGGCCCGGCTGCGCCAGGCCGCCCAGCGCACCGGGCTGACCATCAGCACCGTGGTGCAGGGTGCCTGGGGATTGCTGCTGTCCCGGTACTGCGGCGAATCCGACGTGGTGTTCGGCACCACGGTCTCCGGCCGGCCGCCGGAGCTGGCCGGGGTCGAGTCCATGGTCGGCATGTTCATCAACACGGTGCCGACCCGGGTGCGCGTCGAGCCGGACCGGACCACCGGAGACTGGCTGCGCGCGCTGCAGGCCGCGCAGAGTGAGTCCCGCCGGCACGACTTCGTGTCCCTGGCGGAGATCCAGACCGGCAGCGACGTCCCGGCCGGCACGCCGCTGTTCGACAGCGTGGTGGTGTTCGAGAACTACCCGTTCGACGACGCCGCGGCCACCGGCGTCCGGGTGGCCCAGGTGCGCGCGGTGGACACCACCAACCTGCCGCTCACCCTGACCGCGCACGCGGACAGCCGGATCCACCTCGAACTGGCCTACGACCCGCGGCTGTTCGACGCGCCCACCGCGCAGATCATGGCCGAGCGGCTGATCCTGCTGCTCGGTACCATCGCGTCCGGTGTGGACGGTCCGGTCGGCGCGCTGCCGCTGATGACGGACGAGGAGTCGCACCGGGTCCTGGTCGAGTGGAACGGGACCGAGCTCGCCACCCCGGGTCGGCTGTTCCACACCGAGTTCGAGCGCCAGGCCGCCCGCACGCCGGCCACCACCGCGCTGGTCTGCGGGGACACGCGGCTGACCTTCGCCGAGTGCAACGCCATGGCGAACCGGCTCGCGCACCACCTGATCGCGCACGAAGCCGGCCCGGAGCGGACGGTTGCCGTCGCCCTGCCCCGCTCGGCCGAGTCGATCGTGGCGTTGCTGGCCGTGCTCAAGGCCGGCGCCGGCTACCTGCCGATCGACCCGACGCTGCCGGCCGACCGGATCGCGTTCATGCGCGCCGACGCCGACCCGGTACTCGTGCTCGACGAGATCCCGGAGCTGGCCGACTATCCGGACACCGACCCGGGTGCGCCGGTGGCGAACGACAACGTCGCCTACCTGATCTACACCTCGGGTTCGACCGGGCGGCCGAAGGGCGTCGTGATCAGCCACGGCGCGCTGGCCAACCTGTTCTACGAGCACCGCGCCCACCTGATCGAGCCGCACGCCGCCACCGGCCGGCTGCGGTTCGCGCTCACCGCGACGTTCTCGTTCGACACGTCCTGGGAGGGCCCGCTGTTCCTGGCCGCCGGGCACGAGCTGCACGTCATCGACGAGGAGCTGCGGCTGGACCCGCCGGCGCTGCTGAACTACGTGGCCGAGCACGGCATCGACGTGCTCGACCTGACGCCCACCTATGCGCAGCAACTGGTTCCGCTCGGTCTGCTGACCGCGGGCGTCCGGGTGCTGCTGCTCGGCGGCGAGGGGACCGGCGAGTCGCTGTGGCGCGAGGTCAGCGCGGCGCCCGGAATCACCAGTTACAACTACTACGGTCCGACCGAGGTCACGGTCGACGCGGTGTGGTGCAAGCTGCACGACTCGGTCCGGCCGGCGATCGGCCGGCTGTGCGGCAATGTCCGCGGCTATGTCCTGGACCGTGAGCTGCGCCCGGTTCCGGTCGGCGTGCCCGGCGAGCTGTACCTGGCCGGTGTCCAGCTGGCCCGCGGCTACCTGGACCGTCCCGGCCTGACCGCGCAACGGTTCCTGCCGGACCCGTTCGGGGAGCCCGGAACCCGGATGTACGCCACCGGAGACCGGGTGCGCTGGACCGCCGACGGACTGCTCGACTACCTCGGCCGCACCGACGAGCAGGTCAAGATCCGCGGGTTCCGGATCGAGCCCGGCGAGGTGGCGGCGATTCTGCTGACCCAGCCCGGAATCCGGGAGGCCGCGGTGGTGGCCAGGGAGGATCAGCCGGGCCGCCGGCAGCTGGTCGCCTACCTGGTCGGCGATCCGGCTCCGGACCTGCGCGAGACGCTGTCCCGGACGCTGCCGGACTACCTGGTGCCGGCGGCGTTCGTGACCATGGACGGGCTGCCGGTCACGCCGAGCGGCAAGCTGGACCGGCGGGCACTGCCGGCGCCGGACTTCACCGGCGAGGACTACGTCGAGCCGCGCGACGCCACCGAGCGGACCGTGGCCGGGGTCTGGGCCGACGTACTCGGCGTGGACCGGGTCGGCGCGCACGACAACTTCTTCGTGCTTGGCGGGGATTCCATCCTCAGCATCAAGGTGGTCTCCCGGCTGCGGGCCGCGTTCGGCGTGCAGGTCTCCCCGCGCGCGCTGTTCCAGCATCCGACCGTGGCCGGCCTGGCCGAGGCGGTGGCGGGGGAGTCCCGCACCACGGCGATTCCCCGGGCCCCGCACGACCGGGTCGCGCCGCAGTCGTTCGCCCAGCAGCGGCTGTGGTTCCTCGACCAGTTCGAGCCCGGTGGCACCGACTACATCACGCCGACCGCGCTGCGGCTGCGTGGCCCGTTGGACGTCGACGCGCTCAACCGGGCGCTGACCGCGCTCGTGGCCAGGCACGAGTCGCTGCGCACCACGTTCGACGAGGTTGACGGGCGCGGCGTGCAGATCGTGCACGAGCCCTACGAGGTGCGCCTTCCGGTGGTGCAGGGCGATGTCGAGAAGATCCTGCTTGCCGAGACCAACACGCCGTTCGACCTGCGACACGGCCCGCTGCTGCGCACGGTGCTGATCGAGTCCGGGCCGGACGAGCACGTGCTGGTGATCACGCTGCACCACATCGTCACCGACGGCTGGTCCACCAGCGTGCTCACCGACGACCTTGGCGCGCTCTACGCGGGCGCCACCGACCTGCCCGAGCTGCCGGTGTGCTACGTCGACTTCGCGGTGTGGCAACGGGAACAACCGCTCGGCGAGCAGCTGGACTACTGGTCGGGGCGGCTGGACGGGCTGACCCCGCTGGACCTGCCGACCGACCGGCCGCGACCGGCGGTGCGCACCGCCGCCGGCGCCATGCACGAGTTCGCCGTGCCGGCCGAGGTGACCGCCCGGCTGATCGAGCTGGGCCGCGGCCGGGACGGCACGCTGTTCATGACCCTGGTGGCCGCCTGCCAGGTGTTGCTCGCCAGGTTCTGCGGGCAGCGCGACGTCGCGGTCGGCACGATCACCTCCGGCCGGGACCGGGCCGAGCTGGAAGGCCTGATCGGGTTCTTCGTCAACACCCTGGTTCTTCGCTCCGATGTGGACGATGCGCTGACCTTCGACGAGTTCCTGACCCAGGTGCGCACCACCGTGCTGGATGCCTTCGCACACCAGGACATTCCGTTCGAACGGGTGGTGGACGCGCTGCAGCCGGAGCGGGACACCAGCCGCAACCCGCTGTTCGACGTGATCGTGCTGCTGCAGAACACGCCGAGCGAGATCCCCGACCTGGCCGGCATCGAGGTCGACGCGGTGCAACTGCCGGTGGTGACCGCGAGCCACGACCTGACCATCGAGTTCGAGCAGTCCGGCGACGTGCTGCGCGGCGCGATGGAGTACAACACCGACCTCTATGACGCCGGCACCATCGAGGGGCTGACCGGACACCTGCTGGTGCTGCTCGAGGCGATCGCCCACGGCGCCCGAGGGCCGATCGCCGAGCTGCCGATGATGACCGCTGCGGAACGCGACCGGATGCTGCTTGACTGGAACGACACCGCGTTCCCGGTGCCGGACCTGACCTATCCGGGGTACTTCGAGGCACAGGTCGAGCGCACGCCGGAGGCCACCGCGCTGGTGTTCTGCGAGGACCGGCTGACCTTCGCCGAGCTGAACGCCCGGGCCAACCGGCTGGCGCACCACCTGATCGAACACGGTGCCGGGCCGGAGCGGCTGGTCGCTCTGATGCTTCCGCGGTCCACCAACATGATCGTGGCCATGCTCGCGGTGTGGAAGGCCGGAGCGGTCTACCTGCCGGTCGACCCGGCGCAGCCCACCGACCGGATCGACCTGATGCTGGCCGACGCCGACCCGGTGCTCGTGCTCGACCACCTGCCGCGGTTGGACGGCTACCCGGAGCACAACCCGACCGTCGACCTCGGCCCGGACAACGCCGCCTACGTCATCTACACCTCGGGTTCCACCGGCACCCCCAAGGGTGTGCTGGTCGAGCACCGGCACCTGGTCAACCTGCTGGTCAACCACGCCAACGACTTCGCCGCCGGGCAGCACCTGCGCGCGGCGCTGACCGCGGCGTTCTCGTTCGACACCTCGCTCGAGGGCCTGGTGCTGCTGGCCGACGGGCACGAGCTGCACCTGATCGACGACACCACCCGGCTGGACCCGGAGACCCTGCTCGAGTACGTGGTGGCCAACCGGATCGACTTCATGGACCTGTCGCCGTCCTACCTGGCGCAGCTGCTGCCGGTCGGACTGCTCACCGACGAGCGGCATCGCCCGCGGGTCATGATGATCGGCGGCGAGGCGCTGTCCTCCGCGCTGTGGAGCCAACTCGCCGCGGCGGAGCACACGCGCAGCTACGACTTCTACGGTCCCACCGAATGCGCGGTGGACGCGGTGTCCTGCCGGATCACCGGGGACCGCGCGGTGATCGGCCGGCCGCTGATCAACCTCCAGGCCTACGTGCTGGACGCGAACCTGCGCCCGGTCCCGGTCGGCGTGCCCGGCCAGCTGTTCGTGGCCGGCGCACAGGTGGCCCGCGGTTACCTCAACCGGCCCGGGCTGACCGCGGAACGGTTCCTGGCCAACCCGTTCGGCGCGCCCGGGACGCGGATGTACGCCACCGGCGACCGGGTCCGCTGGCTGGCCGACGGGCGGCTGGAGTACTTCGGCCGCACCGACGACCAGGTCAAGATCCGCGGCCACCGGGTGGAGCCGGGCGAGGTCGAGGCCGCGCTGCTCCGGCACCCCGAGGTGACCGAGGCGGCGGTGGTGGCCAGGGAGACCGGCCAGGGACACAAGCAACTGGTCGCCTACGTCGTGTCCACGGCCGGGGATCTGGGTCCGTGGCTGCGCAAGATCCTGCCGGACTATCTGGTGCCGTCCGTGTTCGTCGAGCTGGACCGGATTCCGCTGACGTCGAGCGGAAAGACCGACCGGCGCGCGCTGCCCGCCCCGGAACTGCCCGAGCAGGAGGACTTCGTGGCCCCGCGCCCCGGCGCGGAGAGCGAGCTGGCCAGGGTGTGGGCCGAGGTACTCGGCCTGTCCCAGGTCGGCACCACGGACAACTTCTTCGCCCTTGGCGGGGATTCCATCATGAGCATGCAGGTGGTGTCCCGGGCCCGGGCCGCCGGACTTCGGCTGACCGCCAAGGACATCTTCCTGCGGCCGACCGTCGGCGAACTGGCGGTCGGCCTCGCCCCGGCCGCGCCGGTGGAGACCGGCGCCGAAGCACCGGTCACCGGACCCGCGCCGCTGACCCCGATCCAGCACTGGTTCTTCGAGCACGAGGGACCCAACGACCAGTTCCTGATGTCCACGTTCCTCGAGCTCAACGCGGATGTGGACGTCGAGCGGCTGCGCGCGGCCGTGCACGCCGTCGTGGACCACCACCCGGCGCTGCGCACCCGGTTCACCCGGCACCCGGACGGCTGGCGGCAGGAGCCGGCCGACCGGGAGGGCGCCGAGGTCTTCCGGGTCGTCGCCGACGTGTCCACCGAGGCTGCCGTCGAGTCGCATGCCGTTGCCGCGCAACGCAGTCTGGACATCACCCGCGGTCCGGTGCTGCGCGCGGTGCTGTTCGACGGGCCCCGGCCGCGACTGTTCGTCACCGCGCACCACCTGGTGATGGACGCGGTGTCCTGGCGGATCGTGTTGGCGGACCTGGAGCAGGCCTACCGGGGCGAGACCCTGGAGCCGGTGCTCACGCCGTTCACCGCCTGGGCGCACCGGCTCGACGAGCACGTCCGGTCCGGCGGGCTGGACCCGGACCTGCCGTACTGGTCCGCGGTGGCCATGGACGAGCCCACCGGCACCTCGATCGGTTCGGCGCGCAGCGTGGCGGTCCGGATGAGCCGGGCGGACACCGAGGCGCTGCTGCGCGACGTGCCCGAGGTGTACCGGACACAGATCAACGACGTGCTGCTTGCGGCGCTCGGCCGGGTGCTCGGCGACCGGGACGGCCGGGCGCTGATCACCCTGGAGGGCCACGGCCGCGAGGAGATCATCGACGGGGTCGACCTGTCCCGTACGGTCGGCTGGTTCACCAGCCAGTTCCCGGTCGCCCTCGCCGTCCCGGACGGCGACTGGGGCACCGTGCTCAAGTCGGTCAAGGAGCAACTGCGGGCCGTCCCGCAGCGCGGGCTGAGCTACGAGGCACTGCGTTACCTGCGGCCGGAAGCCGGGTTGGCCGGCGCGCTGCCCCGGGTGTGCTTCAACTACTTCGGCCAGTGGGAGACCGGATCGGACGGCGCGGACGGGCTGTTCCGCGACCGGCTCGAGGGCATCGGGCAGGACGTCGCGCCGGACCGGGTCCGACCGCACCTGCTGGACATCAGCGCCGCCGTTGCGGACGGCGAGCTGCGGATGGACTGGGAGTACTCCACCGAGGCGCACGCCGAGGAAACCGTTGCCCGGCTGGCCGAACAGGTGCTGACCGCGCTGCGCGAGATCATCGAGCACTGCGCCCGGCCGGAGTCCGGCGGGCGCACCCCGTCCGACTTCCCGCTGGCCCGGCTCGACCAGTCCCAGGTGGACCTGCTGGCCGGCACCGGCGCGGAGATCGAGGACATCTACCCGCTCACCCCGTTGCAGGCCGGAATGCTGTTCCACGGTCTGGTGGACACCGAGTCCGGCGCCTACTTCAACCAGACCCACCTGCGGCTGACCGGGGTGACCGATCCGCGCGCGCTCGGCACGGCCTGGCAGCGCGTGGTCGACCGCACGCCCATCCTGCGCAGCGGCGTGGTGTGGAGCGGCGTGGACGAGCCGGTGCAGGTGGTGCACCGCGCGGTGACGCTTCCGCTGTCGTACCAGGAGATCACGCCCGAGCTGGTGGCCGAGGACCGGGCAGCCGGCATCGACCTGACCGGCGCGCCGCTGATGCGGATCACCATCGGACCGGTGTCCGGCGACACCGTCGAGCTGCTCTGGACCTCGCACCACATCCTGCTGGACGGCTGGAGCACCGCCCAGGTCTTCGACGAGGTGTGCGAGCAGTACGCCGCGATCACCCGCAACCGCAAGCCACGGCTGGAAAGCCGTCGCCCGTTCCGGGACTACCTGCGCTGGCTGTCCGAACAGGACACCGCGGCGGCCGAGCGGCACTGGCGGGACACGCTCGCCGGGTTCGACACCCCCACCCCGCTGCCCTACGACCGGATGCCGGTGGACGCCCACCGGGCCGAGTCGAGCGAGGTGGTCCTGCTCGACCTGCCGGCCGGCGAGCTGCTGCGGGTGGCAAGGGACAACGGGCTCACCGTCAACACCGTCGTGCAGGGCGCCTGGGCGCTGCTGCTTTCCCGGTACAGCGGCGAGTCCGACGTGGTGTTCGGCACCACCGTGTCCGGCCGGCCGGCCGAGCTGCCCGGGGTCGAGTCGATGGTCGGCATGTTCATCAACACCGTGCCGACCCGGGTCCGGGTGGACGGCGCCGAGCCGGTCGTGCCGTGGCTGCGCCGGCTGCAGGCCGAGCAGACCGAGTCGCGCCGGTTCGACTTCCTGTCGCTGGCCCAACTCCAGGCCTGGAGTGACCTGCCGGCCGGGACGAACCTGTTCGACAGCCTGGTGGCGTTCGAGAACTATCCGATCGGCGACGAGGGCGGCGACGGCCTGCCGGGCGTCGAGGAGATCGGCGGCCTGGACACCAGCAACTTCCCGCTGTGTCTGCGCGCGCACATCGACGACGAGCTGCATCTCGAGTTGGCCTACGACCCGCACCAGTTCGACGCGGCCACCGTGCGCGCCATGGCCGGGCATCTCGGGGTGCTGCTGCTGGCCGGGATCGCCACCGATCCGGACCGCGCGGTCGGCCGGCTGCCGGTGCTGACCGGCGCCGAGCTGCACCGGATGCTCACCGTGTGGAACCGCACCGGGCCCGCGGTCGAGCCCGCGACGTTCGCGGATCTGGTGCAGGCGCAGGTGATCCGCACGCCGGAGGCGCCCGCGGTGTTCTTCGACGGCGGCGAGCTGAGCTATGCCGAGCTGAACGCCTGGGCCAACCGGTTCGCCCGCTGGATGGTGCAGCGCGGGGTCGGCCCGGAGCGGATCGTCGCGGTCGCGCTGCCCCGCTCGGTGGAGATCATCGTGACCGAACTGGCGGTGGCCAAGGCCGGCGGGGCGTTCCTGCCGCTGGACCCGGCCTACCCGGCCGACCGGACCGCGTTCATGGTGCGCGACGCCGAACCCGTGCTGGTGGTCGACTCGATCCCGGACGTGTCCCGGTACCCGGACGGCGACCTGACCGACGCGGACCGGTTGTCCCCGCTGCGGTTGACCAACCCGGCCTACGTGATCTACACGTCCGGCTCGACCGGGCGGCCGAAGGGTGTCGTGGTCACGCACTTCGGGCTGGCCAGCTTCTCCGCGTCGGAGATCCACCACTTCCAGGTGCGGCCGGGGGACCGGGTGCTGGAGTTCTCCTCGCCCAGCTTCGACGCCTCGGTGCTGGAGCTGTGCATGTCGCTGCCGGCTGGTGCCGCGCTCGTGGTGCCGCCGCCCGGGCCGCTGCTCGGCGACCAGCTGGCCGAGGTGATCACCAGCCGCGGCGTGACGCACGCGCTGATCCCGCCGGTGGCCATGGCCACCGTGCCGGCGGTGCCGCTGGAGTCGTTCCGCACGCTGATCGTCGGCGGCGAGGCGTGCTCGGCGGATCTGGTCGGCCGGTGGTCGGCCGGCCGGCGGATGATCAACGCCTACGGCCCGACCGAGTCCACCGTGGTCACCACCTGGAGCGAGCCGCTGGCCGGGGGCACCTCGGCGCCGCCGATCGGCCGGCCGATCTGGAACACCGTGGTGCACGTGCTGGACGCGAACCTGCGCCCGGTGCCGATCGGCGTGGCCGGTGAGCTGTACGTGACCGGGCTGGGCCTGGCCCGCGGCTACCTCAACCGGCCGGGGCTGACCGCGCAGCGGTTCGTGGCCAACCCCTACGGCGAGCCGGG
>NZ_DASUCC010000046.1:0-86905 GCF_035762905.1 Actinophytocola sp.
GACTGGTCGTTGGTGTAGCTGTGGATGGTGGTCATCAGGCCCCGCCGGACCCCGAAGGTGCGGTGCAGCACGTCGACCATCGGAGCCAGGCAGTTGGTCGTGCACGAGGCGTTGGACACGATGTGGTGCTGCTCCGGGCGGTAGGTGGTGTCGTTGACGCCGAGCACGATGGTGGCGTCGACGTTCTTGCCCGGCGCGGTGATCACGACTTTCTTGGCGCCCGCGGTCAGGTGTGCCGCGGCGGCGTCGCGGGTGCGGAACCGGCCGGTCGCCTCGATCACGACGTCCACGCCCAGCTCGGCCCAGGGCAGCCGGGCCGGGTCGGGCTCGCGCAACACCCGCACCTCGGTGCCGTCGACGGTGATCGCCGCCGGCGTGGCGGAAACCTCGTGCTGGCGCCAGGTGCCGTAGGTGGAGTCGTAGCGCAACAGATGGGCCAGGGTGTCCGCACCGGTCACGTCGTTGACCGCGACGATGCGCAACCCGTTCTCGGCACGGTCGGTGGCAATGCGGAACACGTCGCGACCGATGCGACCGAACCCGTTGACTCCCACACGAATATCCATGTCCATCACCTTTCGTTCGGCCGGGGTGCCAGGCTGGGCAGGAAGTCGGTGATCTCGTCCACCGGCCGGCGGGGGCTCTGCGGCAGGGGTGCGGCGGCGGTGTGGGCCCAGCCGATGCGCAGGATCAGGTGCGGCACGGCGTCGTTGTCCAGCACGAGTTCCTGGATCAGGGCGCGGGTGTTGGCGACTTCGAGCGGCTGGGACAGCGGGCAGCCGGCCAGGTTCAGGTCGGTCGCGGTGAGCAGGGCGGCGCTGGCGGCTTCGCCGGCGCGCAGCCAGGAGGTCGGGTCGTCGTCGGGGGTGGCCAGCACGAGCAACTCACCGGCGTCGTGCTCGGTGGTGTCCTCGACGGACTCGGTGAGTGTGCCGTTGGGAAAGTCACGCATGCGGGTATCGCCGTGGAACACCGGCCGCGCCAGCGTGCTGGTGGCCGGCACGCCGTCGGCGGCCAGGCGGCTGCGGCCGGTCCAGGTGGCCAACTCGGCGGTGTAGGCCGGGTCATCCTGCTGGATGCTGGCCGCCTGGTTGATCGCGTTCACCAGGTGGTTGCGCAGCCGGACCTCGGTGACCGGGATCAGCAGCGCGCCGAGTCGGCCGGCGCGGCTGATCATCAACTCGAGGTGTCCGGGCGGCACCGGCCAGGAGGAGAAGCTGCGCCGGTCGGTGCGCCGGTGCGGAATCGCCGCCGCGAGCGCGATGTCCTCATCGGACGGCAGGTGCCGGTGCGGCTCGAGCGCGGCGAGGTGGTCCGGGTCGGCCGGGTTGGGAATGCGGTGCACCTCGCTGCTCCAGCCGAGCGCGGCCAGCGCAACGTGCAGGTGGTGCAGGGCGGCGCCGCAGCTGATCAGCAGGTCCCGGCCCTCGGGATCGGTCGCCGGCAGCGCCCGGATCCGGTCGGCCATCAGGTGCACGCTGTGCTCGCCGAGCAGAAAACGCCACGGCTGGGTGTTGTGCACCGACGGTGCGCGCCCGGCCAGCGCGATCGCACCGCGCACGGTCTCGCGGTCTGGTCTGGTGGTGGTCATGACCGCCCCCTTTCGCTTAACCCCACCCTCCATCCGGGCTGGCCGCGACGGCAGAGAAGGAGGGCCCGCGTGGCGGGGACTTCGGTCCCCGTGGGCAGTGCCGTGCGGCACTGCCCGGCCGGCCCGTTCCCGGCCACCATCGAGACAAGAAGGTTCGACACGAGGAGGACGCGATGCGCGCGCAGTCGGGTGACTGGCTGGTCATCGAAGCCGGTGACGAAAGCCGGCACGCCCGCCGCGGCCGGATCGAACAGGTCCGCTCGGCGCAGGGGGCTCCGCCCTACCTGGTGCGCTGGCTGGACACCGGCCGGACAACGCTGGTCTTCCCCGGACCCGATGCCCACGTGCTGACCGCGGTCGAACTGGAGCGCATCGAGGCCACCGTCACCGCGCGCTGCGCCGCCGTGCAGGCCGAGATCGGAGCGAGGTACCGGCGATGAGCACCCCGGCCATGGCCACGACCGAGTGGAACCGGGACCGGCCGGACGAGGTGGCCCGGGTGGCCCGCACCGCTCGCTGTGAACACTCCGATGTGGACAGTTCGCTGGATCGACCCTGCCAAGTCCCTGGATGCCGATTTCCGACCTGATTCGATGGCTAAGGAGCACCCCATGCGTACCCCACCGATCGTCGTCGGCATCGACGGCACAACCGCAGCCCTGCGCGCCGCTGAATGGGCCGCCGCGGAGGCCGTCCGCCGTGACCGGCCATTGCGGCTGGTGCACACCTACGAGATTCCGCTGCGTTTTCCGGCTGGGATCGCCGATCCGGAATCGGTGGCCAACTCCTACCGGGAGCAGGGCTGGCAATGGCTGCACACGGCCGAGGCCGCCGTCGCCGAGGTCGCACCCGGACTGCACCCGGAACTGACGCTGGAGCGCGCCGCGGTGGTGCCCGGGCTGCTGCACGAGTCGGGCTCGGCCGCGATGCTCGTGCTCGGCACCCGGGCGCAGCACGGCCTGACCGGTCTGCTGGTCGGCTCGGTCTCGGTGGCCCTGGCCGGCCGGGCGCACTGCCCGGTCGTCATCGCCCGAGGCCGCACCGAGCACGACGCGGCGCTGGTGGATGGTCCGGTGGTGGTCGGGGTGGACGGCACGCCGGCCGGTGAGGCGGCGTTGGCGTTCGCCTTTGAGTACGCCGCGACCCATGGCCGGGCGCTGCTCGCCGTACATACCTGGGCCGACTCCGTGTTCGAGGCCGCCGTGGCCGGGACCGCGGGGCTGGGCAGCACGCCGTGGCGGGAGCGGGCCGTGGAAACCCTGGCCGAGCGGCTGGCCGGCTGGCAGGAGAAGTACCCGGAGGTGAAGATCGATCGGGACGTCGTCCAGGACCGCCCGGCCCGGGCGTTGCTGCGCTACGCCGGCACTGCCGCGCTGGTTGTGGTCGGCAGCCGGGGCCGGGGCGGGTTCCGGGGCCTGGTTCTGGGTTCCACCGGCCAGCAGTTGATCTTCCATGCGCCGTGTCCGGTGGCCGTGGTGCGCACCGAACCGGAGGAGGAACCGTGATGAAGGCGCGGGATCTGATGAGCCGCCCGGTGATCAGCGTCGGTCCGCACGACACCGTGCGCGAGGCCGTCACCCGGCGCACCGAGCACGGTTCGCTGCCCTGCCGGCAGCCGCCGGCGGTGGAGTGTCACGCCGTGGAACTGCGCCCGGTGACCGGTGCGCAGCGCGGTCGGGACGACTGACCATGCCGCCGCAACCGGGTGGCAGCCGGCTGACCGGCGGGTGGCACCGGGTCAGTCGTGTTGTGGCTTCTTGTGCAACTGGGTGGCCAGCACCGCGACCTGGGTGCGGCGCTGCAGTTCGAGCTTGGCCAGCAGGTGCGAGACGTAGTTCTTGACGGTCTTCTCGGCCAGGCTCATGCGCTGGCCGATCTGCCGGTTGGTCAGTCCCTCGCCGATCAGGTCGAACACCGTGTGTTCCTGCTCGGTCAGCTCGGCCAGCGGATCATGCGCCGCGCGTTCCCGGCGGATCCGGTTCATCAGCGCGGTCGTGGTGCGTGGATCCAGCAGCGAGCCACCGCTGCCGACCGTGCGCAGCGCGTTGAGCAGGTCGCTGCCCAGCACCCGCTTGAGCACGAACCCCGACGCCCCGGCCATGATCGCGTCGAACAGCGCTTCGTCGTCGGCGTAGGAGGTGAGCATCAGGCAGTTCAGCTCCGGCATCGTAGTTCGCAGCTCCCGGCACAGCTCCACCCCGTTGCCGTCGCCCAGCCGCACGTCCAGCACCGCCACATCCACAGGCGTCTGGGGAATGCGGACCAGTGCTTCGGCCACCGAATCCGCCTCGCCGACGAGCTCCAGGTCCGGCTCGAACTCGATCAGATCCGCCAGGCCCCGCCGAACGATCTCGTGATCGTCCACCAGAAACACCCGCACCATCACCAACACCTCCAGCGTCGATGTTAGGGCCGAGTCACCTCGCCGGACACGCACCAGCGGCCCTGTTGGTCAGGGCCCAAGGTCCCGGCCGCCGCGGTTCGACCGTCGGCATCGTCACCGCCGCCGGGCGGCGGGGGACAGGGTGGCCGAGTGGCCGGCCACCCACCCCCAGCAGATGGCGACCCTGCTGCGCCGACCCGTCGAGGCACTGCGCGAGACGACCAAAGTCCCGGCCGGATAGGGCCTCGCGCCGCTCGCGGCCGGCCGCCGCCGGGACGAGAGTGGACCGCGAAGCCGTGAAGCGAAGGAGAGGGCCATGACCGACGAGCGCACCCGCCGCCCGATCGTGGTCGGCGTGGACGGATCCGCCCTGGCCCAGACCGCCCTGCGCTGGGCCAGCGCCGAGGCGGCGCGCCGCGGCCGGCCGTTGACCGTGGTCGCGACCAAGCCGGGCCACGGCGTGGCCGTGCCGAGCCAGAATGTCCATATCAGACACCTCACGGTGACCCCCGCGCCGGATCGCGCCGTGATCGACGCGACCGACGGCGCGGCGATGCTGGTCATCGGCAGCCCCGGCGCCGGCCGGACGGCCCGGTCGCGACTCGACCCGGCCGCCGCCTACTGCGCCCGGCACGCCCGGTGTCCGGTGGTGATCGTGCCGGTGCCGCGCCGGCCGGGCGGGGTCGCCCGCGCCGAGGCCGCCCTGGCGGTTACCCGATGAGCAGGCCGGCGATTGTCGTCGGTGTCGACGGATCGCTCTCCGCGCTGCACGCGACCCGCTGGGCCGCACGGGAAGCCGGGCTGCGCGGGTTGCCGCTGCGGGTGGTGCACGCCTGCCCACCGCTGGCCATCCAGCATCCGACCACCCTGGCGGGTCAGCAGGCCTACCTGGCGGCGTTGCGGGACCAGGGCGGCCACTGGGGGCGCGAGGCCGCCGCCGAGGCGCGCGGCGTCGCACCCGAGATCGAAATCGGCACCGTGTCCCGGGTGGGCGGCGCGCACGAGGTACTCATCGAGGAGTCGCGCGGGGCAGCGCTGGTGGTGCTCGGAACCCGGGGCTCCGGTGGGTTCGACGAGCTCGCGGTCGGGTCGGTGGCGCTGGCCCTTGCCGAGCACGGCACCTGCCCGGTGGTGGTGGTGCGCGGCCGCACCCCGGCCGACGCGCCACCCGATGCCGGGCCGGTGCTGGTCGGCGTGGACGGCTCGCCCGCCAGCGTGGCCGCCGTCGGGTTCGCCTTCCAGGCCGCGTCGGTGCGCGGGGCCGAGCTGATCGCCGTGCACACCTGGACGGAGGTGTCCTTCGACGGGGCGTGGACGGCGTTGCCGCTGGACGCCGACCCCGAGGAGGTGGCCGAGCGGGAGCGCCGGGTGCTCGCCGAGGCGTTGGCCGGCTGGACGGACAAGCACCCCGACGTCGCCGTCACACGGCTGGTGCGGCGGGACCGCCCGGTCCGCGCGCTGCTGGCCGAGGCGGAACGGGTTGGCGCGCAACTGATCGTGGTCGGCTCGCGCGGGCACGGCGAAGCCATGACCGGCATGGGCATGGGCTCGACCAGCCGCGCCCTGCTCTACCACGCCGAATGCCCGGTCGCGGTGGCGCGCCCGGACCCGGATCGGAAGGAAAATCCATGAACAACATGCCGATCGTGGTCGGGGTGGACGGCTCGGATGCGAGCCTGGCCGCGGTGCGGTGGGCCACCGCACAGGCGTTACGGCACGGCCTCCGGCTGTGCCTGGTGTACGCCGACAACCCGCCGCCGTCCTACGGCCCGGTCACCGCCGATCCGCTGGCCATGGACCAGCACCGCCGCGACACCGTGAACGAGCTGGTGCGCGCGGCGGCCGCCGAGGTGCCGTCCGAGGTGCCGTGCGAGACCGAGATCGTCTCCGGCCCGGCCGTGCCGGTACTGCGCGCGGCCAGCGAGCGGGCGGTACTGCTGGTGTGCGGATCCAGTGGTCTGGGGGCGATCTCCGGGCTGCTGGCCGGTTCGGTGACCGTGGCGCTGGCCGGGCACGGCACATGCCCGCTGGTCGTGGTGCGCGGCGAGCCCGAGCAGCCGGACGCGCCGGTAGCGGTCGGCGTGGACGGCTCACCGGCCAGCGACGCCGCGATCGGACTCGCGTTCGAGCAGGCCGCCCAACGCGGTGGCGACCTCATCGCCGTGCACGCCTGGACCGACACCGTGTTCCCGGTTGGCGCCTATCGCGACGCCTATCTCGCGGTCGACTGGGAGCTGCTGGACCAGCAGGCCCACGAGCTGCTGACCGAACGGTTGGCCGGCTGGGCCGACAAGTATCCGCAGGTCACCGTGCGCCGTGTGGTGGCCCGCGACCGGCCGGCCCACGCCCTGCTCGACGCCGCCAAAGGCGCGGGACTGATCGTTGTCGGCAGCCGGGGCCGGGGCGGTTTCGCCGGCCTGCTGCTGGGCTCGGTCAGCCAGGCGATGATCCACCACGCGCCCTGCCCGGTGATGATCGCCCGACCGGCGGCGGTGCGGGAACCCACGTAGCAGTCGTGTTTCTGGTCGGGAACCGGGCATACAGGGTGAAGAAGCCGGTGGATGTCGGCGTCGTCGCCGATATGTCCGGTGTGGACAGCACGGTCCTGCAGGTCACCGTTCCGGTGCACGCACCGACCTTTCACCCGGTCCGGATGAGGGACGACGCCGCCCGGGAGTCCGCTTCGGAGTGCGGGGTGGTCTGGCGGCTCCACCTGGTCCACTCATCGGAGATCGACCGGCCGTCCAGCACGTCGCGCCCCCGCGTGTCGAGGGTGGCAGCCCAGTGGTAGTCCGTCGGCAGCAGGTAAGGGCTGGACTGGGTGCCGGTGAAGTGGAGGACGTTGCCGAGAGCCGGACAGCTCCACTCACCCTGGGCCGACCAGCCGAGCAGGCCGCCGTAGTCGCTGCGCGCCTCGAAGCGGCGGTCCGTGTCGGTGAGCACGAATCCCAGGACCGCGAGGATTCGCCCGCAGCCGTGGATCTCCACCAGCCACTGGCCGGACAGGATGGTGATCAGCCCGCCCCGGGGCGATGTCGTCCGCGGTGCCGGCAGGGGAGCGGGGTCCGCCAGGCCGGTTCGCCCGGTTCCCTGACACTGCCGGCAGTCGTGCACCTCGGCACCGCACATCGCGGCGAGTTGGCCGGTGATCCCGCCGGGTGCCACCCGGCCGATGCCGCCGCAGAACTCGCATCTGGCCATGACGTCCTCCCTGTGCTCGCGGCTTCAGTAGGCCACGGCCCGGTGCGCGGCGACAGGGACCAAGGGCACGGCCGAGCGGGACGTCCGGCCGAGGTTCATGCGGTGAGCCGGCGTCCCAACCGGACACTGGCTATGGTCAGCAGCGCCAGGGCGAAGGTGCCGAGTACGGCCAGGTGGGTGGCGATCTGGGGGATGCCGCCGCCGCGGGAGAGGATTTCGGTCCAGCCGTCGATGGCCCAGGCGTGTGGGGTGATGTGGCCGATGGTCCGCATCGGTAGGGCACGATCTCCAGTGGCCACATGGCGCCGCCGAGCATGCCGGCGGCGATGCCGATGGCGCCGGCCTGTTCGGGGGTCCGGGACAGGGTGCCGGCCAGGATTCCGGTGCCGGTGCCGACCAGGGCCCACACGGTGATGAGCGCGGCGGCGGCGCTGGCGAGGAGGGGGATGGTGACCGTGCCGCCGGCGCGCAGCGTGGTGTCCAGGCCGGCGGGAACGATCACGACCGCGTCCAGTTCGTTGCGGCGCAACGCGGTTCCATGCGGATCACGGTCGTCTTGCCGGCGCCGTTGGGACCCAGCAGCCCGTAGGTCTCGCCCGGCGCGATGCGCAGGCTCACGCCGGCCACCGCGATCCGGTCACCGAACCGCCGGGTCAACCCGACGCATTCCAGCACCGGACCGGTCGCCTCCGGTATGGCCGCGGCCACCTCAACCTGGGTCACGGGATCCACCGCCTCAGCTCGGTCAGGTTCGTTCAGTCCGTCACGGCCCGGCCGGGCCCACCAGGGACCTTGGACATGGCGCGGCCGTGCGTCGGGCTCTACTGAGGCTGAGGTGCCGGCGGCATGGTCGGGGGTGAGGAGGTGTGCACGATGGGTGGAACTCGGCGTTGGAGGGATCTTTCGCCAGGGCAGCGGCGCGGTTTCGTCGTGGCGAGCGTGGTGCAGGTCGGGCTGGCCGCGGTGGCCTGGGTCGATCTGGCCCGGCGCCCGGCCGAGCGGGTGCGGGGGCGCAAACCGTTGTGGGCGGTGGCGATCGCGGTGAACTTCGTCGGGCCGGTCGCCTACCTGTGCTGTGGCCGGGTCAAGCAGCGGCCGTGACGACCACCGGTGAGCCTGGTGTGTTCTTTGCGCTGGGCCGGTCGCGTGTCAGAGTATGTGCGGTGGACGGCCCACCCCCGGGACCAGTGGTGAGGCGGGATGGTGGAGCAGAGGCCGACGGCGACCGGTGTGTCGCTGGCCGGGCTTCGGTTGGACGAGTTGCTCGGCGAGGTGCAGGAGCGGCTCGCTGAGATCGCCCAGACCCGGGACCGGATGCAGGGTCTGCTGGATTCGGTGCTCGCGGTCGGCTCCGGGCTGGAGTTGGCGGGCACCCTGCAGCGGATCATCCAGACCGCGGTCGAGCTGGTCGACGCCCGGTACGGCGCGTTGGGGGTGCTGGGCGTCGGCGGCGGCCTGTCGAAGTTCGTCCATGTCGGTATCGATGAGGAGACCCGGGCCCAGATGGGGCATCTGCCCGAGGGCAAGGGCCTGCTCGGGGAGTTGATCGAGCGTCCGCAGCCGATCCGGGTGCCGGATCTGGCCGAGCATCCCGCGTCGGTCGGGTTCCCGCCGAATCATCCGCCGATGCGCAGCTTCGTCGGGGTTCCGGTGCGGGTGCGCGACGCGGTGTTCGGCAACCTCTACCTCACCGAGAAGCAGGGCGGTGGTGAGTTCACCGCCGACGATGAGGTGGTGCTGCGGGCGCTGGCGGCCGCGGCCGGGGTCGCGGTGGAGAACGCCCGGTTGTTCGAGGAGTCCCGGATGCGGGAGCGGTGGCAGCAGGCCTCCGCTGAGATCAACACGTTGCTGCTCGGCGGCGGGTCCGGGGACGACGCCATGCGGCTGATCGTCCAGCGGGCGCTTGAGCTGTCCGCATCGGATTGTGCGCTCATCCTGCTGCTGGCCGAGTCGGACCGGTTGGTGGTCGCCGCCGCGGCCGGTGAGCACGGCGAGCGGTTGATCGGCGCGGGCATCGCGGCGAGTGAACCGGTGGTCGCCGAGGTGGTAGCGACCCGCGCGGCCAACCTGGTCGCCGATCTGAGCCACGCGCTGCCGGACGGTCTGGACATCGCCGCCGCGGAGTACGGTCCGGCGCTGGTCGTGCCGCTGGGCACCGCCGAGCGGGTCGGTGGGGTGCTGCTGGCGTTGCGCGGCAAGGGCGGCGCGCCGTTCGAACCGGACCGGGTGCCGTTGCTGGGCTCGTTCGCCGATCAGGCCGCGTTGGCCCTGGAGCTGGCCGACAAACAGCGCACCCAGCAGCAACTGGGCCTGTTGGCCGATCGGGACCGGATCGCCGGGGATCTGCACGATCATGTGATCCAGCGGTTGTTCGCGACCGGGATGCGGCTGCAGGGCGGTCTGCGGCGGGTCACCGACCCGGAGGTCCGCCGCCGGGTGATCACCTCGGTGCAGGAGCTCGACCAGACCGTCCAGGAGATCCGCACCTCGATCTTCGACCTGCACACCAGCGGGGACGACAGCGGCACCAGTCTGCGCCGGCGGATGCTGGACACCGTGGCCGACCTGTCCGCCGACACCCCGGTGTCCCCGTCGATCCGCATCGACGGTGCGGTGGACACCCTGGTCGCCGGCCAGGACGTGGCCGAGCACGCGCTGGCCGTGCTGCGCGAAGCGGTCAGCAACGCGCTACGGCACGCCCAGGCCAGCGAGGTCGTCGTCACCATCGAAGCCGGCGACGACCTGATCATCGACGTCGCCGACAACGGCATCGGCATCCCGACCGGCATCGCCCGCAGCGGCCTGCTCGGCATCGAGCGCCGCGCCGCCAAATGCGCCGGCACCCTCGCCGTCGGACCCGGCCTCGGCGGCGGCGGTACCCGGCTGACCTGGCGGGTACCACTGACCTGACCCCGGGCCGACCCCGCAACCACACGCTCCGCCGACCGGCCCGTCGACGCGGTGCGACCCAGTCGATCAGCGGAACCGGCACAACGCGCCGATGCCCTCGGCGGGCGCACCCGCGGCGCCGGGGTCGAGCAGGTGCACCTGTGCTCCGGTGCGCAGCGCGGCGCGGATCGCCACGTCCGGCAGCGGCCCACGGTCGCACTGGGCCCAGGACGGCGGCGGGGTCTGGGTGCCGGGCAGGAGTTGCGCGGGTTGGGCGCCGAACCAGGCGGTTCGGGAGTCATCCTGGCCGGGTTCGACCAGGAGTTCCGCGACCCGGCCCTGGGCCAGGGCTTCCAGGGTGGCCAGCGCACCGTCCACGGCCAGCCCGTGCGGTGCGCGTTGTTCGGCGAAGCGGGACAGCAGTTCCCCGGTCCACTGCGCGGCGGCGGAACGGGCGACCTCGGCCACCGTTTCGGCTCGGTGGGGTTGGGAGCCGTCCGGGCTGCGGCCGCCCGTGATGTGCCGGATGGTGACCTCGGTACGGACCCAGGCCGGCAGCCGCTCCTCGAGCAGTTGCACGGCGCGGACATCGCCGGAGATCACCAGCAGCCGGGCGCCGCTGTCGCGCAGCGCCCGTTCGCAGGCCCCAGCGACGGCGCCGGCGTTGTGTCGCCAGGAGTCCTCGGCGCGGTGCTGGTAGCGGGACTGGGCCCGGCCTCCGGGCGCGTTGCGCTCGATCTCGTCGTCCGGTCCGTACACGGAGGTGATCCGTGGCGGCTGGCCGCCACCGGCACCGGTGTGGATGTCCGCCCCGGTGCGGTCGGTGACCACCAACACGTGGGCCGGCCGGTCCCGCAACCACGTCAGGATCGGGGCGAGCCGGGCCACCGGAGTCCAGTCGGCCCGGTCCGGTCCGGCCAGGCCGGGCGCGTGCAGCACGACCGGCTCGGCCGTCGCGGTGGCGAACACCGCCAGCCCTTCGGCCGGTGCCGCCGGCACAGCCCGTTCGACCGCGGCCACGATGTCATCGCCGGCACCGGCCCGCAGCAGGCGCCCGTTCAACGCATGCCATCGCGCGGGCCAGTCATCGTCGACGGGCCCCACGGATGCCAGGTAGACCGAGGCGACACCGGAGCCGGCCGGCACGAGATCGGTGATGATGCGCTCGTCCGCCGGGAAGATCATTCTGGTTGACATCGTGCTCCTCTCCTCGTTGCCTCATCTTCGGCCGTGACCGGGTCCGTCCTGCACCGTCGTAGGCCCTGGCCGCGTGGGGCCTTTGGTCGGTGAAGCCGGGAACCTGCGTCCCGGCCGAAAGCACCCAACGGCTCTGGGGCGGCGCCGGACCACGCGTGATCGTGGTCGTGCCGGATGAGGAGGAGTCATGCGAAAGATCACCGAGGCGGCCACGGAGTTCCTTGCCAGCAAACGGATCGCGGTGACCGGAGTGTCGCGTGACCCACAGGGCCACGGCGGCAACATCGTCTACCAGCGGTTGCGTGAGCGCGGGTACCAGGTCTTCGCGGTCAACCCGAACGCCGATCAGGTCGAGGGCGATACCTGTTACCACGACCTGAAGTCCGTCCCCGGCGGCGTCGACGCCGTGGTCATCGGCACCCGCCCGGACACCGCGGAAGCCACCATGCGCGAGTGCGCCGAACTCGGCATCACCCGGGTGTGGATGCACCGCTCGTTCGGCACCGGCAGCGTCTCAGCGGCCGCCACCGACTACGGCCGGGCACACGGCATCACCGTGATCGACGGCGGTTGCCCCCTGATGTTCGCACCCACGTCCGACCCCGGGCACCGGATCATGCGCCGGATCTGTGCGCTCACCGGCGCCGTGCCCAGCAGGGTCTGACGGCTGGCAAGGGACGCAAACCATGACCGGTCGATCGCCGGCGCATGCCAGTGGGTTGAGGGTCGAAGGTCCCGACCGGTTGGGGTCGCGGGTCGGTGTTCGGGGTGCGGTGGGTCGATCAGAGTGGAGCTGAAAGGTTCGATCGAGAGAGGACACACGATGACCACCCAGCTCACCACGAAAACCGTGGCGTCGGTGATGTCCCGTGATCCGGTCACGGTCGCCGTGCACACGCACTACAAGGATGTGCTCGAGTTGCTCGTCGCGCGGGATGTGGGCGCGGCGGCGGTGGTCAGTGCGACCGGCCGGGTGCTCGGGGTGGTGTCCGAGGCCGACCTGCTGCGCACCGGTCGCAAGTCACGAAACTGGCGGCGGCGCAGCCGGGACGTGTCCCGGCGGACCGCGGGGGAGCTGATGGCCACGCCCGCCCTGACCGTGCGCTCGGATGCACCGCTGGCGGTGGCCGCCAAGGTGTTGGCCGAGTCGGGCAAGCGGCAGCTGTTCGTCGTCGATGACGGGCGGCTGGTCGGCATGCTCGCCCGGCGGGCCGTGCTGGAACTGTTCCTGCGGCCGGACAAGGAGATCTGCGCCGAGATCGAGCACGACATCTTCACCGGACCGGCCGACGTGCCGGAACCGACGGTGCGGGTCAGCGTCGAGCACGGCGTGGTGCAGCTGACCGGTTGGCTGCCGTGGCGCGCCGACATCGACAGCGCGGTCGCCCGGGTGGCCTATGTTCCCGGCGTGATCGGGGTCCGGGACCGACTCATCGCCGCCTACGACGACCGACGCCACTGATGGGCAGGGACCGGGATGAGCATCAATGACAAGCTCCGGCCGGTCGTGGTCGCGGTCGACGGGTCGGACTCGGCGGTGCGGGCCGCCCGGTGGGCCGCGGCCGAGGCGCGGCGGCGCGGCCGGGTGCTGCGGGTCGTGCATGCCGACGAGTGGCCACTGCCGACCTACGGACCGGTGTTCGTGAAACCGAAACTGCTCCAGGCCGCGGTGCAGACCGCCGCGGCAACCGTGCTGCGCGACGCCGCGGCCGCCGTCGGCGAAGCGGAGCCGCAGGTGCGGTGCGAGACCCAGGCGTTGTCCGGTCCCGCCGTCGCCGTACTGCGCGAGGTGAGCCGGCACGCCGCGCTGCTGGTGCTCGGCTCGCGCGGCCTCGGCGGGTTCACCGGCCTGCTGGTCGGTTCGGTCGCGGTGGCGCTGGCCGCACACGGCTACTGCCCCGTTGTGGTGGTGCGCGGGGCTGAACCCGCCGCCGACGGGCCGGTCGTGGTCGGGGTCGACGGATCCCCGACCAGCGAGGCGGCGCTCGCACTGGCCTTCGACGAGGCGGCCGCGCGGGGCGTCGACCTGGTCGCCGTGCACGCCTGGAGCGACCTGGTCTACCCGCTCTACGCCGGTGCCTACCTGCCCGACATCGACTGGCGGCCGATCGAGGAGCAGGCCACCGAACTACTGGCCGAGCGGTTGGCCGGCTGGTCGGAGAAGTACCCGCAGGTACGCGTCCGGCGCCTGGTCGAACGCGACCGCCCGGCCAACGCCCTGCTCACCGCGGCCCAGCCCGCCCAACTGCTCGTGGTGGGCAGCCGCGGCCGCGGCGGCTTCGCCGGGCTGACCCTGGGTTCGGTCAGCCAGGCGATGATCCACCACGCCCCCTGCCCGGTCCTGGTGGCCCGTCCCGACGCGAGCTGACCGGTCATTCGGTGCGAGGTCGGATCGCGGTCGGAAGTCCCGCGGTGTGGGGACCTCGGACTCCTGTTTCCCGGCGCTGCACGCACCAGCCTGAATGTGCTGGCAAATCTGTTGGGAGGCACCATGAAGGCACTGGTTTACGACGGCCCCGGTCAGCGGGTCTGGCGCGATGTTCCGCAACCGTCGCTGCGGGAGCCGACCGATGCGGTCGTGCGGGTCGACGCGGTCACCATCTGCGGGACCGATCTGCACATCCTCAAGGGAGATGTGCCGACCGTCCAATCGGGACGAATTCTCGGTCACGAAGCCGTGGGCACCATTGTCGAGGTCGGCGCCGCGGTGACCACGGTCAGGCCGGGCGACCGGGTGCTGGTGTCCTGCATCAGCGCGTGTGGCCGGTGCCGGTACTGCCGGGTCGCGGCCTATGGCCAGTGCCTCGGCGGCGGTGGCTGGATCCTGGGTCACCTCATCGACGGCACGCAGGCCGAGTACGTCCGCGTGCCCTTCGCCGACACCTCGACTCATCACCTGCCGGACGCGGTGAGCAGCGAGGCCGCGCTGATGCTGGCCGACATCCTGCCGACGTCCTATGAGGTCGGTGTCCGCAACGGCAACGTGGCACCCGGCGACACGGTGGTCGTCGTCGGCGCCGGACCGATCGGCCTGGCCGCGATCTCCACCGCACAGCTCTACAGCCCGAGTCAGATCATCGCGATCGACCTGGCCCAGTCCCGGTTGGACGCCGCCAAGCAGTTCGGCGCCGACGTCACCATCGGCGCCGGTCAGGACGCCGCTGAGGTGGTCGGTGAGTTGACCGGTGGGCTCGGCGCGGACGTCGCGATCGAGGCCGTCGGGGTGCCCGAAACGTTCGAGCTGTGCGCCAAGCTGGTTCGCGCCGGCGGGCACGTGGCCAACGTCGGCGTGCACGGCAAGCCCGCCACGCTGCACCTGGAGGACCTCTGGATCCGCAACGTCACCATCACCACCGGTCTGGTCGACACCTCCAGCACACCCACCCTGCTCCGGATGCTCGCCGCCGGCCGGCTGGACACCACCCGGTTCATCACCCACCGGTTCGCCCTCGCCGAAATGGAAGCGGCATATCAGGCGTTCTCCCATCCCAACGACACCGGCGCGCTCAAGGTCGTCCTGGCCCGGCCGTGACCCGGCATCGCGCCGACCACTCGTGCGGGCACGACCCAACCGGTCGTGCCCGCACCCCTTGCGCCGGTCGATCGGGGCCGCAGCGGACAGTCCGGCGTCATTTCCCGGGCCGGGGGAGGGACACGAGGCGGTGGTCGGTGGTGAAGACGCGGTGGACGAGTCCGAGTGTGACCACGACGGTGGTGGTGGCCACCGAGCCCAGAATCAGGAACATCACCACCGCTTGGACGAGCACGGCCTGCATGGGCGGTACGCCGGCGAGGATCAGTCCGGTCATGGCGCCGGGCAGGAACACCAGTCCGGTCGCCTTGGTGGTCTCGATCTGCGGCGAGAGCGCCGAGCGCAGCGCCGTCCGCACATACGGGACGGCGGCCGTGCGGGACGGGTGGCCCAGTGCGAGCCGGGCCTCGACCTCGTCGCGCTTGTCCCGTAGCTCCTCGACCAGGCGGCGGGCGGCGAGCACGGTGGCGGTCATCGAGTTGCCGACGATCATTCCGGCGATCGGCACGAGCGTGCGGGCCTGCAAGGGGAAGACGTCGAGTCCGAAGAGGATGCCGAGGGCGATCAGCGAGGCGGCGGCGAACGCGGCGACGGTCAGCGGCATGATCCTCGGCACCTCGGGTGCGCGGCGGCGGGCCACGTCCCCGGCGTAACCGATCATGGCCAGCACCCACAGCCAGGCCCACACCAGCGACCGGCCCGGCTCGATGATCAGCGTCAGCGCCGCGCCGACCAGCAGGAGTTGGGTCAGCGCCCGGGCCGCCGACCACAACACCTGACGTTCCAGGCCGAGCCGCTGCCACAGCGAGATCACCGCTGCGACCGCCACGAGCGACATGGAGGTGGCCAACCCGCCGAGGCTCATCCCTCGACCTCCTCGGTGGTCGGCTCGACCGCGCGGCCGTGCTCGATGCGCAGCACCCGGTCGGCGATCCGCCGTACCTGCGCCGGGTCGTGGCTGACCCACAGCGCGGCGATTCCCCGCGCGGCGAGTGCTCGCACGGTGCGCTCCAGGATCCCGGCCGCGGCCCGGTCCAGCGCCGAGGTCGGTTCGTCCAGCAGCAGCACCTCGGGCCGGGTCACCAGCGTGCGCGCCACGCAGACCCGTTGCGCCTCACCGCCGGACAGTTCGGTGGCGTCGCGATCCAGCCAGGAGCCGTCCAACGCGGCCTGCTCGAGCGCGTCGACCAGTTGGGCGGCGCCCGCGTCCGGAGCGGCGATGAGCAGGTTTTCCCTTACGGTGCCGGGAAACGGGGTGGGCCGCTGGAAGACCATGCCCACGGTTCTGCGCAGCCGCAACGGATCCAGCCCGGCCACGTCGTGCCCGCGGAACAGCACCCGTCCCGAGGTCGGGATCTCCAGCCGGTTGCACAGGCGCAGCAGGGTGGTCTTTCCCGACCCGGATGGACCGAACAGCACGGTCACGCCGATACCCGGCACCTCCCCCGAGAAGCCATCCAGGGCGCGGACCCCGCCGCGGTCGACGACGACCCGATCGAAGGTGAACCCCTCTGGTGCCACCTTTCCAGCGTGCCGGAACCGGTCGTGGTCCACCAAGCGGCTTCCGACCCGGGCGGGCATGGACCTTCGGTCCTGGCGTCGTCCGGTGAACTGGTCAGGAATGAAGAAGCGCTGGTTGCCGGGCCGCGCCTAGCGTTGCTGGCATGACTTCCATCGACACCATCACCCTCGAAGTATCCGACCCCGCGGCCGCCGAACGCTTCTACACCGCCGCCTTCGGCTTGGACGGCCGGCTGCGGCTGCGGGGCTCGCAGGAACCGACCACCGGTTTCCGCGGGTTCACCCTGTCCCTGCTGGTGTCCCAGCCAGCCGATGTCAACGCCTTGATCGACGCCGCCCTTGACGCCGGGGCGACGGTGCGGAAGCCCGTTGCGAAGTCGCTGTGGGGTTACGGCGGCGTCGTGCAGGCCCCGGATGGAGCGATCTGGAAGGTCGCGACCTCGGCGAAGAAGGACGCCGGGCCTGCCACCCGGCGGGTCGACGACATCGTGCTCCTGCTGGGAGTCGCCGATGTGGCCGCGAGCAAACGGTTCTACCTGGACCGGGGCCTCACCGTGGCGAAGAGCTTCGGCCGCATGTACGTCGAGTTCGCGACCGGGCCGAACCAGCTCAAGCTGGCGCTGTACCGCCGCCGGGCACTGGCCAAGGACGCCGGTGTTTCGCCGGACGGCACGGGATCGCATCGGATCGCCGTCGGCGGCGCTGCCGAGCCGTTCACGGACCCGGACGGGTTCACCTGGGAAACCACCGCAATCACAGCCACGCCCTGATGTGCCGCCACCGCGCGGATAAGGCAGCAGAGGTCGAACGGGACGTACTCGCGAAGATCGTCGAACTGTCCGACTCCGATCGGGTCATGGCCGAGCGCGTGCACGCCGTCGTCACCGCCCACGAGAAGTTCACGGGGCGGTGCGCGACGCTCGGCTTCAGCGACCAGGCGAAGGTGGATGAGGGGGTCGAGGTATGAGTCACCGCCCGGCGTCCCTGTCGTAGGACCCATAAGCCAGGGAGATGGGGGTCATGGTGGGGATGGCGGGCTGGGGGTCAGCCGATCGGCGGTGTTGGGGGTGGCGTTTGGGGGGTTAGGTTGGCTGGGTGGTCGAACTGTGTTCGAAATGTCGAACATGGAGGGGATATGGGTCGGCGGCGTGTGGGGGTTGTTGTTGGGGTTGTCGGGGTGCTGGTGGTGGGGGGAGTTGTGGGGGTGCCCGGGGCCGGGGCGGTGACGAATGTGACTATCAATGGGGGTGGGGCTGGGCGGGTGTTCGATGGGGTCGGGGCGGTGAGTGGGGGTGGGGGTAACAGTCGGCTGCTGATCGATTATCCGGAGCCGCAGCGGGGGCAGATTTTGGATTATCTGTTCCGGCCGAACTTCGGTGCGGCGATGCAGCTGCTCAAGGTGGAGATCGGGGGGGATACGTACTCGACGAGTGGGGCGGAGCCCAGTCATCAGCATTCGGCTGCGGACCTGAACTGCGACCGGGGGTATGAGTGGTGGTTGATGGGGGAGGCGAAGGCGCGCAATCCGGGGATCAGGCTGGCGGGGTTGTCGTGGGGGGCGCCGGGGTGGATCGGGAACGGGAACTTCTGGTCCACCGACATGATCAATTATTTGGTGGCCTGGTTGCGGTGTGCGCGGGACGTGCACGGGCTCACGATCGACTATCTCGGGGGGTGGAACGAGCGGGGGCGGGATCTCAACTGGTACGTCAACTTGAACAATGCTTTGGACGCCAACGGGTTTGGCAACGTCAGGATTGTCGCGTCGGACGACTCGTCGGGGTGGTCGGTGGCGGACGACGCGGTGGGGAACGCGGCGTTTCGGAACGCGGTGGATGTGCTCGGGGTGCACTACGTGTGCGGGTACCGGAGCGCGCAGACCAACTGTCCGAGTTCGGCCAATGCGGTAGGTACCGGGAAGACGTTGTGGGCCAGTGAGAACGGCTCGGACGACTACAACGCGGGGGCGGCGGCGCTGGCTCGGGGGATCAACCGGGGTTATGTCGACGGGCGGATGACGGCTTACATCAACTGGCCGGTGATCGCGGCGGTGTATCCGAACCTGCCGTTCCCCACGATGGGGGTGGCGCTCGCGCCGCAGCCGTGGTCGGGGCACTACTCGGTGGGGCGGAATGCCTGGGTCATGGCGCACACCAGCCAGTTCACCGCGCCCGGATGGCGTTACCTGGACCAGGCCAGTGGGTTCCTGAGCAACAACCGGAACATCGGCAGCTATGTGACGCTGCGGTCGAGCACCGGGAACCAGTGGAGCACGGTGGTCGAGACCACCGGGGCCACCGCGCCGGAGCAGTTCACGTTCACGGTCACCGGGGGGCTGGCCGGTGGTGCGGTGCGAGTGTGGTCGACGAACCTGAACTCCAGCAACCCCAACGAGTACCTGGTGCGCGGACCGGACCTCGCGCCGTCCGGCTCGACCTACACCATCAACCTGCAGCCCGGGCGGCTCTACACGCTGACCACCACGACCGGGGGCGGCAAGGGCACGGCGAGCGGCCCGGCCCAGGCCTCGTTCGCCTTGCCGTACAACGACAACTACGACGGGTACGCCCTCGGGCGCGAGGCGCGGTACCTCGCCGACCTGCAGGGCTCCTTCGAGGTGAGCAACTGCGCCGCCGGGCGGACCGGACGCTGTGTACGGCAGATGGCGCCGCGGGCGCCGATCACCTGGGCGCCGCTGTCCGACGCCTACACCCTGCTCGGCGACGTCAACTGGGCCACCTACACGGTCAGCACCGACGTCCTGCTGGAGTCGGCCGGGTTCGTCGAACTGCTCGGCCGGGTCGGCACGCAGACCGCGTTCAACCCGCCAGGGCTCAACGCCTACCGGCTGCGGGTCAGCAACACCGGGGCCTGGTCCATCCGGCGCACCAACACCTCGGCCCAGGTGACCACCCTGGCCAGCGGCACGGTCGCGGCGCTGGGCACCAACACCTGGCACACCATCGCGTTGGCGTTCAACGGAAACACCATCAGCGCACGGATCGACGGCAGCACGGTCGGCACGGTCACCGACGGCACGTTCCCGTTCGGGCAGGTCGGGTTCGCCTCCGGGTGGAACTACCACGCCCAGTTCGACAACCTCGCGATCACCGGCCAGACCCCGCCGCCGAACATCGCCGGGCCGCTGCGCAACGTCGCGGCCAACCGCTGCCTCGACGTGAGTGGCGGCAGCCAGGCCAACGGCGCCCAGGTGATCATCTGGGACTGCAACGGAAACTCCAACCAGCGGTGGACCCAGACCGCGGCCGCCGACCTGCGCGTCTTCGACAGCAAGTGCCTCGACGTGCTCAACCAGGCCGTCACGCCGGGTTCCCCGGTCAGCATCTGGGACTGCAACGGCGGGGACAACCAGAAGTGGACATCGACGTCGGGTGGGGCGTTGGTCGGGCGGCAGTCCAACCTGTGTCTCGCGCCGAGCGGTGCGGGTTCGGCGGCCGGGACGCCGTTGGTCATCGCCAGTTGCACCGGTGCGGCGAGCCAGCAATGGAGTAGGTCATGATGCCGAAGCGGCGTGGCGTGCTTGCCGGACTTCTGAGCGTGGCGTTGGGGTTGACCGGCGCCGTCGCGCTGTCACCGGTGGCGCACGCGCAGAGCTTCGCCGGCTATGTCATGGCCTACTTCACCGAGTCACCGCAACGCACCGCCAACAACTACGGCCTGCACCTCGCGGTCAGCACCGACTCGCTCAACTGGACGCCGTTGAACCAGAACAACCCGGTGACCACCCCGACCCAGGGCACCCTCGGCCTGCGCGACCCGTACATCCTGCGCAAGCAGACCGGCGGGTTCGTGATCCTGGCGACCGACCTCAACGGCACCGACTTCAGCCAGAACAACCAGTTCATCCACGCCTGGGACTCGACCGATCTGCGCAGCTTCACCGGCTACCGGCGGCTGCGGATGCACACGATGACCACGCACACCTGGGCCCCGGAGGCGTTCTTCGACCCGGCGCGCGGCCAGTACGGCATCATCTACTCGGCGTTCAACGGTGTCCGGGACGTCATCATGGTCAACTACACCACGGACTTCGTCACGGTCAGCGCGCCGCAGGTCTACTTCGATCCCGGGTTCAACGTGTTGGACGCCACCATGCACAGCAACGGCGGCACGAACTACCTGTACTACAAGAACCTCAACGACGGCACGATCCGCGGCGCCCGGTCGAACTCGCTGAACCCGGGCAGCTTCAACTCCGGCACCTACACCAGCGCGATCGGCGGCCAGGGCACCGAGGCGCCCATCGTGGTCAAGACGACCAACGCCAACCAGTGGTACCTGTGGGTCGACTCGTTCAGCCCGGTGAACGGCAAGTTCAACGCCTTCCAGTCCGGCAATGTCAACAACAACGCCTGGACCGCGATGAACCGGCGGGACTACAACCATCCGCTGAACTCGAAGCACGCCACGATCCAGCCGATCACGGCGACCGAGCTGAACAATCTCCTCGCCAGGTGGGGAACACCCGCCTGGAACCGGCTCAAGTCCTACAACTTCCCGGACCGCTACGTGCGGCACGCCGACTTCGTTGCCAGGGTCGACGTCTACCCGTTCGACCCGTTCCCCGACCAGCAGTGGCGGATGGTGCCCGGGCTGTCCGATCCGGCCGGGGTGTCGTTCCAGTCGGTGAACTTCCCGGACCGGTTCCTGCGGCACGCCAACTTCGCGCTGCGGATCGATCCCAACGACAACACGGCCGCGTTCCGGGCCGACGCCACGTTCTTCGCGGCGGCCGGGTGGGCGGATCCGAACTGGACCTCGTTCCGCTCGGCCAACAACCCGACCCGGTACCTCCGGCACATCAACAACGTGCTGCGGATCGACCCGATCTCCGCCGGGTCATCCACTGTGGACAGACAGGACGCGACGTTCCGCGTGCTGTCCTGACCGCGTCAGCCGTTGCGCACCTCGACGACGAACCGGGTGACCTGCGAACGGAGCATGTCGGCCAGCTGGGACAAGCCGGTCAGGTCGTTCTCCTCGTCCGCACCCGGGGCACCCTCGATCGCGATGGCGATTCCGGCGGTCATCTGATCCATCTGCCGGATGCTGCTGGTGATGTTGTCCAGCACCGAGATGACCTCGGCCGAGGCCTGCTGCACCATGGCCACCCGGTCGTTGATCGCGTCGGCCGAGCGGCTGGCCTCGTCGGCGAGGGTCTTCACCTCGCTGGCGACCACGCTGAAGCCGCGACCGGCCTCACCGGCCCTGGCCGCCTCGATGGTGGCGTTCAGCGCGAGCAGTCGGGTCTGGGCGGCCACCTGGGTGACCATCTGGACGGCCTGCTTGATCTCGTCCGAAGCGGAGCCGAGCGTGGTGACGGTCTGGGTGGCCCGGCCGGACTCCTCGACGGCGTTGCTGGCGAACGAGGCCAGTCCGGCGGCCGAGGCACCGATCTCCGTGGCGGCGGTCGCGACCTGCTCGGAGACCGACAGGACGGCGGTCTCCATGTCGTCGGCCAGCGTGGCGCGGGAGGACTGCGCGGCGGCGACCTCGTCGGTGGCCTCGCGCACCGCCGACCGCGCCTGGGCGATCTTGCGTGCGGCGTCGGCGAACGCGCCGGTCTGGCCGCCCTGGGTGAACGGGCACTGGCCCTGGAGGTCCTCGGGGGCGATCAGCGCGTCGACCGCACCGTTGACGAACATGTCGGTGATGTCGAGCAGGCGGTTGAGCTGCGCCCGCGCCTCCGCAACGACCGGGTCGTCGGAGATCTCCGGCAGGCGGGCGGCCAGGTCGCCGTCGGCCGCGCGCGCACAGGCGGCGGCGAAGATCTCCAGCATGGCCGGATCGAGACCGGCCTGCCGCTGCGGAGCCTTCATCAGTGGACTTCCTCTCGCGATCGTCATAGGTCGGCCATACAGATCGGTCGCCACCCGGGGTCCCTGAGCGCGGCCGGATGTGTCGGCCGCCACCATCGGTCGGTTAGCGTGGTGTGGTGCGTGACGGTGTGCCGCGGACCGGGGTCGGGCGAACCAGGGCCTATCTCGGGCGGTGCCGGGTCGAGGACGTCTGGCGGTGCCGGGAGCGGTTCGGCGGTGTGACCCTGCAGGGCATGGTCGGGCTGCGGATCGCGCGGGCCCTGGACCGGGCCGGTGAGCTGCACGGGGTGGATCTCGACCCGGCGGTGTACCGCAACCGGCCGGTGCCGGCGGCCACCGCGCAGCTGACCCTGCCGGGGCTGGACTGTGCTCCGTTCGACTGGGTGGCGGCGCAGGCCGAGCTGGGGTTGCCGGTGGTGCGCACGGCCGGGGCCAGGATCCGGGTGGGCCGGGTGGACGAGCTGCGTGCGGAGCTGGCCCGGTCGTACCCGGTGGCGGTGTCCGTGGTGCTCGCCCTGGACGCCGGCTGGCTGGGCCGGCGGCACATCGACGCCCTCGAGGAGGCGCTGCGGGCGGCGGACCGGGACGTGTCGTTGCTGTTCGCGGCCGCGTACAACCCACTGGACACGGTGGTGAAGATCGAGTCGTTCCGGCGGCTGCTGCGCTGGGCGGCCGGCGCGCACCGCGACATCGAGCTGCTGCGCACCGATCTGACCGCCTTGCCCGCGGTGATCGAGGGCGCCACGGTGGCCGCGATCGGGTTCAGCACCTCGACCAGGCACCTCGGCATCCCGTTCGGTCCCCGGCAGCGGGAGGCGTTCAACCGACGCAGGCGCAGCCCGCTGGTTTTCGTGCCGCGACTGCTTCATTGGCAACGTGCCAATGTTCTCGGCGCACTCGCCGCCTGGGACGGCGCGGGCGTCACTTATTGCGAGTGTCCGGTGTGCGCCCGGGCCGGGCATGACCTGCTCCGATTCGACACCATTCCGGCCGAACTCGAGCACGAGGTTCGCGATCATGACGAGCACGCGCTGGCCATGGTCATCGATCAGATCATGGCCGCGACGGACCCGGCCGCGGAACTGAAGTTCCGGCGCACCAACGCGGTGCAGCGCGGCCGTTCCATCGCCGCGGCACTGGATGTCGGACTGGACTCGCCGCCGGCCTGGCTGGACGGCTGGAACTGACGATCATCCTGTGGCGCAGGGAATCCCGGTGCACCGTGGGGAGCGCGGTCTACGGTGGGTGATCATCGGTGGTGACGTTCGGTCGCGAATCCGGGGAGCCGGACGGCCGCTTCGTGGCGCCCTGTGATCGTGCGGTCCAGACCATTGACGCAGGTCACCCTATCGGGTGAACGTCAGGTTTCGAATCAACTTCACGTATGTCCGGCCGTGGATTACCTGTCATTGATCTGACCGAACGTGTAGAACCGCTCGGCGACGGATACGCTCCGTTCACCGCTAGATCAGCGAGTCACAGAGAGGTTACGAGTCCGATCGGACATGATGTAGCACTCAAGCGGCGGGAATCCACTCCGGACTCCGACGCACGGCGCGGCTCCCTGCTGGCACAGGGAGCCGCGTGGTTGTTCCGACCCCCCTAGATGATCAAGGAAGAGCAAGAACGTTGGCCAGTGTAGAACCAGAGACGAGGCCCTTGCCAGACGCAAACGCGTCCGGCGAGCGGGCCGTCCGGCGGCTCGTGCACCTGAAGGTGTTCGCCGAACCGGTCGAGCCCGACTACCCACCGGTGCACATCCCCAGACGTCCGGCCCACCGCGAGGACGGATCCTGGCCGCGACTGCTGGCCACCAGGGACGGCTGGCTCTGGCTGGCCGAGCGCACCGTCGGCGGGCTGGCCGCCACCCTGCGCCGGGCGTTCCTGATCATGGTCGGCTTCCTTGCAAGCATCGTGCTGATCGGCCTGGTGTTCGGGTTCACCGCCGTGCTACTCGGCCTGCTGGTCGGCGTCGGGCTGCTGCTGGTGCGGGCAACCGTATTGCTTCCGCGGCGGTGAAGCTGTTCTGATGGGACGCCGTGACGGCGTCCGAGGCAGTGCGCACCATCGAAGCGGTCTGGCGGATCGAGTCGGCTAGGGTCATCGCCGGTCTGGTCCGGATGGTGCGGGACATCGGCCTCGCCGAGGAACTGGCCCAGGACGCCCTGGTCGCGGCGCTGGAGCAGTGGCCGGACGAGGGCATCCCGCGCAATCCCGGCGCCTGGCTGATGACCACGGCCAAACGCCGGGCGATCGACCAGTTGCGCCGCAGGGAGACCCTCGGCCGCAAGCTCGCCGAGCTCGGACACGAGCTGGAGCTGACCGGTCCGGGGACCCGGCCCGACTTCGACGCCGCCGTCGAGGACACCATCGGCGACGACATGCTGCGGCTGATCTTCGTCGCCTGCCACCCGGTGCTGTCCACCGAGGCGCGGGTCGCGCTCACCCTGCGGCTGCTCGGCGGACTGACCACGGACGAGATCGCCCGGGCCTTCCTGGTCCCGGAATCGACCGTGGCGCAACGCATCGTGCGGGCCAAGAAGGCCATCGCCAAGGCCGGGGTCGCGTTCGAGGTTCCCGAGGGCGCGGAGCGGCAGGACCGGCTGTCGTCCGTGCTCGAGGTGATCTACCTGGTGTTCAACGAGGGTTACTCGGCGACCGCGGGCGACGACTGGCTCCGGCCGGCGCTGTGCGCGGACGCGCTGCGCCTCGGCCGGGTCCTGGCCGGGCTGGCGCCGGCCGAGCCGGAGGTGCACGGGCTGGTCGCGCTGATGGAGATCCAGGCGTCCCGCTCGGCGGCCCGCACCGGCCCGGGCGGCGAGCCGATCCTGCTGCTGGACCAGGACCGGTCCCGCTGGGACCGGCTGCTGATCAACCGGGGCCTGGCCGCACTCGACCGGGCGGAGCGGCTGGCCGGTCGGCCCGGCCCGTACACCCTGCAGGCCGCCATCGCCGCCTGCCACGCCCGGGCGCTGTCCGCCGATGAGACCGACTGGGCGCGGATCGCCGGGCTGTACGACGCGCTGGCGGCGCTCGTCCCGTCGCCGGTGGTCGAGCTCAACCGCGCGGTCGCCGTCGGCATGGCGCACGGTCCGGCCGCCGGCCTCGAGCTCGTCGACACCCTCACCACCGACCCCGCGCTCAAGTCCTACCATCTGCTGCCCAGCGTGCGCGGCGATCTGCTGGCCAGGCTCGGCCGGAACGCCGAGGCCCGCACCGAGTTCGAACGCGCCGCCGCGCTGACCCGCAACGAACGCGAGCGAACCCTGTTGCTGGACCGCGCAAACTCTTGTGCCCAGGCGGTTTCTCCCTAACGTGGAAGGTATGAACGAGCTGGAGATCCGGCCAGCGCGCGTGGCCGACCTCGAGTTGTTGACGCAGGCGTTCGGCCAGGGTTACTTCTTCGCCGAACGGTTCGCCGGCCAACAGGAATGCCGTGGGGTGCTGTTCACCGCATGGAAACGTGGCTGCCCGCGGGGCGATGTGTACCTGCGACTGGAGCCCGCCGAAGAACCGGAGATCAGGCTGCGCCTGCCCGGCGTCCCGTTCCTGACCCACCTCGAGGTGCTGGCCGGCCACCGGAACCGGGGGATCGGCACGAAGCTGATCAGGGCGGGCGAGCGGTACCTGCGCGACCTAGGCCACCGCAGGGTCGGGCTCGCGGTCGAGCTGACCAACCTCGACGCGGCCCGGCTCTACCGCCGCCTCGGCTACAGCGCTTGGGGCTTCGGTCCGGTGGTCTGCTACGACCTCCCCGACGGCGACCGGGCGGTGCGGCTGGCGCAACGCTGCGACGTTCTGGTGAAGCGCATTCGCGGCTAGCTGAAGGCAGCGGGTCGAGCCACGCTTCAGCTCGGCACGCAGCTCACCGGGATCGATCCCCTGCTCGACGAACGCGTCGACGTGCCGGCGCCAGCGGGTGCGGTCGGCCCGCCAGGCCCGCAGGTAGCGGACGCACAGCGCCGGGTCGATCAGCTTGCGCCGGCCGCTTGCGGCCCGCAGCGCCGCGATCACCCGGCGCTTGTCCGACTCGTCCCGGCCCATCCCGGGCACCCGGGCGATCAGCTCGTCGATGAACCGCTGCCGGTTGCGCAGAAAGGACTCCCAGTACTCGGCATCGGCGTCCCGGACCCGGCGGCCGTTGTCCAGCAGCCAGAAGATTCCCTCGGCCAGGCAGTCACCGAACTCCTCGGACCGGGCCCGCTGCTCGTTGAACGGGTCGTACGGCCGCTGCTTGGCCTCGCCGGTGACCGCGGTGGGTCGCAGCGCAACGTCGTCAAGCAGGAAGAACCAGTCCTCGTTGTAGATCTTGGGGAAGAACGACCGGAGCAGCGCGGGGCCGGCGGCCAGTGCACCGCCGCCGACGAAGCTGTCCTGGTATCCGCCGGTCGCCCGGTTGGCGTGGCAGACCACGGAGTTGTCCGGGAAGCCCTCGATCGACAGGCCGGCCGCGTCGAACCGGTCCAGCAGTTGCACGGCGTCGGTCAGGTCGTGCGGGCGCGGGATCTCGATGTCGTCGTCGAGGAACACGATCCGCCGCCACCCCAGCACGTTGGCCAGCAGCAGCCCGAAGTTGCGCTTGAAGCTGGTGTCCGTCCGCCGGGGAAACGGGGTGCCGCGCAGGATCGACGTGGTCTGGAACTCCGGCAACAGGCCGCGGGCCTGCCGATCGGTGTCGATCGCGATCAGGTCGGTGCCCATCGGCCTGATCAGGTCGGTCACCGCCGAGGCGGTGGACCACTTGCTGCACAGGGTGACCAGCGTGGCGCCCAGCTCCGCGGCGATCCGGGCGGCGGGTCGCAGGTTGGCCGGGTTGCGGGCGGTCGGGACGATGATCGCGTCCAGCGTCGCGCAGCTCTGCGGAACGTAATCCGCCGCATCGAGCAGGTGCCGGTGTGACGGGTGGTGATGCGGGGAGTGCGTGCGACCGTCCAATCATGCCTCCGGTGGCCACGCGTGCAGTCGAAGGTGCTCCTGGGTCCAGTCCGGGGTGACGACCTGGCCATTCGCGATGAGCACGCGGAACAGGATGCTGAAGTCTTCCTGGTTGGCGAACCGCGCATTGATGTAGCGCTCGTTGCGGTCGCGGAACCGGACATCGGTCAGTGCGCGAACCGCGCCGAACGTCCCGCGCTGGTACATCCCGTTGCAGATGGTGACCGTCCGCTTGACGTTGAACGGGCTCACGCCGTGGTAGAAGTGGGCGACATCCTCGATCAGGATCGCCCGCGTGCCTTCACTGAGCAACTTCGGGCGGTACACCTGCCGGTTCGATCCGTCCAGGACCTCGAAGTAGCCGATACCGGACGACGATTCCAGGTCCCGGCCCTCCTGGCGCAGCGGCAGCTCCAGCCGGCTGAGCACGTCCGCGGTGGCCGGGTTCCAGTCGACGCCACCGAGCAGCACCAGGTGCGAGGTGTAGTCGTCCGGGGTGAGGTCGGGGGCGGCCCGGACGAAGACGTGGCTGTTCGGGTTGACCGACCTGATGTGGCCGTAGACCTCGAGCAGCGCGTCGAGATCCGAGTACCGGTAGCTCTCGACGTGGTCGGGGCTGTCCGAATCGGTGTAGGGCAGGGCCTGCCGGAGATGTTCGGGAAGCTCGGAGCTGACGATGGTGATCGCGTGCGTGTCGGGAAACCGCCACAGGCCGCCGGTCGGTACCTCGGCCGGTCCCGTATTCGCGTGGTTGTCCGCGGCCAGCGCGGCGTTCCGCAGTTCGGTCAGCTCCTCGAGCAGCTCGCGCCGCCGGGTCCGTTCCGGTGCGGTCAACCGGGTCATCTCGATCAGCCGATACGGTCGTTGGGAGACGGATCGCTCGGTGGCGAAGAACGTCGCATACGATTCGAGCCGCTCCTCCGGCGGGATAGCCGGCTTGTTGGGGTTCTCCCAGGCCGAGATCAGCGGCGGGCTGACGTCCAGTGCGTTACCCAGCTCGCGCTGGGTGACGGCCCGGCCCGGCCAGCCGTGCTGGCGCAGCGACCGGAGCCGGTCGGCGAGAACCCGGACCGGGTCGAACGACGACTGCTGCACGGCGCCGTCTCCTTAACTTCAGTGATGCGCTGAAGTTGGTTGGGTTCAGCTTAGGCCTGTGAGCTGCAGAATGGGGCTAGCGCTGGTCGAACCTAACTTAAGTGAAACATGTGAATCCGCTCAACGCCATGCATCTGTCCACTATCTGACCAGGTATCGGTTGGTCAGGCCATCTTGTCTGACCAGGTGACAGAGCTTACGCTACCCCCATAGAAACTTCACAAGTACCTTCACTTACTTCACTGAAGTTCAGCACTCCCCGGACGAGACCCTCTGGATCGTCGCTGCTCACGGCTACACCCCCGAGTCGTTTTGAGAGTCGAAGGTGAGGACAAGATCATGATCCGGTCAACCGTACGCACCCTGGGCCCACCGTTGTCCCCGTCTCAGCGCCCCGGCAAGAGCCGCGCTGGGACGGTCGGCGAGCAATGAGCTCCCGGCAGGGTCGCCATGAACACCCTGCAGCCCATCCTCCCATTGCACCGCACGATGGTCGCGGTTGACATTGAGGGCTCGACGAGGAGGACCAACACCGCTCGGGCGCGCCTGCGCCGGGCTATGTACGACTTGCTGCACCGGTCTCTGGAGCTGAGTGGGATCGGTGACCGGCATTACGACCCGATGCTCGACCGCGGAGACGGTGCCATCCTGGCCATCCACCCGGTCGACCACGTGCCCAAGACGTTGCTGCTGACCAGGTTCGTCCCGGTGCTGTGCGCCCTGCTCGCCAAGCACAACGAGGCCGCGCCGGAGCACGGGTATCGGTTCCGGCTTCGGGTCGCCCTGCACGCTGGGGAGATCCACTACGACAGCCGCGGGCTGTTCGGTGAGGACATCGACATCACCTGCCGGCTGGTGGATGCCCCGGAGTTGAAGGAGAAACTCCGGCTGACCGTCGCCCCGCTGGCCCTGGCCGTGTCCGAGGGCCTGTACCGCTCGGTGATCCGGCACGGCTACGACGGCATCGACGAGACCGCGTTCGAGCCCCTGGTGCGGTTGGACATCGGCGGCCGGCGGCAATGCGGCTGGGTCTACGTGCCCGGAGACGTCGCACCGGTGATCGAGGCCCTCCCCCGCCGGGAGGACGAGGGCGTTCGGCACCCCGAGCCGCTCGGCGAATGAACCGGCCGGTTCAGTACCCGTCGCCCGAGTCCGAGGACCACCGGATTCCGTAGGCCCGACCGGGGGTCAATTGCCGAAAGATGGCGCGCACCTCGCCGGCGACGTTGGACCAGAGGGTTTCGCCTGCGGGGGTGGGATCGTCCACGTCCCGCTGGAATGCGTCGGACAGCCGCCAGATGCGCTCCGGGAGCTTGTCGAGGTCGAACCGGACACGCAGTTCGAACAGGTCGGTCCGGTGTTTGGGTACGCACACGAAATGCGGCTGCATGTGTCCATTTGGGACGCGGTAGCGCAGGGCGAAGTCGTATCGTTGCTCGCGTCGAAGCTCGTCGGGCAGGGCGAGGACCAAACCGAATCTGTCCTTCGATTCGAGTGTTTTCTTGATCAGAGTACCGCCATAGAAGACGTCGATGGTCAGCTCCTCGACGTGGACCTGCTCGCACTTTTCCGGGCCCGCGGTCAGGGTCATGGCGAGATCGAGCTCGGTCAGATGATCACGTTCGGCGACCACCCTGCGGAGTTCGAATACCTCCGGTACGGGTTGGTCGAGCGCCAATGAGATCTTCAGCTCGTCGGTGTGCCATCCGGTCGCCGAAACTTCCGCCGGACCGGTGCCGGTGCCGCCGATCAGGCTGGCTGCCAGTTCGGCGATTCGGTCGATTCCCTCGTCGATCCGGCGCCGCGCGGTGCGGTCGTCGCGGTGAATGCGTTCCGCGGCCCACCGGACGCGATCCTGATAGAACGGCAGCCGGGCGTCCCGATCGATTCCGAACGCGGCCATCAGGGTGACCCGCAGGTCCTCGGGTAAGCCGCTGGCCAGGCTCTCCAGCCGGTCGGCCACCTTGCGCCGGATCTCGGCCGGCCCGTCGCCGTCGACCACCCCACACACTTCCCGCAGCGCCGGGCCCACGCGGTCGCTGATCTGCCCCACGTAGAGACCGCGACCTTTACGGAGAGTCCGCAATTCGGTGACGAGTTTGGCGAAAAGTCCCTCCATTGGTCCTCCGGTCCAGACCTGATTCGGCGCCGCACGCGCGCCGAGTGTACGGGGCGCGGGCGACCGTCCCCTCGCCACGCCGCGCGAGTTCAACGGCACGTGATCATGCCACTTCCGGATCATGCCAGACCGCGCGGATCTCGAGTGAGCCAAACGACACACAGCGTGGGTGTCGTTTGACATCGCACCCACCGCCGGAACAAAAGATCATCTCAATAGGGGACCGGGGAGCGAAATCGAAGGAGCGATTCGATGAAGGTGATCTTCACGTTTTCAGCGGCCCTTCGGTTGGCCTTCTGGCTGTTCCTACTGGGCGTGGTCCTCGGTTTGGCCCTGCGCGTTCCGGCCGCCGGAGAACCACAGCAACCCGTCGATCCAGGCCCATCGTCGGTCGACGCCCGGGTGCTGCCCGCGCCGGCCTACTAGTCGGGGAGGGAGGTGCGCCGTGCAGATCCACGCGTGATGCCGGTGCCGGCCGGCCGGAGCGAATCCGGCCGGCCGATTCCCGTCATTCCGAACGGGCGAGCGCCTCGAGCACGTCCGGCTGGACGATCACGATCCGCCGCCGGTGCGTGCTCACCACCCGCCGTTCCCGGAGCACCGCGAGGGACCTGGCGACGGTGCGCCGGGACGCGCCGATCCGGTTGGCGATGTCCTGCTGCGACAACGGCATCCGCAGGGTCAGGCCGTCCCGCTCGACCACGCCGTGCTGCCGGGCGAGCCGCAGCAGGAACACGGCCACCCGCTGGGCCACGTCCAGCGCCGCGAAGTCGACCCGCGCGTTCTCCGCCTCGCGCAGCCGTTCGGCCAGCTGCCGGATCACCGCGAACGCGATATTGGGCCGGGTGCGCACGCTGTCCCGCAGCTGCGCGCTGGTCAGCTGCATCGCGACCACCGGTTCCAGGGTCTGCACCGTGCTGACCCGCGGCCCGACGTGCAGGGCCGCCTGGTCGCCGACCACGTCCCCGGGGCCGCGCAGCGCGACCAGGATCTCGTGCCCGTTGGCCGTGCTGGAGAACACCCGCACCCACCCGGACATCAGCACCAGGGCGTGATCGGTCGGATCGCCCTGCCGGAGCAGGACCTCCCCGACGCCGAACGTGCGCCGAACCCCCAGACCGAGCAGAAAATCCCGGTCGGTTGCCTCCAGGTAGGCCAGCAAAGACCCCGCGACCGGGGAATCGTCAACCGCCACAGTGGTCAAGTATCGGGCCCATGCGCCGAGAAGTCCGTCCCTGCCGACCACAGGAACGGACTTCCCGGCGGTAATCCCCCAGCACCTCCCGACCCTCGGGTAGTCGGTGGGCGTCGGCGTCCCCTCCGCGAGCTTCGCGGCAAAGCCGTGCTGGCGCAAGAGCATCGGCAGGACAAAAAGCGTGTGGACGCGGTACTCAGGCGGCGTCGTGGAACACCAGACCGAGCGTGTGCCGGATACCGGAACGCACGAGGCTCACCTCGTGCCGGACCGGTGCGGCGGACCACCCCCTGGCCGAGCGCACCGGCCGGTCCCGGGTGGTGAAGATCAGCCCGTGGCCCTGCGGCAGCAGGGCCACGCGACTGGGCCCGGGGCCGTTGTTCCACCGACAGGAACTCCCCGCCGGTGTGGTCCACGCCGGGTTCGTCCAGGCCGATCACCACCTGCAGCGGGAGCACCAGATCGCCGTACAGGTCGCGGTGCCCCGCTGGCGGGAATCGGCCGTGCGGTCAGCTCACCGGCAGCGGCAGACCGGGCACCGGAAGCCGGGCGTCCAGGCAGGAGATCTTCGCCCGCACCGCTCCGGTCGGGCTCGCCTCGCCCGCGGAGTTCGGGAAGTTGTCCCGCCGCGCACCGTCCGAGTGCGTCACGCACAGCCGGTTTCCGGTCAGGAACGGGCTGGTCGGGAACTCCATCGGCCCGGTGTTGCGCAGCCGGGTGCCGGCGTCCGGCGCGTTGCGGAACACCTCGACGGCCTGCCCGTGCGGGGTGACCACGACGATCGCGTTGCGTTCGTTGGCGGTGGTCCAGATGTTGCCGGCCCGGTCGAGCGCGATGCCGTCGGCGCCGTCCAGGTACGGGTGCACGACCAGGATGTTGGTCAGGCACAACGTGTTCGGGGTGAACGTGGTGTCGCACCCGGTCGGGCTGCGCAGCGCGCCGCGCCGGTCGAAGGTGACCCGCCAGATCGCGCCGCGGGCCGTGTCGGCGACCAACAGCGTCCCGTCCCGGGTGAACGCCAGACCGTTGGCCACCAGGTGCTGCGAGCCGGCGGTGTCCGCCGCGGCGCGCCCGTTGTCGGTGATCGTGACCTGCCCGGGCGGCAGTCCGCGCACGTCCCGGCCGACGCCGCCGACCCCGTTCGCCACGTTGACGTCGCTGACCATCGGCTGCACCCGGAACACCTCGGTGGGCACGCCGTCGGACCCGACCCGCCACACCCGGCCCTGGCCGGTGCCGCCGTCGGACACCCACAGCGCGCCGGCGCGGTCGAACGCCAGACCGTTGGAGCCGGGCACGCCGGCGGCGAACACGGTCGAGGTGGGCGGGTTGGCCGCGTCCGGGGTGAACACGTGCACCCGGCCGCTGTCGGCCACGTACAGCCGGCCGCGGGCGTCGAACGCGATGCCGGCCGGGTTGCACGGCGCCGGGATGTTGCCGACCACCACCGGGTCGCCACCGGAGCTGGAGATCCGCCAGACCGGGCAGAACGGGTCGCCGCCGCGCGCCGCCGAGTACAGGTTGCCGGACCGGTCGCCGGTCAGCCCCTCGACGGCGAGCGGTGCCGGGAAGACCGTGGTGAACGTGGCGGCACGGCCGAGCGAGGCGAGCGCGGCGGGTTCGGCGCCGGGTTCCGCGGGCGCGGTTCCGACGGCGTCCCCGGTCATGAGCACCGATCCGGCGACGATGGCCGTGGCGAGCGTGGCGAGGAGTTTCATCCGGTTTCTCCCTGCATGCGCTGGTTCGAAATGTCCGAATGTTGCCTAGCGGATACGCACGGTGCAAGACAACGGTTCAGCGCTTCGGGTGATCTACCGGGCTGTTCTGACGTTCCGTGATGGCCCGCTCCTCGGCCAGGATCCGGTCCAACAGCGCCGCCGCGCGCCGCAGCCGCCAGATCAACAACAGCGTGACGGCCACAGCGAGGCTGATCCAGAATGCCATCATCGCGTTACTCGGTCCTGCCCCAGAGGATCCTTGTCAATGCACGGTAGCCCTTTCGGGCTAGTTCTGAGAACACCCACTCAGGTGGTTGTGGTTATCGCACGTTCCGATCGGGGAGGGACTCCCGGGCGAACAGCCACACCACCGCCGCCGCCAGGTACAGCGCCCCGGTCAGGCCGAACGCGGCGGCGTAGGAGAACCGGTCGACCAGCAGTCCGGCGGCCAGCGGGCCGATCACCGCACCCACGTCCATGGTCATCTGCGACACGGCAAGCACCTGACCGCCGCGGGCCCGCGAGCCGATCACGTCCGCGATCGCGGCCTGCTGCGGCGGGCTGAGCAGGCCGGTGCCCAGTCCGGCGACCACGGTCGCGACCGCGAACACCGGCACCGTGTCGGCCAGGCCGACCCAGATCGTGCCGGCACCGGCCAGCACCAGACCGGCGAGCACAAGCGGCTTGCGCCCCCAGTGGTCGGACAGCCGGCCGGACAGCGGCAGCATCGCCACGTTGGCGGCGGCGAACACGGCGAACGCGGTGCCGGCGAAGGCCTCCTCGCGGTGCAGCACCTCGATCACGAACAGCGGGGTGAGCGCCACCCGGACGCCGAACGCGGTCCACCCGTTGGCGAAGCCGGACGCCAGCGCGGCCAGGTAGGTGCGGTCCCGCAGCGCCACGCCGAGCCGGGCGACCGGGACGTCGGCGGAGTCGTCGGCGGCCAGCAGGGTGGAGCGCCGCAGGAAGAACCACACGATCGCGCCGGCCACCAACAGCGTCGCGGCGTACACCACGAACGGCGCCCGCAGCGAGATCGCGATCAGCCCGCCGCCGATCAGCGGGCCGGTCAGGTTGCCGAGCAGGAAGCCGGTGCCCCACAGCCCGGAGGCCCGGCCGCGCAACGGCGCCGGGGTCACCCGGATCAGCAGGCCGAACGCGGACACCGTGAACATGGTCGAGCCGATGCCGGACAGCGTGCGCAGCACGAGCAGGTGCCAGTAGGCCGTGGCCAGGGCACAGGCGCCGGTGGTCACCGCCACGATGAGCAGGCCGGCGAGGTAGACCCGCCGCTCGCCCAGCATGGTCACCAGCCGGCCGCTGGCCGGCGCGAAGGCCAGCCGGGCGAAGGCGAAGCTGCTGATCACGATGGACGCGGCGGTGACGCTCACGTCGAAGCCGCGGGCGAAGGTCGGCAGCGCCGGCGCCACCAGGGCGAACCCGACGGCGATCACGAAGTTCGCCGCGACGATCACCCAGACCTCGCGCGGCAGCCGCTTCGCGGGCGTGCCGGGACGCGTCGGCTCCACCCCGGTCGTCGCGCTCACGCTGGCGTCAACCCCGGTGGGTGCCCGCCGCATTCCTGCGGGCACCCACGGGTCGAGCAGATGTTCAGCCGATGTCCCTGCGGCGCAGGCCGGCGAACCCGGCCGCGACGCCGGCCACCGTGACCAGCGCCAGCCACACCAGCGGGACCGCGCTGAACTCGGTGCCGGGCAACTTCGGCGTGTGCGTGAACGGCGAGACGTCCATCACCCACTGGTCCAGCCCGACGATCGGACCGATCAGGCCGATCAGCACGAACGCCGACAGCGCCGCCCAGCCGGCCACGCTGTACTGCGGTACCAGGCCGAACGCGGCGAACGCGATGCCGGTGAGCACGCACGCGGCCGGCAGTTGGGCCAGTGCCGCGCCGAACACCCGGCCGAACTGGTCCAGGTCGGTGGTCGCCCCGTAGGACAGACCGGCGGCCAGACCCGCGGTCAGCAGCAGCGCGGCCGACCCGCCGAGGGCGATGCCGAGGTGACTGAGCGCCCACCGGGTCCGGCTGACCGACGTGGCCAGCACCGGCTCGGCGCGCAGCGCGGTCTCCTCGGCCCGCAACCGCAGCGCGGCCTGGATCCCGAACGCGGCGACGATCATCGCCAGGAAGCCCATCTCGGTGGCCATGAACGCGTCGGTGAGACCCTGCTGGCCGCCCAGCTTGGTGATCATCTCCCGGGCCTGCTCGCTGTCCGCGAGGCTGCCGACGTTGGCCGCGATTCCGCCGAACACCAACCCGGCGACCACGAACCCGACCGTCCAGCCGAGCAGCGCGCCGCGCTGCAATCGCCAGGCCAGCGCCAGCGGGCTGGCCAGCCCGGCCGCGCCGCGCGCCGGTCCGGGCCGGTCGGGCAGCAGCCCCGCGCCCATGTCCCGCCGGGCCACCAGGGCGAACGCCCCGGCGGAGCACGCCAGCGCGAACAGCAGCGGGATCAGCAGTACCCACCACCGGTCGCCGGCGAACGGCCGGACCTGCGCGGTCCAGCCGAGCGGGGACAGCCAGGAGAACCAGGACGGGCCGCCGTCGCCGGTCGAGTCGCCGATCGCGCGGATCAGGTAGGCCGCGCCGAGCACCGCCGTCGCGATCCCGGTCGCGGTCCGGGCGCCGCTGGTCAGCTGGGCGGCCACGGCGGCCACCGCGGCGAACACGATCCCGGTCGCGGCCCAGGCCAGCCCGAAGGCGAACGCGCCGGACGCCGGCAGGCCGGGGCTCATCAGCCCGAGCGCGCTCAGCACGCCGAGCACCAGGCTGGCTCCGAACGAGACGATCAGTGCGGCGGTGAGCGGGGCGTACCGGCCGACCACGGTCGAGCCGATCAGCTCCAGCCGGCCGGTCTCCTCCTCCGCTCTGGTGTGCCGGACGGTGACGATGATCGTCAGCACGGCCACCATCGCGGCGCCGAGCGCGATCAGCTTGTACAGGCTGATCGCGCCGAGCGAGGTCGGGTCGAAGATCCACCCGTACAGCGCCAGCAGCGACGGGTTGGCGTTCGAGCCGGTGGCCAGCGCCACCCGGGACTCGACCGTCGGGTAGAGCCCGACCGAGGCCGCCGCCGAGCTGTACGCGAACGCGGCGAACACCAGGATCCACGCCGGCAGCAGGATCCGGTCCCGGCGCAGCGCCAGCCGCACCAGCGACCAGGTTCCGATGAACGCGGTCATGACGAGATCACCGCCGGGCGGCCGGTTTCCTTGGCCAGGTCGTCGGAGTAGTGCCGGAGGAACAGCTCCTCGAGCGTGGGCGGCTGGCTGGTCAGGCTGCGCACGCCGACCTGGGTGAGCAGGCGCAGCACCTGGTCGAGGTCCTTGGTGTCCACGTCGAACCGCACCCGGGTGCCCTCGACCTGCAGGTCGTGCACGCCGGGCAGGTTGCTCAGGCCGTCCGGCGAGGCGGCCAGCTCGGCGGTGATCGCGGTGCGGGTCAGGTGGCGCAGCTCGGCCAGCGTGCCGGTCTCCACCGTGCGGCCCTGCCGGATGATGCTCACCCGGTCGCACAGCGCCTCCACCTCGGCCAGGATGTGGCTGGACAGCAGCACGGTGCGCCCGGCGCGGCGTTCCTCGTTGATGCAGTCCTGGAACACCGACTCCATCAACGGGTCCAGCCCGGAGGTCGGCTCGTCCAGGACCAGCAGCTCGACGTTGGACGCGAGCGCGGCGACCAGGGCCACCTTCTGCTTGTTCCCCTTGGAGTAGGCGCGGCCCTTCTTGGTCGGGTCGAGGTCGAACCGGTCGAGCAGGTCGGTCCGGCGCTGCTCGTCGAGCCCGCCGCGCAGCCGGCCGAGCAGGTCGATCACCTCGCCGCCGGTCAGGGTCGGCCACAGTGACACGTCGCCGGGCACGTAGGCCAGCCTGCGGTGCAGGGTGACGGTGTCCCGCCACGGGTCGCCGCCGAGCAGCCGGGCCTCGCCGGCGTCGGCCCGCAACAGGCCGAGCAGGATCCGGATCGTGGTCGACTTGCCGGAACCGTTGGGTCCGAGGAACCCGTGTACTTCCCCCTGGTGCACCGTCAGGTCGAGACCGTCGAGCGCGCGCGTCCGGCCGAACGTCTTGACCAGGCCGGACACGGAGATTGCGGTTGTCATGGCACCGAAGCTACACTCATTTCACAAAGTTGTGAAGTTAGGAAAACATGTGAAGGCTCGGGCACCGTCCGGCCGGATGGCGAAGGTGGGAAGGTGACCGAACACCCCAGCGGAGCCCGCGACGACCCGGCCGTGGCCCGGTTCGTCGAACGGCTCGCGCTCGTCCTGACCGACGCCGGCATACCGCGGATGCCGTCCCGGGTGTTCGCCCTCCTGCTGGCCACCGAGAGCGGCAAGGCCACCGCGAGCGAGCTGTGCGAGGCGCTGCACGTGAGCCCGGCGGCCATCTCCGGCGCCGTGCGCTATCTGGACCATGTCGGGCTGATCGTCAAGGCGCGCGATCCCGGTGAGCGCCGCGATCACTACGAGGTGACCGACGACCTGTGGTATGAGGCGTTCGCCAACCGGGACAAGCTCATGCAGGGCTGGATCGACGCGCTGTCCGAGGGCATGACCGCGGTCGGTCCGGCCACCCACGCCGGCCGCCGGCTCGGCCAGACCCAGCGGTTCATCGAGTTCCTGCTCAAGGAGATGGTCACGATGCGGGAGCGCTGGCGGGCCCAGGAGCAGGACGGCTCACCGGGCTGAGCCGCGCTCGGCGAACCGCACCAACCGCCTGGCCAGCAGCACGATCATCAGGCGCAGCGCCGCCCGCGCCACCGGACCGGATCCGCGCACCAGCTCGGTGAAGCTGCCTCGCCACACCAGATCGGTGCCGCCGTCCGGGCGCGGGGTCAGCTCCAGCTCACCCCGGTAGTCCCGCACCGGCATCCGGCTCCGCATGACATAGGCGTGCCGGCGGTCCGGCTCGTAGGTCACCGTCTCCTCCCGCACCAGTAACGGGCGCAGGCCGAGGGCGCGCACCGCGCCGATCCCGGCGGGTGCCGGATCGCCCTGACGCTCCCAGAACGAATGCGGGATCAGCGCCCACCGCGACCACTGGCTGCCGTCCGCCTCCAACGCGAACAGGGTGGCCGGGGCGGCGCTGCTGCGCGCGGTGACCTCGAAGGTGAACCGCCGGGGTTCTGGCATCTGGTACCTCCGCTTGGCATGGGGTGCCGGGGATTCTGCCGCCCTAGGTTGGAGTTGGTCACCCGAGCTGAGGGGAATTTCATGCCGAACGAGGTTGCCGCGCTCGCCGACGAGATGCTCGACATCGTGTTCCGTGCCCAGCCGCTGGACGCCACCCTCTACGGCCTGTCCGGCTACGACGACCTGTTGCCGACCGTGTCCGAAGAGGCCGAAGCCGCCCTGCGGGCCCGCGCCGTGAGCGTGGCCGAGCGGGCCGCCGCCATCGAGGACGCCACGCTCTCCGACGAGGACGCGGTGACAAGGGCCGTGGTGGAGCAGCAGGCCCGGGCCCAGGTCGACCGGCTGGACGTCCGGCTGGTCGAGTACACGATCGCCGGCTGGTTCATCAGCCCGGCGGCCGAACTGCTCGCCCTGCTTCCGGTGTTCCCGCTGTCGGACGCCGACCGGGCCGCCGCGTACGTCGCCCGCCTTGCCGCCATTCCCGGTTACCTCGCCGCCGTCACCGAGCGGCACCGGGTCGGCATCGCGGCCGGCCGCCGCCCGGTCCGACGGCTGGTCCGGTCCGCGATCACGCTGATCGACCGGTACCTGTCCGGTGCGGACGCCGACCCGCTGCTGCGCGAGCCGATCGCCGATCCCGGCCTGGCCGCCCAGCGCGAGCGGGTGATCGCCGACACGGTCCGGCCGGCCTTCGCCGCCTACCGCGACGCGCTGGCCGGCGAGATCATCGCGCACGGCCGGCCGGACGAGCGGCCCGGAGCGTGCTGGCTGCCCGACGGCGAGGACACCTACGCCCGACTGTCCACAATGTTCACGACGACCAACCGCACGCCGGAGGAGCTGCACCGGACCGGGCTCGAGGTGATGGCCGCCCTGACCGACGAGTACGCCGAGATCGGGCAGCGGGTGTTCGGGATCAGCGACCGCCAGCAGATCTTCCACCGGATGACCACCGATCCGGCCCTGCGCTGGACCGGGCCGGACGAGCTGCTCGGCACGGCCATGCGGACCGTCGAGCGCGCCGAGCGGGCCGCGCCCAGCTGGTTCGGCCGGCTGCCCAGCCAGCCGTGCACGGTCGAGCCGGTGCCCGCCGTCGAGGCGCCAAGCGTCGCCGCCGCCTACTACCGCAACCCGTCGCTGGACGGCACCCGGCCCGGGATCTACTACGCCAACACCGACCGGGCGCAGCAGCGCGACCGGTTCACCGCCGAGGTCATCGCGTTCCACGAAGCCGTGCCCGGGCACCACTTCCAGCACACCATCGCCCAGGAACTGGCCCACCTGCCGATGCTGCGCCGGGTCATCCTGATCACCCCCTACACCGAGGGCTGGGGCCTCTACACCGAACGCCTTGCCGACGAGATGGGGCTGTACTCCACCGATCTGGACCGGTTGGGCATGCTGGCCATGGACTCGCTGCGCGCCGGGCGCCTCGTGGTGGACACCGGCCTGCACGCCAAGGGCTGGACCCGCGCGCAGGCCGTGGCCTACCTGCGGGACAACACGCCCCTGTCGGACCTGGAGATCGGCAACGAGGTGGACCGCTACGTCGGCTACATCGGGCAGGCGCTGGCCTACATGGTCGGCCGGCTGGAGATCCAGCGGGTGCGCGCCCGGGCCGAACAGGCGCTGGGGCCGGCGTTCGACATCCGCGCGTTCCACGACATGGTGCTGGCCGACGGATCGCTGCCGCTGACCGTGCTGGACGACGTGGTGGCCAGGTGGACCGCCGGGCGGCTCACCCCAGCTTGAGCGTCGTCAGGATCTCCTCGGCCAGCGGGTCGGGCAGTCCTGGCGGGGATGCCGGACCACCGGCCAGATCGTTCACCACGACCAGCATCCGGACCGCGGCGAGCTTGCCGCCCTCCTCGATCCCGACGCCGACGATGGCCACCTCGCCCGAGGTCGCCTCGCACTCGGCGTTGTTCGGCGTGACCGTCAGCTTGATCGTCATGGTGGCCGCGTCCTTCCCGTCCACCGTGGTGGGTTTCGGCTGCGGCGTGTCCAGCTTCGGGTTGCGGTAGTACTCGTTGGCGAACGAGGTGGCGAAGTCGGTGACCGTCTTGTTCACGTCCAGCTCGGCGCCGCTCTTGCTGGACACCTCACCGGCGGCGGAGAAACCGCGGAAGTAGTTGCTGCCGCCGCAGTCGTAGGAGCCGAACAGGGCGCGCTGGTGGAAGTCCACCCCGAGGCCGCTCGGCTGGGACCGGCCGTCCGGCTTCCAGTCCTCCGGAACCTGGTAGCTGGCCCCGCCGGGCAGCGGGATCGCCACCCAGCCGTCCTTGGCGTCCGGCGCGCGGGTGGCCGGCGGCAACCGGCGGGACGACCCCGGCGCGCTCCGGGAGGTGGCCGGCGGCCGGCTGGACGAGGTCTGCCCGCCTGCGGTCGGCGACGGGTCGTCGGAGCCGCGGTTCATCAGCACGATGGTCACCACGGTGCCGACCGCCGCCACGATCGCGACCACGCTGACGATGATCGGCCAGCGGTTGCGCTTGGGCGGCTCGGGCGGGCCGAATCCGGTCTGGTAGGCCGGATACGCCTGGGTCTGCGGGCCGTACGGGTTGCCGCCGTAGGGATCCACGCCGCCGTACTGCTGCTGTCCGTAGGGATCCGTGCCGCCGTACTGCTGTTGTGCGTAGGGATCCGCGCCGTACTGACCGCCGCCGTACTGTCCGGGTGTGCCGCCGCCGTACTGGCCGCCGTAGGGGTCCGGCTGCTGGGGATTCCAGCCACCGCCGTGGCCGCCGCCCTCGTTGCCCTGCCATCCAGTCACGAGCCGAACCATAACTTGCCGGGCCCCGGCCACGGGCGGGTTTCACCTGAGCACATCGCGCCGGGCCTGGGTAGGTTGGGCCCATGTCGCAACAGCCCCGGCGGCCCGTGCTGCTCACCTGGCAGCGGGTCCAGTGGCCCAGCCTCGAGTCGGTTCGGCTGCTGTACTCCGGCGGCCGGCTGCGGGCGTCCGGCCGGATCGTGGCCGCGGCCAACGCCGCCACCGGGGTCGAGGCGTTCAACGCCTCGTTCAGCGCCGCGGTCGAGCGGGCCGAGGAGGCCGGCCGGCTGCTGCTGCGCACCACCACCGCCGACGAGGAGCGCCAGGTGTCGGTCAGCCGTACCGAGGACGGCGTCTGGCTGATCGATCACGGCACCGGCACCGCACAGCGCAACGCCTTCGACGGCGCGATCGACGTGGACGTGGCCGGCGCGGTCACCTTCAACGCGCTGCCGGTCCGGCGGCTCGGGCTGCACCGCGAACCCGGCGAGCACGAGTTGCCGGTGCTCTGGGTGTCCCTGCCCGACCTGTCGGTGCGGCTCGTCCGGCAGACCTACCGCACCGTGTCGATCACGCCGGACGGCGCCGTGATCAACTACTCGGACGGCGAACTGGCCACCGACCTGACCGTCGACCGGGACGGCATGGTGGTCGAGTTCCCCGGCCGCGCACGCCGTATCTAGGTGGACCGCCTCTAGTCCGCATCTAGTCCGCCTCTCCGGATTTGACTGCTGTCGTTGCGTTCCAGCCAGAGGTGCGGTTGGCGGATTGAATGTGGCTGGGTTGCGTCACGGTCCCCTGAGGTTGCGTTGGTCGGTCCAAGGCCTTGCACGATGATCCACTGGACACGTCCTAAGGCAGGACGAAGCCGATGTAGGACACGGCGAAGGCGGTGGCCGGATCGGTGCCGACGGCCAGCACCTGGATCGTGTGGCTGCCGGCGGCCAACCGGCTCGTGTCGATCGCGATGCGCCACCGGCCGCCGATCCCCGGACCGTCGGCGGCGGTGGGAATTCCGGCCAGCGGCGTGCGGTCCAGGCTGATCTCGATGCCGGCCAGCCCGGCCACCGCCCCGGACCGCTGCTGTGCCCCGGCCGCGTCCGTGGTCACCTCGACCACCAGCCGGCCGCGGGGCGCGTCCCGGGTCACCGGGATCGGCGTCCCGCCGCCGTCGAGCAGCACGGCGTCCGGCTCGGCCAGCACCGGCCGGGGCCGGGGCAGCGGGCGGTTGCCGGCGCGGTCCGGCGGCGCCGGCCGGTCCTCGCCGGTCAGCTCCAGCTCCGCGGACAGCACCTGGGTGGCCAGCCCGTCCTCCTCGACCGCCGAGTGCACCGCCACGGCCACTGCGCCGGTGCTCTGGTCGAGTATCAGGGCCTCGCCCGGCAGGTCGGCGACCACCGGCAGCCGCACGCCGGGCCGCATCGGCTGGCCGGGCACCGCCGGCCGGGCCGGGTACCGGTTGCCGCCGACGTCGACGCTGAACTGATCGCCGATCTGTGGCTGTTCCCGTTGCGGGACAAGGGTGATCCGCAACTGTCCACTATGGACTTCGGAGATCGTCCTGCCGGACCCGGTGGTCCGGACCGGCCGGTCCGGACCGATGGCCACCCGCTCGAAGTCGATCCGCGGTGGCGGCACGTGTGCGGGAGTCGCGGTCGGCGCCCCGCTGAACCCGATCAGGTCGACCGCGACCCGCGGGGCGCCCCGGCCGCCGGCCAGCCCGACCAGCGCGGTGGCCTCGGTGAAGGTGGGCACCACGTCCCCGCCGCCGACCACCTCGCCGTCCCGCAGCACCCGCACGCCGTCGGTGCGCAGCACCACCTCCCAGCGCACCGAAAGGCCGATCCGAGGCGCCGGTAGCGGCCGCACGGCCACCGGCCGGCCGAGCACCGGCGTGCCGGGCGGGACCAGCACCCGCACCACGGTCGCCGCGGGTTGCCCCAGGATCGCCACCCGGATCGTGCCCGGTGGCAGCGAGTCGTCCACCGTGGCCCGGCCCGGCGCCGCGACCGGCGCGCCGTCCGGCTGCCGTCCGATCAGGTCCACCGGGCCGGGCACCAGGTCCAGGGTGAGCTCGCCGGCCTGGCCGGGCCGGTCGGTCTGCACGACGAACCGGCCAAGCTCGCCGTCCGGCGCCGCCGCGGGCTGGCGCAGCCGCAACGGCGTGCGGGACCGCAGCGCCACCGCCTCGTCGCTGTCCCCGCACCCGCCGACGAGCACCATCCGGTGGGCGTCTTCGCCGTCGCCCCGGGCCGCCCGGGTGCAGTCGCCGACGCCGACCAGGCGCCAGCGCGCCGGATCCGGCCCGGAGCGGTCATTGAACCGGTCGACGAAGGTGTACGGCGTCAGGTCCGCCAGACCCTGCGCCGGGGTGCCAAGACCGCGGACCGGATCCGAGCGCTGGCCGAACTCGTCCACCGCGCGCACCTCGATGCCGTACCGGGTGCCGTTGTCCAGCCCGTCCAGCTGGATGACCGGCTCGGCCACCAGCCGGGTCCGGTCCGGCCGGCCGTCCGGGCCCCAGCGCACCTCGTAGCCGGCGGCGGCGGCCGGCTCGGCCCAGCCGGCCACCAGCCGGTGCGAGCCGGCCCGGATGTCCAGCCCCCGCGGGGGTTTCGGCCGGGCGCCGCGGCTCGGGACGATCACCGACGGGGCGGCGAACGCCCGCACCGTGGTCTGCTGGCCGGGTGGCCGCGGGCGTTGCCCGGGCTCCGGGTCGCGCAGCACGAACACGGCGGTACCGATCAGGACCAGAGCGGCGCCGGCCACGGAGATCTTGCGCAGCCGGCGCCGGTCCACGCCTTACGTTAGGTCCCCGGTGTGGCCATGGGGAAGGGCAGTTCGGCCAGTGCCATGTCGGCCTGGAATCCGGTGATCCACCCGCCCCGCCGGCCCACCGCCGCCAACTCCTCGTGCACCCGCGGCCCGGTCAGGTCCACCTTCGTCGGGATCCGCTCGCCGGTGCGATGTGCCTGCAGCGCGGCCCGGCCGGCGTTGCCGCTGGTCACCGTGGCCCGCAGTGATCCGGTCGAGGCCAGCGCGCCGCGCGCCACGCCCAGCCGGCCGAGCGCGTCGTCGACGGCGGCCAGCAGCGGGTTCAGGTTGCCCTCGCACATCGCCAGCACCAGCTCGGCCCGCGAGCCGGCCACCCGGGTGCCATCGGCGAACGAGCCGGCGGCCAGGGTCAGCGCCAAGGGCCCGCCGTCGGCGCCGGTCGCGGCCAGCACGGCGGCCAGCACGTGCGGCAGGTGCGAGATCCGGGCCACCGCGGCGTCGTGCTCGGCGGCCGTGGCCGGCACCACCCGCGCGCCGCCGTCCAGGGCCAGCTCGGCCACCTCCCGCCAAACGGCCAGATCGGTGTCCGGTTCCACGGTGACAGCCCAGGATGCGCCGTCGAACAGGGTCGCCGACCCGGCCGGCCAGCCGGACACCGCCGCTCCGGCCATCGGATGCCCGCCGGCGTACCGGGTCCGGGGCAGCATCCGCCGGACCGCGGCCAGCACCGGCGCCTTCACGCTGACCACGTCGGTGAGCATGCAGTCCGGAGCCAACTCGGCCACCCGGCGCAGCACGCCGTCCACCGCCGGCAGCGGCACGGCGACCACCACGAGCGCGCCGGCGGCACCCGCCCTGACCAACGCCTCATCCACTGTGGACTCGACGGTGAAGCCGTCGGCGCGGGCCGCCTCGACGTCGGCTTCGGCCGCCGTCGCACCCCAGACCTCCCGGCCGGCGGCGCCGGCCGCGCGCAGCACCGAACCGCCGATCAACCCCAACCCGATCACGCACACCGGCCGCACGGCGGTCATCCTGCCCGGACCGGTTCGCGCAGTGCGTCAAGGGCGAACGCGGCGTAGGTGGCCACGCCGCCGGCGAACGCGGACTCGTCGAAGTGCACCCGGTTGGAGTGGTTCGGCGCGGCCTGCGCCGGTTCGGTGTCCGGCGGGCAGGCGCCGAGGAACGCCAGCGCGCCGGGAACCCGTTGCAGCACGTAGGAGAAGTCCTCGGCGGCCATCACCGGGTTGGTCAGCGCCGCCCCGTTGCTCGCGCCGAGCACCGAGCCGGCCAGGCCGAGCACGCGGTCGGCCACCCCGTCGTCGTTGATCGTCGGCGGGTAGCCCTCGGTGATCTTCACGGTCACCCGGCAGCCGTGCGCCGCGCCGATGTGCTCGCACAACCGGGTGATCTCGGTGTGCAGCAGCGCGCGGGTGTCCTGGCTCATGGTCCGCACCGTGCCCTCCAACTCGGCGGACTCCGGGATGACGTTGGTCGTGGTGCCGGCGGTGATCCGGGCGACGGTCAGCACCGCGGGGTCGAACGCGTTGATCCGCCTGGTCACCATCGTGTGCAGGGCACCGACCATGGCGGCGGCGGCCGGCACCGGGTCCAGCGCGTCCTCCGGCAGCGCACCGTGTCCGCCCCGGCCGGTGACCCGGACCAGGAACGAGTCGGCCGCTGCCATGATCGGGCCCGGCCGGGTGCACACCACGCCGGACGGCGCGGTGGACGTGATGTGCAGGGCGAACGCCCGCTCGACGGGTTGCCCGGCGGCGTCCAGCACGCCTTCGTCGATCATGTACCGGGCGCCGTGGTGGCCCTCCTCGCCCGGCTGGAACATGAAGACGACACGCCCGGCAAGCGCGTCCCGGCGGGTGTGCAGCAGCCGGGCGGCGGAGACCAGCATCGCGGTGTGCGTGTCGTGTCCGCAGGCGTGCATCGAGCCGGCCACCTCGGAGGTGAACGAGAGCCCGCTGTCCTCCTGGAGCGGCAGCGCGTCCATGTCGCCGCGCAGCAGCACGGTGGGGCCGGGCTGCCCGCTGTCCAGTACCGCGACCACGGAGCTGCACGCCGTGCCGGTGCTGATCCGCAGGTCAAGGCCCTCCAGCGCGTGCAGCACGGCGGCCTGGGAGTGGGGCAGGTCCAGACCCAGCTCGGGGTTCTTGTGCAGCAGCCGGCGGAGTGCGACGGTCCGTGGCTGGAGTGCTCGAGCCGCCTCGAGCAGACCGGTGAACCGGGGATCGGACACCAACTCGGCCGGGGGAGTGGAGCGGTCGCCCGCGATCACCTTCATGCTCCTGATCCTGACACGAACGGGCCGAGATGGACGGGTGCTTCCTGCGGGCAGGCGTGGGGGAATACCGTGTGGGCATGGCGGAGCAGGAGCCCGTGTCGGGCTTCGCGGTTGCGGTCGTCCGGGAGGACGGCAAATGGCGGTGTTCGCCCCTGGACAGCACGGCGCTGCGCGAGCTGGACGCGGCGATCACCGAGCTGCGGAAGATCCGGTCCACCGGGGCGGTGTTCGGCCTGCTCGCCGTGGACGACGAGTTCTTCCTGCTGCTGCGCCCCGCCCCCGGCGGCGTGTCCCTGCTGCTGTCCGACGCCGCCGCCGCCCTTGACTACGACATCGCCGCCGACGCCCTGGACCTGCTGCGCGTCGACCCCCCGGAAGACGACGACGAGGTCTGGCCGGAAGGCTCCCTGGACATCCTCGCCGACCTCGGTCTCCCCGCCCCCGAGATGCAGGTCATCATCGACGAGGTCGACCTCTATCCGGACGAGCAACTCCAGATGGTCGCCCAACGCTGCGGCTTCGACGAGGAGTTCAGCAAACTCCTCGACACGTTCTGACCCGTGCCTTCGGTTCCCGTGCCCCCACACTCAGACGAAGCCCTGATCCGCGCCGCGATCACCGTCGCCCGCCGCGCCCCCGCCACCGGCGACATCCCCATCGGCGCCATCGTCCTCGCCCCCGACGGCACGGAGCTGGCCTCCGCCTGCAACGCCCGCGAAGCCCTCGGCGACCCCACCGCCCACGCCGAACTCCTGGCCCTCCGCGCCGCGGCTACCCGTCTCGGCGACGGCTGGCGCCTCACCGGTTGCACCCTCGCGGTCACCGTCGAACCCTGCACCATGTGCGCAGGCGCCCTGGTCCTCGCCCGCATCTCCCGCCTGGTCTTCGGTGCCTGGGAACCCCGCACCGGCGCCGTAGGCTCACTCTGGGACGTGGTCCGCGACCGCCGCCTCACCCACCGCCCCGAAGTCATCCCCGGCATCCTCGCCCCCGACTGCGCCGCCCTCCTCGACGACTTCTTCACCCACCACCGCTAACCCCGCACCCCCCACTCCGGTATCGTCCCCCCCGGTAGCGTGTCCGAGCGGCCGAAGGAGCGCGCCTCGAAAGCGCGTGAGGGTTCACGCCCTCCGTGGGTTCAAATCCCACCGCTACCGCTCTCACCAGCCGATACGCCGGGCAGGTCGCGGATGACCCGCCCGGCGTTCGTCCACTCGTCTCAGTTCCAGCGCTCGATGTGCCGGACGATCAACCGCGATACAGGGCGGTGGCGAGCAGGGGTTCGACGGCGCGGACCGAGGGGTGGGAGTTCCAGCGGCGCAGGGTGGTGGCGAGCCGGCGGACGTCGGCGAGGATCGTGGCGGACCCGATCGCTCTGGCCTGCCGGATCATCGGGGTGGCCAGCGTGCAGGCGTGATCGACCTCGCCGGCGCAGGCATGCGCGAGTGCCTGGCGGATGCCGAAGCGGGTCCTGGCCCGCACCGCGGTTACCGGAATACCGGCCACGGCGCGATCGAGGATGCTTGCGGCCTGGCCGGGCCGGCCGAGGTCATGCAGACACCAGCCGGTGACCACCGACACTGTGTCCGTGACGTGCGAGCTGCCGATGGTCGGGCCGGCCGGCTCGGCTTCGCCGGCGGACCGCAGATGCCCGGCGGCGCGGTCGATTGCGCGAAGGCACGCGTCGTAGTCGCCGGCCAAGGCGTGCCCCTGTGCCTCCCGTTGGGCCGCGAGTCCGAGGATTCGCGGCGGCGTACCGGGGGCGGATTGCGCCTTTCGGGCCAGACCGACAGTGGCGGCCGCGTCGCCCTGGTACAGGGTGATCGAGGCGCGCCGGACGAGGGCGTAGGTCGCGGTCGCGTGATCGCCCACCTCGGTCGCGATCCGGACCGCCTGGCTGATCCACCAGGCCGCGGTGGCGTCGTCGCCCGCCTCCTGCGCCATCCAGCCGGCGTACTCGGCGGTCCGGGCGGACAGCGTCGCCACGGCCCGGGTGTCGGATCCCGTGGTGTCCCTGGCCAGCACCCGTAATGCCTGTGCCTGGCCGACGACGATCGGAAGGACCGTGCAGGAGGGAACGATCTGACCCAGCCCGCGCGCGGTGTCGAGCAGTTGCCGATGGTGCCGCAGGCGCCCGTCGCCGCCATCGGTGCCACCGCCGGCCGGGTACGGCGGGAACCCGGTCACCACACGGGGCACGGCCAACAGTGCCGCGCTTCCGGTGAGGAGTTCGCGCCGTCCGAAGGGGACGAATGAACCGCCGCCGTCCGGTGCCATCGTCATCGTCCAGACCTCATCGCTCTCGTTGGGTTGATCCGGATCGGACTGTCCCGGCGGAGCAATGGCGGGAACGAGGGCGGTCAATGCTCCGGCCGCATCGAGTTCGGCGTCGCAGCGACGGGCGAACTCCGCCGACGGAGTCTGTTTGCCGGTCTCGATCCGGCTCACGTGGCCCTTGCTGTAGAAGAGCCGGCGAGCAAACTCACTGAGGGACAGACCTTTCGCGGTGCGCATCGTGCGCAGGCGGGGTCCGAAGGCCTCCGTGGTGGGCACCATCGACACGTCACCCCTCCTCGTGTGCCACGACCGTCGAACCGGCTGCTGGTCAACCATTGTGGTGCGACCGGCAGAGGTCGTGGGACTGTTTCCCGTTCGATCATGAACAAGGAAACGGTAAACGAATCATCGGCGCAAGCAGCCGGTCAACCTAGCACATCTGCAAATCGAACTACCAGGGGACCACCCTTTCCCGGGTGGCCAACTTCTGTCCGCTCCTTGTCCGATCTCGTCGGAAAAAGGACAGGTCTGACAAGGAAACGGGAAACACTCCCCCTTACCGTCGGGTAGCACTTGTCAGGACCCAAGAGGGCCTGCAAACTACGCACCGTCAACACCGGTTCCCCCGGGTGGCGTAGTACGCAACCCCGCTCGTAGCAACGTGCGAGGAGTCAAGCACCGTGCCGCAGATATTTCTCAGCTATCGCGTGTCCGACGAACCGTACGGCGCCGCCATGCTCGATCACATGCTGTCTGAGCGGTTCGGCTCTGCCGCGGTGTTTCTGGCATCGAAGTCGATCCCTCTGGGTTCGTTGTGGGAACGGCACATGTTCGAGGCCGTGGCCAACTCGGTCGCGATGCTGGTCATCATGGGTGACCGCTGGCTGAGCGCGGCCGACAAGAACGGGAAACGCCGACTCGATGACCCGACAGATTTCGTACGTCGGGAGATCCTGGCAGGGTTAGAGTTGGAGAAACAGGTCATTCCGACCCGGTTTGGGGTTGCCCGACTGGAGGCGGCGGACCTGCCGGCCGAACTGCGCCCGCTTGCCGACCGCCAGGATATCGAGGTGCGATTCCGGAGTGCGGGAATCGACATCGAACGGCTGGCCGGCAAGCTCCGAGAACTGATTCCCGCGCTTCGTGACCGACCCGTTCCGGAAACCGAAACGGCAGCGGGCAAATTCGCCGTAAACGCCAGGGAGGTCGGCCACGTGGTGCAGGGTGATGCGGTCACCATCACCGGTGACATGCACGCCGGCCCGCGGTACTACTTCCATCGGTCCACGGACGACGGAGCCGACACGCGTGAGTGACGAGAAACCTGCCGAGCAACCGAAACCCGCCGACGAAACCCCGCCGGACAAACCGCGGGCCGCCGAAGAATCGCCGGCGGACGCGGGGGATGCCAAGCCGCCCTCCCGGGACGAGGCGCTGCACCGGCTGCGCGGAGACGGGGCGGAGCTCGACAACCTCCGGTTCAACAAGATCATCGCGGAAGGGCTCGGCCATGTCGAAGATGTGGCCAACATCAACATCTTCCAGGGTGCGTTCACCGTGGAGGGTGACTTCACCGCGGGTGGCACGCACAGCCGGCCAGCCAGAAGGCTGGCCGCCAAGACCAGGCTCGAGCCCAAGCAGCTCGAGGAACGCCTCGCCTACTACGTGCCTCCGGTCGGCTTCAAGACCGGTGTGGACATTCTTTACGAGGGCAACCTCGCCATCTTCTCCGGCCCGGCGAGGACCGGCCGGGAGAGCCGCGCGCTGGCGACGGTGGTGGAGGCGCTGCGGCGCTGCGGGCTGACCGGCGACGTTCTTCGGCTGGACGGCAACGTGCTGGGCAACATGTCCTGGCGGGTGCCCCAACGACACTGCGGGCTGATCGTGCTCGACCGCCCGCACGGGCAGGGCCGGTTCGCGGCGGAGTCCATCGACGACGACTGGTTGTCCCGGGCCGGTGACCAGTTACGGGAACACGGCAGCTTTCTGGTCGTGATCACCGGACCGGTCGGCGGATCGCTGGCCACCGCGGCGCTGCGGACCGAGTTCGTCCTCGAGGACATGGAACTTCCGCCGCCAATGGAGATCGTGCGCGCCAGGGTGGCGGGCGAGCTGCCGCTGCTGGCCGAGGACGAGGTCGAACGGCAGCTCAGCGAGACGCAACTCGGCGCGATTTTCGAGGAGCGCGACGATCCCGCCTTCGCCACCCGCGCCGCGATGGTGACGGTGGAGGCCCTGCGCACCGGGGCCGATCTGGATGCGGCCATCGTCCGGCTACGCGATCCCGAAGACCAGGTCCGCGAGTGGCTCGGCGCGGATCCGGATGCGGCCGAGGTCGCCTGGGTGCTGGCCACCGCGGCGCTGGAGGGGTCCAGCTATCTCAACGTCGCTGACGCCGCCGTCGGTCTGTGCCGCGAACTCGGCGCCGGACCGGCCGGTATGGGCCTGCGTTACTTCCGCCGGCTGCTGGCCGAACGGAGCTGGATCGAGCATGCCGCCCAGCCGGACGGTTCGGCAGCCGTCCGGTTTCGGCACGACAAGCTCCGGCATGTTGTTCTGGCGCTGTCCTGGTTCGAGCTCGACGGCGCCCGCTCCAAGATTCTCCAGTGGTTGACCGGGCTGGCCGATCACCCCGATGTCGAGGTGCGGGCCCGGGCGGCCGGAGCGGCGGGAATCCTGGCCATGAGGGACTTCGAGCACAGCCTGCATCGCTATCTGGTGCCGTGGGGGAGCTCTCGCTCAGTGCAGCTGCGGCAGAGCGCGGCACAGGGCATGAACGTGGTGGGCAGCGTCGAAGCGAACGCGGATACCGTGTGGGAACAGTTGGAACAGTGGGCCGAGATGGTCCGCTTCGACATCAGGGAGCGCAACCTTCCGGCCACCGCGGGACTGGCCGCGGGCGGTCCCCTTGGCGTGGCCGATCCGCGGCGCGCCTTGCGCGTGCTCCGCACGCTGGTGTGCGACGGGGACTGGGGACTGTTGGAGCCGGCCGCGTTCAGCACCCATCTGCTGCTCGAGGCCGGATGCGTGCACCAGGTGCTGGACGCGTTGATGGAGTGGACCGAGGCCGCGGTGACCGAGGAGCCCGTGGTGAAGGCCCTCACCATGTTCGCCTTCGCCGCGCGCGAACCGGGTTCGGCGGAAACGGCCGCGTCCGACCGGCCGGTGCTGATGCTGTCGGCCTGGGAGCATCGTGAGCAACTGCCCGAACTGTGGGGCCGCGCCCTGTCCTGTGAACCGGTCCGCTCGCTGGCCATGGACGCGTTGCGGGCCTGGGTGCGGGTGGCCGACGCCGATCGGTCCGTGCACGGCGTAGTCCTGGATCTGCTCGCCGGCATCGCTGACCGCGGGGATCAGGACTACGGGCGACTGTGCTACGCGCTGCGCGAATGGGCCGTCGATCCGGACGAGCCGTCGGACGCGGCTGCTGCCTTCTACCGGGAAATCAGGGAAGCGGGAGAACTGACGGCATGACACAGACGTACAACCCAATCCTGGACACGGCGGAGCTGCCCCGGGTGCGCATCGGTGCGCCGCTGCGTTCGCCGGCCATGGGCACCGCGCTGGTTCTGGAACCGGCGATCGGCGACCCGCTGGTGATCTGGTCCGGCCAACGGGTGCCGGAGGCCAGACTCGGCAACTACCGTCGAATGTCTGTTGTGGACGTCTCCAATCACGGGTTGTCCTTCGACGTGACCGCGCCCAGCGCGGACCCGGCGTTTCCGTTTACCGTCGCCGTCTCTCTCTGCTGTCAGATCGCGGATCCGGCGGCCATCGTGCGCGACGGCATTCAGGACATGACCGCCGCGTTGCGCCAGTCGCTGACCAGAATCGTGCGGGACGAGGCCGCGCGTTTCGACGTGCTCAACCCGGCCGGACCCGAGGCGGCCATCATGGCGAAGCTCAACGATGCCTATCCGGTGTCCGCGGTGCGGCTCAGCGGGTTCGCCGTCACGGTGGAGGCGGTCGACACGGCCGAGATCATCACCGCCAAGCGGGAGCTGCGGGTCCAGGAGATGCGCCGCGACGCGATGCGTCCGGTGGCCAGCGCCGGCCGGGATGAGATGCTGGCGCATGTCATGGCGCTCACCGGAGGTGATCCGACACCGCTGCTCGATCGGGAGCAGGAGTCCAGGGACCGCAGCACCCAGGCCAGCCTGGATGCGCTACGCGTGCTGATGGGCTCCAGCAAGGAGTTGGAGGAGTTCAACGCCTCCCGGGTCAGCGAGCAGGCCATGAGCGCGTTCTTCCCCGGGGGAGAGCCCCTGATCGGGTCGAGCCGGGGCGGTATCCGCGACCGGTTGGACCGCAAGATCCGTGGCGCGATCGACAGCGGTCGAGTGGTCGAGGAGAACGTGGCCGTACAGGGTGAGGCCGGCGACCAGAACAAGCCGGGCCAGAACAAGCCCATGCGAGCGGAAGATCCCGGCAAGGCGGTCAAGGACGAGCCGGACGAGGCCAATGGCCGGCGAGTGAGCCGGGTTCGCGGCACGCGGCCCGCCGATCAACGGTGACGGTGGCGCGCTCATGGACATTCAGCCCCGGGCCCGGGGTCGAGCCCAACTCTGGTACCACAGCGAGGAGAACTTCGGCGCCCTCGCGGTGTGGACCGAGCGGAATCCGGGCCACGGCGAGGATGCCGACCCGCTCGTCCTTTTCCGGCGGTCCTCCGGTCGCGGGCTGATCGCGGTCTTCGACGGTGTCGGCGGGGCGGGCCGGTCCGTCGCCGGGCGGACCTCCGCCGGCGTCGACCGTACGCAGGCGTGGGTCGCGTCGCGCCGGGTTCGCGCGCTGACCGAGGAGTGGTTCGTCGGCAATTCCACGGCAACCATCCTTCGCGAGCACATCGCCGGCCGGCTGGCGCACGAGGACGACGGGCGCGGCCGGGTTCGCGGGAGCATGCACCGGGAGTTCCCCACCACCCTGGCCGGGCTCGAGTTCCGGATGACCGGTGCCGAAGTCTCGTGGGACGTGCTGTGGGCGGGCGACTCGCGCTGCTACGTGGCAGAACCGGAGCTGGGACTGCAGCAGCTCAGCCGGGATGACACCCAGTCCGCCGATGCACTGGAACTGCTCGTCCAGGATCCGCCGATGACCAACATGGTGAGCGCGGATCGGAGGTTCGAGCTCAACCACTGGCGGGGCCGGGCGCCATTGCCGTGCCTGCTGATCGGCGCCACCGATGGGTTCTTCGGGTATCTCGACGCGCCGGCGCTGTTCGAGCACCTGTTGTGGAAGACCCTGCTGTCCGCACAAGACATCATGCACTGGAGCGCGTTGCTGGCGGAACGGGTGAGCGGGTACACCGGCGACGACGCCTCGCTCGCGATCGTCGCGCTGGGCTTCCCGCACTTCAACGACCTGCGCGTGCACTTTCGGGAGCGTGCCGAGCGGGTCGACGCCGAGCACGCGGTCCCGCTCGCCCTGGTTCGGCCGGACGACCGCGCCGGACTGATCACGGCCCGGGAGCACTCCTGGCGTCGCTACCGCGGGGACTACGAGCGCCGGCTGCGTGGCTGCGCCGAGGGAGCGCCGGTGTGAGGAAGGGTGAGACCGTAAACGGGTACCTCATCGTCAGCAAGCCCACCAATGCCAACGCCGGCAAGTGTGTCTGGGCGTTCGCCGAGAAGGACGGCCAGGAGTACTTCGTCAAGGAGTTCCTTGATCCCAAGCTGCCCAGGTCGGGTTCGATGGGTTCGGACGAGGACAAACGGCGCCGACAGGAAGAGTGCGACCAGTTCGAGCAGCGACACCGAAAAGTCCTGCAGTTGCTGCGCCCGGACGACCTGCACGCCGGAAACCTGGTGTTGACCCTGGACTTCTTCGCGCACGGTACCCGGTTCTACAAGGTGACCAGGCGGATCGATGCGGAGCATGTTGCGCCGCACCGGCTGCCGGCGCAGCAGCAGGTCGTGTTGCTGCGCACCCTCGTCGACAGCCTGCGGTTGCTGCACGAGCAGGACATCGTGCACGGCGATCTCAAGCCAGACAACGTGTTGTTGCGACGTCCGAAGGGTAGCGACCTGTACTCGGCGAAGCTGATCGATTTCGACGATGCCTATCCGGCGAAACAGCCACCGCCGCGCGACATCATCGGCGGCGACCCGCTTTACGGTGCGCCCGAGTGGCTACGTTACCTGCGCGGCGAGACGGCGGTGTCGGCCGCGGACCTGACCCAGGCCGTGGACATGTTCGCATTCGGACTGTTGGTGCACACCTACCTGTTCGGCGCGCCGCCCGCCCACGCTCCGTACGACTGCCCGGCCGCTGCGGTCATCGACGGAGTTCCGTTGGTCTGGGACCGACGGCTCGGCGGCCCCCTGCGCGAGCTGCTGGGCTCCCTCACCCGGCCGGAGCCGGGCGCTCGGCCCGACGTCACCAGGACAGCCGAGATTCTCGACGGCGAAGACGTCATCAGCAGTGTGATGGCCAAGCGCGACCCGAAACCGGGGGCGAAGACCAGCCGGGTGCGGGTGAACGTAGATCGAGCCGGCAAGCCGGCGCCGATCGTGAAATCACAGAGCCGCTTGCGTATCAACGTGAACGGCCGCCGATTCCCGACCACCGGATGAGAGGACGGGCCACCCCGGATGACCCAGACACAGCACATCCGTCCGAGCCTGAGCTATGCCGTCGACATCGTCCTGTGCATCGACGCCACCGGCAGCATGGGTCCGACGCTCGCCAACGTGAAGCACAGCGCGCTGTCCTTCCCGAACCACCTCGCCCAGGAGATGTCGCGCAAGGGTCGCGGAATCAGCCGGCTGCGGTTGAAGGTGATCGCCTTCCGGGACTTCGGCCACCGCGCCGAGGACGCGCTCGTGGAGAGCGCCTTCTTCGAGATTCCGGGCGAGATCAACGATTTCGAGCGCGCTGTGCGTGCGCTCAAAGCGTCCGGAGGCGGGGACGATGCGGAGTCCGGGCTTGAGGCGTTGGCGTTGGCCATGGCCGCCAAGTGGGAGACGGGCCTCGACCGGCGCCGGCACGTCATCGTGATCTTCACCGATGCGCCGGCGCACCCGCTCGGGGATCCGAACCAGACGAAGGCGACGACCTATCCGCGGTCCATTCCGTCCTCCATCGAGGGCTTGTTCGAACAGTGGGGACACGGCCAGAGCCGCGACGCGCTGATGGACAACTCGGCCAAGCGGCTGCTCCTCTTCGCCCCCGAACTGTCGCCGTGGACCGACATCGCCGAGGACTGGAACCACACCATCTTCTTCCCCTCTGCGGCCGGTGAAGGCCTCGAGGAATGGGAAATGGACGAGATCGTGGCGACCATCGCCAACAGCATGTGAACGGTGTGACTCATGAAAATGGGTAGTTGGTGGGGAACGGACTGGCGACCCGAACCCGGTCCTCAGTTCGAGATGCGTCAGTATCGACGCGGCCGCCCGACCGGCGTGGTGGCGATGGTGGCCTGGGACTCCCGGTTCGGCACGTCGCCGCGTCCCGTGGCACACGGGCCGGACGTGTGGATGGTCCTCGAGCCGAGGCAGCTCACCATCGCCGAGCGAACCGACCAGGGTCACGGGCAGGCGCGGCTGTACATACCGCTGCGGTCCTGTTCGGACGTCGCGCTGCTTGACGAGCCCGGACTACATGGGTCTTCGCTCGTACGGTTGACCTTGACCGTCCGGATCGGGCAGGGGCCGAGCTTCACCCTGCCCCTGTGGTTTCCCACCGACGCCCGTCCGGTCCTCGAGGACCTGGCCCGCCGCGTGCGAACCCAGGCCCCGCCGTCGTCCGAGGAACCAACCCGGCCGAGCCCGAAGCGGACCTGGACGCGCACGGGCAGAACGGTGCCGCTGCTGGAGGTAGAAGCGGCGCCGGACGACGCGGACTGGGTGGTCTTCCGCCCGTCGGTCAGCAGCGCCGAGGTGCTGATCCCGCGATCGGAGGTGCGTCCGGGATGACCACCGCGGCCTGGACCTGTGACTCCTGCGACAGCAACAACATGGCCGGGGCTGCGGTCTGCCGGCTGTGCAAGCGCGCGCCGGGCAGCACGGCCGGCAGCGCTCAGCCGCAGAACCATCGGATCAGCGCCGAGTTCGGCCCGCCTACCGAGCGGATGCCGCGGGTTCCGGCTGCACCGCCCGAACGAGTCGACATCACCCTGACTCCGACGGCGACCGGATCCGGACCGGCGCCGGCGCGTCGCTCGGGATCCGGCAGATGGGCGCTCCGCATCCTTCTGTTGTTGGCCCTCGGGGTGCTCATGATTGCCCTCACCGGCAACTGCCAAGAACTGAGCAGCCTGCTGTCCGACGGCCAGCGCTCGGACGTCCCGGACCCAGCGGCGACGGTGAGCGAGACGCCGACGGAAACTGAGGCCCCGAGGGCGCCGGGGGCGTCGTCCGCACCCGCCTGCCCGGAGGACGTTGCCACCTGGCTCCCTGGTAGCGGGCAGTCCGCGGCACTCGTCGCCGCATACACCACAGACCGGTTCACGATCACGCTGTGCCGCGACGAATTCGGGCAGCTGTACTACGACGGCCAGATCACCGGGGAGGAGGTCAGCTCCGACACGCACATCTCGATTCCCGCGGACGAGACGGCGGACGGCTTCATCGCCCGCAACGGTTCGTACGTCTACGAGATCTCCGGCCTGGAGATCCTGATCACTCGCGCCGGCGAGGAGATCGCCCGCTGGGAGCTGACCCCAAACCAGCCGTAGGGTTCGCCCGGGTGGGTTTGTCTGGTCCACCCGGGCGTTTGTGGATGGGGGTCAGCAGTTGCGCAGTTCGGGGCTCTGGTTGAGGAGTTGCGATCGGGGGGAGGTGAATTCCTGGTAGGCGGGGCTGTCGGTGGCGCCGGGGTGGAAGGCGGCGACGCGGTGGCAGTTCTGGAAGGCCAGTGTGACGGCGAAGTGGCGTTCGAGGGCGCCGCGGATGGCGTCGGAGGCCAGGGCGCGCAGGAGTTGGCCGCGGTCGGTCTCCGTGGGCGGCGGGGTGGTGTTGTCGGCGAACGGGATGCCCGGGGTGTTGTGCAGGGTGGTGGCCACCGACTCGATCACCGCCCAGGCGTAGGGCAGCGAGTCGCGGACGCAGGCGACGAAGGGCTCGTCGGGGACCTGGCCCGACGAGGCTCGGTCCAGGAGGGCCGTGGAAACGTTGAGGGACATGGGTTACCTCCGGTTGTTGGGAAGTGGGCGACAAGGTTATTGATACTGGTTGTCGTTAGCGTTAGGCAACCGGAGGCGGGCAGAGTCACTGAGAAGGGTTACGGGGTGCGGCGGGCGCGGTGCAGGGTGGCGGCGAACTCGAGGGTGATGCCGCCGGTGACGCGCATGGTTTCGGCATGGCCGAGGAAGCGGGTGCGGAACTCGGTGGCGCGGTCGGGGGTGAGCCGGGCGACCGAGTCGGCGAGGCCGCGGTCGGCCAGCCAGTCCCAGAGGGCGGGGCCGTCGGGGAGGGTGCGGGGCATCTCGACCGAAATGCGTTCCACGGCGGTGAAGCCGGCTTCGGCGAGCAGACCGTCGAGTTGGGCGTGGGTCATCGGGCCGGGCCCGGCGGGCGCGTCGGGGACGGCGAAGAACTCGGCGTTGAGGTCGTGCAGCCAACCCAGCCGGCCGACGGTCTGGGTCTCCAGCGACAGCGCGACCATGCCGGACGGGCTGAGCAGGCGGCGGACGTCGGCGAGGATGGCGCCGGGGTCGTCCAGCACCTGGACCACGAATCCGGCGGTGACCAGATCGAACGACCCGTCCGGGAAGTCGAGTGCGGCCGCGTCCATCCGGTGGACGGTCAGGTCCGGGTAGTCGGCGGCCAGATGGGCGACCATTCCGGCCGAGGCGTCCACGGCGGTCACCAGGCAGCCCCGGGCCAGGGCGGCGCGGGCCACGGCACCGCGACCGGCACCGATGTCGAGCACCCGGGCGCCGGGCGGCGGGTCGGCGAAGTCGATCAGCTGCCGGCCGAGATCGGCCACATAGAAGAAGATCTCCTCGTACCGCTCGGCGAGAGCGTCGTATTTCGCGGTCACCGGCAGAAGGGTAGGCAGCGGACCGCCCACCGGCGTACCGCCGTTCGCGGCCATTCCCCAGGTTCGGTTCGCACAACCGCGAGCTTGATCAACCTTGTACAGTTGCTGCCGCCGCGAGGGAGGTATGGGGTGAACCGTTCGGACGGATTCTGCGTCGATCTTGCCGCCCTTTCCGGGGCCCGGGCCGGGGTGGAGCGCCTGCTGGACGAGCTGACCGGCGCCGCGCGGTCGGTGCCGGACTGCCCGGGGCCGGCGTTCGGCCACGGCGAGCTGGCCGAGGCGGCCTCCGAGTTCCGACAACGGTGGCGCGAAGGGATGTCCGAGCTGGTCGCCGACGGCGCGTCGATCCAGCACAGACTCGGCGAGACGATCAGCGACTACCGCCGGTTCGACGAGGACGCGGCGGTGGTGTTCAGCCGGTTGCGGGAGCACCTGTGATCGACGAGATCGAGCGGGCCCGCGATCCGGCGGCGCTGGTGCCCGGCGATCCCGAGCGGATCTGGGAGCTGGCCGGCTCCCTCGACCGGATCGGGGTGGCCCTCGAGGACGTCGGGCTGGGTCTGCGCACCATTGACGACGGTGGCTGGCAGGGCCGGGCCGCGGAGGCGTTTCATGCCTATTTCGACGAAACACCCAAACGTTTTCTGACGGCCGCCGACGCCTTTCTGTCCACGGCGGTCGCGCTGGACACCTACGCCGGCGCGCTGAGCTGGGCCCAGCGCCAGGCCGGCGAGGCGATCGCGCTGCTGCACGAGCGCCGGTGGACCGGCGACCGGGCCGTGGACGTGCCACCGGCTCAACCAATGCGGCAGCAGATCGAGCAGTTCGGCGTGCTCGGCGCCCTGCCCGACCCGCCGGAGCGGGACGGCCGGTCCCGGGCGGACCGCCGGGCGGCCGCCGTGGACACGCTGCACCGGGCCCGCCGCCAGCTCGAGCGGATCGGGCGGGAGGCCGCCGACACCGTGCACGCGGCCGGCGTGCTGGCTCCGCGCGGCCGGCCGCGCCGGTGGGACACCATCGCGCGCACGACACCCAGGCCCGTGCTGGTCCAGACCGAACCGGTCGTGCTGTCCGCCGCCGCCCTCCAGCACCCGGACGCCAGCCTGAAGCGGCACCTCGACCACGACGCGCTGCGGGACAACCCGGCGGCCTGGGACGCCGGCATCGAGGGCCTGCGCAGGCGGCTGCGCCGGCTCGGCCTCGACCAGCTCTCCCCACGCCTGCGTCAGCACATCTTCGAGGGCCACTACTCCGTGCGGAAGAACCGGAACCTGGGCTACCACCACCGGGAAGGCGGCGTCGACCGCGGACCGCTGCGGGTGGTCCGGGTGATCGGCCGCCCGGATCAGAACGGCGTGTACCGGGCCGAGGTCACCGGACCGAGGACCGGGCCGCGCGGGCCGGTGAAGCGCAGCACGTTCTTCCCGGACGCCTGGACCCGCGCCGAGGTGCTGCGGGCGATCCGGCACGCGTTCGTGCACCGGACCGAGTTCAGTGCCGTCCGGCAGCGGTGGCGGGGCCGCTACGCGGGCGTGGTCATCGAGGGCGTGGTGGAGCGGCAGCTCGACGCGCAGCCGGCCGAGGCGCTCACCGCGCGCTTGTACCATGTGGTCACGGCCTACCCGATCTATCGAGGAAGGCAGGCCCGTGGTCAAGGCGACTAGCACCGTCCGGTTCGCCCGGGACGCCGACGGCGGGATCCGCGTCACGGTGCCACCCGACCTGCACCCGCTCGACGACTTCCTGGAGACCGACCTCGGGGACAGCGCCAGCGCCCTGGACCAGGTCGTCGGCCGGGTCCGGGACGGCGGCGCCGACCCGTGGGCGTTCGGCGGCGACTGCTGTCACCTCACCGTGCACGCCGACGAGGTGCTGATCGAGAACGACTTCACCGGGGCGCGGGTGACCCTGTCTCGGGCCGAGTTCCTGGCGATCGCCGACGACTTCGCCCGCGCGGTGCACGAGCCGCGCTAGCCACGCTGCGTGTTCGTTCTGGTCTCCCCGGGTCTACCGGCGCTGAGTAGTCTAACGGTCACGGACCGGACACAAGGCGAGGTGTGGAGTGAGACCCGGCGGCGTGTGGACCCAGGAGTACCTGCTCAGTGACGACCTGGAACCGGTGGGCGATCCGCCGGCCGACGGGCTGAACCAGGCGGTCCCACGTCGCGTATTTCAGCACATGATCCACAGCGGCAGCTGGCCTTTCCCCGGTCTACCTCCCCACCTCGGATGTGCGCGCTGACCGCCGCATCGACGTGACCTCCCCCGGACAACCGGAGACCGCGGCCGGCCGCCACGCCGAGCCGGAGCAGGTCGCACGCGAACTGACCAGCACCTGGATGAACGTGGTCGCGGCCTCCACGTACGTGGCCATGACCAGCAGGGAGCTCGAGGACTACCTGCACGAGCTGGTCCTGATGCTGGCCGAGGCGCTGGTCGCCGAACCGTTCGACCCGCGGCCGGGCGCCGAGGTGGGCGCCCGGATGGTCACCGGGGCGCTGGTCGGCAGCGACACCCTGGCGCTGTCGGTGCGGCTGCTCGTCGAGGGCCTGCTCGACCTCGGCGGCCCGGCCGACCGCGACCGGATGCGCAACCTGGCCGCCCTGCTGTCCGCCATGTGCACCGGTTACGCCGAGGCGGTGCGCCGGCGCACGCTCGACCAGCAGGAGGACATGAAGCGCGCGCTGCTGTCCGCCAAGCAGCGCGCCGAGCAGGTCCTGCGGGCCACCGAGACCCGGTTCCGCGAGGTGTTCACCTCCTCGCCGACCGGCATCGCGATCACCGACCTGGACGGCCGGTTCGTGGACGTGAACCCGGCGCTGGTGGAGATCCTCGGCAGCCAGCCGGACCGGCTCTCCGGCGCCGGGCTGTCCGACTACCTGGCCCCGGACGAGGCCGAGGACGTGACCGATCCGCCGCGCGGACGGCTGAAGCTGGTCCGTGACGACGGCGAGACGGCGTGGGTCTACGTCGCCCTGTCACCGCTGCGGGAGGGCCCGGGCCGGCCGGAGTCCTACGTGCTGACCGTGCAGGACCTCAGCGAGCTGCAGCTGCTGCAGGGCCGGTTCGGCCACCAGCTGCTGCACGACGCGCTGACCGGCCTGGCGAACCGGCTGCACTTCGAGTCCGCGGTGGAGACCCGACTCGGCCGCGCCGATCCCGATCTCACGGTCACGCTGTGCTGCCTGAACCTGGATGCCTTCGGGGCGCTCAACAACGGGCTCGGCCATCAGGCCGCCGACCGGCTGCTCAGGACGGTGGCGAAGCGGCTGGTGGACGTGATGGCCGCGGAGAACGCACTGGTGGCCCGGACCGGCGGGGACGAGTTCGCCGTCCTGATCGAGGATTCGCCGACCACACCGGAGATTCCGGAGCTGGTCGACCGGATCAACGAGGCGCTGGCCGAGCCGGAGTACGTCGACGGCGTGGGTGTCGCGGTCAACGCCAGCGTGGGCGTGGTGCGCCGGCCGGTGGCCGAGACGTCCGGCGCGGAGCTGTTCCGGGCGGCGGACGCGGCGCTGCATGCCGCCCGGGCGACCGGCCGCCGGCAGTGGCGCGGGTTCGACGCCGAGCGGGACGCGCGGGTCCAGGCCAGGTACCGGGACGCGGCGGCGCTGCCGGGCGCGTTCGAGGACGGCGAGCTCGGCGTGGGTTACCGGCCGGTGGTCCGGCTGGACGACCGCCGCACCGTCGCGATCACCGCGGGGTTGCGGTGGTCCGGTCGCCCGTCCGGGCCGTTGGGCGAGCGGGAGACCATGGCGCTGGCCGAGCTGACCGGTCAATCCGTCCTGTGTGGACCGTGGATGTTGCGCACCGCGTGCGCGCACCTGCCGTCCTGGCGCAGCGCCATGGGGATGGCGGATGCGGCGGCGCTGCGGGTGCGGCTGTCCCGGCTGCAGTCCGCGGACGACGACCTGGTGGCCGCCGTGCTCGCCGCGGTCGAGGCGGCCGGCGTGGAGCCGAGCCTGCTGGAGATCGGGTTCGACACCGGCGCGGTGCTCGAGGAGTTCGGCAGTGCCGCGGACAATCTCCAGGTGGTGGCCGAGATCGGGGTGCGCACCGCGCTGTGCGACTGGGACGGCGGCCTGCGCCAACTCGACCTGCTCGAGCACTGCCCGGCCCTGTCGGTGGTGCTCGGCGACCCGTTCGCCGGCCGGGACGACGTGGGTGCCGCGCTGCTGCGCGCGGCCGAGGCGAGCGTGGGCGCGGCCAAGGGGATCGGCGCGGTGGTGTCGGTCGACGGGATCGGCACCGAGCAGGCCGCGATCCGGTGGGCCGAGCTCGGCGTGGACACCGCGCAGGGCCCGCTGTTCGGCGAGCTGACCGACGTGGAGCGGGCGTTGTCCGGAACCGGCCGCCCGGCACAATGATCGGCATGACCGTCCCGGCGCCCAACGGCGAGCTGCCCGTCTACCTGGCCGCACCGGAAGGTGCGGGACCGTGGCCCGGGGTGGTGGTGATCCACGACGCGATGGGCATGAGCCGGGACGTGCGCAACCAGGCCGACTGGCTGGCTGGCGCCGGGTTCCTCGCGGTCGCACCGGATCTCTACCGCGCCGGCCGGAAAATCGCCTGCCTGGTGCGGTTCTTGCGGGACGCCAGCGGGCCGCTCGGCGACCTGGACGCGGTGCGGACCTGGCTCGCCGCCCGCGCGGACTGCACCGGAACCGTCGGCGTGATCGGCTTCTGCCTCGGCGGCGGGTTCGCCCTGATGCTCGCGCCCGGCCACGGGTTCGCCGCGGCCAGCGTGAACTACGGGGCGCTGCCGAAGAACGCCGAGCGGGCGCTGGCCGGGTCGTGCCCGGTGGTCGGCAGCTACGGCGGCCGGGACCGGCAGCTGCGCGGCGCCGCCGACCGGCTGTCCACCGCGCTGGCCGCCAACGGGGTGGTGCACGACGTGGTCGAGTACCCGGACGCGGGCCACTCCTTCCTCAACGACCACGATCCGGCCGACGTGCCGGGCGCGGTGCGGCTGGCCTCGCGGATGACGTCGATGGGCTACCACGGCCCGTCCGCCGCGGACGCCAGGAAACGGATCCTCGCCTTCTTCGACACGCACCTTCGGTGACGTTCGTCCCTATCCGATCGGTGCGACGGCCTGTCACCGTGGACAGCTATGTCTGACCGGGAGGCGTTGGACGCACTGGTCGGCGAGGTGCACGACCGGCTGGCCCAGGTCGTCCGGACCCGCGACCGGCTGCTCGGCCTGCTCGAGGCGGTGCTCGCGGTGGCGGCCGGGCTGGAGCTGGACGCCACCCTGCGGCGGATCGTGCAGGCGGGAACCGAGCTGATCGAGGCCCGGTACGGGGCGCTCGCCGTGGTCGGTGAGGAGAGTCTGATCGGTGACCCGATCGGGTTGCCGCCGCACGACCCCGGCGCCGTGCTGGACGCGCCGATCCTGGTCGGGGACGAGGTGTTCGGCACCATCTATCTCGCCGAGAAGCGCGGCGCGGCCGGGTTCACGCCGGACGACCGGGCCGTGCTCACCGCGCTGGCCGCGGCCGCGGGCGTTGCGGTGGAGAACGCCCGGCGGTTCGAGTGGTCCAGGACCCGGGAGCGGTGGCTGGCGGCCAACGCCGAGATCAACGAGCGGCTGCTGTACGGCGCGTCCACGCAGGAGACGCTGAACCTGGTGGCGGCCCGGACCCGGGAGCTCACCGGCGCGGACTGCGTGCTGGTCCTGCTGCCGGAGCCGGACAAGGCCGCCGGGACCGGGTTGGTGATCACCGCGGCGGTCGGTGAGTGGTCGGCCGAGCTGGCCCGGGAACGGATCGGCGCCGGCTGGGCGGAGCTGCTCGACGGCGCGGACGATCTCGGCGGTCTGCTGCCGGTCGGCGAGTTCGGCCCGGCACTGGCCGTCCGGTTGCCGGCCGTGGACGGCGCGGGTGCGCTGCTCGCGGTGCGGGCCAAGGGCCGGCCGCGGTTTGCGGCCGACCTGCGCCCGATGCTGGCGACGTTGGCCAACCAGGCGGCGATGGCGCTGGAGTTCGCCGAGACCCAGCGGGCCAGGCGGCTGCTCGATGTGCTCGCCGACCGCGACCGGATCGCCGGCGACCTGCACGACCACGTGATCCAGCGGCTGTTCGCCACCGGCATGAGCCTGCAGGGCACGGTGCGCCGGATCACCGACCAGGAGGCGGCACATCGGGTCACCCGGGCGGTCGAGGAGCTCGACGCCACCGTCCGGGAGATTCGGACGTCGATCTTCGACCTGCACACCACCGGCGAGGACCGCGCGGCCAGCCTGCGTCGGCGGTTGCTGGACACCGTGGCCGAGTGCGCCGCCGGAACCGCGGTGGCACCCGCGGTGCGGATCTCCGGCCCGGTGGACACGTTGGTGCCGGACGAGATCGGCGACCACGTGGTGGCCGTGCTCCGCGCGGTGGTCGGCGCGGCGCTGCGGCTGGGCCGGGCCGGCGAGGTCACCATCACCGTCGAAGCGGGCCGGGAGCTGGTTCTCGTGATCGTCGACAATGGCGCGGTCCCGTCGCCCGAGGTCGTCCGTGCGGTCCGGGCCGCCGCCACGGAATGTGATGGCACTGCCACCCTCGACCGAATTACCGGCGGCCAAAACCGGCTCGTCTGGCACGCCACGCTGCCGATGATGTGACGCCCGAAGATTGCGCGGGATTGGGCGTGGATCATTGAGACGAAGTCTTGGCCCAGCCAACGCAACCTCAGGGGCACCGTAACGGCACCCAGCCACAATCAATCCGCTCACCGCACCACCGCTGGACGCAACAACAGCAGTAAAACCCCGGAGAGGCGGACCAGTGTTACCGGCGGCGGGACTCGCGGGAGCGCAGTTCGGCGGCGAGCACGGCGGCCTGGGTGCGGCGCTGGAGGCCGAGCTTGGCCAGCAGGTGGGAGACGTAGTTCTTCACGGTCTTCTCGGCCAGAAACATCTTCTCGCTGATCTGCCGGTTGGTCAGCCCCTCGGCGACCAGGTCGAGCACGCTCCGCTCCTGCTCGGAAAGCATTGCCAGCGGGTCGGTTTCCTCGCGCCTGCGGCGGATCCGGCCGAGCAGCGCGGCAGTCGTGCGCGGGTCGAGCAGCGAGCCGCCGGAGCCGACCGTGCGGATCGCGGCGACCAGGTCGTTGCCGAGCACCTGCTTGAGCACGAAACCCGATGCCCCAGCCATGATCGCGTCGAACAGCGCCTCGTCGTCGGCGTAGGACGTGAGCATCAGGCAGTTCAGGTCGGGCTGCCGGGATCGCAGCTCGCGGCACAGTTCCACCCCGTTGCCGTCGGGCATCCGGACGTCGAGCACGGCGACGTCGGCCGGGCAGCCGGGCAACCGGGCCAGCGCCTCGGTGACCGACGACGCCTCGCCGACGACGGCCAGGTCCGGCTCCTCGGCGAGCAGATCCGCGAGACCCCGGCGGACGATCTCATGGTCGTCCACCAGGAAGATTCGAATGGTCACGAGATCTCCCGTGCCTCGCGGGCCACCGCGCCCGTTCCCCGAAACCGTACGCTGACCTGCAGTTCCGCACATCAGGCCAGACTCCCCTTGCGAATAGGGCCGAAAGTCCCTGCCATCCGGAGGATGGTGACCCTGGGTAATCCACGCCGGCTTCGCGATGCTATTGCAGCCAACAACTTGCAAAGGAGCCAAAATGGTCGTCTCCGGCCGGGTCCCCGCCGAAGCGGACAAGGCGCGTGCGGCCGAGCAAAATGTCGGCGAATTACCACCCGCCAGCCCCGGACCGGTAAGGGTCAACTGGTTGTTCGCCGGGGCGTTCCTCGGCGCCGGGAGCTGGCTGCTGGTACTCGCCGTCGTGTTCGCCGCGCTCGGCAACTGGGCCGTGGCCGCGGTGCTGTTCGCGGGCATGTGCCTGTGCCTGCTCGTCGTCGCCAGGGCCGGTCGGCGCGCCGCCGCCGAGCGCCGGTCCGGTTCAGCCCTGCTCGGGTAGCGGCACGGTCCAGGTCAGCCGGGTGCCACCACCGCCGCTCGGTCCGACCGTCATGCTGCCGCCCCACCGCTGCGCCCGCCGGTCCAGGTTGGCCAGGCCGCTGCTGCGGGCCCGCACCGCCGGAATCCCGATCCCGTCGTCCAGCACGTGCAACGTCAGCGCGTCCGGCTCGATCCGCAGCTCCACGTGAACCTCGCTGGCCCGCGCGTGCCGGGCCACGTTGGCCAGCGCTTCCCGCAGCGTCGCCAGCAGATCCGGACGGATGTCCGCCGGGACCGCTCCGTCCACCGCCCCGGTCAACCCGACCCGGGGCTCGAACCCCAGGGTGTCGGTGGCCTGCGCGATGACCCGCAGCACCTCCTCGGACAACCCGCCCGGCTGCTCGCCCTCGGCGGCGCTGTGGTTGCGCAGCGAGAATATGCTGTGCCGCAGATCCCGGATGGTCCCGTCCAGGTCGTCCACCAGGCCGGAGATCCGCGCCCGCAACGCCGGCTGCACCAGCCGGTTCACGCCCTGCAGCCCCAGCCCGATGTCGAACAGCCGGCGGATCACCACGTCCTGCATGTCGCCGGCGATCCGGTCGCGATCCTCGAACACGGCCAGCCGGCGCTGGTCGGCCCGGGCGTTGGCGTACCGCATGGCCAGGGCGGCGTGCGCGGCGAAGTTGCGCAGCAGCTCCAGGTCGGGGTCGCCGAACAGCGGCTCGCCGCGGAACCTGATCACCAGCAGCACGCCGAGGATGGACTCGCCGGCCGCCAGCGGCACGATCGCCGCCGAGCCGAGGTCACGCAGCACCGGCGGGGCGCCGCCGTTGTACTTCTCCTGCCAGTTCGCTGCCGCGTCGCCGTAGGTGTCCAGCAGCAGTGGTTCACCGCTGCTGTAGACGACGCCGGAGGCGGTGGTGGCCATGTCGACGGCCGACCCGACCAACGAGTCACCGATCCCGCCGGGCGTGTCGACCACCTTGAACACCAGCTTGTCCGGATCGTGCTCGTGTGCGACGGCGATCGCGGCGATCGGTGCCTCGGCCACCGTCCGGGCCCGTCCGGTGATCAGCTGCAGCTCGCCGCCCGGATGTTCCTCGGCCAGCAGCATCGCGGTGATCTCGTTGGACGCCTGCAGCCAGCGCTCCCGTTGCCGGCTGCGCGCGTAGCGCCGGGCGTTGTCCACCGCGATGCCGGCCGCGCCGGCCAGCGCCCGCAGGTCGGCCTCGTCCTCGGGCCGGAACGGGCCGCCGCGCACCCGCAGCGTGCCGAGCGGCTCGCCGCCGGAGTCGAGCGCAACGGTCAGCTCGGCCGACCCGGCCTCGTTCGGGTCGCCGTGGTGGACCGGGTCCAGCCCGGCGACGTGCAGCGTGGCGTGCCGGGCGCCGACCAGCTCACAGGCATAGCCGGCGACACTGCGCAGGACCTCCTCCAGCCGCAGATCTCGCGAGATGCTGATCACCGCGTCCAGCAGCCGCGTGTTCGCCCGCCGCTCCGCTGCCAGCGGTACCACCACCCTTGCCGTCCCTGATCAACTGTGACATTGTCCTCGGCCGGCGAGCGATCTGCCAGCTTCCTCAGGTTTTGTCCTATGCGTGCGCGGGTACCTGGACCGGGTCACGGCGACGAGCGGGAGGGGTGCGGATGGACCCCCGGACGGGCCGCGTGCTGGACGGCCGCTACCGGATCGGACCGCTGCTCGGCCGGGGCGGCATGGCCACCGTGTGGGCGGCGACCGACCTGCGGTTACGCCGCACCGTGGCCGTCAAACTGTTCCACCGGCCGGTCGACGACGTGGTGCTGTCCCGGCTGCGGGTGGAGGCGAAGCTGCTCGCCGGTCTGTCCCATCCGGGGCTGCTCACCGTGTTCGACGTGTCCACCGAGCCCGAGCAGCCGTATCTGGTGATCCAGCTGGTGGCCGGCCGCACCCTGCGCTCCGCCATCGACCGCGGCGGGCCGATCGCGCCCGACGCGGTGGCGCGGCTCGGGTTGCGGCTGGCCGAAACCCTGGAGTATGTCCACTCGCGACACGTGATGCACCGCGATCTCAAGCCCTCCAACGTGTTGCTGGACCGCAACGGCACCTGCTACCTGGCCGACTTCGGGATCGCGATGGCGCTCGGCCAGGCCAGGATGACCGCGACCGGCCACTGTGTCGGAACCGCCGCCTACCTGGCGCCGGAGCAGGTCGCCGGGGCCGAGACCACGCCGAGGGCGGACATCTACGCGCTCGGGCTGGTGCTGCTGGAGTGCCTGACCGGCCGGCCGGAGTACACCGGGACCGAGGTGGAGGCCGCAATCGCCCGGCTGACCCGCCCGCCGCGGATCCCGGATTCGGTTCCGTCCGCGCTGCGCGCCGCGCTGACCGCGATGATCGCCCGCGATCCCGCGCACCGGGCCGACGCCGCCACCGCCGTCCGCCTGCTGCGGGCCGCGGCCGGCGACCCCGCCGAGGCGTCCGCCGCGATCCGCACGGTGGTGTTGGCCCCGGTTTCCGAGCCAAGCACCACCCGGCTCATGCCGGTGTCCGAGCCACGCCGGCCCCGGATGTCCCGCCGACGCATGGCGCACGCCGCGGCCGCCATCGCGGCCACCGGCGCCGCCCTCGCCACGATGCTGTCCACGCTGTCCGGTGCGGACCCCGGCGCCCCAGCCGGCCCGGCCGCCGGCCAGCCCGTCCAGGTCGCCGAGCCACCGGCCACCCCCGCCACGGCCCAGACCGGCGCGACCGCGGTCGTCGTCCCGGACCCCGCAGCGCCGGCAGCAGGGCAAGAGCAGGCCCGGGCCGGACCCGACAAGGACCGCAAACCCAAGAGCGACAAGGGCAAAGGCGGCCCCGAGAAATCCGGCCGCGGCTGAGCGGTGCGCCGCCGGTCAGTCCACAATGGAGCATTCGCGCCGGCCCGGCGTCCACAAGGCGCAGGTGGCGCACATCACACCAGGACCGTACGGAATACTGCCCTCCACGTTTTGCTGTGGGAGATCCGGAGAGCACTGTGCACACTGAACCCGACAGCCCCGCCGAGCCGACCGCGGAAGATCAGCGGTCCGGCGGCCGCCACCACGCCGAGGAAGGCGCCGGCCGGCACCCGCTGATCGATCTCGACCGCGACCCGACCCCCGGCGTCGCCGACCACGCCAAACCCGACCCCCACGACGACTGACCCGGCCACCCGCCGCCGGGCGCGCGGCCCGGCGGCGGGCGGTCGCTACAGCCCGGGTGTCACGTAGAACAGCAGCAACGCGAACCCCAACGAGATGAAGAAGTTGCTTTCGGCGAAACTCACCACCATCAGGAACGGGGTCATCAGGCGCTGCTGCGCCTCCGGTTGCCGCGCCACCCCGGCCAGCAGCTGACTCCCGGCCAGACCGTCACCAATGGACGCCCCCGCCGCACTGACCCCGATCGCCACACCGCCACCGATGAACGCCCCGAGCCGAACCAATGCCTCACCCTGTTCGATTGCCATGTAAGACATGAGGTGGGCCGCGCTACGGCAGATTCATCCCCGAGGAACTGGCCAACTATTGCCGAAACGGACAGTGGAAACGACGGCGACTCCGGTCTGACCGCACGAACGCCGGGCACCCCATGATCGCGGGGCCCGGCGTTCGTGCCTGCTCAGTTGGCGGAGGATAGGGGATTTGAACCCCTGAGGGGCTATCAACCCCAAACAGGCGGTAGGTCCACCGGTAGCGGGTAGCGGCCACGACACCCGCGAGCCTGGAACCTGGGCAGAGCGTTCAAGCCACGGCCGGAGCGTGGGTCTTGGCACACCCAGTTTCCGCATGTCACCCCGGGGGTGTGCGGCGCGATGTATCAAAACGGCGTGCTGCCTCCTCTTCACGATGGTCTGGCCACTCGTTCTGGGGCCTCGCGATCGCGACCGACGCCTGACTGCTTTCGAAGCACCACCAACAAGTTGAGGAGTCGAGGTCAATCATGAACAAGCTGCGAAGAAATTGCATTTCCGTTGGTCTGGCCGCTGCGGCGCTGACCGTGGCCGGGCTGGCGGCCGGAACGAGCGCGGCCGCGGAAAGCGGTCCGGACAACGGGAAGACGGACCAGGCGAAGTCCGGCGGTTCGCACTGCACCCTCTCGGTGAAGACGCGCGCCACGCAGTGCTTCGACACCTTCCGGGAGGCCATCGCGCAGGCAACCGCGGGACGGGTGACGGATGCGAACCTCAGTGGCCTCGCCTCCGTCGACGGCAAGACCGCCGCAGAGCTCAACGAGGGTGGGTTCGGTACGGCGTCGGTCGTGCACGGCATCCAGTACTACTGGGAGAACTTCAACAACCACCCGCCCCCGTTGCACACTCTGACCGTCTCGGGTACTGCACCGTGTACGACCCCGACCGAGACCGAGTACGTGCTGGCACCGCTGCCGATTCTCAGCATCAACTGGAACAACAACATCAGGTCGTTCCAGGGTTTCAACCACTGCTGGCAGCGGATGTGGGACCACCCCGAGTGCAGCGGGCTCCTGTGGGACTACTCAGCCAACTCGGCAGACCTGGGTGCCGCACGGGACCGCACCGAGTGCATCATATTCTCGTGACCTGACAGACCCGAAGCGATTCGGTCAAATTCGCCTTGCCAGTGATATCCGCCTTCCTCAACGCCAACTCCTCGCGTAGTTGTACGGACATTGATTAGGTCGCATTGTTGGCTCAGAAATCTAACTCGCCGGGTCAGGTCCCGCCGGACCCGTGCTGACCTGCGCGAAGTTAGCCGAGTCAGCTCGTTCGCTGGGTTAGGTCGCGACTGTCGATCAGGCCGGAACGACGGTTCGACGGAGGATCGGCCTGACCTAACTTGACCCTCCGGGCCGCGCTCCGTGTGGACTCGGAGGGGAGTGAACCGGCGAGTGAACACCGGCACAACGCCGGGCATCCATGATCACGATGCCCGGCGTGTTGCTGGTCAGAGCGGAGGATAGGGGATTTGAACCCCTGAGGGGCTATCAACCCCAACACGATTTCCAATCGTGCGCCCTAGGCCACTAGGCGAATCCTCCGGCGCAGATGCTACACGGCGCCGCGGGCGCGCAGCAGTGGGAACCGGGGGTCAGAGCGTGCAGCCGGCGACGATCCTGCCGAGTCCTGGATTGCCGGCGGAGTCGCGTGATCGCCCGTGCGGCGGCTGTGCTGGGCGCGGCGCTGGGTACGTTGAATCACGTGCGGGTGCTGGCCTTCGACATCTTCGGCACGACCGTGGACTGGTGGACCGGCGTGGCCGGGCAGGTCGGCCGGGCGGCCGCCGAGCGCGGGGTGGAGCTGGACGGTGGCGCGTTCGCCACGGCCTGGCGGGCGCGCTACGTGCCGTCCATGGAACTGGTCCGGCGCGGGGAGCTGCCCTGGCAGAACCTGGACGCGCTGCACCGGCGGTCCCTGGACGAGCTGCTCGAGGAGCACGGCGTCGCGGCCGCGTTCGACGAGCCGGCCCGGGCCGAGCTGGTCCGCTCCTGGCACCGGCTGCCGGCCTGGCCGGACGCCGCCCCCGGCCTGGCCCGGCTGCGCACCCGATACACCGTCGTGGCCACGTCCAACGGCGGCTTCGCCCTGCTGACCAACCTGGTCAAGGCCGCGGAGCTGCCGTTCGACGCCGTCGTCTCGGCCGAGCTGGTCCGGCGCTACAAGCCGGATCCGGAGGTCTACCAGGCGGTCGCCGGCCTGCTCGACGCCGAGCCGGGCGACGTGCTGATGGTCGCGGCACACACCTGGGATCTGGCCGGCGCCCGGGCGGCCGGGCTGCGCACGGCGTTCATCGAGCGCCCGCGGGAGAAGGGGCCGAACGGCCGGCCGGACCGGGCCGAGAACGCGGACGCCGACCTGGTGACGGCCAGCTTCACCGAGCTGGCCGACCGGCTCGGCTGCTGAGGCCCGCGGTCAGATCGCCCGCCAGCGCGGTGAGCCGCGCTGCTGACGGGCGCAGACCACCGGCTCGTAGTCGCGGGTGACCGAGAACGCGCCGGGGTCGTCGCACCGGTCCCCGATCTCGGCGAAGTCGAACCGCGGCTGGCTCGGGCGCGAGGCGGCGCTGCTGGCCGGCGGTGCCGGTGGCGCCGGGGGCGGGCTGGCCACGATGTTGGCCGTCTCGGTGTTCAGCGTGGGTGCCGCGATGGCGGTGGGGACGCCGCTCTGCGACGGGGGTGCGTCGTCGGCCGGCGGGCTCGGGGAGATCCTGGGCACGGCCGGCCCGGAGTTCGCGGCCGCCGGCGGCTCGGCCCCGGCGTTGACCAGCAGCACGATGCCGGTGACCAGGCCGGCGGCGGCGAGGAAGGTGGCGGTCTTGATCGCCAGCAGAACCCGGTCGGGCTCCGTCTTCTTCCGATGCCGCGGCATGTCGCATCTCCGTACAGTGATGGAACCGGCCAGCAAAGGTACCCAGCGTGTCAGGCTACCCGGAAGAGGGGGGACGGCATCGGATGAGCGTGCTGCACGTCTTCGACATGGACGGCACGCTGCTCCGTGGCACGACCGCCGCGCTGGAGATCGCCCGCCGGCTGGACCTGGTCGGCGAGCTGGCCGCGCTTGAGCTGTCCTTCGCGGCCGGCGCCCTGGACACCCGCGGCTTCTCCGCGCGGATCGCGGTGCTGTGGCAGGAGCTCACCGCCGACCTGGTCGCCGAGGCGTTCCGGGCCTCGCCGTGGATCGACGGCCTGCCGGACGTGCTCGCCGACATCCGCGCCCGCGGCGAGCACTCGATGGTGGTGACCATGTCGCCGAACTTCTTCGCCGACGGGCTGCACGACGTCGGGGTCGACCGGGTGGTCGCCTCGACCTTCCCGCCGTTGCCGCTGCGCGGCCACCCCGACCCGGCCGACATCCTCACCCCGGCGGACAAGGTCCGGGTGGTGGACGCCGAACTGACCCGGCGCGGGCTGACCGTCCGGCAGTGCGTGGCCTACGGCGACTCCGGCTCCGACGTCCCGCTGTTCGGGCACCTGCCGCAGACCGTGGCGGTCAACGCCAGCGCGGAGCTGGCCCGGCTGGCCGGGGTGCGCTACGAGGGCGAAGACCTACGCGAGGCGTACCGGCTCGCCCGCGCTCGCTACACTGAACGTGGACCTCGTGCGGCGTCCATCTCGTGAACCTCCCCAGGGCCGGAAGGCAGCAAGGATAAGCGAGCTCTGACGGGTGCACGGGGTCCCTTTTCGTCGGCGGGTAGGGTCGCGGCGTGGCGCTCGCCCTTTACCGCAAATACCGTCCGGCGACCTTCGCCGAGGTCGTCGGCCAGGAACACGTCACCGGACCGCTGCGCACCGCGTTGGCCGCTGGGCGGATCAACCATGCGTACCTGTTCTCCGGCCCACGCGGCTGCGGGAAGACCTCCAGCGCGCGGATCCTGGCCCGCTCGCTCAACTGCGCGCAGGGACCGACCCCGGACCCGTGCGGCATCTGCGACTCGTGCGTGGGGCTGGCCCCCGAGGGGCCGGGCAGCGTCGACGTGATCGAGCTGGACGCGGCCAGCCACGGCGGCGTGGACGACGCCCGTGAGCTGCGCGACCGCGCCTTCTACGCGCCGGCCGCGTCGCGCTTCCGGGTGTTCATCATCGATGAGGCGCACATGGTCACCCCGCAGGGCTTCAACGCGCTGCTGAAGATCGTCGAGGAGCCGCCGGAGCACCTGGTCTTCATCTTCGCCACCACCGAGCCGGACAAGGTGCTGCCGACCATCCGGTCCCGCACCCACCACTACCCGTTCCGGCTGATCCCGCCGAGCGCGATGCGCGAGCTGCTCGAGCGCAACTGCGCCGACGAGGGGGCCACCGTCGAGCCGGCGGTGTTCCCGCTGGTGATCCGGGCCGGCGGGGGCTCGGCGCGGGACACCCAGTCGGTGCTCGACCAGCTGCTGGCCGGCGCCGGAGCGCAGGGCGTGACCTACGACCGGGCGGTGGCGCTGCTCGGCGTCTCCGACGTGGCGCTGATCGACGATCTGGTGGACGGGCTGGCGGCGGACGACTCGGCGGCGGTGTTCGGCACGGTCGACCGGCTGGTGGAGGCCGGTCACGACCCGCGCCGGTTCGCCGCCGACCTGCTGGACCGGCTGCGGGACCTGGTGCTGCTCCGGGCGGTGCCGGACGCCGCGAGTCGTGGGCTGGTCAACGCCCCCGGTGACGAGCTGGACCGGATGTCCGCGCAGGCCCAGCGGCTCGGTCCGGCCGCGCTGACCCGGTTCGCCGAGATAGTCCACAATGGACTTGTCGAGATGCGCGGGGCCACCGCGCCGCGGCTGCTGCTCGAGCTGCTCTGCGCCCGGATGTTGTTGCCGGCCGCGGTTTCCGGCGACGCGGCGGCGGATTCCGCGGTGCTGCAACGAATCGAACGGATGGAGCGGCGGGTCTCGGTTGGGTCGGAGCCCGTTCCGGCGCAACCGCAACCGAAGCCGCAACCGCAGGCATCGACGCCGGCACCAGCACCGGCACGGCAGCCGGAACCGCCGCAGCCACCGGTGCAGCCGCGCCCGGAGCCGGCCGCCACCCCGCCGTCGCCGGTGCCGCCGGCCGCCCCGGCGCAGCCGGGCGCGCTGGACGCCGCGGGCATCCGCCGGGTCTGGTCCGAGCTGCTCGCCGTGGTGCGCAAGAACAGCCGCAGCACCGAGGCCATGCTCACCAACGCCACGGTGCACGCGGTCGAGGGCGAGACCGTGGTCATCTCGCACACCGCCGCACCGCTGGCCCGCCGGCTGGCCGACCCGCGCAACGTGGACGCGATCGCCGAGGCGCTGCGCCAGGTGCTCGGCGGCAACTGGCAGGTCAAGACCGTGCACGCCAACGACTCCGGCGAGGCGCCGAGCCGCCCGGCCGCGCCGCCGCCGGCACCGGTGCGTCCGGAGCCCAGTCGCCCGGAGCCGGTCCGGACCCGGCCGGCCGCCGCAGTCGATCCGGCGGCTCCGGAGCCGCCGCCGGAGCCGGACGACTATCCCGATGACTTCCAGGAGCCGGACCCGGATCCCGGGCCGCGCAACGAGTCGGCGGCCGCGGTCCGGCTGCTCAAGGAGCAGCTCGGCGCCCGCAAGCTGGACTGAGCCCGGCTACCCCAGGTAGGCGAGGATTCCCTCGGCGATCGCCGCCGCGTAGCGCTGCCGGCCATCCGGGCTGGACAGCCTGGCCGCCTCGTCGGCGTCGCGCATGTTGCCGCACTCCACCAGGACCGCCGGGCGCTCGGAGAGGTTAAGCCCGGCGAGGTCGTCGCGCGGGGATAAGCCGTTGGATCCGATGTAGGTCGAGGTCGCCAGGCCCGCGGCGACCATGCGGTCCCGCACGGTCCGGGCTAATCGCTGCGACGGCTCGCCCTGGGCGGCGTTCAGTGCCGGCGCGGAGTAGGCGACGTGGAAGCCGTGCGCGCCCTCGGCGGTCGACCCGTCGGCGTGGATGGACACCACGGCGGCGGCGTTCTCGCGGTTTCCGATCGCCGCGCGCTGGTCCACGCACGGTCCGACCCCGCTGTCGTTCGGCCGGGTCAGCACCACCCGGACCCCGCGCCCGGCCAGGATCTCCCGCACCCGGTTGGCGGTGTCCCAGGTGAACGCGTGCTCGGCGTAGCCGGCATCGGTCGCGGTGCCGGTCGTGTTGCAGGCCTTGGTCTTGCCGCGACCGGCCGGTACCGACTTGTTGATCGCGGCGGGGTTCGCGGCGTTGCCGCCGTTGTGGCCGGGGTCGAGCACGACCACCCGGCCGGCCGGGGCCGCCGGCTTCGGCGTGGTGGCCGGCGGCGCGGACGAGCTGGTGGCCGGCGGTGGGCTGGCCGGTGTCGTGCTGACGGTGGCCGGCGCCGTGCTGGCCACCGGCGGAGCGGGCAGAGCCGGGCCGAACGCCTGCCCGGCGATCCGGTCCTGCGCGCCGCACGCCGCCAGCGCCACGCTGATGGTCAGGATTCCCCAGGCGTATGCCCCGCGTCGGGTGAGCACGGCGCTCACCATTCCACACGGCGGGCGCGACTAGGCTGGCGGTACCACGGACCTACAGGAGAGGAACCGCCGTGCAACCCGGTGGCATGCCCGACATGCAGCAGATTCTGGAGCAGGCGCAGCGGATGCAGGAGCAGTTGCTCTCCGCCCAACAGGAGTTGGCCGATGCCGAGGTCACCGGCACCGCGGGCGGCGGTCTGGTGACCGCGACGGTGTCCGGGGCGGGTGAGCTCAAGTCGCTGGTCATCGACCCGAAGGTGGTCGATCCCGAGGACATCGAGACGCTCGCCGACCTGATCGTGGCCGCGGTGCGCGACGGCAGCGGCAAGGCGTCGGCGCTGGCCGCGGACAAGATGGGGCCGCTGGCCGGCGGGCTCACGGGCGGGCTCGGCCTGCCCGGGATGTAGGCGGGCGCGGCGTGTATGAGGGACCGGTCCAGGACCTGATCGACGAGCTCGGGCGACTGCCCGGGATCGGCCCGAAGAGCGCCCAGCGCCTCGCCTTCCACCTGCTCGCCGCGGAGCCCGCGGACGTGAACCGGCTGATCTCCGCGTTACAGCGGGTCAAAGAGGGCGTGATCTTCTGCGACCTGTGCGGCAACGTCTCCGAGGAGACCCGGTGCCGGATCTGCCGGGACGCCCGCCGCGACCCGACCTCGCTGTGCGTGGTCGAGGAGCCCAAGGACGTGCTGGCGATCGAGCGCACCCGGGAGTTCAAGGGCCGCTACCACGTGCTCGGCGGCGCGCTGGACCCGCTGTCCGGCATCGGCCCCGACCAGCTCCGCGTCCGCGAGCTGCTGGCCCGCATCTCCCAGGCCGAGGTCACCGAGGTCATCCTCGCCACCGACCCGAACACCGAGGGCGAGGCCACCGCGACCTATCTGGCCCGGATGCTGCGCGACTTCCCCGGTCTCACCGTCACCCGGCTCGCCTCCGGTCTCCCCATGGGCGGCGACCTCGAGTTCGCCGACGAGCTCACCCTCGGCCGCGCCCTCACCGGCCGCCGCGCCGTCTGACCATCCACACCCCCCGCAGTTGTCCACAGCCGCCCCCAAACCCCCCGCCACCAGCACTTTCGCCGGTAGAATGGCCGTGGGGACGCCCCCCAGGGAGCGGTGGGGGGTGGACTGGGGTGAGCTGCGAGTAATCGGCGATGGCGAGGGGTTGTTCGGCGCTGCGGTTCCGGGGGCTGTGCGCAGGTCTGAGCAGCATGGGGGAACTACTCGGGATCCTGGCGGGGGCGGTGCGGGTTGGGCCGGGTGGGGCGGGCTTGCGGAGTTGCCGGCGGCGCGGTTGGGGGCGGTGCGGTTGGTGGCGATCGATGGGCCGTCGGGGTCGGGGAAGTCGGGGTTGGCGGATCGGGTGGTGGGGCGGTTGCGGGGGGCGGGGGTGGGCGTGGAGTTGGTGCGCACCGATTACTTCGCGACCTGGGATGAGCCGGTGGGCTGGTGGCCGCGGCTGGTCGAGGGGGTGCTGGAGCCGCTGGCTGCCGGCCGGCCGGGCGGGTACCGGCGGATGGAGTGGCTGGCCGGGCGGCCGCGGCCGGGGGAGTGGGTCCGGGTCGGGGTGCCCGAGGTGTTGGTGGTGGAGGGGGTGTCGGCGGGGCGGCGGTCGGTTCGGGAGCGGTTGTCGGCGCTCGTCTGGTGCGAGCATCCGGATCCGGTGGAGCGGCTGGAGCGGGCCGTGGCCCGGGACGGGGAGGCGTGCCGCGCGCCGCTTCAGGCATGGCAGCGGTTCGAGGAAGGATGGTTCGCGATCGACGCTCCTGTGGCGGTCGCCACTGTTCGATATCCGAACGGCGGTAACCCGGCGGATGCACCGATTCACTCAATTGGGTGAAGAACGGTCACGTCCGGTACTTGTCGGACTGCATATCGGACACGATGTGCGATCTTTTGGCCGGATCGTGACCTCCCGTGGTGAAGGGATGCTGAACGCAGGGATTAAGGTCGGCGGTCGTACGGTGACCCCGCACAGGTTCAAGGAGACGACGATGGCCGACCCCCGAGTGGCGCGAGCCTTGCTTCGAGCGCAGCCATCGGGGCGGGGCGTGGAATGACCGCACCGCTCGAAGTCACCGAGTCGGCCGCCACGGCGCCACCGGAAGCCGCCCTCGCCGGGGTCTCCCGCAAAGCCATTCAGGGCCGTTCCCTCGGCCAGATCGCCTGGATGCGACTCAAGCGGGACAAGGTCGCCATGGCCGGCGGGGTCGTCGTCGTGTTCCTGGTGGTGGTGGCCGTCTTCGCCCCACTGATCATCAAGTGGTGGGGCTACCCGTACGACGAGTTCCACTACGACCTGGTCGACGACAGCACCGGGCTGCCGCTGCACGGCTGGGGCGGCATGAGCTGGGACCACTGGTTCGGCGTTGAGCCGATCAACGGGCGCGACCTGTTCAGCCGGGTCGTCTACGGCGCACAGTTCTCCCTGCTGATCGCGTTCCTGGCCACCCTGGTGTCCGTGGTGATCGGCGTCGTCATGGGTGTCATCGCCGGCTACTTCGGCGGCTGGGTGGACACCGCGATCAGCCGGCTGATGGACATCTTCCTGGCCTTCCCACTGCTGCTGTTCGCGATCGCCCTGGTCGGCGTCATGCCCAACGACGCGTTCGGCCTGAGCGGCAACAGCCTGCGGGTCGGTGTGATCGTGTTCATCATCGGGTTCTTCGGCTGGCCGTACATCGGGCGGATCATCCGCGGTCAGGTGCTCTCCCTGCGCGAACGGGAGTTCATCGACGCCGCGCGCAGCCTCGGCGCCCGCCGGCCGTACATCCTGTTCCGGGAACTGCTGCCGAACCTGATGGCCCCGATCCTGGTCTACTCGACGCTGCTGATCCCGACCAACATCCTCTTCGAGGCGGCGTTGTCGTTCCTCGGCGTCGGCATCCAGCGGCCCGTGCCGAGCTGGGGCGACATGCTGCAGGACGCCGCGAAGTGGTACCAGACCGACACGCAGTACATGCTGCCGTCCGGTTTGGCGATTTTTATCACAGTGTTCGCGTTCAACCTTTTCGGCGATGGTTTGCGTGACGCGCTCGACCCAAGGGCACGATGACCGGAGCTTTCATTCCGGCCGACTTCCAGAAAGAGAAGGGTGCAATAGCAAGATGAAAAGAAACCGCATGATATCCGCGGTTGCCGCCGGCTCAGCGTTGCTCATGGGTCTCGCGGCCTGCGGTGGCTCCTCCAACGATGCCGACAGCGGAAGCAGCGGCGGAAGCACCACCACCGCTGCGTACAACGCGGCGATCGGAAAGGTGTTCAACCCTTCCGACAAGAAGGGCGGCACCCTGAAGTTGGCCAACTCGGGTGACTGGGACTCGGTCGACCCGGGCGACACCTACTACGGCTTCTCGTGGAACTTCCTGCGCAACTACGGCCGGTCGCTGCTGGTCTTCAAGTCCGCCCCGGGCGCGGAGGGCAACTCGCTGGCGCCTGACCTGGCCGAGGGTCTCGGCACGCCGAGCAACGACGCCAAGACGTGGACCTACAAGCTGCGCAAGGGCATCAAGTTCGAGGACGGCACCGAGATCAAGTCCAAGGACGTCAAGTACGCCGTGGCCCGGCAGTTGGACAAGGAGACCCTGCCCAACGGCCCGACCTACCTCAACGACCTGCTCGACCTGCAGGGCTATGAGGGCCCGTACAAGGACAACGACCCGACGATGGCCAAGTTCACGGCCGTCGAGACGCCGGACGACTACACGATCGTCTTCAAGCTGAGCAAGTCGTTCTCGGCGTTCGACTACATCGCCGCACTGCCGGCCACCGTCCCGGTTCCGGCCGCCAAGGACACCGGCACCAAGTACAAGGAGCACCCGGTCTCCTCCGGCCCGTACAAGTTCGAGGTCAACGAGGTCGACAAGCGGGTCGTCCTGGTGCGCAACGACCAGTACGACCCGGCCACCGACCCGGCCTCGGGCCGCAAGGCGCTGCCGGACCGCATCGAGGTCGAGCTGAAGGCCAACGCCGCGGACGTGGACAACCGGCTGCTGGACGGCACGCTTGACGTCGACATCGCCGGCACCGGCGTGCAGACCGAGACCCAGCCGAAGATCCTCAACGACCCGGAGCAGAAGAACCGCGCGGACTCGGCGCCGAACGCCCGCCTGTGGTACTCGGGCATCAACTCCGATGTCGCGCCGCTGGACAACGTGCACTGCCGCAAGGCCATCATGTACGCCGCGGACCACGCCGGCTACCAGCGCTCCTACGGTGGCGCCGAGGCCGGTGGCGACATCGCGACCAACATCATGCCGCCGCAGATCCCGGGCTTCCAGAAGAACGACCAGTACGGGTTCGAGACCGACAAGAGCGGCAACGTCGAGAAGGCCAAGCAGGAACTGCAGCAGTGCGGCAAGGCGGACGGTTTCACCACCAACATCGCCTACCGCGCCGAGCGGCCGAAGGAGAAGAACACCGCTGAGGCATTGCAGCAGGCGTTCAACAAGGTCGGCATCAAGACCGAGCTCAAGGGCTTCCCGCAGGGCGACTACTCCAAGCTGTACGCGGGCAAGCCGGACTACGCGAAGGCCAACAACCTCGGCGTGATCATCTACGGCTGGGGCGCCGACTGGAACGACGGCTTCGGCTTCCTGCAGCAGATCGTGGACAGCCGGACCATCCGTCCCGGCGGCGGCAACACCAACATCGCCGTGAAGGACCCGCAGGTGGACCAGCTCCTGGACAAGGCGCTGACCACCACCGACAAGACGGCGCGCGAGTCGCTGTGGAACGACATCGACAAGCGGGTCATGGACCAGGCCTACATCCTGCCCGGCGTGTGGGCCAAGGGCCTGATGTACCGGCCGGAGCGGTTGACGAACGTGTTCGTCAGCGAGGCCTACGGCATGTACGACTACACCGCCATGGGTGTGCAGTAAGCAGTTCGTGAATTAGCACTCAAAGGTAGGTGAAGGCACCGGGTGACCGGTGGGCCCGATCGGGGTCCACCGGTCACCTTCGCCGCCGACGTGGTCACGTACATCATCCGCCGCCTGATCGCAGCAGTGATCCTGCTCTTCGTGGTCAGCGCGGTCACCTTCGCGATCTTCTTCCTGGTTCCGCGGATCGCCGGCTTCACCGCCGACGACCTCGCCTCGCGGTACACCGGCAAGACGGCCGGGGCCGAGCAGACCCATGAGATGGCCGTGAAGCTCGGCTTCACCGACCCCATGTACGAGCAGTACGGACGGTTCGTCAAGGGCCTGGTCGCCGGCCGTGACTTCGACACCGGGCCGTCGGTCGAGCACTGCCCGGCGCCCTGCTTCGGCTACTCGTTCATCAAACAGGTGCCGGTCTGGCCGGAGATCGTCGGCCGGATGCCGGTCACGCTCTCGCTGGCGTTGGGCGCGGCGATCATCTGGCTCGGGTTCGGCATCGGCACCGGCGTGATCTCGGCGCTGCGCAGAGGCACCTTCTTCGACCGGGCCTCGATGGGCATCGCGCTGGCCGGGGTGTCCCTGCCGATCTTCTTCACCGGTCTGCTGGCCCTGTCGGTCTTCAGCTACGCGCTGGACGTGACCCCTCCTGGCGGCACCGATCCGACCGAGTCGGGCAACAACCCGCTCGAGTGGGCGCACGCGCTGCTGCTGCCCTGGATCACGCTCGCCTTCCTGTACTCCGCCGGGTACGCCCGGCTGACCCGGGCCGGCATGCTGGAGACGATGAACGAGGACTTCATCCGTACCGCCCGGGCCAAGGGCCTGACCGAGCGCCGGGTCGTGACCAAACACGGGTTGCGCTCGGCGCTCACCCCGATCGTGACGATCTTCGGTCTCGACCTCGGCCTGCTGCTCGGCGGCGCCATCCTGACCGAGAAGACGTTCGGGCTGCCGGGAATCGGCAAGTGGGCGGTCGACTCCATCCAGAACAACGACCTGCCCGTGGTTCTCGGGGTCACGATGGTCGGCGCCTTCTTCGTCGTCATCGCGAACCTGGTGGTGGACCTGATGTATGCCGTGATCGACCCGAGAGTGCGGTTGGGATGACCCAGTTTTCCGATGAGCCGCTGGCCGATGTCGAGACCTACCTGCCCGCGGCCACCGAACCGGACCACGACCGGTCCGGCGCCTTCCTCCAGGTCCGCGACCTGCGGGTGCATTTCCCGACCGACGACGGCGTGGTCAAGTCCGTGGACGGACTGACCTTTCACCTCGACCGCGGCAAGACCCTTGGCATCGTGGGCGAGTCGGGCTCCGGCAAGAGCGTGACCAGCCTGTCGATCATGGGCCTGCACAAGGAGGGCGTCGCCCGCATCTCCGGCGAGGTCATGCTCAACGGGCAGAACCTGATCGCCATGGACCCGAACCGGGTGCGCCGGCTGCGCGGCAAGAACATGGCGATGATCTTCCAGGACCCGCTGTCGGCGATGCACCCGTTCTACACGGTCGGCGACCAGATCATCGAGGCGTACCGGATCCACCACAACGTCAGCAAGCAGGTGGCCCGCAAGCACGCGATCGAGATGCTGGACCGGGTGGGGATCCCGCAGCCGACGTCCCGGGTGGACGACTACCCGCACCAGTTCTCCGGCGGCATGCGGCAGCGCGCGATGATCGCGATGGCGCTGTCCTGCGACCCCGAGCTGCTGATCGCCGACGAGCCGACCACCGCGCTGGACGTCACGGTGCAGGCGCAGATCCTCGACCTGATCCGGGATCTGCAGCAGGAGTTCAACTCGGCGATCATCATCATCACGCACGACCTCGGCGTGGTCGCCGAGCTGGCCGACGACATCCTGGTGATGTACGGCGGCCGGGCCGTCGAGTACGGCACATCGTCGGGCATCTTCACCGCGCCGCAGCACCCCTACACCTGGGGCCTGCTCGGATCGATGCCCCGGTTGGACCGGGAACGGACCGATCGGCTGCTGCCGATCAAGGGCAGCCCGCCCAGCCTGATCAACCTGCCGGACGGCTGCGCGTTCCACCCCCGGTGCGCCTACGCCGACCGCAACGGCGGCGCGAGCGAGACCGTGGTGCCCGAGCTGCGCGACGTCGGTGACGGTCACTTCACCGCGTGCCATCTCTCCGCCGAGGACCGGATGCAGATCTGGGAGAACGAGATCAGGCCGAAGCTGTGAAAGACGAGGATCAGAGCGTGGCGACTGTGCAGGACAAGGCGGCCGACCCCACCCAGCCGAAGCTCGGCGAGGAGCTGCTGTCGGTCACCGGTCTGCAGAAGTACTTCCCGGTGCGCAAGGGGCTGCTGCAGCGCCAGGTGGGGGCCGTGCAGGCGGTCGACGGGCTGGACTTCTCGGTGGCCATGGGCGAGACGCTGTCCCTGGTGGGCGAGTCGGGCTGCGGCAAGACCACGACCGGCCGGCTGCTCACCCGGCTGCTCGAACCGACCGCCGGGAAGATCATCTTTGAGGGACGGGACATCACCCACCTGTCCACCAACCAGATGCGGCCGCTGCGCCGCGACGTGCAGATGATCTTCCAGGACCCGTACTCGTCGCTGAACCCCCGGCACACCGTCGGCACGATCGTCGGCGCCCCGTTCCGGCTGCAGAAGGTCAAGCCCGAGAACGGGGTCAAGCGGGCCGTGCAGGACCTGCTCGAACTGGTCGGGCTGAACCCCGAGCACTACAACCGCTATCCGCACGAGTTCTCCGGCGGCCAGCGCCAGCGCATCGGCATCGCCCGCACGCTCGCCCTCAAGCCCAAGCTGATCGTGGCCGACGAACCGGTCTCCGCGCTGGACGTGTCGATCCAGGCCCAGGTGGTCAACCTGCTCGAGGATCTGCAGAACGAGCTGGACCTGACCTACCTGCTGATCGCCCACGACCTGTCCGTGGTGCGGCACGTGTCCGACCGGGTCGCCGTGATGTACCTGGGCAAGATCGTCGAGCTGGCCGACCGGACCGGGCTGTACGAGCGGCCGATGCACCCGTACACGGTGGCGCTGCTGTCCGCGGTGCCGATCCCGGACCCGGAGCGGCGGGCCAAGCGGGAGCGGATCCGGTTGCAGGGCGACGTGCCCAGCCCGCTCAACCCGCCGCCGGCCTGCCGGTTCCACACCCGGTGCTGGAAGGCCCAGGAGATCTGCAAGACCGAGGAACCGCCGCTGGTCGCGCTCAAGCCCGGGCACCAGGTGGCGTGCCACTTCCCGGAGAACGAGGACAAGATCACGGTCACCCCGATCGGCCCGATCGATGGGGCCGCCGCCGCGGAATGACCGTCACCGTGCTGGGCGCGTCCGGGCGCACCGGCCGCCGGGTGGTGCGGTTGCTGGTCCGGCACGGCTTCCGGGTTCGGGCCGGGGTGCGCGACCGGCACCGCCGGGCCGCGGTCACCGGGCTCGGCGTCCCCGCGGTGATCACCGACCTGGCCGGTGATCCGGCCGAGCTGGTCGAGGCGTTCGCCGGGTCCGACGTCGTGGTCAACTGCGCCGGGGCGCCGGATCCGGCGCCGGCCGCGGTGAACCTGATCGACCGGGACGGCGCGATCGCCGCGATCCGGTCCGCCGAGCGCGCCGGGGTGCGCCGCTACGTGCAGCTCTCCGCCATGTTCGCCGACGCGCCGGACCAGGGTGACCCGCTGGTCCGGTCGATCCTGGCGGCAAAGCAGATCTCCGACACCGTGCTGCGCCGATCCAGTCTGGTGTGGACGGTGGTGCGTGCGGCCACGCTCACCGACGAGCCGGGCACCGGCCGGATCACCGCGGTCGAGCACCTGACCGCCGGCCGGATCCCGCGCGACGACGTCGCCGCCGTGATCCTCGGCTGCCTGCTGGAGGCCGGCACCGAGAACCGCGGCTTCGACGTCCGGTCCGGCGAGCTGGCGGTGGCCGCCGCGCTCGCCGCCCTGCGCTGATCCGGCCCGGCGGGGCTACCGGTGCGCCCGGTTGATCGCCGAGACCACCGCGCGCAGCGACGCGGTCACGATCGAGCTGTCCACCCCGACACCCCACAGCACCCGCTCGTCCACCGAGCACTCCACGTAGGCCGCGGCCCTGGCGTCGTCGCCCGAGGTGAGCGCGTGCTCCGTGTAGTCCAGCACCCGGGCGTCGTAGCCGACGCTGGCCAGCGCGTCGACGAAGGCCGCGATCGGACCGTTGCCGGCGCCGGTGATCTCGTGCTCCTCACCCTCGACGTCCACCTGCGCCACGATCTCGTCGTGGCCGGCGGCGTCGTCGGAGATCCGGTAGCGGCGCAGCACCAGCGGCGTGTGGATGCCGAGGTACTCGGCGGCGAAGGCGTCCCACATCTGCTTCGGGGTGACCTCGCCGCCCTCGGTGTCGGTGTGCCGCTGGATCACCTGGGAGAACTCGATCTGCAGCCGGCGCGGCAGCTCGAGCTGGTGCTCGGACTTCATGATGTAGGCGACGCCGCCCTTGCCGGACTGGGAGTTGACCCGGATCACGGCCTCGTAGGTGCGGCCAACGTCCTTGGGGTCGATCGGCAGGTACGGGACCTGCCAGTCGAACGTCTCGACCGGCACCCCGGCCCGGTCGGCGTCCGCCCGCAGCGCGTCGAAGCCCTTGTTGATGGCGTCCTGGTGGCTGCCGGAGAACGCGGTGAACACCAGGTCACCGCCCCACGGGTGGCGCTCGCCGACCGGAAGCTGGTTGCAGTACTCGACCGTGCGGCGGACCTCGTCGATGTCGGAGAAGTCGATCTGCGGGTCGATGCCCTGGCTGAACAGGTTCATGCCCAGCGTCACCAGGCAGACGTTGCCGGTGCGCTCGCCGTTGCCGAACAGGCAGCCCTCGACGCGGTCGGCGCCGGCCTGGACGCCCAGCTCGGCGGCGGCGACGCCCGTGCCGCGGTCGTTGTGGGGGTGCAGCGACAGGATGATCGAGTCGCGGCGGGCGAGGTTGCGGTGCATCCACTCGATGGAGTCCGCGTAGACGTTCGGCGTCGCCATCTCCACCGTCGCCGGCAGGTTGACGATCATCGGCTTCTCGGGCGTCGGCTCCCAGACGTCACCGACGGCGTCGACGATCTCCTTGGCGTAGGAGAGCTCGGTGCCGGTGTACGACTCCGGCGAGTACTGGAAGCGCCAGTCGGTGCCGGGGCGCTTCTCGGCCTCCTCGCGGACCTGCTTCGCGCCGTCGACCGCGATCTTGGTGATGCCGTCGCGGTCGGAGCGGAAGACCACGCGCCGCTGCAGGATCGACGTCGAGTTGTAGAGGTGGACGACCGCCGAGTGCGCGCCCTCGAGGGACTCGAACGTGCGCGTGATCAGCTCGGGCCGGGCCTGCGTCAGCACCTGGATGCGGACGTCGGCGGGTACGGCGTCCTGCTCGATGATCTCGCGGACGAAGTCGAAGTCGGTCTGCGAGGCGGCGGGGAAGCCGACCTCGATCTCCTTGTAGCCCATGCGGACGAGCAGGTCGAACATGCGGCGCTTGCGCGCGGGCGACATGGGGTCGATCAGCGCCTGGTTGCCGTCGCGCAGGTCCACCGCGCCCCAGAGCGGCGTCTTGTCGATCACCTTGTCCGGCCAGGTGCGGTCGGGCAGTGAGATCTTCTCGACGACGTCGGCGAAGGGCTTGTAGCGGTGGACCGGCATGCGGCTCGGGCGCTGGGTGTTCCAGGTGGCCTGCCCGGCGGGGATGTCGCCGTCGGGATGGACGACGGTCGCCCTGATGTCGGCGATCGGCTCG
>NZ_DASUCC010000047.1:0-3955 GCF_035762905.1 Actinophytocola sp.
AACCGCGCCCCGGCCCAGGCACTGGCCACCGCCCTGGCCCACCTCCACACCCACGGCGCCACCATCGACTGGCACACCCAATTCGGCACCCGCCAACCCATCGACCTGCCCACCTACGCCTTCCAACGACAGCGCTACTGGCTGAACACTCCCTACGAGACGGCCACCGAGAGCACGTCGGACCACCCGCTGCTCGATGCCGTGATCGATCTGCCCGGCGACGCGGAGAACGGTGGCGTGGCGGGCAGCGGGCGCCTGTCGCTGGAGCGCCACCCGTGGCTCGCCGACCATGTGGTCCATGGCGCCGTGCTTGTGCCGGCCGCGGTGCTGCTGGAGCTTGCGGTGTGGGCGGCGAACAAGGGGGGATGCGACGTCGTCGAAGAGCTCACCCTGGAGACACCACTGGTGCTGTCCCGGACGGCCGATCGCGAGCTCCGCGTCGTGCTCGACGGCAAGCGTGAGATCAGCGTGTACTCCCGGGGCGCGGGCGAACCCGAGTGGACGCGGAACGCCGTCGGGGTTGTCGGGTCCGACACCGGAGGAAGCCGTGCGGAGGAAAGCCTCGGTTCGTGGCCGCCCGCGGGCGCGGCCAGCGTGCCCTTCGGCGAGGACGAGTACACCAGGTTGTCCGCCCTCGGGTTCGGCTACGGGCCCCTGTTTCGCGGCCTGCGGCAGGTGTGGCGCCGCGACGACGTTCTGTTCGCGGAGGTGGAGCTTCCCGCGGTCGACGGCGCCGGCCGGGACCGGTTTCACCTCCACCCGGCGTTGCTCCAGGCCGCGTTGCTCCCGATCGGCCTGGGACGGCTCGGCGACGAGTCCGGATCCGAAGCCTGGCTGCCGTTTCGCTGTACGGGCATCCGGATGGGCTCCGCCGCGCCGACCGCGCTGCGCGTCCGGCTCGCGCCCGCGGGGGAGAAAGCGCTGACCGTGACCATCGCGGACCAGCACGGAGCACCGGTCGGCAGCGTCGCATCGCTGACCTTTCGGGCCGCGGATGTCGAGAAGCTGACCGAGCTGAGCTTCGACCACCGGGACTCGTTGTTCCAGGTGGACTGGGTCCCCCTCTCGGTCTCATCCGGTGGGGCCACCGGTCGGCGCGCGGTCTTCGCCGACCCCGAAGAACTCGCCGCTTCCGGTGCGGCGATCCCCCCGGTCGTCATCGCCGGCCTCGATCGGACGAGCCCGGACGACGGTGACCTGCCCGCCGCCGTCGAGCGGAACCTGCACCGGGTGCTGCGATGGACGCGGGCCTGGCTCTCCGATGACCGGTTCGCCGACGCACGCCTGGTCATCGTGACGCGGGCGGCGATCCACGACGACCAGGTTCCGCACACCGACCCCGCGGCGGCCGCGATCTGGGGATTCGTGCGCACCGCGCAGTCCGAGCACCCGGGCCGGTTCACGCTCGTGGACACCGACGAGGCGCCCGGCTCGTGGGCGTGCCTCCCGGCGGCGGCCGAAACCGGAGCAGCCCAGCTCAAGATCCGAGCCGGCGTCGTGACCACCCCGCAGCTGGCCCACGCCCGCGGCGGGGAGCAGGACGTGCCCGCGCTCGGGTCCGGAACGGCGCTGATCACGGGCGGTACCAGCGGCCTTGGGGCGATGCTGGCCCGACACCTGGTGGCGCGGCACGGGGTGCGGCGGCTGCTGCTGACCAGCAGGCGAGGGCCGTCGGCTCCGGCGGCGGCGGCGTTGCTGGCGGAGCTGACCGAGGCGGGGGCGCAGGTCGAGGTCGTGGCCTGCGATGTCACGAGCCGTGACTCCGTCGCCGAACTGATCGCCGCGGTGCCGCCCGAGCACCCGTTGACGGCGGTGATCCACTGCGCCGGCGTGCTGGACGACGGGGTCGTCGAGGCGTTGACCGAGGACCGCGTGGACTCGGTCCTCGCGCCGAAGGTGCGCGGTGCCTGGTACCTGCACGAGCTGACCAAGCACCTGGACCTGGCCGTGTTCGTGCTGTACTCCTCGATCGCGAGCGTGCTCGGGACGGCGGGGCAGGCCAACTACGCGGCGGCCAACGCGTTCCTCAACGGTCTCGCGGAAGCCCGTCGGGCCGAGGGGTTGCCGGCCAGCTCGCTGTGCTGGGGACTGTGGGCGCAACGCAGTGAGCTCGCCGACATCGGCGACGCGGACGTCGTGCGCCTGCAACGGCAGGGCGTGCTGCCGATGGCGTCGCGACAGGGGCTTGCCCTGTTCGACGCGGCCATGTCGCTGGACGAGCCGGTGCTGGTGCCCGCGCGACTGACCCTCGCGGCAACCGACGCGCCGCATGCCGCCCGCCCGGTGTCGCCGCTCCTGCGCGGTCTGATCGGGACGCCTGCCGGTGCCGGCGGCCCGGGGAGCCGGGCGGTCGGACTCGCGCAGGAGATCAGGTCGCTGCCGCGGGCCGACGCGGAGGCGGTGCTGCTCGAGGCCGTTCGGGCGCAGGCCGCGACCGCCCTCGGCCACGCCGACAGCGGCCGGATCCGTCCCGGCGTGGCCTTCAAGGACCTGGGCTTCGACTCGCTCATGGCGGTGGAGCTGCGGAACAAGCTGGCGGAGGTGACCGGCGTCAAGCTGCCCGCCACGCTCGTGTTCGACCACCCGAACCCCACTGCCCTGGCGCAGACCCTGTTCGCGCTGATCGCTCCCGATTCCCTTGCTGACCCGGAAACTCCGGCGGATCACCTGACCAGGGAGATCGAAGAGCTCGGCACCCGCCTCGAGGAGGCGTTCCTCGAACTCGCGCAGGAGGACAAGGCCACCATCTCCACTCTGCTCGGCGAGCTGCAGGGGCGGATCCGTTCGCTGGCGGGCGCGGGATCACCTGTCGGCATCGTCGACCAGATCAGTTCGGCCTCGGCGGGAGAACTTCTCGCGCTACTCGACAAAGAGCTCGGCTAGGAGAAAAGCGATGACGAACGACAAGGACGCCGAGGTTCTCGACTACCTCAAGCGGACATCGATCGAGCTGCTCGAAACCCGCAAGCGCCTGCAGGAGCTGACCGAGGCCGCTGCCGAACCCATCGCGGTGGTAGGGGTCGCCTGCCGGTTCCCGGGTGGGGCGACGTCCCCGGAGGCGCTGTGGGAGCTGGTGCGGACCGGCGCGGACGTCGTGTCGGACTTCCCGCAGGACCGCAACTGGGATCTGGCGGGCCTGTACGACCCGGACCCGGACCGGCCGGGTACCTGTTACACGCGCTCGGGCGGGTTCCTGTACGACGCGGGTGATTTCGACGCGGAGTTCTTCGGGATCAACCCGCGCGAGGCGCTGGCCGCCGACCCGCAGCAGCGGTTGCTCCTCGAGACCGCGTGGGAGTCCCTTGAACGAGCCGGGATCGACCCGCAGAGCCTGCGCGGCAGCAACACCGGCGTCTTCGCCGGCCTGGCGTACTTCGGGTACGGCAACCACTTCTTCACTCCCGAGACCATCTCGGGCTACGCGCAGACCGGATCCCTGTTGAGCGTGGCGTCCGGTCGCGTGTCCTATGTGCTGGGTCTGGAGGGCCCGGCGGTGTCGACCGACACCGCGTGCTCGTCGTCACTGGTGACGGTGCACCAAGCGGTGCAGTCGCTGCGGCAGGGCGAATGCGGCCTTGCCCTCGCCGGTGGCGTCACCGTCATTGCGACGCCGCAGGTGTTCCGGGAGTTCTCTCGGCAGCGGGGTTTGTCGGTGGATGGGCGGTGTAAGGCGTTTGCTGAGGCGGCGGATGGCACCGGGTTTGCCGAGGGTGTCGGGGTTGTGGTGTTGGAGCGGTTGTCCGACGCGCGGCGCAACGGGCGTCGGATCTGGGCGGTGATCCGTGGTTCGGCGGTGAATCAGGATGGGGCGTCGAACGGTGTGACCGCGCCGAACGGGTTGGCGCAGCGGCGGGTGATTGAGGCGGCGTTGGCGAATGCTCGGTTGCGGGGGGGTGATGTGGATGTGGTTGAGGCGCATGGGACTGGGACGAGGTTGGGGGATCCGATCGAGGCC
>NZ_DASUCC010000048.1:0-4147 GCF_035762905.1 Actinophytocola sp.
CCCCAAAGCCACCGCCGCACTGCACCTGCACGACCTGACCCAACACCTGGATCTGGCGCTGTTCGTGCTCTACTCCTCCATCGCCGCCACGGTCGGCTCACCCGGCCAAGCCAACTACGCCACCGCCAACGCCATCCTCGATGCCCTGGCCCACCACCGCCAAGCCCACGGCCTACCCGCCCAATCCCTCGGCTGGGGCCTGTGGGCCCAGGAAAGCACCATCAGCGCCACGCTGAGCGACACCGACCAGGCCCGCGCCGCCCGCCTCGGCCGCACCTTGTCCACCCAGGACGGCCTGACCCTGTTCGACACCGCCCAGCGCACCGGCCTACCCCACCTCCTCCCCACCCACCTCGACCTGCCGGCCCTGCGTGCCGCCGTCGCACAACGCCCGGTTCCCGCCCTGCTACGCGGTTTGGTCCGCGCCCCGATCCGCCGCGCCAACACCCACACCAGCCCGTCCACCCTCGCCACCACCCTGGCCGCCCTGTCCGAACCCGACCAGCACCGCCACCTACTCCAACTCGTCATCACCGAGGTCGCCGCCGTCCTCGGCCATTCCAGCGCCCAGGCCATCGATCCCGCCAAAGCCTTCAAAGAACTCGGCTTCGACTCCCTGACCGCCGTCGAACTCCGCAACCGGATGAGCAGCGGCACCGGACTACGGCTGCCCGCCACGCTGGTCTTCGACCACCCCAGCCCCACCGCCCTCGTCGAGCACCTGCGCACCGAGCTGATCGGCGCCGGTGCCGCCGCACCCGTCACCCGGACCGCACCCACCCACACCGACTCCGACCCGATCGCCATCGTCGCGATGGCGTGCCGGTACCCGGGCGGCGTGGCCTCGCCCGAGGATCTGTGGCAGTTGGTCGCCTCCGGCACCGACGCCATCGGCGAGTTCCCCACCGACCGCGGCTGGGACCTCGACGCCCTGTACGACCCGGACGGACAGCGGCCCGGCTCCAGCTACGTCCGGGACGGCGGGTTCGTCCACGACGCGGGCGAGTTCGACGCCGGCCTGTTCGGCATCTCCCCGCGCGAAGCCCTCGCCATGGACCCCCAACAACGCCTACTCCTGGAAACCGCCTGGGAGGCCTTCGAACGCGCCGGCATCACCCGCCATGCGTTGCGCGGCAGCCACACCGGCGTCTTCGTCGGCGTCCCGGCCGCCGGCTACGGCACCGGCAGCCGGCTCCCCGACGGCGTCGAGGGCCATCTGCTCACCGGCAGTTCCACCAGCGTCGCGTCCGGCCGCCTGGCCTACACGTTCGGCCTGGAAGGCCCGGCCGTCACCATCGACACCGCCTGCTCCTCCTCCCTCGTCGCCCTGCACCTCGCCGTCCAAGCCCTGCGCCACGGCGAATGTGACCTCGCCCTCGCCGGCGGCGCCACCGTCATGGCCACGCCGGGCATCTTCACCGAGTTCTCCCGCCAGAACGGCCTGTCCCCGGACGGCCGCTGCAAGGCCTTCGCCGCCGCCGCCGACGGCACCGGCTGGTCCGAAGGCGTCGGCATCCTGGTCGTCGAACGCCTCTCCGACGCACAGCGCAACGGCCACCGCATCCTCGCCGTGGTGCGCGGCACCGCGGTCAACTCCGACGGCGCGTCGAACGGCCTGACCGCCCCCAACGGCCCCTCCCAACAACGCGTCATCCGCGCCGCCCTCACCGCCGCCGGCCTCACCCCGTCCGATGTGGACACCGTAGAAGCACACGGCACCGGCACCACCCTGGGCGACCCCATCGAAGCCCAAGCCGTCCTGGCCACCTACGGCCAAAACCGCGAAACCCCACTCTGGCTCGGCTCCATCAAGTCCAACATCGGCCACGCGCAAGCCGCCGCCGGCGTCGCCGGAGTCATCAAGATGGTGATGGCCCTGCGCCACAACCAACTGCCGTCAACCCTGCATGTCGATCAACCCTCTCCGCACGTGGACTGGTCGGCCGGCAACGTCGAACTGCTCACCCAGCCCCAGTCCTGGCCCACCGACCCGAGCCGAACCCGCCGCGCCGCTGTGTCCTCCTTCGGCGTCAGCGGCACCAACGCCCATCTCATCATCGAGGAGCCCCCCACCCGACCCCAGCAGCCACCGCCCTCCACCCCCACTGGAGTGCTGCCCTGGCTGCTCTCCGCCAAGACCGAGGAGGCACTCCAAGCCCAAGCCGAACGCTTACACACCCAGCTGTCCGATACCCACCCTCAACCCATCGACGTGGCCACGGCATTGGCCACCACCCGCACCACCCTGGAACACCGCGCGGTCATCCTCACCTCCGACCGCACCGATGCCCTGTCCACCCTGGGCGCCCTGGCCGATGCTCAATCCACCCCCCACACCGTCATCCGCGGCCACGCTCAACCCGGCCGTCTGGCGGTGCTGTTCACCGGTCAGGGCGCCCAATACCCCGGTATGGGCCAGCAGCTCTACCAGGCTTTCCCGGTCTTCGCCGAAACTCTGGACGCCGTGTGTGCCCGGTTCGATCTGGACCGTCCCCTCAAGGAAGTCCTCTTCGCTGAGTCGGACTCCGATTCCGGTCTGGTGCACCACACCGTGTTCACCCAGGCCGGCCTGTTCGCGCTGGAAGTCGCTCTGTACCGGCTGGTCGAGTCCTGGGGTGTGCGCCCGGATTTCCTGTTGGGCCATTCGATCGGCGAACTCGCCGCCGCTCACATCGCCGGTGTGCTGTCCCTGGACGACGCCTGCACCCTGGTCGCCGCGCGCGGCACGCTGATGCAGGCCCTGCCACCGGGCGGCGCCATGCTGGCCGTGCAGGCCACCGAAACCGACGTCGCCGAGGCGATCGCCGACTACACCGGCCGAGTGAGCATCGCCGCGATCAACGCCCCCACCTCAGTGGTCATCTCCGGCGATGAGGATGTGATCGAGGAGTTGGCGCCCCGCTGGGCCAAGACCAAGCGGCTCACCGTCTCCCACGCCTTCCACTCCCCGCGCATGCAACCCATGCTGGCCGAGTTCCACGCCGTGGCCGAAACCCTCACCTACCACCCACCCTCGATCCCGATCGTGTCCAACGTGTCCGGCGCACTGGTGGACCCGGAGCAGATCCAGACCCCTGACTACTGGGTGCGGCACGTGCGTGAGGCGGTCCGGTTCGCCGAGGGCATCACCACCCTGCACACCCAGGGCGCGACCCGGTTCCTCGAACTCGGCCCGGACGCCATCCTCACCGCACTGACCCCGCACTGCGTAACCGAACCGGTCGTTGCGGTGCCCGCTCTGCGTCCTGGCCGGGACGACCCGCACACCCTGCTCACCGCCCTGGCCACCCTGCACGTCCACGGCATCGCCGTCGACTGGCCCGCACTGCTGGCGCCCTATGGCGGACAGGCCATCGACCTACCCACCTATCCCTTCCAACGCCAGCGCTACTGGCTCACCGCCACTGCCAGCCCACCCACCACCGACCCGGCCGACACCGAGTTCTGGGCCGCGATCGACGAGCAGGACCTCGACACCCTCGCCGAGCGCCTCAACCTGTCCAGTCGCGAAGAACTCGGCGTGGTCGTGCCGGCCTTGTCGGCCTGGCGACAGCGCCGCGACACCGAGGCGATGCTGGCCGATTGGCGCTACCGCATCGCCTGGGAGCCGGCCACCATCACCGCGCCCACCACGATCACCAGGCCCACCACGCTCACCAGGCCCACCACGATCACCGGGCCCAGCGCGATCACCGTGTCCAGCACCGGGCCGACCACGAGCGCCCCGGCCGCCTTGGCCGGTACCTGGCTTGTGGCCGCGCCGGACCCGGAGTTGGCAGCGGCGCTGCGTGCGGCCGGTGCGACCGTGCTCGAGGCCGACCCGACCGCACCGTCGCTGTCCGAACTCGGCGCCATCACCGCGATCACGGGGATTGTGGTGCCTGGCGGTGACCCGGACGTGGTGCTGGCCACGCTGCATGCGGTGCTGCAGGCCGGGATCGACACCCGGATCTGGGCACTGACCCGAGGCGCGGTCTCGGTAGGCCGCTCCGACCCGCTCACCGATCCGGAACAAGCGCTGGTGTGGGGTCTGGGTCGGGTCGCCGCCCTGGAACACCCCCAGACATGGGGCGGCCTGATCGACCTCCCACCACAACTAGACCAGCGAGCCATGGGCCGGTTGGCCACGATCCTGACCGGCCGCACC
>NZ_DASUCC010000049.1:0-3221 GCF_035762905.1 Actinophytocola sp.
GGAACGGTCCGTGGTCGACGCCGCCGAGGAAGCCTTTGGTGGGGGAGCCGCCGTTGATCCAGGCGCCCTGTTCCGGGGTGGCGTAGCCCAGTCCGAACATCTTGTCGAGGAACGCCCAGGCGAAGATGAAGCCGAGGCCGACCCGGGTGAGGGCGAGCAGCTTGGCCGCGGTCGGGCTGATCGTGGCCGGCGGGGTGCCGGTGTCGGCGACGGTGGGGACCGGAACCCGTTTGGCCGTGGTGGGAGTCTCCTTGATGCTCATCGGTTTCTCCTTTCAACTGCCACAAGTCTGGGTTCACTCGAACGGGTTGATCTGGAGTCGAAGGTCCTCGGATCGGGGGGCCTTCGTCGCTGACTCGGCGCTGTGTCGACCGCAACGCTAGGGAGTGGAGGCATGTCTGGTTTGGAAAGGAGCACGCCATGACTACGACATCACCGATCGTCGTCGGCGTGGACGGATCGGACTCCGCGCTGCACGCCGTGCGGTGGGCGGCAAGGGAAGCCGAACTGCGCAACGCGCCGCTGCGGTTGGTGCACGTGTGCACCGTCGTGCCGCCGGGATATGTGAATCTGCCCGGTCACGGCGAGGTCCTCGTCGACCGGTGCCGGCAGTGGCTGCGGCAGGCGGCTGACGCCGCCCGCGCTGTCGCCGATCCGGTGGAGATCGTCACCGAGTTGCGGGCCGGCGTGATCGCCAAGGGGTTGATCGAGGAGTCGGCGGGGGCGCGGATGGTGGTCCTGGGTTCCCGTGGGCTTGGCGGCTTCACCGAGTTGCTGGTCGGTCCCATCGCGGTGACCGTGGCCGCGCACGCGCACAGCCCGGTGGTGGTCGTCCGTCCGCCGGGTACGCGGACACCACCGGTCGGCACCGGTCCGGTCGTGGTCGGCGTGGACGGCTCCCCCACCTCCGAGGCCGCGGTGGCGTTCGCGTTCGAAGCCGCGGCGCTGCGGGGCGTGCCGCTGCTGGCCGTGCACACCTGGCTGGACGTCGACTACACCGGGGCCTGGATCGCGCTGCCGTCCCTTGTGGACTGGGCGGCGGTGCGGGCCGACGCGCAGCGCCTGCTCGCCGAACGGTTGACCGCCTGGCAGGAGAAGTTTCCCACCGTCGAAGTGCACCGGATCGTCGAGCAGGACCGCCCGGCCCGGGCCCTGCTCGCGCACGCCAAGGACGCCCAACTGATCGTGGTCGGATCCCGCGGTCGCGGGGCATGGACCGGCCTGGGCCTCGGCTCGGTCAGCCACACCCTGCTGCATCACGCACCCTGCCCGGTCGCCGTCGTTCGGCCGGAGCAGAGCTGACCCTGCGCACACCCCTGATACAAGGAGGCCCGCGATGCGCGCCCGCGACATCATGACCAGCCCGGTGGTCACAATCCGGCCGGAGGCCACTATCCAGGCGGCCGCCGCATTGCTGACCGACCGCGGATTCACCGCGCTGCCAGTGGTGGACGAGGACGACCGGCTGGTCGGCATCGTCACCGAGGCCGACCTGGTCCGCGACCGGATCCTGCCCGACCCGCGGGATCACCTGCGCCGGGAACGGGTGCCCCGGGCGCCATCGCGGTCCACGGTCGGCGAGGTGATGACCTCACCCGCGGTCGCGATGAGCCCCGGGACCGACGTCGCGCAACTGGCGGCGGCGCTACTGGAAGCCCGGCAGCGCAGCATGCCGATCGTGGACGGTTCCCGCCTGGTCGGCATCGTCACCCGCCGCGATCTGGTTCGCGTCGTCGGACGCTCGGACACCGATATCGCTCGGGACGTCAAGCACCGGTTGGAGATCTACGGCCGGCCGGGCCGCTGGACCGTCCAGGTGCGGGACGGCGTCGTCACCGTCGGCGACGAGTACGACGATGCCACCGATGGCCACGTGGCCGTCGCGCTCGCCGAAGCCGTTCCCGGTGTCGTCCGGGCCGAGGTGTCCGGCCCCGGCGGGTGAGAGGAGGGCGACAACGATGGCGACCACCCCGAACCGTTCCGATCCGCGGCGCTGGCAACGGCATCGCGCGGTCCGGGTGCTCGCCAGCCATGCGCGCGATGCCGCCGAGCTCGCCGAACTCCTGGACATGCTCGGCTTGACCCCGTCGGAAGGACGACCACCACCGGACACCGTGAACCGTGAACCGCCACCGACCCCACGACACGCATCACCGACCGAACGGAATCTCGCCACCGCACTACTGGCCACCGTGACCGACGCCATCCGGTAGGCGGCAGGGACCTTCGACCCCGTTCGATGAGTCCGGGTGACCCACGAACCGGGTGCGAACGGCCGTGGGACAAGCTCGGCCGGTGCGGGAGGCTGGACGCAACAAGGTCGAACCAGCGGGGGTCAGCCCAAGGAGCCAGCCATGATCACCTCCACCGTTCGCCACGCGCCCGGCCTGTTCACCGCCACCGACCGCTGCGACCGGTGCGGTGCACGCGCCCAGGTGCGGATCGGTCTGCTCCAGGGCGAGTTGCAGTTCTGCGGCCACCATGTCCGTCGCCACTGGGCCGCGCTCAAGCTGGCCGCGTTGTGGTTCGAGCACAACGGCCCGTTCTAGTTGTCTGTGCACCACCGCGCATAACCCACCGCCCCCCGGCGCCGCAGGCGTCGGGGGGCGGTGGATTCTTTGTCCGCGGCAACCGGTCAGAGCATGCTGGCCATCAGGCGCACCAGGTCGACGGTGCGGTGGGCGTAGCCCCATTCGTTGTCGTACCAGCCGAACACCTTGGCCAGGGTGCCCTCGGCGGTGGTCAGCGACGCGTCGAAGACACAGGAGGCGGGATCACCGATGGCATCCCGGGACACGATGGGATCCTCGGTGTAGCGAAGGATGTCCTTGAGCCGGCCGGCGGCCGCCTCGGCGAACGCCCGGTTGATCTCCATGGCGGTAGCCGGGGTCTCCAGCTCCACCGTGAGGTCGGTGAGCGAACCGTCCTCGACCGGCACGCGCACCGCGACGCCGTGCAGCCGGCCGGCCAGTTCGGGCAGCACGAGGCCGACCGCGGTGGCGGCGCCGGTGGAGGTGGGGATCATGTTGACCGCCGCGGAGCGGGCCCGGCGCAGGTCCTTGTGCGGGCCGTCGAGCAGGGACTGGTCGTTGGTGTAGCTGTGGATGGTGGTCATCAGGCCCCGCCGGACCCCGAAGGTGCGGTGCAGCACGTCGACCATCGGAGCCAGGCAGTTGGTCGTGCACGAGGCGTTGGACACGATGTGGTGCTGCTCCGGGCGG
>NZ_DASUCC010000050.1:0-30635 GCF_035762905.1 Actinophytocola sp.
CCCCCTGCGAATGCCCCACCACCGCAGCCGGCGAAACCCCCACCGATCCCCACAACTCGGCAAGAGAAACCATCACCCCCCACAACACCGGCTGCACCACATCCACCCGGTCCAGCGATCCCCCACCACGCAACACATCCAGCAACGACCAGTCCACGAACTCACGCAACGCCCGGTCACACGCACCGACCCGCTCCGCGAACACCGGCGAGAAGTCCAACAGCTCGCGGGCCATCCCCACCCACTGCGAACCCTGACCAGGGAACACGAACACCACACCCGACGACGCCCGCGCCACTCCCGAGACCACGCCGGGCGCCGGCTGCCCCGCCGCCACCGCGGCCAGCCCACCGCGCAACTCCCCACGATCGGCGCCGAGCACCACGACCCGGTGTTCCAGCTTCGCCCGGGTGGTCACCAGCGACCACGCCACGTCCACCGGTTCCACATCGTCCACAATGGACAGCAGCCGCTCCGCCTGCCCCCGCAACGCCGCCGCGGTCCGCCCGGACACGACCCACGGCAGCGCAGCCGCACCGGCCGCCCGGGGCGCACCGGTCACCGGCTCCGCGTCAGCCGGCGGGTCCGCGTCCAGTGCCTGCTCGATGATCACGTGCGCGTTCGTTCCGCTGACGCTGAACGACGACACTCCCGCCCGGCGCACCCGGGCGGACTCCGGCCAGGCCATCTGCTCGGTCAGCAGCGACACCGCGCCGGCCGACCAGTCCACGTGCGGCGTCGGCGAATCCACGTGCAGCGTCTTCGGCAGCACGCCATGCCGGATCGCCTGCACCGTCTTGATCACACCGGCCACCCCGGCGGCGGCCTGGGTGTGCCCGATGTTCGACTTGATCGAGCCAAGCCACAGCGGCGTTTCCCGGTCCTGGCCGTAGGTGGCCAACAGCGCGGTGGCCTCGATCGGGTCACCGAGCCTGGTGCCGGTGCCGTGCGCCTCCACCGCGTCCACATCGGACGCCGCGACCCTGGCGTTGGCCAGGGCCGCGCGGATCACCCGTTCCTGGGACGGTCCGTTCGGCGCGGTCAACCCGTTGGACGCGCCGTCGGAGTTCACCGCCGAACCGCGCACAACGGCCAGCACCCGGTGCCCGTTGCGCTGCGCGTCGGACAACCGCTCCACCAGCAGCACCCCGGCGCCCTCGCCCCAGCCGGTGCCGTCCGCAGCGGCCGCGAACGCCTTGCACCGCCCGTCGGCGGCGAGTCCCTTCTGCCGGCTGAACTCCACGAAGATCCCCGGCGTGGTCAGTACGGTGACGCCGCCGGTCAGGGCCAGGTCGCACTCGCCGGAGCGCAGCGCCTGCACCGCGAGGTGCAGCGCCACCAGCGATGACGAGCACGCGGTGTCCACCGTCGCCGCCGGGCCCTCCAGACCGAGCACGTAGGCCACCCGTCCGGAGATCACGCTGGGCGCGCTGCCGGTCAGCAGATGCCCCTCCACCCCCTGCGGCAGGCTGGGCAACCCGGCGCCGTAGAGCGACGAGGACGATCCGATGTAGACGCCGGTGCGGCTGCCGCGCAGCGACAGCGGGTCGATTCCGGCCCGTTCGACGGTCTCCCAGCAGATCTCCAGCATCAACCGCTGCTGCGGGTCCATGGCCAGCGCCTCGCGCGGCGAGATCCCGAACAGCCGGGCGTCGAACTCGGCCGCGTCGTGCACGAACCCGCCCTCGCGCACGTAGGCGGTGCCGGACCGGTCCGGATCCGGGTCGTAGAGCGCGTCGAGGTCCCAGCCGCGGTCGGTGGGCAGCCCGGTGATGCCGTCCCCGCCGGTGGCCACCAGCTGCCACAGGTCCTCCGGCGTGCGCACCCCGCCCGGGTACCGGCAGCTCATGGCGACGATGGCGATCGGTTCGCGTTCGCGGGCTTCGGCCGCCGACAGGCGGCGCCGGGCCGTTCGCAGGTCAACAGTCAGACGCTTGAGGTATTCGAGATACTTCTGATCGTCCGCCACCCGACGTCACCTTCTCCGCAAGCGGCGGCACCACGAAAAAACGCGGTGCCAACCATTCCACCGTCACCCGAGCCCGACACCGCAGGGATTCTCGTTGCAATTGCGTGATTACATCTGACCGGCCGAATTGCTATGACCATATTGACGGCGGGTGACGCCGAACAACCCCTAGGCACCCCTAGCCAGGGAGTTCATGGAATTCCGCGAAAGTCGTCGGGGTCGCGTCGAGGCGGGTCAGCCACCGGGCCGCCTCGGCGGAGTCCAGCCCGGCGAGCAGTTCCCGGGCGCGGGTCGCCTGCGCCGCGGCCAGCCTCGGGTCGTCCGCCGCGTGCACCTCGGACTGCAGCACCAGCGCCTTGGCGAACCACAGGGTCGCGCCGAGCCGCTCGAAGACCCGGCCGGCGTCGCCGAGATAGCGGGCCCCGGTCGGGCCGTTGCCGCGCAGCAGGGCGATGTCCCCGAGCGCGTACAGCGCCTTGCCCTCGATCATCCGCTCGCCGACCCGCTTGGCGCAGGACAGCGCCTCGAGCACGGCCGGCTCGGCGCTCTCCAGGCAGCCCTCGGCCTGGCGGGCCAGCCCGAGGCCGTACCACGCGTAGGCCTCGCCGATCCGGTCCCCTAGCTGCCGCACAATGACCCCGACCCGCTCGAACTCCTGCCCGGCGAGCTCGACCTCGCCGGTGCCCAGATGCAGGTGCGCGAACCGGTTGAGCACCTGCGCCTCGCCGCGCAGGCACTTCACCTGCCGGCAGATGGCCAGCGCGTCGTCGAGCAACCCGCGCGCGGTGTCGTGGTCGCCCTCGTCCAGCCAGTACGAGGCCATGTCGCGCAGAATGTGCGCCTCGCCCATGCGGTCACCGACGGTGCGCATCAGCTCGATCGATTCCAGATAATTCTTCAGCATGACCGGGAAATTGCCGACCAGCCCGGCGACAATGCCGATATTGCGCAACACCAGGGCGCGACCGTGCGCGTTACCGCCGGACTCGAATATGTCTAGAGCGGAGGCGAAGAATCGCTCGGCCTCGGCCAGCCGCTTCTGGAACATGTTCAGCGTGCCGAGCGAGTAGAGCATGGCCGCCTGGCCGAGCCGGTTTCCGGCCGTCCGGCTCACCTCCAGCCCGAGTTGGCTGGTCTCCCGCCAGTCGTCGAAGAAGCCGCCGGCCTCGAACAGGGTGACCGAGGTGAGCGCCAGGTCCCAGCACATCTCGTCCAGCCCGGCGCCGGCGGCCTGCCGCACGGCGGCCACCAGCGACCCGCGCTCGGTCTTCCACCAGCCCATCGGCTCGTCCGGCACGGTCGTCTGCCAGCCGCCCGGCGGCGCCCAGCGCGGCGCGGTCCCGTGCAGGATCGTGAAGTCCCCGCCGTACTCCCGGCGGTGCGCGGTCTCGGCGAGCGCGAGCCAGCCGCCGAGCACCCGGCCCATCGCCTCCTCGCGGTCGGCCCGGCTCTCGGTCTGCATCAGCCGCTCGAGCGCGTAGACCCGGATCAGGCTGTGCATCCGGTACCGGACCCGCTCGCCGGAGTACTCGACCAGGTCCAGCAGCCGGGCGTCCACCAGGCTCTCCAGCACGTCGGCGGCGTCGTCCAGGCTGGTGCCGAGCAGCGCGGCGGCGGTCCACTCCGGCACGTCGGGCGCCCGGACCAGGGCCAGCAGCCGGAACAGCCGGGCCACCGGGGCGCGCAGGCTGCGGTAGGTCAGATCGATGTTGCACCGCAGCTCCAGGCCGCGGTGGCTGAACTCGTCCAGCCGGCTTGCCTCGTCGGATAATCGCCGGACCAGGGCGCCGATCGCCCAGTGCGGCCGGGAGGCCAGCCGGGCACCGGCGATCCGCAGCGCCAGCGGCAGGCCGCCGCACAGCCCGACCAGGTCGACCGCGGCGCTCTGCTCGGCCCGGATCCGCTTGTCCCCGACGATCCGGGCCAGCAGCTCCATCGACTGCTCGGTGTCGAGCACGTCGACGTCGATCCAGTGCGCCCCCCACAGGCCGCTCAGCCGCATCCGGCTGGTGGCGATCACCGCGCAGGTCGGGCTGCCCGGCAGCAACGCCTGCACCTGCTCCTCGCCGGTCGCGTCGTCGAGCACCACGAGCAGCCGCTTGTCGGCCAGCAGGCTGCGGTACAGCTCGATCCGCTCCTGCAGGTCGTTCGGCATGGCCTGGCCGGTGACGCCGAGCGCGCGCAGAAAGCGCACCAGCAGCTTCGCCGTGGCGTCGGCGCCGTCGGAGTTCTGGATCTCGCCGTAGAGCAGCCCGTCCGGGAACGCGTCGCTCACCTCGTGCGCGGCCCGCACCGCAAGGCTCGACTTGCCGACGCCGCCGCTGCCGTTGATCCCCACGATGCGCACCGCGTAGCGGGGCTGCTCGCCGAGCAGCACCTGCTTGATCTCGTCGATCTGCGCCGTCCGCCCGGTGAAGTCGGCGATGCTGGCCGGCAGCTGGCGCGGGATCACCGGCCGGTCCGGCAGCACCGGCGGCGCTCCGGCCGGCTCGCCCTGGCTGGCCGCGGCCGGCGCCGCCACCCGCTCCAGCTCCAGTGCCTGGTCCCGGTTCAGGATCGCCGACTCCAGCCGCTGCAGCTCATGACCGGGCTCGATGCCCAACTCCTCGACCAGCCGGTGCCGGGTGAGCCGGCCCACCTCGAGGGCGTCGGCCTGCCGGCCGGACCGGTACAGCGCGAGCATCCGGTACCCGGCCAGCCGCTCGCGCAGCGGATACCGGCCGACCAGCGCGGCCAGCTCTCCGATGATCTCCTCGTGCCGGCCGAGGGTGAGATCCAGCCGCACCCGCTCCTCGATCGCGGCCAACCGGCTGTCCTCGAACCGGGACGCCCCGCGCTGCACGGCGGCGCTGTCGATGTCGGCAAGCGGCGGTCCGCGCCACAACTCCAGCGCCTGCCGCAACATGGTCGCCGCGTCGGCGTATCGGCCCTGCTCCGCCTGGCCCCTTGAGCCGGCCACCAGGCGGGTGAACTCCTCGCTGTCCAGGTCCGTCGGGGCGATCTCGAGCAGGTAGCCGGGCGCCCGGGTGCGGATCGCGCCGGGGTGGGCGTGCTCGCCGAACAGCTTGCGCAGGCTGGAGATGCAGGTCTGGATCTGCGCCCGGGCGGTCTCCGGCGGGGAGTCGTCCCACAGCGCCTCGACCAGTTCGTGCACCGAGGTCACCAGGTTGGCGTTGAGGGCGAGGGTGGCCAGCACGATGCGCTGCCTCGGCCCGCCGATGTTGAGTGGCTGGCGGCCGACGGCAAGTTCCAGCGGACCAAGAAGCCTCAACATTGGCTTCCCTTCCCCCTAGTTGCTTCCCGCCCAAGCCAGGCGCCAGCATAGCGGACATAACGCCGCAGCCGGGCAGGTAACGGGCCGTTCCCCGGTCCACAGTCGACGGGCAAAATAGGCCGAGTGGGCGTATCCAGTGGTCAGTTTCTGCGCATGGTGGACCGGCTCCCCGAGGTCGAGCACGCCCACGCGAGGGACTACACGTCGTTCAGCGTGCGCGGCAAGCGGTTCGGCTACCACTGGCCGCGGACCAGGACGGTCGGACTGAAACAGACGCTGTCCGAACAGCTCGCCCTGGTCTCCGAACGTCCGGACGTGTTCGAGGTGCAGTTCACCGCGGGCGGGTTCGGCTGGGTCGTGGTGCACCTGCCCCGGATCGACACCAGGGAGCTGACCGAGTTGCTCTACGAGGCCTGGCGACTGTCCGCACCGGAGCCGCTGGCGGCCGAACATCCGTTGCGGGAGGCGTGATGTCGGTGCTCGGCAACCCGCGGGTAGCCGCCGCCGTCGCGCGGGGGATGCAGGTCATGGTCGCGGCGAGCGCCCGGATCGTCACCCGCCGCAGGGAAACCGTGTTTCCGGAGTTTCCCGGCGACACCGCGCGGATCACCATCCCGACCCCGGTCGCCCCGGCTCCCGCCGTGGTCTACCGCCCCGCGGGCGGGCCGCCGAACCCGCCGGTGCACGTGAACTTCCACGGTGGCGGGTTCGTCCTGCGCGGCGTCTGGTTGGACGATCCGTTATGCCGGTACCTGGCCGCGCGAGCCGGTGTGGTGGTGGTCAACATGGATTACGTGGTCGCCCCGCGGTACCGGTTCCCGGCGCCGGTGCACCAGGCCTTCGAGGCGGTCCGCTGGATCGCCCGGCATGGCGCGGAACACGGGTGGGACGGCACCCGGCTGACCGTCGGCGGGCAGAGCGCGGGCGGCTCGCTGGCCGCCGCGGCGGCCCGGCTGGCGCTGGCCGCCGGCGAACCGCCGATCACGCTGCAGGTGCTGCACTACCCGCCGCTGGACCTGGCCACCCCGCCGCGGGACAAGCGCGCGGCCATCCCCCGGCCGAGGCTGCGGCCCTGGATGGGCGAGGTGTTCGACGGCGCGTACCTGCCGGATCCGGGCCGGCGCACCGATCCGCTGGCCTCCCCGGCCGGCCCGGCCGACGACGCCGACCTGACCGGGATCGCGCCCGCGCTGGTGATCACCGCCGAGTACGACCGGCTGCGCGCCGAGGCGGTCCGCTATGCCGACCGGCTGGCCGCCGTCGGCGCGCTGGCCGAGCACCATGACGTGCCGGGTGCCGACCACGGCTACGACATCGCCGACACCGGCAAGGCGCTGCGGACCTACGCGCTGATCGCCCGGCACGTCGAGCAGGCCGTCGGCCGACCGTGAGGCATCCGGAGAAATCGGTTGACCGCAAGATCCCGGCCAGCGCACGATTCCGGGCATGACGAGCAGGTTGACGCGAGGAGCGCAGCACCGGCCCACCGGCGCGCGCACGGTGACCGACGCCTACCGTCCGCTCCCGTGCCGCCGCGGCTCTCCGCCCTGATGTCCACAGTGGACAATTCCGGAAGCCGCCCATCGGGACAACCGATCAGGCGGCCTTTTTTGTTGCGAACCGACCGGGTACGAGGGAGATGGCAACCCGTCCGCCTTGGGAGCGGAAGACACCGCGTTCGACTCGCGGGTACCCGACGAGGCCGGCACCGGCCTTGGCCCGCCGCCATCCGGCGGCGGGCCGGGTGAGGAACACCCCATCGGGTAGCCATTTCGACCGCCCGCAGCAGCCGACGGGTGCGTCCTGAATCAGCATGGTCACCGGCCGACCCGGCTGCCGCTACGACCACCTCTGGCACCGCCTCGGCCAGCAACTGCCCTGGGTCGGCGAACACGGCATCTCCACCCACTGGCTCAGCCACACCACACTGGCCTGGGTCGAACGGCACTTCGGCTACGGCATCGCCCGCGCCTACGCCGGCCACACCGACACCACCGGCCCAGCCACCACCACCTACATCGAGGCAGCCTGCAGGAAGTCGCCAGCGAAGGGTCTTCAGCGCTCGGGTGTAGGCCAACTCGCTGGTGATGGTGCGCCGTTGGTCGCACGGCTGGCGGTCTTGGTGGCCATAACACTCCCTCGTCGCCGGCGAGGCCGAACAGCCGGCCGTAGTTTGCCTGGCTGCGGTGCTCCACCGCGCTGTCAGCCAGCCCGACCGTGACCAGACGGCGGGTCTGGCGCAGCTAGCCGCGGCCCGGTGGGCCGGATCGGTGATGCTCTGATGCCGAGCCCAGTACCGCGCATGCGCGCCCGTGAGTGCCGTCGCAGGTGACGACCATCTCGCACAGGTCGCCGCTGATCTGGACCGCCGGTCGTTCGCGGTGGGTGAACGGAGTAGCCGAGCCGTCCAGCCGGATGTAGGAGCCGGGTGGTCAGCACGCCAGCCGGTCACCGGCGTCACCCGAGGCTGCGCCAGCAGCGCGGCCCGGGCAGTTGCTTGTCGATGTTCACGGAGGTCACGGTGAGCGTCATGCCGTGCCGGGTGTTGCGGCCCGGCACGCGGAGCTGGATCTCCTTGTCCGCAACCACCCGGTTCGGCCCAGCGGTGGTCGCTGGGCTGAGTAGGCTTGTGGTTTCGGAGTTCGGTCGACGAGGGGAAGTCGCCCGTGGTGGAGATGTTCATCTCGGGTCTGATCGGATGGTTGATCCAGGAGGTGGGCGGGTCCGCCGTACGCAAGATGGGCGATCCGGTCCGCCGTGCGCTGGAACAGGCAGTTCGGGATGCTTTGGCCCCGGCCGCCGCCCAGGTGTACTCGGATACTGAGCGGCGCGAGCACGCGATCGCCTCGCTGTTGGAATGTCCGGTGTATCCGGTTCCCTGTGCCGACGGGGTACCGCTGGCACAGCTGACCACGGCCGTGCGGGTGTGGGTGGCTAGCATCGAATATCCGGTCGGTGCGGACGGTCTTCCGGAGCAGGTGGCTGACCATCATCCGTTGGTCGAACCGTTGTGCACGGAGATCCTGAACGCGATCCGGAAGGAAGCGATCTTCGGTCTTCGCATCTTGCAGCCGCTCTGGAACGAGTACGTTCAGGCCGTTGGTCAGGAGCAAATCGAGCGGCAAATCCGCGATCTTCAGGTTGACCTGCGGGATGTGGGGCGCTCGGTGACCGACGCGCGGAGTCAGCCGACCCGCATCGAGTACTGGCATGTTCCGGTGGCCCGCGCTCCCGGTTTTATCGGGCGAGCCAAGGAATTGGCACGCCTTACCGACAACGGTGACCTGCACCTGATCCACGGAATCGGCGGCGTCGGGAAGACGGCGCTAGCCGTCGAGCATGCCAGCCGGCTCCCGGACCGGTATCCGGACGGTAGGTTGTTCATCGATTTCCAGAGCTACTCGGTGGAATCGGGGCGTCGACCGATGACGGCGGATCAGGCGCTGGCCGAAGTCCTGCCGCTCTGCGGGCTGGACGACCGGCAGGTCGCCGGGATGAGTCCGCAGCAACGAGAAACGACCTGGAAACAGACGATCGCCGGCCGACGCCTCGTATTCGTTTGGGACAATGTGGCCGATGTCGAGCAGATCCGCCCGTTGCTGAGCGGGCAACCCGGTTGCCTGACCCTCATCACCAGCCGTGCCGAGCTTGACCTTCCCGGTGTCCACCGGATGCCGCTTGGCCCGCTCGTCGAGGACGATGCCATTAGCCTCTTCGAGACCATCGCCGGTACAGACAACTGCACCGAGGACGCGGATCTGGTATCGGAGGCCGCAAGGTTGTGCGCCCGAATGCCGCTGCAGATCGGCGTGCACGCGGCCAGCGTGCGGCGTCGACGAACGCTGGCCGAACTGGTCAGCGAGCTGCGCTCGCTGCCATCGGGAGAACGGTTGGCCACGCTGTTCGCCAGTCTGGACCTGTCCTATCAGAACCTGGGCCCCGATGAGCAGCGTGCGCTGCGGGTGCTGGGTAGCCATCCCGGCCCGCATCTGACGGCCGGCACCGCTGCAGCCATGTTGAGTTGCTCGGTCACCGAGGCGGTGCGGCTGTTGGACGAACTGGTGGCCACGAACTTCGCGGATCGCTATCGCGGTAGCTTCGACCGGTATTCCGGCGGCGTCGAGATCCCGGCCGAGCGTGACTTCTATGCCTACGTCACACATGACCTGCTGCGCGACTACGCCCATGCCAAGGCAACCAGCGCGGCGGCCGAAATGTGGCCGACCGCGGGCCGTCTCCTGGACTACTACCGGGACTGGACGAGACGGCACGATAATCGGCTCCCCGCCTGGGTCCAGGCGGAGCGAACCTGCCTGCTCGCCACGCTGCGGCTTCCCCTGCCGTCCAAGACCGTTCAGCGTATGGCCTTGGACTTCGGCCAACTTCTGGCGGAGTTCGGCTGGTATCCCGATGCCGAGGCCGCGTACTGGGTGGCGTTGGGCCGGTCCTGGACGATGCATGACCGGGTTGGTGAAGCCGAAGCATGGACCGGTCTGTCCGAATGTGCTGCGGTGCGGGCGGATTACCGCCAATCGAGAATGTTGCAGCTCCTTGCTCTGGCAATCCATCGCGACCGCGGCGACCGGTCGGCGGTGGCGCAGGCCCTCCTCGGCCTAGCCCATGCCTGCAAGTCTTTGGGCGAATTGGACACGGCCAGCGGCTACCTGCAGGAGGCGCTGGCGATCCATCGCGAACACGGCGACACTCGAGCCGAAGCGAAGACGAAGTGCGCCCTACTCGAGCTGCAAGCCATCGCCGATGACTACCAGTTAACGCCACTGCGGCAGGAGTGGGCCAGGCTGGCCAAGCTCGGCCGCGACCTAGGCGACCGGCGGATCGAAGCCGATGCTCGGTTGAACCTGGCGATATTGGCGATCGATGGCTCCGATGAACATGCAGTCGAAGGGCTCCAGCGAGCGCATCGGCTATACCTTGCCGACGGACATCGACATGGACAAGCCAATGCGCTCTACCACCTTGGCCTAATCGCCTTACATCACGACGACGCCGACGGGACACTGAATCGGCTGACCGAAGCGATGTCCATCTACCGCGAGATCGGTGACACCATCGGCGAACTCAAGACAATTATCCTCCTTGGTGACGTCGCGCTGAACGGGCCGGAGATCGGACCAGCAGAGGCGCTATTCCGCACGGCGCACAAGATCGCGCGAAGCACCGATAGCCGGCTGTGGCAGGCGATCGTCCTGCACCGACTCGCAGCCGTGGCCGTACGGACCGGTGATCGTTGCGCTGCCTGCACTCAGCTGCGGGCGGCGCTGGACCTTGTCCCACCGAAGACGAGGCCCGAGACCCAAATCCGAAGGGCATTGGCCGAGCTCGGTTGTGCCGGGTGATCACGCTTCAGTGGTTTCGGATCAGGCGCTCGGGCTGGTGGATCGGCGTCGAATTCCATGGGGATCGGTTGGGCTTCGGCGATGGACTCCCTCGGCAGGGATATCGCGCCAGCTGCGCTGGTGGCGTTCGTGCGACCGTAGCTGACAACCGGCTCACTCCCCCGCATCTGCCCGCGCGCCAACGCTGGCCATATCGATTCGTGCGGTGCTGCGACCGCTAGCTCGGGCCGATCGCTCGGCTCGGAGTCGGGCGCGGCTTCCCGCTGGCGCGTTGCGCCCGTGGTGGAGTCCATCGCAGCTAATATCAGCGCGATGCTTCTGGCGGAGGGAAACGGTGTCTGAAGAGGACTGGGCTGCTGTTGCGGCTGCGATCGGGCGGCGGGGTGCGGGAGTTGGGCTGGCGGCAGCATCAGTTGGCGCAGCGCTCGCACGTGTCGCAGGCGGTGGTGCGGGAGTTGCAGCATCACACTGTGGAGCGCCAAATTTCCCAGGTACTGACGTCAGTTCGTCGACCAGGTAACTCTGCAGACCACACGCGACAGACCATTTCGACAACTCCACCGCGCGGTCAGGATCACTCGAGCGGGTAGCCGGGGGCGTGGCTTGTCCGGTGACCAGCCGCTACTCCGTGGCCGCAGTGGCAATGAGTTCAGCCGACAACAGTGTTGACGCTCCCAGGACCTCGAGTCCGAGGAGAACCCCTTGCGAGTCGAAGTCGAGGATTATCTCCCCACGATCTGGGGCTGACTCGGCAATGACCTGTCGCACGGCCGAACCGCGGGGCCGCTCCGAAGCGAGATACAGATATAGCGCGTCCTCGGCAGCCGCATAGGTCACATCGAGCAGTTCACTCATCACATCATCCTCCTCCCAAACCCCGCCACGGACCAGTGATCCAGCGACGCTCAAACCGGTTCGGGTGACGAAGCCGGCGACCGGGTCGAGTCATCACGCGCCCGCCGCAATCATCGCCAGCAACGCCATGGTGGGCGACCTGTTGGCACGACCACGAGCCGTGGTGTTCGATCGCCCTTGGACCAGGTTGTCGATCTGCCGAGAGCCGAGGCCACTACCCGGCTACTACTGCACTTCGGCGGAACCCTGTTCGTCCATGGCGCGGTTGAGTTGGTCGAGGACGAATGGCGACGGAAGGCGTTCCTGCTCTAAGCGTAGGTATGTGCCGTGCTCCGTGGGCAGTGCGGCCAGGGCGGCAGTTTCGGGATCGGTGAGGGTGGGATCCGGCGTGTCGGCTCGTGTCTCGTCTTCGACGGCAAGAGCCTTGTGCTCTTCGAGCGTGACCTGGTCCATGAGGACGGAGACGAGGCGTGGCAGCCGGACACGGGCACGTGACAGCAAGGTGAATCCGGCACGGTCAAGATCTCCCCAGTACAGATGGCGGGCGCCGTTCAGCCAACCGATCTCGCCCAGGACGTTGAGGTGGTTGCCAAGCGAGTGAACGACTACGGTTCTGGGCCGGTCGGGAACCAGGTAGGCGGACTCCTTGTTTTCGACGATCAAGACTATCTCCGGATGTATGGGCAGGGCGTCAATCTCCGGCAAGGGGGCACTCAGGTGCCGCAGGCCGCTCACCAATGCGCGATCGGCGGGGTCGGCCAGGATCACGTCGACATGCACAGGCAGCGCCTTCAGCCCTAACGGGTCCAAGTTGTCCTGTCCCAGTTCGTCGTCCGGCTGGTCGGTGTCGCCGTCTCGTTGATCGGCGATGTTGAGGCAAGCTAGGACGAGCCGGCGGTGGTGGGCAAGCCATTTGGTGTGCATGCCTGGCACTGGCACCTGTCGGACCGTCACTCCGGAACGCGGGTTTTCGGTGAACCACGTCGTGGCATCGAGCAGGATCTCGAAGTCGGCATCGTCCAGGTCGACGATCTGCTGCAGATATGGGCGCAACCGCTCCTCGACCACCCCGCCGGGGAGCACCCGGAGCCTCGCCCATCTGGCGTTTGCCCGCAGCCAATGATTGGAGAGGCCCTGGTCGAGGTAGATGAGGTCGTCGACCGTCGGAAGGTCAAGGTGGGTGAAAACCTCCTGGGTGCCCACGATGGTGCGCCGGCTGCCGCCGCGTAGTCGGGCCGTGGGGTGCGCTTCCGACCAAGTTCGCCAGCCCCGCATCCACTGGCTGACCGTGTCGGAATCACGGGCGATCACCTGCGCTGACGGCGCCGCAAGGGGAAATGTAAACGCAACATCGGCGCCGAGTAGGAGCCAGTCGCGCCAGTTTTTGCGGTAGCGCGCACGTATCTTGTCCAGCACATGTTCGGGTTGGTGCATCAATCGTGCTCCTCCTCCAGGCGCAGCGCCTCCTTCATCGTCATCGGGTAAATTCGCACCCGGGCGGGGTGGTCAACATCGACGTTAATGTAGGCGACGGACGCCACGTAATCCTCGAATGCGGTTGCCTTCTCGCGGGGCGCGCCCACGATCAGTTGGAAGCCCAGGGCCTGCAAGGCGGACAGGGATCTGCCGGTGTAGTCGCTGTCGGCCTTGACGAACCCTTCGTCGAGGATGACGGACGCGTAGCTGGGCGGACCTTCGTGGCCTTCGCCGAGGCGGAACCGCAGGGCGGCGCCAAGGATGAAGGCGATTAGCTCCTGGCCTTCGCCGCCACTCATCCCAGAGACACCGTCGTGGACAACTTTGACCCCATCGGGACGGGACTCGATGGCCTGGAACTCGACATGCTCGCGGGCGTCGAACACGCGCCGTCGCCATGCGTCCCCAGCTCGCGACTGGTCGTCGAGTTTGGCCAAGTGGTTGCGCAGCCGGGTGAAAGACTTCTCGACCTGGCCAGCGTCTCGTTCGGTGTCCATACCGACGGTGTTGCTGGTATACCGGGTGATGATCTGACGGAAGTCCTTCAGGTCGCCGCTTGGTCGCTCGACCGGTTCGATGCTCAACGTGGCATCCGTCCGGAACCGCACATGGCGCAGCACGTCGTTGATCGGAGCCAGTCCACGCTTGATGGTCCGCGCGTCATCCTCGATCTGTACGAGCACCCCGCGCAGCTGCCGGTTCATGTCCTCGTCAACCTTGGCCAGCCACGCATCCTTCGCGCGGGGCAGATCGTCGGTCACCAGTTGCTGGTAGATCGCCAACAACGCCGGCAGGGAGTCGATCGTGCCGTCCGTCTCGCGTGCGGTTCGTTCGTCCAGGTTCCGGTAGGCGGCGATGTGGCCCACCACGGCAGCCTCAAGTTTCTCCCGGTCCTGCTGGTGCCGTTCGATCTGATCGCGAAGGTTGACGATCGCGGCCGTCATGCTCGCCGCGACCCCGGCTGTGCCGGCAGGCGCGGTGAACGGGGTGACCGCGAGCGCGGCACGCTCCTCGGTGGTCAGCGGCGGTGCCGCATCGACGCTGTCCTTCGCGTCATCCACGACCGAGACGAGATCGCCCCACTCCCCGTCGAGTCTCGCCTGCTCCTTCTCAAGTCGATGCACCTCGCTGCTCGCGGCCACCGCGTTGCCACGTTGCGTCTGCAACAGCTCCATCAAGTGCGCGATCTGGGGAGAGTTGGCCTGCACGAGCTGGGCTTCGAGCTCGCCGATCCGCTCCTGGGTTGCTGACCTGTCGATCCGCTCCCAGGTCAGATCAGTGCGAAGCGCTCGCAGCTCCTCCCGGCGGATGCGAGCCGACTCATGGCGCAGGTTGGATTCCTTCGCCACCGCGTCAGCCACCTGGAGTTCGCGTTGGATCGACTCGAGCTCCTCGTCCAGCTCCTGCAGCAGCCGGCGGGTATCCCATCCGAGCCAGGGATAACGCGGGCGACGGTCGTCCTTTGTGAACCGATGCCGCGAGCCAGTGCGCATGCCGGCCGGAGTGATCGCACCCAGAGCCCGCGCGGGACGCTTGTCGTCCAGTTCGGCTTCGGTCTCCACACAGAAATAGTTCGCGGTCTCGTTCAGCTCGCCTGCCAGCCACCCTTGGAACGGGTGGTCGGCAATGTCGAGCAGAGCCGGGACTCCACCGTCCATCGGAGCTGGTCTCGGTCTGTCGGAGACAGCGGGCGCGATGGTGATCGAGCCTTCCATGTCGTGGTCGTGCACGTATCGGCGCACCCGGGCGAAGTCACGACTATCGACCAGGAGAGTGCTCGACAGTCCCAGCAGCAGGCCAACGACCGCCTTCTCCCACCGACGGTGCTCGGGCTTCACCTGAAGCAGCTCACCGGCGTACCGAAGCCAGCCGGTCTCGATGCCAAGAGCAGAGGCGATCCGATTGCGACGTGCATCGGCGTCCCCTGGGATGAGAGTGCACCGTGCTTTTAGCCCAGCAATTTCGTGTTCCTTCGCTCTAGCATCAGTACGGAGCTGCCAGAGTCGCCCAGATGCCCGAGTCGCCGCCTCGGACGCCGCCTGCAGCGCTTCCGCTTCCTTCGAGGCAAGATCATCAAGGTTAACGAACGTGAGTGTGACGTCGCCCGGTGATGTGGGCAGGGGCAACCCGAACACAGCGAGTCGGCTTTCGAACTGACGCCGCTCTCGCTCGACCGACTCCAGCGCTTCTTTCGCATGCTCGAGCTGAAGCTTGACGATCTCAGACCGGTCACCTCCGGCCGCGGTGAGCTGTGCGATCGTGTCCTTCTCGCGCCGGTCGGCGGCGTCAGCCGTCTTCACCGCGGCTGCGTGCTCTTCGTCGACCTCCGCCTTGTGGAGGCGGTTGTCCTCGATTGCCTTCTCGGCCCACTCGGCCACCTTCCCCGCATGCCATACGTGAATCCGCGCCCGGCCGTCGCCGGTCAGCAGCCTGCTCTTGGCCATGTAGTCCGCGCCGGCGGCGTGGTACTTCTCGGCGATAACAGGAAGGGGCGCGAGCGTCTGAGTGCGGCGGCGTGCCGCTTCGAATTCCTCATACAGCCGTGACGCCTCCCGGTATGCCTCGAGGGCAACGTCCCACCTGGTCAACGCAAGTGGCTCGGTGAGCACGAAGTCCTTGAACAGGGCGTTGATGGAGAAGATGCCCTTGGACGCCTGGGCTCGCCGCAGCAGTTGCATGGCCAAGCGCTGTGACTCGTCGGTGGAGCCCATGCCCATGACGGTGCGCATCTTCGCGTGCACACGCGCCTGTGAGGGGTCAACCACGTCGCCTCGGGCCAGGTCGATGAGACGTTCCAGGGATGTCTTCGACAGCGGGGAGGCCCCCTGGCGAACGGCAGTGATTCCATTGAGGTGCGCCAGGTCGAAGCGGTCGTGGACGAATCCGTAGACGGTGGTCGCGTTGACCGCCTCCGGTCCGTCGGCGTCCTGACTGACCCACGCCAGCCGAAACGACGTGACGCGGCGCCCAGCACCGGTCTCCCATGTGATCGCGGCACCGCAGGGGAAGCCTGGCCCACCGGGCGGCCGCAGGTAGTTCGTCGTCGCGGAGCGCCTGTTCTCGTCCTGTCTCTGGTCGGTGTGACCGCGAGCGTAGGAATAGACGGTCCGCTCACGCTTCTTACCGCGGTCGTCGCGGGCAGCCTGGTTGAACTCCTGCGGATTGGGCAGGATCACCGAGGCCATCGCGTCCAGCAGGGTGGACTTGCCCCGTCCGGACGGGCCGACGATCGCGGTGCCCGACCGCGCCACGGTCATGGTCTGCAGACCTGAGTACGCACCCCAGTTCAGGATCTGCACCTCGCTGATGCGGAACTGTGCGGACTCTTGCCCGTCGGCGACGACCAGAGGCAGAATCTCCTGCTCATCCGGGCCGGCGGCCGCTGGAGGCGTGGTCATGCGAGATCCTCGCCGATCTCCTCCAGCTTGGGCTCCTCAGGCAGGGCGGCTTCCGCAGCCGCCTGGCTGAAGTACCGTTCCATGCGCATTACCTCATCGGCGCCAATCAGAGGAACGACGGCAGGTGAAACGGTGAACAGGTAGTCCGCGTCCGGGTCCGGCGTCAGCAGCTTCAGCTCGGCCACAGCGCGGATAGCCGTCTCCACACGACGCTCGAACTTGGCCTCGTCGCCATCGCCGTCCTCACGGAACGGGCGTAGGAATTCAGCCACCTGGGCTCGGGTGATCATGACCGGATCATCGGTCGCATCGGTGTACGTGTGTTCCTTACGCAGGTGTATCAGCAGCAGGGACGCGTCACGGTGTAGCGGCTTGTCGCGGCGCAGCAGCCTCGGCGCGTCATCTGCCGGGTCTTGGCGCTTGAACGCGACCTCGTAATCCTTGTCGACGATGAGGAGCAGGTACATGTCGGCGAGACGCTCACGGATCTCGGTCTCGTACGTCAGCAGCGCGTCCCACGCGGATCGGTTTCCAGACCGAGTGATGAATCGTTTGGTCAGCAAGGTCGTCAGCGCCCGCCGTGCCGCGGACGGCAGTTGGGAGCCTCCTGGGCTGTCCGGTTCGTCGTCTTCGAACCCGTACTCGTCCACGTCATCGCTGGACACCGAGTCGTCGTCGACAACGGTGATGCGCTCGCTCACGGCGCCTCCTTCGTGGGGACGGGGGTGTCGAAGGCGAGGTGCGGCAGCGTGGTCATCAGGACGCTGGCCCGCTTCCCGGACAGCCGCACTGTCTCGACGAGGTCGATATCGACCTGCCCGTGCATGACAGCGAGATCAAGCAGGCTCACCAAGGTGCCCAGGCGCTGGAACTCCGCAGGGGTTTCGTCAAACACCTCGGCGCCAGTCACCACCTCTCGGTTGGCGAGCAGCTTGTTAATGGTCCGCCCGACGGCACGCGGACTGGTACCGGCTGCCAGCCGAAGGGCGTTCCGGTCCTCGGTGGGCAGCGTCCTGCGCTGGTCGGTGACTTCGACAACGACCTCCTGTGGGCCATGGTCTCGCCACAACTGGGTCTGGGAAATGTCAACGACGGCGAGCGGACCCACGCCGAGCACATCCTGCGGCACATGCCGCTGCCCGGGCTCGGCCTGTACCCAGGTCGCGCCGGCATACAGGGCACGGTCGGCGAGGCTAAGCAACCGCTGGTGACGACCATGGGCGGCACGAGTGAGAAAACGACGCAGAGACGCGGACCAGCGCACGTAGCTGTTCTGCACGTCGAGCTCCGCGGCAAGGAGAGTCGACAGCACACCGTCGAGTTCCTCACGCTGTGCGACAGTCATGTGCTCGACCGCGAACTCCTGCCCGAGGATCTGGTCGATGTCGGCGCGCAACTGTTCGGACTGCCTGGACGACAGCAGCCGGGAGAACCCGAGATATGCCGTGCCCTGACTCGTCTTCGACAGCAGATCGTTCTCGCGAAGGTACTCCTCGACGAGCTCCGCTTTGGGCGGTCCCTGGACCATGGCCCGCCGCGCGACCTCCTGGTGACGGTCCTCCACCATGGTCCGCAGCTGCCGGAAGTCGGCAGGCAGTGACCGTGTCATGGCGAGAATCTCGCGTAGCTGTTGCCTCATCTCCTCCAGAGTCGCCAGCCGCAGCCGACCGGAGCCGACGTCGGCGCGTCGCTTGCGCAACTCCGCGATCTGCTGATCGATACGCCGCACCTGGACCTCGCGGTCTGGATTCGTCATGTCAGCCAGGAGCCTCACCGCATGCGAGATAGAGCCAAGACGGGCGCCGCTGACGGTCGTCTCACCCTCAACAAGCTCGCGGACGAACCGCAGCGCACGCAACGTGTAGGGCGACAGGCGATACTTCAAGCGTCCGTTGAGTGTCTCGGTCTCCAACCAGCGCTTCTCGACCCAGTCGCGGCAGTGTTCGGCCGGTGTGACATTGCTCTGCCACTCAGGGATCTGTTCGCGCGCCTCGGCAACTCGTTCGTGGAACCACTCAGCGGAAACCGATCCATCGACCTGCTCAAGGTGCTCAGCGAACAGCGGCAACACCCAGTCTCGCGAGTACGCTTTGAGCAGCGTCAAGGTCGGGTTGGACTCCAATGTCGCCCGGATCCGTTCGCTTGTGATCTCCATGACCGCCAATCACGTCGCGCTTTCATGCCAGCGAGTTAAGCCGCGATGCCCAGCAGTTCGTTCTTGATCCTCCACAGTCACCCCTCGCTGCACACAGCCCACTTGCCATCCAGAAGCCGCAAGGTAGGTCGGTCGAGCGCGTCCTGCGCACGCGCGAGTTCACTGACGACCACGCTCATCTACCCTCCCGACCGCTGCAAAGGGTCCCTCTCATGACGAGGGTAAAGCCGACTACCGACAGTTCTCGGCTTCGACACCAACACAGACTGGTCGGCGGTCAGCATCAGCGATCTTCCCTCCGTTGCGGGCCTGGATGTCTTGTTGCGGCAGTCGTCATCACCCCGCCTCGCTGTTACACCGAGTGACCTGGGTGAGCACGAGTGATAGCCACGGCGCAAGCTCGCGTGTCGCCGCTGTGCGCGGCAGCCGAGGATCGGGCAAGGCGATCGAGGTCGCGAAGCGCATCGGCCAAGCTGCGCGGAGTCATCATGCTGGCCGCCGCCGCACCTCGAGCAGTCTTAGCAGCACGACCACCGCCTGCCTCGCCGCCGCGCCAAACCCACGAACAGGCAGCCCTGCTGCACGACAACTGGCCGCACTCGGCCGCACCAACACCGCCGTCCACGAACGCCAAACCACTGAACACCGCCACCATCAACCGCGACACCCCGAGGGCTCACAGATCACCTGAGTCAGAGGCGGGCACACTCACCGCGGCCCGCAACAACTGCCGCCACCCCGTACGTGTCACTCGGCTATCCGCTCGTCCAGCAGAGGCAGGCGGATCTGTTCCCCTCGGAGGTCAGATCCACCATCCGGAGCAGTGTCCGGGTGCCGGGCTATCGTGTTGGCATGGCCTCCCCCGCCCCAGCGCCGGACCCGAGCATTCCGCCAGCCGATCCACAGGCCATCCGGGCGTGCCTGACCCCGACGCTGGCCGCCGAGTTCGACCATGAGTGGGGCATCGTGCTCGACCGGGTCAAACAGTCCCAAGACCTCACCGACCTGCACGAGTTGCTGGCCAAGTGGCGCCATACCGTCCACCTCGAACTGCGCGACCCGGGCGCTACCTATCGCCTGCTGGCCAAGGCCGAGCAGATCCAGCGCGCCGGTCACAACCCCGACGCCGCCCCGATCGACCTGCAGGCGCTGATCCAGCAGCGACTCGGCCACTAGGTTGTACCGGATCATCCCCGACACCACCGTGCCGGAGCAGATCACCGCCCTGCCCTCTCAGGCACTCCCGCACCTCGCCGAGGTCTTGGCCACCCTGGAACTCACCCCGTGGAACGGTCGACCCCACCACGAGGACAACCCGAAGGGTGCCGTCCGGCGATGGACGTTCGGACCAGATCAGGCCGGTCACGTCATTTACCTCATCCTCGACGACCAGCGAGAAGTCCACCTCCTCCTCGTCCAATGGCTCGACCTCGCCGGCCACTGAACCACCACCCACATCGACACCGGCCACGTTGACATCACCGGCCTCACCGTCATCTACATCGAATCCCACCTCCAGGAAATCGGCACGCCCTCGTCGGCATGACCAGCCAAATCTCACCTCTCGCTCTCGATGCTGGCTTGGTGAGATGAAGCGGCCATCGTGAGCCTGGAAATCACGCCCGGACCTGTTACTCAGCCGCGGACGTGCCCAGCCCTTCGGCACATCGATCCAGCGAATGTAGGTCCGGGTGCACGTCGTCGGCGGCCTTGGCACGCGGACCAACTATTGGTGCGGCCCGTCCGTTGCCGCTCCGTCCCAGAGCGCGGCAAGGCTGATCAGGAAGTGGTCGAGATCGTCCTCGTGAAGCCAAGCGGCAACGTAGTCCTCGGAAGCACTCACCATTGCGCCTTGCGGCTGAGCAGATGTCGACCGGGCAACAAGTCGCTTGAGAAACCCGATCACGAGGGCTTCCACACCGGGCAGGAACTTCTCCTCGATGCGGTCCGCGTGCTGTGGCAGGTCGAGTTCGACGCATATTTCGGCGCGCTGCCGGTTGATGCCCAGGAGCCCCGGAAGGCCATGCTCGGCAGCCAGTTCCGCAGAGACCGTCGACTTCGCCATAGCCACAGGATGGCAGACCCACTTGGCGACGCCGGCCATTGGCACGCCATCGGGCGCCAATTGCTGGCGCCACCACGGGCGCCGTCCCGACGAGCCGTTGGCTACCCGGTCCACCCTGGCTGACCCGAATATCAGCCTCGGTGGACCACTCGAACGGGTGAATCTTCGGCGACGGGTAAGGCCCTTGTCCGCTGTGTCATGGGAGGCAGGACCGGCGGCTCCGTTCATTCGGCGCCATCTAATTGGTTTGTCGTGGGGGTCGTGCCGGCAACGATGAAGCGATGAGTCAGAACGTGTTATCTGAGCGGCCGGGTCGGATGCGGGAGCGGTTGATCGCCGCCCTGATTCCGGACACGGTCGGGCTCGCCGAGGCGGTGCCGCCGACGGCGTTGCCGTTGTTGCCGGCGCTGCGCCGGGTCGAGGAAGCGGGGCCGGCCGCGTTGCTGGTCGCGACGGCGCGGATGGATCGGTCCGGCCGGGTGGGTGAGCGGCTGTTGCTGCGCGCGTTGGGCTGGCGGCCCGGAACGCGGCTGGACATGGACACGATGTACGGCATGGTCGTGATCGCCGCCGCCCCGACCGGCGCCTACGTTGTGGATCAGCGGGGCGCGTTCGGGCTGCCCGCGGGGTTGCGTCACTTGTGCGGGATCTAGCCCGGCCCGCCCCTTGTGTTGGCCGCGGCGATCGGCGAGCAGGTGCTGGTTGTGCATCTGGCCGAGGTCGTGGCCCGGCTGCTGGCCGGCCACTACACCGACCTGCTGGGTGTGAGGTCATGACGGGCGAGCTGCAGCGGGTGGCCACTGCTCGGCGATTGCTGGCCGAGCTCGGCGTCACCCTCGCCGACTTGGTCGCGCACGACAACCAGGTGGGGTTGCCGACCTGGGCGGACTACCTGCCCCAGGTGATCGCCGCCGCTGGGCCGGGTGCCGGTCGCACGTATGGCACGTATTGGGCGCGGATGGCGACCGCTTGGGGCTCGCGCACCCTGCTCGAGGTCGCGGCCAGCGACATCGAGGCCATGCAGCACGCCATGGCCGGCACCGCGCGCTCCCGACGCAACAATCGCAGCGGCCGCCACGCCGGCGAACACGTCATCGCCGCCGCCCGCGCGGTCTACAACCGGGCCATCGCCGACGGCCTCATCCCCGCCACCGCCAGCCCCGCCCACAAAGTGGCCAAACCCCGCCGCCTGCCCAACACCCGCCGCGCGCTGGCCCCCAGTGAGTTGATCGAAATCAACACCACCGCCCGCACCAGCGGCAACGACACCATCCTCGACGCCCTCCTGCTCCGCCTACACACCGAAACCGCCTGCCGCCGCGGCGGCGCCCTCGGCATCCGCCGGGCCGACCTCGACCCCGACCGCTGCCTGGTGCGGCTGCGGGAGAAAGGCAACACCCTGCGCTGGCAACCCCTCAGCCCCGCACTGGCCGCCTGTCTGGTTGAGCACGCCGCCGCCCGCGGCGCCGTGCTGCCCACCGACGTCCTGTTGCGCTACCGCGACGGCCGCGCATTGACATCGCGGCGCTACGACCACCTCTGGAATCGCCTCGGCCAACACCTGCCCTGGGTCGCCGAACACGGCATCTCCACCCACTGGCTGCGGCACACCACGCTGACTTGGGTGGAACGGCACTTCGGCTACGGCATCGCCCGCCCCTACGCCGGCCACACCGACACCACCGGACCAGCCACCACCTACATCAAAGCCAGCCTCCAAGAAGTCGCCACCGCCCTGGCCGCCATGACCGGACAACCCCACCCCCTCGCCACCCCATAAACTCCCGCCACAGAGCCCCGTCGGCGTGTCCGCCTTGACCGCCACGGTGCTATCGTCTGTACACTCTGGAGCGTGAAATCTCCGGGATTCCCGGGGATTTCAGGGGAATTCCGTACCGAGTCCCCCCTCGGACACGTCTTACACATCGTCACACGGCGATCGCGCAGGTGACGAGCACGCCACCGAAGCTGCAGTCGAGGATGTCGAGTCCACGTCGTATTCACGCCATCAAGCGCACCGTCACCGTCGACGATGCGTACTCTCCTTAAGCTAGGGGCCGGTTGGTGACCAGGCTCCGTCTAGCCACGTGGTTAGCGACAGCTCGTTGCACCGCCAATGCCCGGCGACCTGGTTGCCGGGCAGTTCTCCTGCCGCCATTGCCGCGATGACGTCGGCTGGGACGAGCCGGAGCGCCGCCGCCACCTCCTCGGCGGTCAGCGTCCTAAGCGACGTCCCGTTCGATGGTGGCGATGCACTGGTGGGCTCGGCCGTCATGGACGGAGACGGTGTGGCGGCCGGACCGCGTGACGCCGCAGGAGCGGCCTCGCCCTTCCGTGCTGCTCGGGAGGGCGGACCGGGATCCAGCGGTCCTACTAGAGAGGCCTCGGTCGTCAGTGCCGGTGGTCCTGTCGGGTCAGGATCCTGCGGTTGTGCGGGCTCGACCTCGGTCGGTGGGGCGGGCGGGACTGGTTCTGGGGGGCTACCGCCGCTAGGGGTTGGCCGGGCCAGGTATGCGCCCGCGCCCAGACCCAGCAGCCACAGCAGCGCCATGTCGAGCGGCTCGGCCGCGAGCACGCTGGTGCAGCCGAGCCAGACCAGTGCCAGCGCGGCCAGCGTCCAAGGAGATCGAGCGGTCATCCCTCACCTGAATCATCCGAGGGGCACGACCCGTACATCATCGCCTCCCGGCCCGGCGATCCAGTGGTGACTCGCGGGGTGACGCGGCACGCGATGCGGACCTATGCTTCTCTTTTCGGTTGGCTGGGGGGTGACCCCGATGCGTCGACACCGCGGCATCGCGCGACAGCGGATCCTGTCGCTCCTCCTGCTGCTGCGCGAGTACGGCCAAGACGACGGCTGGCCGAGCCTGCAGGGGCGGCGGCGAAAGCTGTCCCTGATCAAGTGCCCGGCGTGCGGCAGGGTCGGCGAAGCGCGGGGCAACCAGATGTGCCACGGAGGCAAGCACCGACGGCACCCGCCGCGGCAGACCGTCGCCGCCGACCCTGCCGATCGCGCCCTGCTCGATCCGCACGACCCACCGATCTACAGCTGAGCCCGACCATGGAGATGTTCTTCGGCCGGATCGGGACGCGGTTCCTCTTCGTCACCGTGCTGCCGCAACTTCTCTTCTGCGCTTATGTGGGCTTGCTGCTCGCGGCAGGAGCGCCGACCCGCCCGCCGAGCCTGAAGGCTGCCACGCACTTCCTGAACACCATGACGTGGCGGGAGATGGTATTCGTCCTCCTCGGCGTTGTCGCTGTGGCAGTGGCGCTGCATCCGGCCCAGTATCCGCTGATCCAGCTTCTCGAGGGGTACTGGGCGGAGGTCCCGCTCGGACCGGTGCTGTCGCGGTGGGCCCTACGCCGTCGGGTGGCCGAGCACACCCGGGTTCGCCGGCTCTACAACGCGCCGGCCGCGGCCAGCGCCGAGGAACGCCATCTCCGGTGGTGGGCTGACACGCGTATGGCGTGGCTCCCTGTCGACCCGAACGACCTGCTGCCGACCACACTCGGGAACACGTTGCGGATCGGCGAGATCCGTGCGGCCAGCCGCTACGGCATGGACGTCGGCGTGGTGATGCCGCGGCTGTTCGCGGTCATGGGACCGGAAGTCCGCGATCAGCTCAACGGCCGTCGCAACCAGCTGGACGCGGCCGCGAGGATGTGCGCGCTCTGCCTCGTGGCGACCATGGTGAGCGTTCCCCTGCTGCTGCCGCAGGGGACGTGGCTGTTTCTCCCTCTGGTTACGCTTGGCGCGGCCTGGCTCTGCTATCGAGCGGCGATCGCGGCCGCGCGGGCCTACTGCGTGCAGATGGCCACGGCCGTCGACCTCCACCACCGGGACTTGTGGTGCGCACTTGGGCTGCCGGTGCCGCCCGACCTGGCCGACGAACGCACCCGGGCCGAGGAGATCTGCGACTTCCTCAGCGGTGAGCCAATTGGGCCGAGCCAAGCGCGCGCGATCAGGTGGGCGTCAACCCCACCACCCTAGCCGCTGTCACCGAAACTATGGAGACACGGGCTGTAGATGCACGGACGTGCCCGTCCTGCCAGGGATGCTAATGGTTGAGATGAACACTAACAGCGCTACGGTAGCCTTGAGCGGAACGGGCACGGCGCAGCCTGCCAGCCGTGATCAGCACGCCAGTCCAAGGGGCCATTGCCTCGTCAACCTTCTGAGGCAAGGCACTAGCGGCGAGCGAGCGTGATCCGCCATCCGGTGTGCAAGGTGCCAACGTGCAGTCGCGGTCCGGACGTACGAGAGAATTGACTCATGCATCAAACCAGCGTGAAATGGGTTCATGGCGAACATGCGACGCCCTGCATCCTTGATTCTGGACCTTAGCCTAGTTGTCCTCGGAGCGCTCCTCGGCATCGTGTCGAGCTTTGCGGTAGCCAAGCTCAAGGAATTGTCATGGTTGGCAACTTGGGCGCAGGTTTGGGCCTTACCCGGCCTGGGCTGCCTACTGGCCGCCGTCCTAGTACTTCGAATTTGGATTTACAGGCTTGATCAGAAGGAGCCTATCCGAAGATGGACATCCAGTCGGCCGCCATTTCCGGGCCTGGATGCCTTTGCCGACGAAGACGCTGCGGTGTTCTTTGGGCGGTCGCACGAAATCGACCAGCTACTAGTAAGACTCCATCCAGTCGCCTCCGACAAGATCTCTCGTCTCATTCCTATCATTGGCCCTTCAGGGGCGGGTAAATCATCTCTAGTTCAAGCTGGATTATTGCCCAGGCTCGCAGTCCGGAGACAGCGTTGGTTTGTAGTGCCGACGCTTGTCCCTGGGACCTATCCAATCGCCAATCTCACCCAAGTACTGGCAGATCAACTTAGACGACGCCCGCCTAATAGAGCAATTTGTCGCTCAATGAAAGGAAGGGCTCGCCATCCTAATGGCGAAAGCTCCTGGAGTCCACTTGAACTACTAAAGAAAGTCCGCGCCGGCAGGATCGGGCGCATACTTCTAGTAATTGACCAGGCCGAGGAGATTCTCACGCTGGCGGCCCCTTCTGAAAGAGACGAGTTTCTCACTATCCTCGATTCTGCGATGCGGGCAGATAACAAGTTGTGGGTGATAATGACACTCCGATCCGAGTTCTTCACTCATTTCTTAACAACTCACTGGAGCCATCTATTCACGCAACCGGTCGTGGTAGGGCCCCTAAACCGAGACAAACTTCTAAATGTTATCCAAGGCCCCGCCGAGGAAGCAGGGATACGCTTCGATCCGCAGGATCTTCCTTGGCGGATGGTCATCGACACTGGCAATGGCGATGCATTGCCATTATTGGCATATACACTACAGACTCTATATCACTTTGCAGATAAAAATGGCGTCATCACAGCCAGTTCATACGATGCGCTGGGCGGCGTGTCTGGCACGTTGAGCCAACGAGCAGACATTGTCTCGGACGACCTGCGCAAGCAGGAGTCCAGTAGTCCAGTGGTCCAGACACTACTGCGTTTTGTCACTTTGAATGACAATCGGCCTACCAAACGTCCCGTCTTCAAGTCTGCCCTGTCCGACGCCGAGCGAAAGGTAGTAGACGCATTCCTGGCGGCACGAATTCTCACAAGCGATACTACGCCAGATTCGAATATGCAAACCGTCTTAAACGTTGCCCATGAGGCGCTGTTCGAACATTGGCCTCCGCTCCAACATGCGATCGCAACACATGCCGAGGACCTTCAATGGCTAGCGGACTTGGAGCGTTGGGCGCTCGACTGGGAGCGCTCGGGGCGGCGGCCTACATACCTACTGCAGGGCGATAGGCTCGCCAGTTCGCTGCAGCACTCGCTCAAGTTTCCAAAACTCGGAGGGCACCAACTTACTGTCGATTTCCTCGAACAATCCCAAAAGGCGGACCAGAATACGGTACGGCGACTCGCGGATACCGTCGCGCACCGCGCGCTGGATACTATTGAAGACGACCCGGAGCGAGCGCTAATGCTGGCCCTCGCAGCCGTAGATGAATACACCATTACCCCATTGGTCGGCCGAGCGCTTGCCACAGCTCTGGTCCGAAATAGGACCACCGTCGTTCTCAACGGTCATATTCGCGAGTTAGAGGATGTAGCGTGGTCGCCCGATGGGCTCCGTGTTGCGACGGCGGCCTTTGATCGCACTATCAAAATCTGGGACGTTCGCACGGGTCAGGTAGAACTCACCCTCAGCGGCCACAACGATCGTGTGTGGGGAGTAGCCTGGTCACCAGACGGGAACCTTTTGGCATCGGGCTCGCGAGACCGAACCGCATGCGTGTGGGATACATATACGGGAGCGGCCCTCGTATCGTTGGATGGGCATCAGGGAGGCATCTGGGGTATTTCTTGGTGTCCCGTGGGACCATTTATCGCGACCGGTTCGTATGACGGGACCGCGCGCGTATGGGATGTGCGCAATGGCTTTGTTGTCGCGTCCATGAACGGCCATAATCGTGATGTCTGCGGCGTTGCGTGGTCAAATGATGGGAAGTTCATAGCGACCGGCTCCCGTGATCAAACCGCCAAAGTCTGGGACGCCGCTACGGGGTCCGAGGTACTGACCTTACGTGGCCATCGGGATGGAGTTTGGAACGTAGATTGGTCGCCCGATGGGCAGTTCATCGCCACTGTTTCGGATGATCGAACTGCCAGAGTGTGGAGTGCATCTACCGGTGAGCAACTTGTCGTAATACGCGGCCACCAAGATCGAATATGGGGAGTCTCATGGTCGCCGGACGGTCGCCGACTGGCGACTGGGTCACGAGACAAGACGGCCCGCGTATGGGATTCTATTAGTGGCACTGAGTTACTCACGTTGCGCGGCCATAAAGACGGTGTAGCCAGCGTTAAATGGGCGCCATCGGGTCAATGGCTTTGCACCGGTTCATTGGATAGAACCGCGCGTGTTTGGGACGCTAGGGAGGAAAGTATAGTCGCATTGAGCGGCCACCGACGCGAAGTCGTTGCTGCGGTTTGGTCGCCGGATGGCCAGCGTATCGCCACCGGGTCAGACGACCGAACAGCTCGAATATGGGATTCAAATGCAGGCTTGGAAATGATCCGGATGAGCGGACATAAAGATGCAGTCTGGAGCGTCGCATGGTCCCCGGACGGATCGACTCTAGCGACGGCGTCACTTGATCGAACTGCGCGGTTGTGGAACGCCGCGAATGGTGCGGAACGCATGGTCCTTCGCGACCACGATGACTGGGTTTTGGCAGTGGCATGGGCGCCCAGCGGAGAACTTCTAGCTACTAGCTCGGCAGACTGGATGGTGCGAATTTGGAACCCTAAAACCGGAGAAAATATCTCAACGATCAAAGGACATAAAGATCGAGTTCGAATAGTGGCCTGGTCGCCGGATGGGCGACGGATCGCAACAGGAGATGATTTGGGATTCGTACACATCTGGAATGTGGACAATGGGGAACGTGTCGCCAGTATTAGCGACCATAAATATGCAGTATGGGCGCTCGCGTGGTCACCTGATGGAGGTCGAATTGCGAGCGCGTCTCGTGGCGGAGCTGTAACGATTTGGGATGTGCAGAGACGCATTATGGAATGCGTACTTCTTGGCCATGGAGACACCGTGTGGGGTATGGCATGGTCGCCTGACAGTGCAAAATTGGCCACAGCGTCATCCGACCGCACAGTTCGCATCTGGGATGTAAATGCCGAGTCCGAGGTCGCAATCGCTGGCGTTCATGCTGCTCCAGTCAGCGATGTTTCTTGGTCACCCGATGGGCATCGATTGGTGACGGCATCACAAGACGGTACGGCGAGAATTTGGGATGCTACAGTTACGATGGACAGCATCATTGCAATGGCCCGCCACCGGATTCGCAATTCCCTGACCGAAGCCGAGAGAGGCACTCTATTGGGTGACTAGATCTACGGCACTTGCGGCCGATTCATTGTAAGGACTTGCTCGCCCCACCGATGCCGGCAGCGCTACCACTGCCCTCGACGCATGGACGTGGCCGATTGCCATGTGTAGGGCCAGATTCGCAAGTACTGACGACCAGTTAGCGTTGCCACTGGAGGATCCGTCTCCGGGCCATGACGCGGGCCGCCGGGTGTCCAGACCGCTTGGCCGAGAGGCTGGCTCAGCTGCTGGATAGTCATCCCAGCGTCGCCCGTCGAAGCTTTTCACAGCTGCAAACAACTCCGATGCTCCGGGGCCGGGCTTCGTGATTGGCGACAGCGAGGTCGCCAGGTTTCTAACCTGTTCATCTTGTGACGGGTGAATAGAGCGATCGTCCTCGGACCCACTCTTGGTGAAATCCCACGAATCGCGTGTGATCTCACGCGTGGTTTGCTGCTCTATGCCCTGATTGGTCGGCGTAGTTTGGTTTGCGTGGCAGTGCCGCGCTCGGGCTCCACGGCGCGCTGGAGAGGGCGATTCCGTGGTAGGCGGTGGAGCAGGGCTACCCCGCCGGCCAGCACCATGGCCGGACGGCGGGGGCCGAGCGGATCGCCCGTCGCCCGGCTGGGATCGAGACCCACGGTCGCGGCGAGGTTGTAGCTGGTGCAGCAGCGCCCAGGTGGTGGCGGTGTCGATGCCATGCACTGGGTGGGGTGAGCGGTTCGGTGGCGCGCAGGATCAGCAGGGTGGTCGCGACATTTCCACCTCCAACGGTGCGGTGGTGGTGAGCAGGCGGCCAAGGCGACCGTGCCGCACCGGACGGCCGGAACCGGCCGGCTGGCGGCCGGTGCGGGGATCGGGCCTGGCGCGGTGCTCGGTGCCGCCCGACTGGCGGCGCGAGGGCAGGTCCGGCCCGGTGACCCGGTTTGTGGTGGATGGGTGCGTAGGTGCGTCTGGTCGGCGCGACCAGTCCGGCGCCCGTGATCCGGTCGCGGACCTGCGCCGGCTGTACGCCTGCGAGACCGCGTCCCGCGCCTTCCCACTTGCCGGCGGAACGGCCGCCGCCTGTGACACACCAAGGCAAGACACGCCACGGTGGCCGTCGTCGCCGACACGGCGGTCCGGTTCATTGTCACCGCTGCCGTCCCGCCGGACACCCGCGAGCGGATGCTGGCGACCCCGACCGTGTCGGCAGAGCGACCCTAGTTGGGATGGGCGCTGATCCGGAGTACCGTGCCATCCGGGTCGTGCAGCCGCATCTCGTACATCCCCCAGGGCCGCACGGATGGTGGTTCGGCGATGGTCGCGCCGCGCCGGCTCCACTGATCGAACAGATCGTCGAGTTGTGCGGTGGTGTTCACGTCAAGGTGTAGCCGGGTCGGATGCGCGCCGGCGACCTGGGTCAGTATGAGGTGGGCACGATCCCGGAAGACCAGCGCGGTACCGGGCTCGTCCGGGTCGTCCTCGGCGAGGAACCGGCCGGCCGGGTCGGACCAGCGCCAGCCGACCTGAAACCCCAGCAGGTCCCGGTAGAACCGCAAGCTCGCGGACAGGTCGCGCACCACAACGTTGGGCCGGCAGGCGTAGATGGCCGGTTCGTCGGCCCGGCTGGGCCGGTCGCCGGCCAGCAGCCCGAACAGCAGGTCGTCAGTCCACTCACCCTTGGCCCAGGTGTGCTGGACGCGCCGGCCCTCCCGGCGAAACCCGAGCCGGTCCAGCAGCTTCGCTGATGCGGTGTTGCGGGCGTCGCAGTCCGCCGAGACCCGGCGCACTCCGGTACCGAACACCCGGTCCAGCACGCACCGCACCGCCTCGGTCCCGTAGCCCTGTCCCTGGTACGGCCGGGCCACGGTAAACCCCAACCCCGCCTGCATCCGATTGTCGTGCAGGCAGATACCGATGTCGCCGATCAGCACGCCGTCGCGCTCCACGGCGTACTGGAACCAGCCGGGTGCGCCCTCCTCGGCGGCCGCGAAACCGGCCACCAGCCGGGCAGCGTCTACTTCGGACACCGGGGCTTCCCACGACTGGTACCGGGCCACTTCCGGATCCGAGCGGTACGCCGCGAACGCGGCCACATCCCCGACGGCGAACCGCCGCACAACCAGTCGCTCGGTCCACACCGGCAGCTCAGCCACGAACACAGGCTACGGGCCAGCGGACATACGCATCCCACGAGTCCGGGCTCCCCTCGAGCACCAGTCTTGGCGTAAGGCCGCGAATCGCGTGAGAT
>NZ_DASUCC010000051.1:0-75258 GCF_035762905.1 Actinophytocola sp.
CTCCACGGTCCGCGACGAGGCGATGTGATCATCGTCCAACCCCAACGCCCGCAACGCATCCCACTTACCCGGACTCGCCGTACCGAACACCTCCGCACCCAGATGTTTCGCCAACCGCACCGCCGCGATCCCCACCCCACCGGCGGCCGCGTGCACCAGCACCACATCCCCCGGACCGACCCCGGCCAACTCGTGCAGGCCGTACCAGGCGGTCAGGAACGTGACCGGCACCGACGCCGCCTGCTCGAACGTCCACTCCCGCGGAATCCGGCGCAGCACCCGGTGATCCGCGACGGTGACCGGACCGAACGGCTCGTAGACGATGCCGAAGACGCGGTCTCCGGGTGCGAGGTCGGTGACGCCGGGGCCTACCTCGGTCACCACGCCTGCCGCCTCGCCGCCCGTCGTGGTGTCCGAGAACATGCCGAGGGCGAGCAACGGATCCCGGAAGTTGAGTCCGGCGGCCCGGACCTGGATCCGAACCTCGCCCGCCGCCAACGGTTCGAGCAGCTGCGAGCCGGGGACCAGCTCGATCCGGTCCAGCGTGCCCTTGTTCTCGGCGTCCAGCCGCCAGGCCGGTTGGCCGGGCGGTGGCACCAGTACCCCGTCGGACCCGGTGCGGGTGAGGCGCGGCACCAGCAGCTGGCCATCCCGGACGGCGACCTGCGGCTCTCCGCCAAGCGCCGCCGCGGGCAGGCCCGCCGGCTCCGCATCGAGGTCGACCAGGGTGAACCGGTGCGGGTGCTCGCTCTGCGCGGTGCGGACCAGGCCCCAGACGGCGGCGTGGGCGAGGTCGGCGTCGTCGTCCGGCCGGGTGGCCACGGCCTGCCGGGTGATCAGGACCAGCCGTGCGGTGCTCAGCGGCTCGGCGGCCAGCCAGGCCTGGATCAGCCGCAGCACCCGCGTGCTGAGGTCGTGGACGGCCCGAACCGGATCGGTGCCTGCGGTGCCTGGCACCGGGTAGAGCACCAGGTCGGCACCGGCCCCGGCGGTGATCAACGCGGCCAGGTCCGGATAGCACCGGGTGTCCAGGCCGAAGGAGTCCTCGCCGAGCACGACGGGGCTCTCCTGGCTGCCGGCGGCCTCGTCGAGGGTGATCGGTGTCCACTGCAGACTCAGCAACGACTGGGCCGTGGCGGTGGTCGTGCGGAGCGCGTCCGCGCTGAGCGGCCGAACATTCAGCCCGGCGATCGTGGCCACCGGCGCGCCGGTGGTGTCCGCCAGGTGCACGGCGATGGTGTCCTCGCCGACCGGGCGCAGCCGCACCCGCACGGTGGTCGCGCCGGTGGCCGCGATGGAGACTCCGGTCCAGCTGAACGGCAGCCGCACCCGCAGGTCGGTCCGGTCGGCGGCGAGCAGGGCGTGCAACGCCGCGTCGAGCAGCGCCGGGTGCAGCGCGAACCGCCCGGCGTCCCCGGCCACCGCCTCGGGCAGGCCGGCCTCGGCGAAGATGTCGGCGCCGCGCCGCCATACCTGACGCAGTCCCTGGAAAGTGGGGCCGTAGCCGAATCCCGCCGCGGCCAGGTCCGGGTAGACGTTGTCGAGTGCGACCGGCTCGGCACCGGCCGGCGGCCACTGGGCCAGGTCGGTGGTCACCGCGGACTGCCCGGCGGGCGCCAGGGTTCCGGTGGCGTGCCGGGTCCACGCGGTCTCGCTGGCGGCGGCCTGGTCGCGGCTGTAGATGCTCACCGGGCGGCGCCCCTCGTCGCCCGCCCCGCCGACCACCACCTGCAGGTCCAGACCACCGCGCTCGGGCAGCAGCACCGGCGCCGCGAGGGTCAGCTCCTCGAGCAGGTCACAGCCGACCCGCTCGCCGGCCTGCACCGCCAACTCGACCAGCGCCGCACCCGGCACCAGCACGGTGCCGTTGACGGCGTGATCGGCCAGCCATGGCTGGGTACCGAGACCGAGGCGGCCGGTCAGCAACACCCCGCCGGTGTCCGGCAGATCCACCGCCGCACCCAGCAACGGATGCTCGACCCCCGTCTGCCCGAGACCCGTGGCGTCGACCACCCCACCGCGCCCGGTCAGCCAGTACCGCTCGTGTTGGAAGGCGTAGGTGGGCAACTCCACCGGCCGGGCGCCGGTGAACATCCCGGGCCAGTCCACGGCCACGCCGTGGCACCAGGCCTGGCCGACCGAGGCGATCATCCGGTCGAAACCGCCGTCGTCGCGGCGCAGCGTGCCGACCACCGAGGCGTCGGCGCCGGCGTGCTCGATGGTGTCCTGGATGCTGGTGGCCAGCACCGGATGCGGGCCCACCTCGATGAAATGCCGGTACCCCTCGTCCAGCATGGTCCGCACCGTGTCGGCGAACCGCACCGTGGAGCGCAGGTTGCGGTACCAGTACCCGGCATCCAACTCGGTGGCGTCCACCACGGTTCCGGTGACGGTGGAGTAGAACGGAATCTGGGCCGGCTTCGGGTCGATCTCCGTCAGCCCGGTCAGAATCTCGTCGCGGATCCGCTCTATCTGGACCGAGTGCGAGGCATAGTCCACCTCGATCCGCTTGGCCCGGATACCGCGCCGCGCACACTCGTCGAGCAGCTGGTCCAACTCGGCCGCACCGCCGGAGACCACCACGGTGGCCGGACCGTTGATCGCCGCCACGCTGAGCCCGGCACCGAGCAGTTCCCGCACCTGACCGGCGGGCGCCGAGATCGAGACCATTCCGCCCTGTCCGGACAGGGCCGCGATGGCCTTGCTGCGCAGCGCGACCACCCGCGCCCCGTCGGCGATGCTCAACCCGCCCGCGACACAGGCCGCGGCGATCTCGCCCTGGGAATGACCCACCACGGCCGCCGGAACCACACCGTAGGAGCGCCACACCTCGGCCAGCGACACCATCACCGCCCACAGCGCCGGCTGCACCACGTCCACCCGCTCCACCAACGGGCCGTCCACCTCGCCGCGCAGCACCGGCCACACCGGCCAGTCCACCCACCGCTGCAACTCCGCCGCACAATCGCTGAGTCGCCCGGCGAACACCGGCGAGGACTCCGGCAACCCCGCGGCCATCCCCAGCCATTGGCCGCCCTGGCCGGGAAACACCCAGGCGATCTTCCCGGCGCCGGCCCCGGCTTCCGGCGCACCGTCGGCCGGCTCACCTTCGGCCACCGCCGCCAACGCCGCCAACAATTCCGCGCGGTCCCGCCCGGTGATCACTGCCCGGTGTTCCAGTTGGGCCCGCGATGCGGCCAGGGACAGTCCGACGTCGATCGGGTCGGTGTCCGGGTTGGCGTCGACGAACTCCTGGAGCCGGATCGCCTGGGCGCGCAAGGCCTGCGGCGAGCGGGCCGAGATCACCCAGGGCACCACGGGCAGGTCCGCCGGTTCCGCGTCGGGATCGGTGGTGCCGGCGGCCGCGGGCGGTGCCTCTTCCAGGATCAGGTGGGCGTTGGTTCCGCTGACGCCGAACGAGGACACCCCGGCCCGGCGCGGCCGGTCCGACTCGGACCAGTCCCGAGCCTGGGTCAGCAACTCCACCGCGCCGGCCGACCAGTCCACCTTCGGGGTCGGGGCATCCACATGCAACGTCGCCGGCAACATCCCGTGCCGCATCGCCTGCACCATCTTGATCACACCGGCCACGCCGGCCGCCGCCTGCGTGTGACCGATGTTGGACTTGATCGAACCCAGCCACAGCGGCCGGCCGGCCGGCCGGTCCTGCCCGTAGGTGGCCAGGATGGCCTGCGCCTCGATCGGATCCCCCAACGTCGTCCCGGTGCCGTGCGCCTCCACCACGTCGATGTCCTCAGTGGACAGTCCGGCGTCGGCAAGCGCCGCCCGGATCACCCGCTGCTGCGACGGACCGTTCGGCGCGGTCAACCCGTTGGACGCACCATCCTGGTTCACCGCCGAACCCCGCACCACGGCCAGGATCCGGTGGCCGAGCCGTTGTGCGTCGGACAATCGCTCCAACGCCAGCACGCCGACGCCCTCGGCCCAACCGGCACCGTCGGCCGCGGCCGCGAAGGACTTGCACCGGCCGTCCGGCGACAGCCCGCGCTGCCGGGAGAACTCCACGAACACGTCCGGCGTCGCCATCACCGTCACCCCACCGGCCAACGCCAGCGAGCACTCCCCCCGGCGCACCGCCTGCACCGCCAAGTGCACCGCCACCAGCGACGAGGAGCACGCCGTGTCCACGGTGACCGCGGGTCCCTCGGCGCCCAGCACGTAGGCCAGCCGGCCGGAGGCCACGCTGCCGGCGGTCCCGGTGCTCAGCAGGCCCTCCAACTCCTCAGGCGCCGCCGCCATGCCGCTCGCGTAGTCGTGATACATCACCCCGGCGAACACGCCGGTCCGGCTGCCACGCAACGACCTCGGGTCGATCCCGGCATGCTCCAACGTCTCCCAGGACACCTCAAGCAACAACCGCTGCTGGGGATCCATCGCCAACGCCTCACGCGGCGAGATCCCGAAGAACCCGGCGTCGAAACCACCGGCATCCGCGAGAAATCCGCCGCGCCGCACATAAGACTTCCCCACCCGATCGGGATCCGGATCGAACAATCCCTCCAGATCCCAACCCCGATCGGCCGGAAATCCTGAAACCGCGTCCACGCCACCATCCACCAGGCGCCACAGCTCCGCAGGAGAACCCACCCCGCCCGGCAACCGGCAGCCCATCCCCACAATGGCGACGGGCTCGCTCGCCTCGGCCGCGAGCTGCTGGTTCAGTTGCCACAGCCGTTCGTTCTCCTTGAGCGACTCTCGCAACGCGGCAACGAGCTCCTCGGAGGAAGTAGCCATTGTGTGTCTCCGCTCTAGCAACATCAGCCGAAGATCTGGCGAGTCAACGGGAAAGTGAAAAGGACGTTCGTGGACGCACTGCGACCGCCCGTCCCGGGGCACTGCCATCTACTGACAACATACGCCGGAGATAACGGACGGTGAATCGCGTCTTTTCATCACCGGCCCACCGCAAAGTAATTGCTGGGCCATGCCATTGCACGGCAACGAGCACCCCGGGGCCGGGGTGCTCGGGTGGTTACGGTCCGCTGTAGACCGTTACAAGGGAATGTTGCCGTGCCGGCCGCGCTCGGGCCCGCTGCTCGCCGACGCCGCCGCGAACGCGGCGATCAGCCGTTGCCTGGTGTCCGCCGGATCGATCACCGCGTCGATCACGCCGAGCTCGATGCCGCGGTCGAGACCGCCCGCGGTCTGCTTGTGCTCCTCGACCAGGCGGGTGATCAGTGCCGGATGCTCGTCCGGTTCGGACGCGGCAAGCTGCTTGCGGTGCAGGACGCGGACGGCCGACTCCGCTCCCATCACGGCGACCTCGGCGTCCGGCCAGGCATACACCGCGGTGGCGCCGAGCGAACGGGAGTTCATGGCGATGTAGGCGCCGCCGTATGACTTCCTGGTGACCAGCGTGACCCGAGGCACGGTCGCCTCGGCGAAGGCGTACAGCAGCTTGGCACCGCGCCGCACGACGCCGCCCCACTCCTGCGCGACACCCGGGAGGTATCCGGGGACGTCCACGAGGACGAGCAGCGGAACGCCGAGCCCGTCACACATCCGCACGAACCGGGCCGCCTTCTCGGCGGCGAGCGAGTCGAGGCAGCCGCCCTTGCGCAGCGGGTTGCTGGCCACCACCCCGATGGTCCCGCCACCCAACCGGCCGAGCCCGACCACCACGTTGGGCGCCCAGTTCGGCTGCAGCTCGGTGAACGGGTCGCCGGGCGCCGCGTCGAGAATCCGGCGGATCAGCGGCCGCACGTCGTAGGCCCGCCGCGGTGAGTCGGGCAGCAGCGCAAGCAGATCCCGCGGCGCACCGGCCCTTGCCGGCCGGAACGTGCCCGGCCGGGCGAGCAGCTCGACCAGTCGCCGGGTCACCCCGAACGCGCCGTCCTCCGAATCGGCCACCACGTGCGTCACGCCGGACTTGCGGCCGTGCGCCTCGGTACCCCCGAGGCCCACCATGTCGATCTCCTCGCCGGTGACGCTGCGCACGACATCCGGACCGGTGATGAAGATCCGGGCGTCCGGAGCCATGATCACGATGTCGGTGAGGGCCGGGCCGTACGCCGCGCCGCCCGCCGCCGGACCGAGCACCACCGAAATCTGCGGCACCAGACCGGAAGCCCGCACCATGGCCGCGAAGATCTGGCCGATGCCGTGCATCGACTCGACGCCGCCGGCGAGCTTCGCCCCGCCCGAGTGCCAGAGCCCGATCACCGGGCTGTGCTCGCTGGCGGCAAGGTCGATGGCGTCGGCGATGCGCACGCACTCCTCGATGCCGAGCGCGCCACCCTTGCGGGTCGCGTCGGTACAGAACGCGATCACCTTCTCGCCGTCGACCCAGCCCCGCACCACGGTCGTCGCGACCTCGTCGCGGTCATGCAGTTCGGTCAGCGACTCCGGGTCGAGCAACCGGGACAGGCGGGCCAACGGAAGGCGCGGATCCGGCATGGTAGTGCTCACTGTGGACCATCCTCGCAGATCGGGTGCCGGCGGTTCAGCTGACGGCGCGCTCCTGGTCGCGCCAGAACCGGTCGCGCAGCTCGCGCCGGAGGATCTTGCCGCTGGGATTGCGCGGCACCGCGTCGATGAACTCATAGGCGAGCGGAGCCTTGAAGTCGGCGAGCCGGTCCTGCAGGAACTCGGCCAGATCCCGGGCCTGCGGCTGCCGTCCGGCCACCGGCACCACGAACGCGTGCACTGCCTCGCCCCAGCGCTCGTCCGGAACGCCGACCACGGCGGCCTCGGCCACGTCGGGGTGTTTGGTGATCGCGTTCTCGATCTCGGCCGGGTACACGTTCTCACCGGCGACGATGATCATGTCCTTGATCCGGTCCTGGATGAACAGGTAGCCGTCCTCGTCCAGGTAGCCGGCGTCCCCGGTGTGCACCCACCCGTCGATCAGCGTCTTCGCCGTCGCCTCCGGCAGGTTCCAGTACTCCACCATGGCGGCCGGGGTGCGCACGCAGACCTCACCGATCTCCCCCGCCGGCAGCCGGTTCCCCGAATCGTCCAGAATGGCCAGACCGAAGCCGGGGTACGCCCGGCCCGCGGCCCGCATCCGCCGGGTGCCGGGAACGTGATCGGCCGGCGGCAGGCACAGCACCGTGTTGCCCGTCTCGGTCAGCCCGTAGATCTGCGCGAAATCGCAACCGAATCCCTCGATGCACTGGGCGAGCAACGATTCCGCGATCGGGGCGCCACCGTAGATGATCTTGCGCAGGGTGCTGAAGTCGGCCTTGGTCACCCCGGGCTCGGCCAGCACGAACCGCAACATCGCCGGCACCATGCAGGCGGTGGTCACGCCAAGGTCCCTGATCAGCTCGACCGCGCCGGACGGGGTGAACTCCCGCATCGCGATGTTGGTCGCCCCGTGGGCGAAGCCCTGCACCGCCCACCACAGGCCACCGACGTGGAAGCCGGGCATGCCGATCAGGCTGCGGTCGCTTTCCCGGAAGTCGATCCAGTCAAGGCCCTCGCTCGCCATGGCGTTCGGCACCGCGAAGAAACTGCGGTGCGCCAGCACCACGCCCTTGGGTAGGCCGGTCGTGCCGCTGGTGTACATCTGCACGATCGGGTCGTCCGGCCTGGCCCGGATGAGCAGTTCGGAGTCCGGGTACGCCGACACCCACTCGGTGAAGCCGGCCCCCGGCGCGCCCGGCCGGTCCAGCGGCACGATCTGGAGGCCGGGCAGGTCCGGGGCGACCTTCTCGGCCACCGCCGTGGTCACCGAGTCGACGAACAGCAGCGAGGTACCCGAGTCGCGCAGGATGTGCTCGACCTCGCCCGCGGTGAGCCGCCAGTTGATCGGGACCAGCACCGTGCCGCTCCTGGCCGCCGCGAACAGCAACTCGTAGTAGTGTTCGGATTCCTTGCCCAGGTACGCCAACCGGTCACCCGGCCGCAGACCGGCGGCCAGGATGCCGTGCGCGGCCTGCTTGCTCACCCGGTGCAGGGCGGCGTAGTCGACGCGGCGGCCCTCGCACAGGATCGCCGCGTGGTCGGCGCGGGCGCTGCCCTGCACCCGAACGATGTCGGCCAGCGTGCGCAACGGGTTGGGCCGGGTCATCAGGCTATCTCCTTCGTCGGGGCCATTCCGGGCGGGTTGAGCAGGGCCAGCAGGACCTCGCCCTCGGCGCTGCCGTCCTGCCGGTCCCAGAATCGGCACGTGGTTTCGGTGAGCAGCACCGGCCGGCGCACGTCGCTCTCGGTGATGGTGGCGATCGAGACCTCGCCGCTGAACGACGACGATTCGATCGGCGCCCGGAACAGGCTGCGGAACCGCGCGATGAGGATGTCCGGAAGCTGCCGCTCCCAGAAGTCGTCCAGGGTCCAGGCGGCCAGCGCGGGTACCGCCCGCTCCTTGATGGACTTCGCCAGCAGGTAGTAGACGAGCTGGTTGTAGCAGATGTTGAACTCGACCGAGTTGAAATGCCCGGTGTCGTCGATGTAGCACGAGTTGGGGATGCTGAACTCACCCCTGCCGACCGGCAGTCCATTCTGGACGGACACGGTCGCGGACTTCAGGTATCGGCTGTGAACCTTGTACGGCCGGAGCACGTCCATCCGCAACTGCGGGTCGTCGGGAAACAGTGTCGGCAGTACCGTCACATTGGTGCGCCGCACCCCGACCCCTACCGACTCGGCCATCACCCTGCCTCCAAACCGGGCCCGTCCACTGGCGACATCACGCCCGTGCGTGCTCAACAGGCTTGCGCATAAGGGAATCGTATGGCCCGGCGGGTAATCGGCCGGTAACCGGCAAGGCAGTCGGGAACGATCCGGCCGGCGAGCGGTCAGGGGTCGGGCCGGAGGGCGACGGCGGGTCACGTCGCAACTCGAACCGTAGCCCCTCGGCGGCGGGTGAAACAGTGCACTCGTCACGATCGTCCGGTGAAAACGCACGCGTCGCAATGGCCGCTGCACTAGCCCCTGAACTCCACGCGGTCGCAGGATTTATCCTTGAGCGAATGGCGATCCAAACCCCAGCTCTTTCCGGCAGCCTGCTGAGGAGTTCTTGATGCGCACTTCGTTGGGATGGCCTCGGCGAGTGCCCGGGAGGAGCGCGCATGCCCGGTCGAGTTCACCGTGAAGCCGCGGGCAGGCGACGGCGGCTGGACACCCCTCGTCCGGACGGCACCGTGGTCCGGGTGCTGGTCGCCGACGAGAATGAGCTGACCCGGACGGCGATCGCGGCGCGACTGGACATCGAGGACGATCTCGAGGTGGTGGCCCAGGTCGCCGACGGCCGGGCCGCGGTGGACGCGGCGCTGGCCTGGCATCCCGACGTCGCGGTGGTCGACCTCGCGCTGCCCGAGCTGGACGGTCTCGCGTTCACCGCCGAGCTGGCGAGGTTGCTGCCGGCCTGCGGGGTCGTGATCGTGACCGAGCACGGCGGACCGGGCTACCTCAAGCGCGCGCTGGCCGCCGGTGTCAAGGGATTCCTCCCGAAGGTCGGGCCAGGTGCGAAGCTGGTCGACGTGATCCGGCGGGTGCGCGACGGGGGCCGCTACGTCGACCCGGTCATGGCCGCGGACGCCCTCACCGCGCCGGACTGCCCGCTCACCCCGCGACAGCTCGAAGTGCTGCGCCTGGCCGAGTACGACACCCCGGTCGCCGTCATCGCCCAGCGCACCAACCTGTCCATCGGTACGGTCCGCAACTACCTCGCCGCGGCCGTGCGCAAGCTCGGTGCCGCCAACCGGGCGGACGCGTGCCGCATCGCCAGGGCGAACGGTTGGCTCTGACCCGCAGGCGCAGTACCTCACCAGCGGAGCGGCACCGCCACCACGGCGGTCCGGCCGACGGCGGTCAGCCGCGGGGCGACCAGCCGCGGCAACGCGGCATCAACCGGCAGCTCCCGCACCGCGCGCCGGCTTCCGGTTCCGTGCGATCCCCACCAGCATGATGCCGACCTGGCACCCGGCGAAGCCGGCGATCGCGAGCAGGACCGTCCAGTCCGGCTCGCCCGGCTGGGCCCGAACGATCAGCACCATCGGCAGCCAGAACCGGATCAGGAACAGCGCCGGGATCTGCCACCCGCCCGCACCCCGCAGGCGCAGCGGCCCGGTGGCGTACCGCGTGCCCAGGTACAGCGTGACGGCGACCAACGCCAGGATGTCCCAGTGCCCGGTGCCCGCCGCGAGGCAGCCGGCCAGCCCGGCCAGCACCACACCGGTGGCCCCGATCTGCCGGCGCACGGCGCGCGGGCCGAGCTCGTACACCGCGTCGGACAGTGGGCTCGCGTCGATGTCCCGGCCGGCAAGGGCGTTGGCCATGCTGACGACGTGCATACAGCACAGGGCCGCGAGAACGGCGACCACACCGGCGGTGGCGCTCCACGGCTCGCTGCCCGACCGCACGGACAGCAGCGCCGCGACCGCGCAACCGGCCAGTTCGACCGGAAGGTACTCGATGCGCCGGATCCGGATCGAGTACGCCAGCCGCTCGCGCGGCGTTGGCCGCGGGCCGATCGGACCGGGCACGTCGGGGTGCACCACGCGGCGGATCCGAACCCGGTGCTCGCTCGTCGTCATGTGATCACCCTCATTTCAGGCCGCGCGGCCGTGCACCGCCGTGCCGAGCCGATCGAGCAGCATCTCCGAGGTGAGCCCGCGGTTGTCCAGCAGCACGTCGTTGCGCAACAGCGCCAGGTGCAGCGACTGGATCCGCGCCGATGGCTCCATTCCGAGCTCCTGCAACATCTGCCTGCGGAAGCGGCGGAACACGTCGAGGGCCGCCGAGGTCCGGCCGGACCGGTACAGCGCGGCCATGAACATCGCGTGGGCGGGCTCGTGCAGCGGATGCTCGACCACGACCGAGGCCAGCTCGCTGATCATCTCCCGGTGCAGGCCGAGGCACAGGTCGGCCTCGATCCGCATCATCTGCGCGTAGAACCTGCGCTCCTCCAACCGGGCCGAGTGGGCCCGCAGCTGCATGCCCCACTGCAGCTCGGGGCTGACCGGGCCGCGCCACAGGGCGAGCGACCGGCGCAGGTTGTGCGCGGCCTTGTCGTACTCACCCGCGCGTAACTCGGCGCTGCCGGCGATGACCAGCCGCTCGAACTCCTCGATGTCCAACTGGCCGTCCGCCACCAGCAGGGTGTATCCCCCGGAGTGGGTCAGCAGCAGCTCGTTGTTCACGTACTCCGTGGTGACCCCCAGGACGTCGCGAAACAGCTTGCGCAGCTTGAAAACGTAGGTCTGCACGGTCGCGTGCGAGGTGCGCGGCGGCTCGTTCTCCCAGAGCTCTCGGACCAGCGCCGAGGCCGCGACCGATCTGTTCGCGTTGAACAGCAGGGTCGCGATCATCGCGCGCAACTTCGGCGCGCTCGGCGCGAACTCGACGTTGCCGTACCGCACGGCCAATGGGCCCAGCAGCTCGAAGCGCAGGCCGGGCGTCGACTCCTGGCGCTTGGGCTGACTCCGCGGCCGGGTCGGCTCCGGCGTGGCCGGCGGGGTCAACAGGGCATCCTCGATGAGCAACGCGAGGAGGTTGCGCTTCTCCTCCGGCGACATCAAGCCCAGCTCGCTCAATTGCAGAGTCATTGTAGGGCCTCGCTATCACGCCAATCACGATACGTCTGGTCTATGCACTCCTACCACGCTATTCCCTGGGCCGTCCGCCGAACAGTGAGAACGTCACGAAGACCAATGAGGATTCTTGGCCGGGCCGGTCATTTCCGAACCCTGGCCGGCAATCCGTAGGAGGCCCGGCAGAACGAGGATCTGCGCCACGGAATCTGCTCCCGTGGCACGGTGATCTCGATGTCCGGGAATCGTTGGAAAAGTGCCTGGAGGGCGATCTGGACCTCCACGGTGGCCAGCCGGTGGCCCGGGCAGTGGTGCGGCCCGTAACCGAAGGCGATGTGGAGATCGTTGCCCGGCCGTTCCAGGTCGAACACCTGGGCGTCGGCGAACATCGCCCGGTCCCGGTTGGCCGCGCTGATGCTCAGCAGCACCGTGTCGCCCGCGGCGATCGGCTGCCCGCCGATGGCCAGGTCCTCTGTCGCGAACCGGCGAAAGCCGCGCAACACCGAACTGTTGCGGCGCAACAGTTCCTCGACGGCCGCCGGGAACAGGTCGGGGTCGGCGCGCAGCCGGACGAGCTGCTCCGGATGCTCGAGCAGGTCGAGCGTGGAGGAGACCAGCATGCCGGCGGTGGTGTCGTAGCCGCCGAGATACAGGATCAGCACCATGCCCATGATGTCGGTGACCGGAAGCAGGTCGCCCCGTTCGTCGGTCGCGGTCGCCCAGTGCGAGATCAGGTCCTCGGTCGGGTCGGTCCGGCGGTCCTGGACCAACTCGATGATGATCTGACCGAGCTCGCCGAGGGCCGTCGCCGCGGCGGCACCGAACGGATCGGTGTCGACCGGACCGTCGAAGCGGCCTTCGGCCAGCGCGAACTCGGCGTTGGTCACGGCAAGTACCCGGTCGAGGTGCTCGGCCGGCAGACCGAGGATCCCGCTGATCACCGAGATCGGCAGCGGCGCGAAGTACGACGGCATCAGGTCGACCACACCGGCGTTCGCGGCGGCCGCCCGCTCGACCCCGTCGAGCAGTTCGGCCGTGATCTCGTGGATCTTCGGCTGGATCTGCTCGATGCGGCGCGGCGTGAAGGCGAAGTTGATCAGACGTCGGGTCGCCGTGTGCTCCGGCGGATCCTCCGTGATCAGCCTGGTGTAGTCCTGCCCTTCCGGGTAGGTGGTACAGGTGTAGTCCGGGCCGGCGTACTTGCGGTTGCGGGCCAGGCGCTGATCCCTGAGCCCGGCGCGCACCTCCTCGTACCCGGTGACCAGCCACACCGGGATCTGGTCCGGCAGGCACATCCGGTGGATCGGACCCTGCTCCGCCAGCCGGGTGTGCAACGGGTGCGGATCGTGCCAGTAGTCCTCGTCAATCGGCATCGGATTCGAGTGCACAGGGCAGGTACCTGTCATCATCGCCTCTCCGTTTGACACGCCGGTGCGCCATTTCCAGAAAGCCTCCGCAAGGAGTGTGGCACGCGATTTCTGGTATGCCCAGGCGGTCGGGTAATGACCGGGTAAGTGCCCGGTCAGTCCGCGCAGGCGGAACTTCCTTTTATTGCCCGGATCGGTTACACATGGTTTCGGCACCAAATGTGAGGGGGCACGCACGGACCGTTCTCGAAACCCTGCTCCCTCCGGTCGCCAGCCCTTGTCGTCCACCTGGGACGGTTTGCGATGAAGACATCGATCAAGCTCGGAGCCGGCGCGCTCGCCGTCGTCGTGCTCGGCGGCGGTTACCTGGCCGGCCAGGTGCTCGGCGCCGACCCGGCCGGACCGGTCGCCGCCGCGGCATCGGGGAACTCCGCCCCGGCGGAGTTCCCCGGCGGCCTACTGATCTCGCAGGACGGCCTGACCCTACGGGTACTTGCGGACATCCTGCCGGCCGGCACCCAGCACACGTTCGCCTTCCAGATCCTGGAACCGGACGGCACGCCGCTGCTGCGGTTCAACCCGCGGCACGGCAAGCTGCTGCACCTGATCCTCGCGCGCCGCGACCTGTCGCGGTTCCAGCACGTGCATCCCACGTTGGGCGCGGACGGCACCTGGCGGGTACCGCTGACCCTCCCGGCGGCCGGCGAGTACCGGATCTTCGCCGACTTCGTCGCGGGCTGGAACAGCCAGCCGACCACGCTCGGCGCCGACATCTCCGTACCCGGGGACTACCGACCGGTCCCGCTGCCACCGGCGTCGGGTACCGCGGCCGTGGACGACTACACCGTGGACCTCGCCGGCACCGCGGTTCCCGGCCGGAGCAGCCGGCTCACCCTGCGGGTGATGAAGAACGGAAAGCCGGTCACCGATCTCGAGCCCTACCTCGCCGCCTACGGGCACCTGGTCGCCCTGCGCGACGGCGATCTGGCCTACCTGCACGTCCATCCCGCCGACGCACCGCACCCGGCCGGTCCGGACATCGGGTTCTCGGTGACCGTGCCCACCGCGGGCGGGTATCGCCTGTACCTCGACTTCCAGCACCAGGGCGTGGTCCGCACCGCCGAGTTCACCATCGAGGTCAACGGCCCGAACCCACCCCCGAACGGCCTGACCCCCGAGCAGTTCGACACGGCAAGGGCCCGCGGCCTGTCCGGCGGCGACGGTTCCGAAGCTGGTGATGCCGGCAGTGCGGAAGAGCATTCACCCGGCCAACACCACCACGGCGGCTGAGGCCCGACCCGGGCAACGAACGGCGGGACCGCGCCCGCCGCGCGGCCCCGCCGGTGGTGACGAGCCGTCAGTGTGCGTCGTCGTAGACGGTGACCCGGTAGGACACGGCCGGTTCGGGTGTCGTGGTGTGCAGGGCCCGGTGGACCATGCTGCGGTTGTCCCACACCAGCATGTCGCCCTTCTCGAAGGACTGCAGGTGGATGTTCTCGTGCTGGAAGGTCTGGTCGAGCTGACCGGTGGCCTCGAGCAGGGCGCGCAGCAGTTCCGGCCGGGGGAAGCCGTCGACGTCCTGAATGGACACCGTGAATCCCTCGCTGATGTACAGCAGGGTCTCGCCGGTGACCGGATGCGTCACGGTCGTGGGGCTGGTCACCGGTGGGGTCTTCGCGTCGACCTCGTCGATGATCTCCGAGATCGGCCGGTAGACGTCGGTCGGCCGGATCTTGAAGTATCGCCGGACGCTGTGCGTTGCCGTGGTCTCCTTGGCCGCCAGCTTGAGCTCCTCGCTCAGCGTCCGGTACGCGGTGGCCAGGTTGATGAAGTACGTGCCGCGGTTCTTCGACGGCACCACCTGCGGGTAGATCAGCGTGAGGTCGTACGGCCGGGGCATGAACTGGTAGTCGGAGTGCCAGAACTTGCCGGTCTTCGGCACGCCGACCTGCTTTCCGTTCTCCTTCACGTTGGAGGAGACGAAGACCTCCCGGACCTCGGGGTGGTGGTAGACGGGCTCGTAGTACGGCTCGACGGTTCCCATCCGTTGGCCCAGCGCGAGAAACTGCCGCGGGTTCAGCTCCTGGTGCTTCAGGACGGCGATCTTGTTGACATAGACGGCCTCCTTCAGGGTCTCGATGTCGTCGACGGACGCGGCGTTGGCGTCGAAACCTTCGACGACCACGCCTAACTTTCCTTCCTGCGGGGTAATCCTCATGGGTGTGCCTTTCAACTGAACCAAGTCGGTCTACCGCACAGGTTCTCATAATATTCGGACATCCGGGTGCGCCGTTACCGGCCGGAAACCCGCCGGTTGTCAAGCAATTCCCGACGCATTACCGACGTGCTGCGACAATTGTCACGGGCGTCCGGCCGGGTCCGATGTGGCCGGTGCGACCGGAACCTGGGCGCGCAGCGCGAACCGGTCGCGGCCCTCGAACTCCGCGGTCAGCGTTCCGCCGAGCGCGGCGACCCGCTCGGACAGGTTGCGGATGCCGCTGCCCCGGTGATCGCGCTCCGACGGCTCGGTGACCCCGTCGTTGACCACGTGCAGGTCCACCTCGTCGCCCGCCCTGCGGATGGTGATCTCGCAGTGCTCACCCTTGCTGTGCCGCAACACGTTGGTGACCCCCTCGCGGAGCACGGTGGCCAGCACGGTGCCGGTGTCGGCGGGCAGGTCGCCGTATTCGAGGTCCATCCGCACGTCCATCCCGGCCGCGGTCAGCAGCGAACCGGCCGTCCGGCACTCCTCGTCGAGCGACAGCTCCGGGTGGCCGCTGGCCACCGACCGGACGTCGGCAAGGGCGTGCCGGCAGATCGCCAGCACATCGGTCAGCTCGGTCCGGGCCCTGGTCGGATCCGGCACGATGAACCGGTGCGCCAGCTCGCATTTCAGCGTGATCGCCGAAAGGCTCAGCCCGAGCAGGTCGTGCAGGTCCCGGGCGAACCGCAGGCGGGTCTGGGCCACCGCGACCTCGGCGAGGTCGAGCCGAACGGCGCGCAACTGGCGCACCGAGCGGGCCATCCAGGTCAGGCCGTAGACGATCAGTCCGTTGCTGACGGTGAGCGCGATGTTGAAGCCGATGTCCCGGGGAAGGATGGCACCGAACCCGACCTGGGCCCAGGCCACGGTGGCCACGACCGCGGCGAACACGGTCCACCCGGCGACCGGTCGCAGCACCAGCAACGCGCTGCCGGCCAGGAACCCGGGCAACCCGGTCCACGCCTCCTGGAACTGCAGCATCGGCAGGTACACCAGCAGGCCCTGCAGGAGCAGCATCAGGTACGCCGCGGGCGGGTGCGGCCGGTTGCCCGGCCGGCTGAAGTAGCCCAGCTGCAGCCCGAGCGTCGCGAGCAGATACCCGGTGCCAAGGGCGATCTGACCGAACTCTCCGGTCACCGCCACCAGGCGCAGCACCGCCTGGAGGAAGAGTCCGAAGAAGACCGCCACGACGAGCCCACCGGCCAGTCTGGCCGCGACGGACGTGATGGACTCCCTGGACTCGGCGAAGTCCCCGGCGGGGCCGGCCACCGTGCCGCGCGGACGGTCCGGCGGCGACGGCGCGGTCATCGGGATGGCCACGTGCAACCGGAACCGACCGTCGGGATCGGCACCGGCGGTCAGCTCACCGGCCATCTTCGACACCGTCGCCGAGAGGTCGTCGAACCCGGCCTTCGCCAGCGCCGAGGCGACCCCGTCATCGACGATGTCGAGCCGAACCGAGTCGCCCCGCTGGCGCAGGGTGATCTCGCAGCGCGAGACGTCGCGGTGCCGCAACACGTTGGCCACGCCCTCGCGCAGGACGGCGGACACCGTACTCCGCAGGTGCGCCGGCAGCTGGCGGTGATCGAGCTCGATCCGCAGTTCCACGTTGGACGCGGCGAGCATCGAGGCGAGGTTCCTGGTCTGCTGGTCCAGGGACACCTCCCGGTACACGCGGGCAATCGACCGGACATCGGCCAACGCCTGCCGGGCGAGCACCAGAATCTCCGCGAGCTCCTGCGTTGCCCGCTCCGGATTCTGGCGCACCAGCCGGAGCGCGAGCTCTCCCTTCGGCACGATCGCCGACAGCTTCAGCCCGAGCACGTTGTGCAGTTCCCGGGTGAACCGCAACCGCTGGTGCGCCACCGCGGTCTTGGCCAGCTCGTCGCGCGCCTCGTGCAGCGCGGTGACCAGCCGGGCCAACCGGGTCAGGCCGTAGACGAACAGGCCGGCCGTCGCGGCGTTCACCGCGATGTAGACGACGCCGAGCGTCGAGTCGTCGATGGCGGCCTGTGCGACCGCCGCGCCCGCGACGATGGCGACGAACGCGGGCCAGGCGAGCGGCAACGGAAGCACCAGCAGCACACTGCCGGCGAGGAACGCGGGCTGGCTCACCCAGGACTGGCCGAACTGGGCCAGCGGCAGGTAGACCAGACCGGCCTGCGCCGCGAGCATGGCATACGCCGCGGGGGCGTGCAGGTTCGTACTGGACCGGCCGAAGTAGAACAGCTGCAGGCTCAACAGACCGGCCAGGTAGCCGGCCGCCAGCACGACCTCGACAGCCGACTTGCCTGACTCCAGCACGAAAAGCAGTGCCACCACGGCGAAGCCGCCGAACACCACCGCGACGATCGACTTGGCCAGCGTGGGTGCGAGCAGCGCTTCCCGGTCGTCCGAGTCGCCGGCCGCGGAGCCGCCGGAGACCGAGGTCAGGTCCAGCCGTCCGCCGGCCAAGGACATGTTGGCCCCCTTGGGTTTCCCATCCCGCTGCGGGTCCGCACGCTTCGGGCGTGGGCCGACCGCCAAGTCCTGTCGGCTCAGCTGGGAATCATGCCACAGTCGGTGATCATGTGGGGTCACCGTCAGAGAAACAGCGGGACCGGATTCAGCTCGGCGTACGGTGTGGCTTCGGGCAGGCGGCCCAGCCGCACCGGAACGTCGGTCAGCCGGCCGGGGCCCAGCCGCGCCCAGAAGTGCCGCATCCCGGGTACCAGCACCTTGACGACCGGAAGTCCGATGTCCGGGCGGGTCTGGTCGAGCACAAGCAGTTCCATGCCGAGCGACTCCACTTTCGCCTGCAGCGCGGTGAGGTCGTCGAGCAGGTCCGCCCGTTGCACATACCGGTAGTCCCGCGGGCCCAGCGGGCGCTGGGCCGGATCGGGCACCAGGTAGGGCTGGTTGGTCAGGTTCGCGTGCTGCCACCAGCCCGACATGTCCGGATCGTCGCACCGGTACCGCCCGTCAGACTTGGCCGCCAGCAGGACCGGCATCAACTGGTTCAGCTCGGTCAATGCCCGGCGCAACGCGAGGCGCGGATCGAGATGTGCCCCGAAGCCGAGCATGATCTCCTGGGGGTCCCCGGCCGTCCGGCTCGACAGCGCCGCCATCACCGGGACGTCGAAGTCCGAGGTCAGGTCCAGCACCCAAACATCGCGGCCCAGCCCGGCATACACCTCACGAAGCTCGTCGATCCACGGGTCGCCGAACGAGTCGAGGTCGACCCCCGGCACCCGGATCCGGTTGTACCACCACAACGCCACCGCATCCCGCTCGATCAGCTCGAGGAGACCCTGCAGCACGGCGTCCTCGAGACTGCTGCCGGCCGCGTTGCCGTTGGAGTCGGCATGCAGGTAATGCGGTCCCGGCTCCTCGGGTGCGCCGAAGTAGAGCAGGTTCGTCGGCAGCAGCCGCTGGCGCCGCTCGCTCAGCGACCAGACCGGTGTCCAGTCCAGCACCGCGGCCTCGTCGAACGGGTGGCAGACGTACTGGAACGGTCCGTGCTTGGCGTTCCACTCCGCCCGGTCCCGGTACTGCCGTTCGTCGTACAACATGCACGAGTTGGGATGGATTGCCCACTCGCCGAGCGAGCGCAGGCTGCCGCGGATCCGCTCCTCGTCACCCTGGAAGCTGCCGCAGTGCCGCTCGATCGCCTCGCACAGCGCACTTGCCTCGGCGTGCACCGAGGTGACCCCCTTGCCACCGTTCTCCATCCGCATGGTGGCGCGCAGGGAGTTGACATCGTGCACCCGGGCCGCCACGTTCGGTCCGGACCGGAACGAGTTGAAGAAGTCCGGACCGTGCTCGTGCCGCCGAATCTCTTTCACCACACCGGTCACCGGGCTGATCAGATGGCGATACCTGGCCAGCACCGCCTCCGGGGTCAGCGACCGGTGCCCGGCGCTGTAGGACGCCTTGCGCTGTGAGCCGAGCACGACCGGCCGGCGGGCCTGCACCCGCATCAGCGTCGGGTTGCCGCAGGCGGTGCACTGCGGGTAGGGCCGCAGCTCGTGCGGCTCGCCACGCATTTCCAGGCTGTCGAAGGTCCACACGCAACGCTGGCTCGCATGACGGTAGCCGGACAACCACTTGGTCGCTTCCAGCGCGATCATGTTCAGGGCCATCGCCCGCAGCGCGGGGATGGACGCGGCCGGACGTGCGGCCGGGCCGTGCCGGCCGAGCGCGCTCTGCGCCACCGCCTCGGCGTTGCGATGCGCCCAGAGGCGCACCGCGAGGCAGTTCCAGCAGCCGGGCTCGAACGGTTGGAACACCGGTCCCAGCCACACCTTGGCGCCGACCGGCTTGGCCAGCAGCCAGTTCCGGTTGACCGCCCGGTGCAGGGCGTCGATCTCGGCCAGTTCGGGATTGAGGTAATCGTCGCAGAGCACCACCGAGAGCGCGGCCGCCGGTGCCGGGCCGCGCTCGGCGGCCACGGTCAACCCGGCGGCCCGCACCGCCGCGAGCGCGGCGTCGAGGTCGACGTCCCCCACGGCGAGCACCCGCACGGCCTGACCGGCGGTGCTCGCGACGGCGGTCGCCGAGTCGATCCCGCTTGCCTCCCAGTAGGCGAGCGTGCCTTCGTCGGCCGGGTTCGCCGACGGGGGCCGTAGCGCGACCAGGCCGGCTTCGGCGAGCAGCCTGATCAGGCCGGCGACCTGCTCGGGTGCCATGCCTCCGGGCATGGCGGCCAACAGCGTGTCGATGTCGCGGGTGCCGTCCATCAGCGCCGCAAGGGCCTCGACGTTCGAGCCCTTCAGCATCGTCACCCCGCGTTCGGAGAACAGGTACAAGCCTTCACCGGCCGACACCTCGGCACGCAGATGCCGTTTGAAGCCGACCAGTGGCGACGCCACGGCCCCGGCGGTCATCACGCGGCTCGCTCGAGCGCGCTTTCGGTTGCCAGCCAACGGCAGCAGGTGCACAGCGCCACCGCGGCCCGCGGGTTGGTCCACTGATCGAACCGATCGATCGCCACATCCAGCTCACCGGCGCTGCGCTCGTCATCGAACCCGAGCCCCGCTAACAGTCTGATCACCGTTACGGAATGCACATCCTGGCTCATAGTCGTCGACATGATGGACTCCCTAGCTCGACCTGCCGAATCAACTGCTGACCTGGAAATCCTGCGCTCGGGAACACGGTTACAGCCAGTGCCGGGCTCACCGGAAACCATGTGTTCCTCATGATCCAGGGAGGAGGTGCGCACCCCGGTGCCGTGACCCGGTCACGCTCGGCCGGCGGTACGGGCGGCGCCGGCCGGAGCGGCCCGGTGGCACCGTGTGGATCCCATGACCGGATCATGGAATTAACACGGTCGACGCATGACGGAACACTGGCGGCCTTGCGCGGCCCGGCCACTAACCTCGGTCCTGGATTCGGCTGCGCACACCCGATTGCGCCGGATCGTTCGACGATTGGAGATGAGTCGTGACGGAGATCCGCACCGAGGCGACGACGACGCCCCCGACCACGTCGAACGGCACCTTCATCCGCCACTTCCTCGAGATGGTCGTGGCGATGACCGTCGGGATGGTGGCCCTTGCACCGCTGTGGGAACTGGTCTTCGCCGGCCTCGGCGTCGAGGAGCTGTTCGACCGTCCGGATCTGTCCACGCTGGTGATGGCGACCAACATGACCATCGGCATGACGCTGTGGATGCGGTATCGCGGTCATGACTGGGCGGCCATCGGGGAGATGGCCGCGGCGATGTACGTCCCGTTCGTCATCCTGTTCATCCCGTTCTGGGCCGGGGCGATCAGCGGTGACGTGCTGGTCATCGCCGGGCATGTGCTGATGCTGCTGTGCATGGTGGGCGTCATGCTCCGGCGGCGCACCGAGTACTCCACGAAACACCGCCGCACCAGGACCCGCTGACCGGAGCACGACCGTGAGCACCGCACTTTCCCTTGGTGCGCCCGCGATCATCCGGCTGTGGTCCCTTCGGGACGAGGTGACCGTGGAGGGCGACCCGGCAACGGGCAACCTGAACGTCATCACCCGGTGGGGCGAGATCGCGATCGCCGATGCCACCGCCGCCGAGCGCACCCTGCTCGACCGGCTGAGCCTGGGTCCGACCGCCATCGCCAACCTCCCCGATCTCGACCTCGCCGGCGTGGCCGGGCTGCTGGACCGGTTGCGCGCCTGCCTGGTGTACTCGCTCGGCACCGACGATCTGGTCGGAGTCCTGCTGTCCGCCGTGCCGGTGGCCGCGCAGGCGCGGTTCACGCTGCCGGACGTCGGCCCGACCGATCTGGTCCGGCTGTCCCGATTCGCCGCGATGCGCAGCCACGGCGACGCGCTGGTGCTGGAGTCCCCGCTCGCGTGCTATCGGGTCGTGCTGCACCGGCCGATCGCGGCCTGGGTCGTCGGCGCGCTCGGCGCTCCGATCACGGTGGCCGACCTCGCCGCCAGCCTTGGCGCCGATCTCGCGCTGATCGCCGGGGTGGTGTCCCACCTGATCGCCGCGTCGATGGTCGTGACCGGCACCCGGGACGGACGGGCGGACCCGTTCTTCGCCGAGGACCGCGACCCGGGACTGGCCCAGTGGTCGCACCATGACCTGCTCTTCCACTCGCACAGCCGGATGGGCCGGCAGGACGGACCGATCGGTGCGGTCTACCGCTACGTCGGCACCTTCCCACCGCCGCCCGCGGTGAAGCCGGTGCCCGGCGGCCGGCGGTTCGCGCTGCCCGCACCGGGGTCGGACGCGGCCGCGGAGGTGTCGCTGACCGAGGCCATCGAGCGACGCGAGTCCGTGCGCGAGTTCGCCGAGCAGCCGCTGTCGGCCGAACAGGTGAGCGCGCTGCTCTACCGCACGGCCCGGATCCGGTCGTTGCGGCGGATGCCCGCCCCCGGCGGGGTGCCCTACACCGTCTCCGACCGCCCGTACCCGAGCAGCGGCTCCCTCTACGAGCTCGAGCTGTACCTGGCCATGGACCGCTGCACCGGCCTGCCCCGCGGCATCTACCACTACGACCCGCTCGACCATGCCCTGACCCTGACCAGCACCGACGAGTCGGACCTCGCCAAGCTGCTGGACGACGCCGCGGTGCTGATCGGCACGCTGCGCCGGCCGGCCATGCTGATCACGATGACCGCCCGGATCGCGCGGCTGTCCTGGGTCTACGACGGCATCGCCTACTCGACCGCACTCAAACACGTTGGTGTCCTGCAACAATCCCTTTACCTGGTCGCAACGGCCCTGGACCTGGCCCCGTGCGCCCTCGCCATCGGCGACAGCGACATCGCCACCCAGGCCCTGCACCTGGACTGGCCGGCCGAGATCAGCCTCGGCGAGTTCGCCATCGGCCTGCGGTCGAACCCGGCGGCCGGCCATGCGTGACCGAACAGCCCTGTGCCACAACGCCTTAGACCAATCGCCCCTTTCCGTGATCATCCGACCGGACCAATCGCGTCCCAGGACCCCCGGTGGTGATGGAGGATGACGGCATCACCAACTCGGGATCAGGTGCTGCTGGGGAGGAGAGGCGACATGATCAAGGTCATGCTTGCCGAGGACATGCACATGGTGCGCGGCGCGCTGGTGGCGCTGCTCAACCTCGAGCCGGACATCAAGGTGGTGGCCGAGGTGTCGTCGGGGACGGACATCCTGCCGACCGCGACCAAGCACCGGCCGCATGTCGCGATCATCGACATCGACCTGCCCGGCAAGGACGGGCTGACCGCCGCCGCCGAGCTGCACGACCGGGTGCCGGGCACCCGGACGCTGATCCTTACCGGCATCGACCGGCCGGGAACCCTGCGCCGCGCCCTCGCGGCGAAGGTAAGCGGGTTCGTCCTGAAGGACGCGCCGCCGGCCGAACTGGCCGACGCGATCCGGCAGGTCGCGGCCGGACATCGGGTGGTGGACAGCCATCTCGCCCTTGCGGCGTTGGACACCGCCGACTGCCCGCTGACCGGGCGGGAGATCGAGGTGCTCCGGCTGACCGCCGAAGGCCTGGAAGTGTCGGAAATCGCCGCGAAGGTCTTCCTGTCCGCCGGCACGGTTCGCAACTACCTGACGATGATCATCAACAAGCTCAACGCCAAGAATCGGGTCGACGCCATCCGAATCGCCAATGCTGCGGGCTGGCTCTGATCGAACCAACTGCCCGGCTTATTGGTCCAGCGGAATGTCGGCTCGCAGGCGGAAGTTCTGCTCGCCGATCCGCCCGGCGGTGAGCGCACCGCCGAGTTCGCCCGCCCGGGCCGCCAGGTTCCGCAACCCCTCGCCGCCGATCAGGTCCGCCGTGGGCGAAAGCGTCCCGGCCCCGTCGTTGACGATCTCGATCGAGGCCGTGCCACCGGTCTGCGCGACGGTGATCTCGCACCGCTCGGCCTTGCTGTGCCGCAGGATGTTCGTCACGCCCTCGCGGAGCACCGTGGCGAGCACCGTGCCCACCGGCACCGGCAGGGCAGGCTCGGACAGCGACATCCGGACCTCGATGCCGGCCGAGGCAAGGACCCACTTGGCCGATCGGCACTCATCGGCGAGCGACAGCTCGCGATAATTGCTGGAGAGCGTGCGCACATCGGCGAGCGCCTGCCGCGAAATAGACAGGATGTCCGTGATCTCCGCGCCGGCCCGATCGGGATCTTTCGTCACAAGGCGGTGCGCCAGCTCACTCTTGAGGGCAATCGCCGAAATACTGTAGCCAAGGAGATCATGCACATCGCGGGCAAACCGCAAGCGTTCCTGCATAACCACGATCTGCGCGATTTCAACTCGAGCGACATGCAACTCCGTAACCAGTTGGGCGAGCCGGGAAATTCCGAAGACAACGAGGCCGACAACCGCTGTCGATATACAGACGTACGCCACGTCCGCCGCCCGGTGGCCGAACTGGCCGGAGTTGAGCGTCTGGAGCAGACCCATGCTCGCCACCACGGCCACGAACCCCGGCAGGGACACCGCGGGCGGCAGCGCCAGGAGCAGCGATCCGGCCAGGAAACCCGGCATGACCGGCCAGGGATCGGCCAACAGGAGCACGGGCAGGTAGACCAGGACGACCAACGCGGCCAACGCCGGGTAACCGATGAGTGACCGTGGGCGCTCGGAAAGCCGGCTGAACCACAAAATCGTCAGCAGCAACACGGCGACGAGGGAGACGAGTGAGACGGTGAGGGAAAGCCCGTTCGAGACATGCTCATCGAGAATGCGGACGAAAGCCATGGCCGCCAGCCCGCCGAAGATGGCGACGACGGTGGCGCGCGCCAATCGTGCCGGCTGGGGCCGGAATCTTATCGGCCCCCAGAGGCGCTGCGCGATCACACCAGTACCCCCACGACCATTCGCACACGGACACGAGCCGTCGCCCCCGGAAACAGGAGTTCTCGTGGGCAGTTCTACACGGTGATTTCTGGCCGGACACAGTCTAACCTCAAGCTCACGTGCTTTGTTCCGCCGATCCAGCCCGAAATTTCGAGTTACCCGGGTCCGGGGAGTGCCGGCACCCGCCCGGGCGGTGCCCGGTGGCTCCGGTGGCGGTCGGGGTTTGCCTCATCCGGCCCAACGTTCGGCGGTTACCGGGCGGCGGTGCCGGGTGTTAGGTCGAAGGTATGAGCATGAGAGCCGCTGTGCTGGGTGTCGCCGTAGCCGTCGGTTTCGGGTTGATCGCCGCCCCGTCGGCCCCGGCGGCACCGGCGGTGGCCGGTGCCGCCGGCTGTCCCGAGCTGATCGCGGGGTCGGCACCGCTGCTGCATCCGGAGGGCGTGACCTACTGGCCGGAGCGGGACCGGTTCCTGGTCGGCTCGGTCACCCACGGCACCGTGTCCGTGGTGCGGCCGAACGGATCGGTGCGCACCCTGGTCGAGGACCCGACGTTGATCACCACGATGGGGCTGGCCGTGGACGCGCGGCGCGACCGGCTGCTCGTGGTCAACGGCGATGTGGGGATCAGCGAGCACAGCACGCCGGAGACGATCAGGAAGGTCGCCGGGCTCGGCATCTTCGACCTCCGTACCGGACGCCGGATCGCCTATCACGACCTCGGCGCGCTCGTCCCGGAGCGGGAGCACTTCGGCAACGACGTGACGATCGCACCGGACGGCACCGCGTTCGTGACCGACTCCTTCGCCGGCGCGGTCTACCGCGTCCCGGTACGCGGCGCGCCCAGCGTCGAGATCCGCGACGACCGCCTGACCCCGGTCGTCCGCGGCAACGGCGCGAACGGCATCGTGCGTCACCCCAAGGGTTTCCTGCTGATCGCCCACTCGTCGGGTCGCGCGCTCTACAAGCTCGCCGGATCCGACCTGACTCAGGTCGTCATCGGCGAGCCGATCGGCGCGCCGGACGGGCTGCTGCTCGACGGGCGCGGCACGTTGCACGCCATCGACAACACCGCCGCCAACCGGGTCATCACCCTGCGCTCGACCGACGACTGGACCACGGCGGCGCTGACCGCCAGCCGCGCATGGCCGGAGCCCGCACCGACCACCATGGCGCGCGGACGGTGCGGGATCTACGTCCTGTCCGGCCGGCTCGACCAACTACCCCCGGTGGGCAGCGACGAGTTCTTCCTGCGCCGGCTGCCCACCACCGAGAGCTGAGCTCACCCGGCACTCCAGACGCGGCGGCCGCCGACGTAGGTGTGCCGGACACCGATGGACGCGATCCCGGCGGGGTCGATGGTGAGCGGATCCTGGTCGAGTACGACGAAGTCGGCGAGGAAGCCGGGGGCGAGCCGGCCCTTGCGGTGCTCGTCGCCACTGGCCGCGGCCGATCCCGTGGTGTAGATCGCCAGTGCCTCCGCGGCGCTGATCCGCTGGTTCTCGCCGACCCGGACGCCGTCGTCGATCCCCTGCCGGGTGACCATGCTTTGCATGCCAAGCAACGGCTGGTACGGGCCGCACGGGTAGTCGGACGATCCGGCGACGGTCACGCCCGCGTCCAGAAACGACCGGTGGGCGAACATCCGCCGCACCCGTTCGGGGCCGTACCACGACTCCAGCGCACCGCCGTGGTAGGCGACGTAGCCGGCGAACGGCACGGCGATCAGGTCGAGCGCCCGCATCCGGCGCAGGATGTCGTCGTCGACGACGGTGCAGTGCTCGATGCGGTGCCGCAGCCCCGGCTTCGGATCGGTCCCGGCGATCTCGGCGTAGATGTCGAGCAGCAGCCGGATCGCGGTGTCACCGTTGGCGTGCACGCCCATCCGGTTGCCGTCGGCGTGTACCCGCCGGATCGACTCGCGCAGCTCATCGGTGTCGGTGATCTGCAGACCGTGGTAGTCGGTGCCGGTGAACGGCTCGGACAGCAGGCAGGTGCGTCCGCCGATCGCCCCGTCGACGAAGGACTTCACGCCGACCAGGCGGAGCAGGTCGTCACCGAACCCGCTGCCGACGCCGAGTTCGCGGGCCTTCTGGTAGTGGTCGACCGCGAGCAGCATCCCGGTGCGCAGCGTCAGATCGCCCGAGCGCCGCGCCCGGTGCAGCAGCGCGACGTCCTCCGGACCGACCAGCGCGTCACAGATGGAGGTCAGCCCGGCCGCGTGCCACTGCTCGATGGCCCGGCGCAGGCCGGTCATGCGCTGCTGCTGGGTGCTCGGGGTGATCGGCGAGCCGGCCGTCCCGGTCGCGGCGTAGGCGACGTCGAGCAGCGCGCGTTCGATCAGCCGGCCGTCGAGCCGGCCGGCGGCGTCCCGGCCGAGGTCGCCGCCGGGTGGCGGGACGCTGTCCTCGTGGTACCCGAGGGCCCGCAACGCGGCGCTGTTGGCCACCCCCCAATGGCCCGCAACCTGCGTGACCAGCACGGGTACCGCGCCGGCCACGGCATCGAGCGCCTCGCGGGTCAGCACCCCGGTCTTGGTGTCGTCGTAGCGGGAGCCGCGGACCCACTCCCCCGGTGTGGCCGTCGCGGCGCGCGCACCGACCCGGTCGAGCAGCACGTCGATCGTTGCGACGGCCGCGTGCGACAGATCGAGGTGCAGCAGATCCTCGGCGGTCAGTCCGATGTGGATGTGCGCGTCGTTGAATCCGGGCACGATCGTCGCGGCGCCGAAATCCTCGACCCGGGCCCGCGGGAAGTCCGCGCGCAACCCGGACGGCGTTCCGGCGGCCACGATCCGCTCCCCGGCGACCGCGAACGCCGCCACCGGGACACCGGCCTGCGCGTGCACCAACCGAGCGGTGAAGATGACCAGGTCAGTCTCGTTCACAGCGCCGATTCCACCACAGCGCCGCGCCGGTCCTCACTCCAGTTGGAAGGTGGCGTCGGCCCGGGCCGCTGCGGTGTCGACCGGCTGGACGACCAGCAGCGAGTTCGACTGCCGGATGAAGCGTCCGGCCGCGGTGGCCGCCTCGAAGGACACCCCGGTCGCGTCGGTGAGCCCGGCCCGGCGCAGGAAGCTGGCGTCGCCGCGGAACAGCGCCGAGCCGTCGTTGCGGTCCAGCCACAGCTCGAAGTTGCGATGCCGCAGGAAATAACCGGGGAAGTTGGCCGATTCGAGGGAAATCGTTCCGGCACCGGACAACCCGGACACGATCCGGAACTGGGAGTCGGCCAGCGTGGTCACGTTCGCGTCGATCCGGGCCCGGAAGCTGAAGTGGCGCACGAACCGGTCGGTGCTGCCGGCCAGCCGCAACCGCTGCGGGGTGGGCCCGTCGGCGACCGGGATGCCGAAGTTCGGTGTGCCGTCGGCATTCCAGTACAGCTTCTGCACCCTGGTCCGGCGGTTGGGGTCGTTGAGCGGGTCGCCGTTGATGTCCCGGTAGTTGCGGTCGTGGTAGACCAGGATGTCGGACAGGCCGTCCTCGGACACCGTGAACGAGTTGTGCCCGGGGCCGTACTGACCGGTGGCGTCGTTGCTGGTGAACACCGGCTGCTGGGTCTTGGTCCAGGACGAGGCGGACAGCAGGTTGCTCGACGCCGACGCGGTGAGCAGTCCGATGCAGTAGTTGGCGTCCGTCGCGCTGGCCGAGTAGGTGAGGAACACCCGGCCGTTGCGCACGATCACCGCCGGTCCCTCGTTGACCCGGAACCCACGCGTCTCCCAGGCCAGGGTCGGCACCGTGAGCCGAACCGGGGCCCCGGTGATGGTCCACGGGTTGGTCATCCTGGCGATGTAGACGTTGGTGTTGGAGTTGATCCCGGGCTCCTGCTGCGCCCACACCAGATAGCGGATTCCGTTGTGCACGAACGTGGACGCGTCCAGGGAGAACGTGTCCCACGCGGTGGTGATCCGCCCACGCTCCACCCAGGTCCCGGTCAGCGGGTTGGCGCTGGAGTTCTCCAGCACGTACATCCGAATCCGCCAGATGTCGTCGGTCCGCCCGGCCGCGAAGTAGATGTACCACCGCCCGTCGATCCGGTGCAGCTCCGGCGCCCAGATGTGCGCCCCCATCTCCCCGCTGATGTGCCGCCGCCAGATCACCGACTCCGCGGCGCCGGACAGCCCCTGCAGCGTGCCGGCCCGGCGCAGCACGATCCGGTCGTACTCCGGGGCCGTCGCGGTCAGATAGTAGAACCCGTCGGTGTGCTTCAGCACGTGCGGATCGGCCCGTTGCGACACAAGAGAGTTCGTGTACTGCACCGCGGGCGACGCCGCCGCCGGCACCGCCACGACCAAGCCGGCCGAAAGGACCACCGCAACCGAGGCGACGAGCGACCTGAACCGTGGCACCGGGTCCTCCTCACAGCGCACTGTTCGATATGCCGAACTCGGTTCGAAATAGGGGCTGTAGGCCGACAGTAATCGCACCATCACAGCGACGTCAACGAGCCGGCGACTCCACTCGGGTGTTCAGCCCGCCGGTCGTGCGACGATAGAGCGTTATGAAGGACCTGCTGCTCGCCGAGCTTGACGCCCGCATCGCTCGGCACGGCAGCGGGGACTCGTCCGGAGTGCTCGATGAGCGGGCGCTGGCCCTGGTGACCGAGCTTGCGGCGTCGGGTGATCCGGACGCCGGCAGCCTCGGCCGGGTCGCGGCGTTGCATCTGTGTCGGTATCAGGCACTGCCGCCGGAGGATGGTGCGGACGATCTGCGGCTCGCGATGGATCTCTACCGGATCCTGCATTCGGTCGATGCGCGGTTGGTGCCGCCCGAGGCGCGGGCGCTGTTGGGGTTCGCCTCGCCGCGCGAGGCGGGCATCGCGCTGTTGCGTGAGTACGAGCGGGGCGGACCGGTGGAACACCTGGAGCGGGCGGTCTCGTTGTTGCGGCAGGAGGCCGATCAGCCGGACGATCTGCACAGCCTCGCCGTGGCGCTGGTGCATCGGTTCGAGCGGTTCGGTCAGCGGGCGGATCTGGACGAGGCGATCGGGCGCAGCCGCTATGCCGTGGCGGTCGCCGGGCCGGACGATCCGCGGCGGGCGGGATTCCAGTCCGCTCTCGCCGAGAGCCTGCTTCGCCGGTTCGAGTTGACCGCCAACCCGTCCGATGTGGAGGAGGCCATCGCCGTGGGTCGCGAGCTGGTCGCCACCACCGGCGGTCCGAGCCGGGCCCAGGCCAAGGCGCGCCTCGCCAGGGCCCTGACCCGAAGGTCCGAACAGACCTAGGCCGATCACAGTGGATCACCGGGCGAAGTCTCGGCCCAACCAACAGATACCTCAGGGGCACCGTGACGCAACCCAGCCACACTCAACCCGCCAACCGCACCTTCCGCTGGAACGCAACGACAGCAGTAAATTCCGGAGAGGCAGACCAGAGGCGGACTGGAGGCGGACCAGCTCACTCGGCCCGGACGTTGTCGATGAAGGCCTGGGCACCGTTGAGGAAGAGCCAGACGGCGCGGAGTTGGCCCGGGTCGACGGTGCTGCCGGCCGGGCAGCCGAGGTCGGTGAACTTCTGGGCGATGGTGCGGGTGGAGTTGGGGTTGGTCCAGGTCCAGCGGCTGCCCTGACACCAGGTGAAGTTGGGGCCGACCTGGACGGCGATCTCGGCGGTGGTGCCGACGGTCGGGCCGGACCTGAGGTCGAACTTCAGGGTCGAGGTGCCGGTCAGGTCGAGCGGCGGGTCGTACCGGCGGCCGAACCAGTTCCCGGGGGTCGGCGGGAACACCTCGAGGCCGTGGTCGCCTTCGGTGTGGAAGGCGGTGGAATGGGCGACGGTTCCGCCGTCGCCGGGGTTGACGATGGTGAACTCCTCGGTGCCGGTCTCGAAGGAGAACACGGTGCGCTCGACCGGAAGGACCGGGTCGGCGGGGTCGGGGATGCCGCAGGTCAGGATCGGTGCGGCCCAGTCGGTGTGGTCGTTGACCGTGGTGCCGTCCGGGCCGGGACCGCTGCCGGTGGTGACCAGCCGAAGCCAGGTGGCGCCGGTCAGATCCGCGGTCAGGGTCCGCGGGGCCGTACCCGCGAGCACCGGACCGCTGGCGGCGACGGCGGTGTCGTCGGCGAAGACGGTGAAGGTGGCCGGGATGGTGGTTGCCGCCTCGTCGTCGACACCGACGTCGGCGGTCAGGCCGGTACACCGGCCGCCGAGGTAGTAGCTGATCTCGCTCGGCGCGGTGGTGCCGATGCCGCGGGTGTAGAGCCGGCCGCCGATGGTGAGCAGGGCCCCGTCGCTTTCGGCGCTGTCGCCGTTGCTCTGGTCGATCTCCACCGGTCCGCGCGCGTTGGTGGAGCCGACCGCGAGCACCGAGCCCAGATGCCTTCGGCCGTCGGCGGGAGCGGTCACCACCGTGCTGATCACCTCGCTGGTGGACGTGCCGGTCCGGTGCCGGCGGCCCCACGTGTAGCCGGCCGTGACGGTGATCGGGTAGCGGCCGGCGGCCGTGCCCTCCGGCACCGTGACCGTCCACGTGGTCCGCAGGGTCGCGTCAGTGGCCAGGTCGCGCCGCTTGGTGGGACCGGACGCGCTGACCGTCCACCCCTCGGGAACCTGGACCCGGACCCGGACGCCGTCGATCTCACCGGCGCCCCGGTTGGTCACCGTGGTGGTCAGGGTGCCGCCCGCCGGACCGGGAACCAGGGTGCCGAGACCGGCTCCGACCGGGACCGACGGCGCCACCGCGGCGGGGTCGCGCACCGGCCGGACCCGGTAGACCACGGTGCCGTGCGCCGGGACGGCGGCGGAGATCGTGGTCTTCGCCTGCGTGACCGATCCGGTCCACAGGTCCCGCAGTTGGTAGCCGCGGGCGGGTCGCAGCCCGGTCCGGCCGGCCGGGACGCTGACCGTGGCCAGCGCGTCGGTGGCGTTGTACAGCGCGATCGCCCGGTCGCCGTTGGCCAGCGGCTTGTCAAGGACCATCAGTCCGTCCGCGTCGGAGACGATGGTTCCCTGCCGGCCCAACGGGTCCTGGTCGACGGCGATGATCTCCCGGTTGCCCAGGATGGCCAGGGTCTGCGGGGATGCGGTGCGCAGGTCGGTTCCGATCAGCAGCGGGGCGGCCATCATCGCCCACATGCTCATGTGGGTGCGGTACTCGATGTCGGTCATCCCGCCGTTGCCGATCTCCATCATGTCCGGGTCGTTCCAGTGCCCCGGTCCGGCGAACGGGTACAGCGGCGCGTTGAACGCGATGATCGAGCGCAGGCTTGGCCAGTTGTCGCCGATGTCGCCGGTGGTGCGCCACAGGTGCCCGACGCCGGTGGCCCACTCCCACGGCCGGGACTGGCCCCACTCGGTGATCGAGTACACGATCGGCCGGCCGGTGTGGTCCGGGGCCCGGCGCATGGCGGTGTAGCGCCGGATGAAGTCCTGCTGCGAGCCGTCGGACTGGTTGTTGCAGTTGTCGTACTTGAGGTAGTCGACCCCCCAGCCGGCCCAGGCCGCCATGGCCGACGCCGTCGACCTGCGGCTGCTTTCCCGAACCTGCCACCGCATCCGTTGACGCACCGGCGTGGGTGACCCGGCAGGCGGGCCGGGTCACCCGTGCCGCGCGGTCAGAACACCAGGCGCAGGATGCGGTCGTCGCCGGTGCGGGGAGTGCCGCGGCCGTCGGTGTTGTTGGTGATCAGCCACAGGGATCCGTCGGGAGCGGTGGCCACCGTGCGGAACCGGCCGAACTGGGCGTTGAGGAAGCCGACCGGGTTGCCGTCCGGTCCGCCGTTGAGTACCGGCACGCCCCAGAGCCGCTGGCCGCGCAGCGCGGCCAACCACACCGTGTTGCGGGTGAACGCGATTCCGGACGGCGAGGCCTGGGCCGGCGTCCACTGCGCGACCGGGTTGACGAACCGGGTGTCGGTGGTCCGCCCCTCGACGGTCGGCCAGCCGTAGTTGCCGCCGGCCCGGATCTGGTTGAGCTCGTCCCAGGTGTTCTGGCCGAACTCGCCGGCCCACAGCCGGCCGGCGCTGTCGAAGGCCAGGCCCTGGACGTTGCGGTGGCCCCGGCTGTAGACCCGGTTGCCGGCCACCGGGTTGCCCGGAGCGGCCGCACCGGTCGGGGTGACCCGCAGGATCTTGCCGCCGAGCGAGGTCATGCTCTGCGCGTTGGTACGGATGTTGGCGTCGCCCGTGGCGATGTAGAGCATGCCGTCCGGGCCGAAGGCCATCCGGCCGCCGTCGTGGATGTTCGCCCGCGGGATGCCCGAGACGATCACCTGCGGGGTGCCCAGCGTGGTGTTGAACGGCATCCGCACCACGCGGTTGTCGTTGGCCCCGGTGAAGTAGGCGTAGACCAGCCGGTCGGAGGCGAACGTGGGGGCCACCGCGATGCCGAGCAGGCCGCCCTCGCCACCCGGCGCGACCCCGGGCACCGTGCCGATGATGGTCACCGTGCCGCCGGCGATCCGCTTGATCCGCGCGGTATTGCGCTCCGACACCAGCGCCGAGCCGTCCGGCAGGAACGCCAACCCCACGGCACGGCGAGGCCGGTGGCCACGGTGCTGGCCACCCGTGGCGTCGGCGGGACGGCCTGGGTGCCGACCGGGTCCGGTGCGCCCGTGCCCGATGCCGGTGCGGCGAGGGCAAGGGTGGAGAGCAGGACGGTGGCGAGTGCGAACGGTGTTTTACGCACGTCGATCCCTCTCTGGATGTTCCCCAGGTGTGGGTTTGCCCACCCATCGTCACCAGGCCGGCACACAGAGCGCAATGGACCTAGGTAGAAATGGTGGTCGAGCGCGGGGTGCCAGGTCAGCGTCCCGGTTGGACTGCTCCGGTCTCGTAGGCGAGGACGACGGCCTGGACGCGGTCCCGGCAGCCGAGCTTGGCGAGCAGGTTGCCGACGTGGGTCTTGACCGTCGAGGCGCTCACCACCAGCGTCCTGGCGATCTCGGCGTTGGACAGGCCGCGGGCGATGAGCAGCAGGATCTCCCGTTCCCGTTCGGTGAGCTCGGCAAGTGGGTCGGCGCCGGACGACGGCTCGGGCGCGGCGGACACCCGGGCGAACTCGGCGATCAGCCGGCGGGTGACGGCGGGCGCGACCAGGCCGTCGCCGGCGGCGACCACCCGGACCGCGGTGACCAACTCGTCGGGTTCGGTGTCCTTGAGCAGGAACCCGCTCGCCCCGGCGCGCAGCGCGGCGAACACGTACTCGTCCAGGTCGAAGGTGGTGACCACGAGCACCGGGATCGGCTCCGGCACGGCGGTTCCGGCCAGCTGCCGGGTGGCGGCGATGCCGTCGGTACCCGGCATCCGCACGTCCATCAGCACCAGGTCGGGCCGGTGCCGGCGGGCCACCGCCACCGCGGCCGCGCCGTCGGCCGCCTCACCGACCACCTCGATGTCCACTTCGGACTCGAGGATGGTGCGGAACCCGGCCCGCACGACGGCCTGGTCGTCGGCGACCACCACCCGGATCGTCACGCCGGCTCCCGGTGGGCCAGCGGCAGCCGGGCGACGACCCGCCAGCCGCCCGATCCGGTCGGCCCGACGCACAGGTCGCCGCCGCAGTACCGGATTCGCTCGCGCATGCCGAGCAACCCGTACCCGCCGTCGGCGGCGACCGGTGGCCGGCGGCCGGCGGGTCCGTTGTGGACGGTCAGGGTGAGGTCCGCGGCCCGGTAGTCCACCCGGACGTCGACCCGCGCCCCGGGAGCGTGCTGACGGGCGTTGCTGAGTGCCTCCTGCACGAGCCGGTAGGCGGCCACGTCGGTGGCCGGGGACAGCGCGGCCGGGGTTCCGGTGGCGTGCACGGTGACCGCCATTCCGGTGTCCCGCGCCGTTGCCACCAGATCGTCCACCATGGACAGTGACGGTTGCGGGGCGGGCACCTCGTCCTCCGGCCGGGTGCGGAGCACGCCGACCAGCTCCCGCATGGCGGCCAGGGTGTGCCGGCCCTGCGCGCGGATGGACCGCAGCGCCTCGCGGGCCTGGTCGGGATCGCGGTCGAGCAACCGGTCGGCGGCGCCGGCCTGCACCACGATGGCCGACAGGTCGTGCGCGGCGACGTCGTGCAGCTCACGCGCGATGCGGGCGCGTTCCTCGGCCGCGGCGGCGGACTCCCGCAGCTCCCGTTCGGCCTCCAGCCGGGTGACCCGGGCGGCGAGCTCGGCGGCGTAGGCGCGGTTGGTTCGCACGTAGAGCCCGATCAGCCCGGGGATGGCGACCGTGCCGACCGAGGCGAGCACCAGATTGACCGGACCGCCGTCGGTGGCCCAGAACGTGGCCACCAGGTCCACCCGCCCGCCGAGCGCGACCGAGACGATCCCGCCCGCGGCGTGTCCGGCCGCTGCGGCGGCCAGCGTGCTGATCGCCGGCCGCCGGGGCAGCATGGTGGCCACGGTGTAGGCGCACACCAGCGTCCCGATTCCGGTGAGCGGGTAGGCCGCGGGCAGCGCGGTGGCGGCCAGCACGGCGAGCACCGCGACGGCCAGCGCGGCCCTGGGTGCCCGGCGCCGCACCGCGATCGTCGCGAAGTCCACTGTGGACACGAGGGTCGCGAGGGCGACGACGGCGCCGGACGACGGGAGCCGGCCGTCGTTCAGCAGCAACGCCAGCGGGATCCGGCCCAGCCCGAGCACCGCGAGTGTGACGGCGACGACCGTGTCCCGGCCGGTCGGGGTGTGCCCGCCCAGCCGGGCCAGCGACCGCCGCCACCAGGTCATCTCGTGCTCGCCTCTCGCCGGAGCGGGATCCGCCGCCGGTAGGTGACGGTCCGCCATGCCCACTCCAGCGGACCATAGCCGAACCGGCGCAGCCACACCGGGCTCCAGACCGCCTGCACGGCCAGAATGCCGACGCCCAGCAGCGCCGCCGTACCCCACTCGGCGGATCCGCGCAGGCCCAGTGCCGATCCCAGCGTCACGAACAGCACCGTTGCGGTCAGGTAGTTGGTCAACGCCAGCCGGCCCATCGGGGCGAACACCGCGTCCAGCGCGGGCCCCACCGGACCCCGCAGCAGCAGCAGGAACGCCGCCGCATAGGCACCGGCCATCGACATCGAGAACACCAGCCCGAGCCGGCGCCCCACCAGCTCACCGGCCCCGAACCCGACGATGATCAGATAGCAGCCGACCGCCAGCACCGCGCAGGCGACCAGGAACACCCACAACGCCCCGGTGAGCCGGTCGAGTTTCTCGGCGAACTCGTTCTGCGCCAACGCGAACCCCAACACGAACAGGCCGGGCAGGACACCGAACCCGCCGACCCCGAGCAGCACCCCGAGCACGGTCAGCGCCGCCCCGACCCACAGGTTCACCCGCGCCGGCGCGTAGCTCAACGGCAGCAACACCACCAGCCCGGTGATCGCGAACGGGAGCAGCACCTCACCCGGCTGCAGCAGGTGGTGCAGCGCCCCGACCACACCCAGCGCGACCAGCCGCCGCACCAACGGCACCCGGGGCCGGTCGGTGCGCCGCGCCGCCGAGCGCAGGAACAACCCGAACCCCAACCCGAAAAGCAGGTAGAAAATCGGATAGAACCGGCCGAGCACGAACAGCCGGACCCCATCCGGTGCCCGGGACAGGTCGGTCATCATGCCCATCGTCTGCGGAATGTTGATAAAAATGATCCCGCACAACGCGAACCCGCGCAGCGCGTCCAACGCGGAAATGCGCCGAGTCGTCGGGGCCGCGCCCCCCGCTTCCTTCGTCAACGCCGTCATCACACCATCGTGGCCCGAGCACGCGCACCGACACCTCCCCCCACGCGCCGGAATCGACCTCATACCCCAGACCTAACCGCCCCCACCCATCTCCCCCGCGCGACCGATCCGCAACCCGCTCAATCCTGCCGCGTCGCCCGCCCGATCTCCGCAACCAGGCTGGCCGGGAACGGGGTGTCACCAAGGACTGAGCGGCTCGCGGTGTTCGTGGGTGCGGAAGTCGGTTCGGCCCTGGGTCAGCGCGGACTCGCCGAGCGCGTCGGCGTAGGCACGGAGCACGCCGAGCACGGTGTCGAGCGGAACCGTCCCCGGCCGGTCCTGACGCTGGAAGTACACCACCCCCATCGACCTCTGACCGGCAGGTGATCGCGACAAGGGATGGCGGCCGCGCGTCGGCGGCCGCCATCCCTACCCCCTGGTTTGTCAGAAGCCACACCACCGGATGCTGCCGCGCGTGAAGCCGTCCACGTTGACATCCAGCAGGTCGTCCCGCACCCAGCCGCGCACACCGGTCCGCTGGTTCCGCAGGTAGGTCCAGGTGAAGCCGTCGTTGCCCGAGGTCCAGCAGAAGTAGAGGGCGTCGTCGGTTGGCTGCAGCGCGCCCGGCGCACCACACCCGGTGGACGACCCGCTGCGCTGGTTCGCGGCGCCGCTGGCCGGAGCATCCGCCTCTACCCGGTTCTCGAGGTTGGGGCCCGCGGTGTTACAGGGTGCGTGCATCGGGCCGACGGAACCCGGCCCGGGCTTCGGCGCCGCGCTCGCCGGCCCGGCCAACACCAGGCCCGTCGCGGCGACCGCCGTGAGCATCGTGCCCACCATCGCTTTTCTCATAATGGATCTCCCCCTTGCAGTTTCACTGAAAGATCGAATTCCGGTGCCGGCCGCATGGCCGAACACCCCAGATGATTTCAACTACTAAGCATTGACAGGCAAGGGTTTGCGGTACTCTGGGATGGTGGGACGCGCCTAGATGTCGTGCGGTGTAGGTACACCCGACCTGGTGGGACAGGCGTGGGATGTTCGGTCGACCGGATAGCTCCGGTGTGAGGGGGACAGGGTGCAATCCATTGAGGCGCAGCGACTCGCCGCGTTCTTGCGGATGTTCAAAAACCGCACGGAGCGCAGCTATCAGTCACTGGCCAAGCGAACCGGGGTGAGCAGTTCGAGCCTGCATCGTTATTGCGCCGGTACCAAGATTCCGTCCGATTACGGTGCCATCCAGCGGTTCGCCAGAGAGTGCGGGGCAACCCAGGAGGAGCTGCACACGCTGCACCGACTGTGGGTGCTGGCGGATGCCGTTCGGCGGGGCGAGCCGGAACCCGACGAAAGCCCGGACGAACTGCCCGGTGAGCAGGCGGTCGCCGATGTACCTCCGGCGGAACCGGCTCGTTCCAGGACATTCCGGCGTCGGATGGCGTTGGTCGGTGCGGCACTCATCGTGGCGGCCGGCGCCGTGACGACCTGGGTCATCAGCGCAGGCCGAACGGACGGGTCGCGCACGGTTTCGGGGCCGATGCTGCTGTCGTCCGCCTGCCCGCCGGTCGTGAGCATGGGCCAGCACGACGAATGCGTGCGGGAGGTCCAGGTTCTGCTGTCACAGGCCGGAGCCAAGCTGGAGATCGACGGCGACTTCGGTCCGGCGACGCTTCGCCGGGTCACCGCGTTCCAGGTGCTGGCCGGCCTTCAACCGAGGGGCGTGGTCGACGAGGCGACGAAGCGGGCTCTCTACGATCAGCGGATCTCCATGGCCACGTGGTCTCCGGAACAGGTCGAGCGACGGGTCCGGGAGGTCTTTCCCGAGGAGCCGGACCGGGCCGTCGGCATCGCCCGCTGCCAGTCCTTCCTCGACCCGTTGCACGTGCTGACCAACACCAACGGCACCCGCAACTGGGGGGTCTTCCAGCTCTCCGACAAGCTGCTCCGGGAACTGGGCGGCACGCAGTTGCAGGCCTATGACCCCGAGTGGAACATCCAGGCGGCGCGCCGGGCGTGGAGCCGACACCAGGACTTCCGCGACTGGGAGCACTGCGACCAACCGTATCGGAGCAGCACGCCGCCGCCGGGCGGGTAGCGGCGTCGATGGTCGACGCGCGGTCAGAAGTGCACTCCCCCATGGATGTCGCCGGCCTGGACCACCCGACCGCTGACGTTTCCGGTGATCACGTTGGTGACCCGGCTCGGGGTCGCGGGCTCGTCGGCCAGCAGTTGGTCGGCGAGCCGCTCGGCGAGTTCGACCGGGTGCAGGTCCGCGTTCGCCAGCTGTGGCAGGACGTGACGGGCCGCCCCGAACCCGGCGGCCGGTGTCCAGGCCGCGGGACGGTCCAGGTCGATCGCGACGAGCAGCGCGAGACGTTCCGCCAGCGTGGCCGCGAGCTGGTTCCGGTCCGGACCGGCGGGGGTGAACCAGGCGCTTCGCTGTCCGGTATCCAGGACCGCCACGCCGGTTCCGTTCGTCGTGATCCAGGCCATCGAGCCGGCCGGGTCCAGCCGGGCGGCCCGGGGCGACCTGGCCGACAGGGCCCGTTGCATGTCCCGCGCCGATTGTGGCTGCAGTGGCTCGGACGGCACCAGGTGCACCTCGACGGAGCCGGGGGGTTGGCCGACGTCGCCCGGCATCGCCGCGCACCACACGACGGCCGCCGGCACCGGCCGGGGCGGGAGATCCGGGGCCGGAAGTACCGGTGGCCGAACATGACCGGGACTGCGATGGATCACCCGCAGCAGGTCCTCCGCACCGGTCGTGGTGCACGCCGTGACCGTGAACCGGGTCGCGGTGTAGGGCGACAGGAACCGCGGAATCTCCTCGATGCCGTGACCGGGCAACAGAACCGGAAGCACCTTGGCCGTCCACGTTGGCCGGTCGCCGTGCAGCAGATCGCGCAGCAGGGTCGCCTCGGACTGGATGCCGGGATGCCGATCACCCGGCGCGCTGCCGTCACCGACCGCCCGATAGGCCGGCGACGCCACGACGATGACATACGCCGCGGAGGTCATCTCGCGCAGCGCCCAGGCATACCAGTCGTGCCGGGCGTCGGCCGACCACAGGTCGAGCACCGCGTCCACGCCCTGGCCGCGCAGAAAATGGGCGAACGCCAACACATCGTTCTGGTGCGCGAGGGAATCGTGCGCATACGAGACGAACACCTTGGGCGCGGTCATGCCGCCCAAGCGTACGCGACCCACCCAATCGCCTTACTGGACAGATAGTTGACAGCCCGCCCGGCGGTCCATTTGTCAAGCTGGGCCTGCTATCTTCGGCCGCCAAGCGATCGCAGGCGGACCCATTGGGAGGAGTCCGAACAATGTCCAAGGTGTCCGAGCCGCCTGCGGCGGACGGTGCCGGAGACGCGACCTACCTCGAGAAGACGCTCCGGCACACACCGACGGATCTGCTGCTCGACGACTCGGTCAGCGCGGACCTGATCCGGGCGGTGTGGCGCAGGTCGATCCGGTTGGCCGTCGGCATCTTCCTGCTGTTCCTGGTCATCTGGGTCTTCACCGGCGGGCTCGGGTTCGGTGGCTCGTCCCGGTCGTCCCGGGCCGACGACAACGATGGGCTGCTGATAGCCGGACTCGTCGGCGGGATCATTGCGTTCGTGGTCAGCTGGATCACGTTTCTCAACAGCGAGAAACAGGAGCCGATCAGTGAGTGGAGCACATTGCTGGCGGGCCGGGCGGCTGCCGCGGACTCCGTTTACAGCCACATAGCGGGACGGTTGCGGGAACGCCGCCTGCCGATCCAGAACTATTTTGAAAAGCGAACCCGGTCCGCCTACTCGGTAACGGGCAACCGGTTGGTTCTGGTCGACGGCTATCACTACGTCTACGTCTCGGTGTTCAGCTACGGCACGAGTCTGTACCTGGGCTGGAGCATGTGGCGGGTCCGGTCCGGAAGCGTTCTGCTCCAGCACACCACCGGCCGCTCCGGGGGTGGCCGCGACGATCCGATCCACCGAATCCTCAACCTGGAGCGGCTCAAGGCGATGCGGGAGGCGGTACACGCGGTGTGCCGCGAGGCCCTGCACACCGCCGTCTCGAACGTCACGGTGCCCACGGCATACGGTTTTCCGAACGGTATGCCACCGATCGAGGGTCTGCCGTACGGCGGCGCGCCACAGCCTGGCGCCCAGCGGCCGCCGACCCAGCCGTGAGTAGAACGGGCGCGGTCACCGCGCGGGGCGCCGACAGCTGGTGGGCCTGGGCCGCCAGTCGGATCGTGCCGGCCGCGGCGTCCCCCGGCGGTGACTCCGGCGCACCGCAGCCGGTTCCGGCGACCACCGTCCACAACGAACACTCCGGATCGGCCGACAACGTCGTGCAGGCCGGTCAGATCTTCGGCGGCGTGCACTTCCACGGCGACCGGCGGCCCGTGCCGGACGACTCGCCGTGGCTGCGATCGTGCTGGGCGCCCCTCGCCGCGGCCGGCGCCGCCATGGAGATGCGCTACCTCACCCGGCCCGGCGACGCCCGGCTCGGCGCTTTCCTCATCGTGCGCGCCGAAGCGCACAATGAGGAAACCGCCGAACGCCAGGTCGTCGCCCTGCGCTCCCAGCTCGGCACGATGCCCGGCCACGTCATCGCGACTCCGGTCACCGACGAAGCCGAAACCCACGCCATCCTCGAACCGTTCCGACCGCATACCAACGGAATCGCCGAGATCCGCAAGCGGCTGACCACACATCGAACCGACCGGGACGACGCGCCCCACCCGTGGCTCGCCACGGTCACCCCGCTGACCTACCAGCATCAGCCCTGGACCGCGTTGTGGTCCGAACTGGCGGGACTGCCGTTCCACACCGCGCTGTCGGTCGGCCTCGTTCCCTATCCGATCGGCCCCGGGCTGCGGTCGCGCCTTGCCGCCATGGCCGCCGACCTCGCCCGGCTCGCCCAACCGGGTCCATCGCCCACCGCGGTGTGGACGGTGCCCCGGCCGCCGGACGCGTTCGCCGCCGCGGCGCTGCCGCTGATCTCGGATGCCGTGCGGCGCTACACCGACCGGGCGTTCGTCATCCGCATTTCCGTCGCGGCCGAGCGCCCGCTCCCCGGGATCCTGCCCGAACTCGTCGCCAGCACGATCTCGCCCGCGACCGGGACTCACGCCTTCGTCGCGGCCGCACCCGTCGTCGTCCGGCCGGAACCGGCGGACAAGCCCATCGCGTGGCACAACTTCACGGCGCTCAACTTCGCCCCGCTGTCCGCCTACGACCAGGGCAACCCGCCGGAGGCGGTCGGTGAGCTGGAACGGGCGCTGAGTGCCGTGGTCGACCTCGACGAAGCGGCCGCGGCCTTCCGGCTGCCCCACCGTGGCTCCGGACCGGCGTTGTTCGCGGCGCCCAACGCCCCGGTTTGAACCCGATCAGGTGGTGTTCGTACGCCGGCCGGGCGGGTACTCCCGTCGGTACCGGTCTGCACGAAGGGAGCAAACGGATGGGTAAGCGCCGAGCCGATGACCAGGCTGACCCGGACTTCGCCGAAGAGCACACCCGCCCGACCGTCGCGGACGAGCCGGGGCCGGACGCGCCCGACGAATCCGTGCCGACCGGACAGGCCGGGAACGGTGGCATGGATCCGCGCGGTTCGTTCCGCCGCTGGTTGCGCACCGTGTTCCGGCGCCAGTGACTACTGGGTAGGGGCCCGGTCCCGTTCGTAACCCTGGGACTGGAGCAGGAACAGCCCAGCGTAGCGGCCACCGGCGAGCATCAGCTGGTCATGGGTTCCGGTTTCCACCAGCGTGCCCGCGTCGAGCACCAGGATGGTGTCGGCGTCCCGCAGGGTGTTGAGGCGGTGGGAGATGAGCAGGCTGAGCCGGCCCCGGCGCAGGGTGGCCAGCTTCTGGTGCAGTGCGTGCTCCACCTCGGCATCCAGACCGGAGCTGGGCTCGTCGAGGATGAGCAGGTCCGCGTCGTCGCGGAGAAACGCGCGGGCGATGGCGATGCGCTGCCACTGACCGCCGGACAGCGACGCGGCGCGGTCGCCGTCCTCGTCGGTGGGGAAGATCCGGCTCAGCAGCGTGGCATAGCCACGGGGCAGCGCCGAGATCGCCGCGTCGGCCTCGGCCAGCCGCGCCGACTCGCGGATCCGTTCCAGGTTCCCGAGATCGCCGAGCCGGCCGATGCCGATGTTGTCCGCCGCGGTGAAGTCGTAGGACATGAAGTCCTGGAACACCGCGCTGATCCGGGTGCGCAGCCCGGCCGGGTCGAGCTCCCGGATATCGGCGCCGTCCCACAGGATCCGGCCCCGCTGCGGCTCGTACATCCGGCACAGCAACTTGACCATGGTGGTCTTGCCCGCGCCGTTGAGCCCGACCAGTCCCACCGCCGACCCGGCGGGCAGCCGGCAGCTCACCCCGCGCAGCACCCACGGAAGGTCGGCGCCGTAGCGGAACCACACGTCCTCGAACACGATCCCCTCGCGCAGCGGCGCCGGGACCAGACCGCCGACCGTCGGGATGGGACGGTCGGCGATCGCGAGATAATGACTGAACAGCAACAGGGCGCGGTAGCCGTTGGCGGTCTGGTCGGTCGCGCCGCCGAACGCCGCGTGCAGGGCCACCAGTGCGGCGAGCAGGATCGTGACGTCCCCGACGCTGAGCCGGCCGTGGATGGCGAGATACGCGGCGGCCGACACGCCGACCAGGGTCACCACGGCGCCGAGCAGCCCGACGACCAACTCCAGCCAGGCGGCGATCCGGTCCACCCTGGCCTCGGCGGCGTTGGCCGAGCGGAGATCGCGCAGCATCCGGCCGGTGATGAAGTCACCGAGACCGAACAGCCGCACCTCCTTGGCGGCCCGCACGTCGGTGGCCAGCAACCGGAAGAAGATCTGCCGGCGCTGGAACACCGAGACGTCGGTGATCATGGTGGCGCGCAGCCTGGCCAGGCGCAGTTGCAGCAATGCGGCCGGGACCGCGACGACCACCACCACGGCGAGCAGCCAGGGGCAGAGCACCAGGATGGTCGCGGCGAAGCCGGCGCCGGTGACCGCGGCCGCGACCAGGTGCACCCCGGCATCGATGGCTTCCTCGGGTGCGGTGTCGCCGGCCTGCTCGGCCAACCGGATCCGGTCCAGCGTGTCCGGATCCTCGAACTGCGCCAGACCCGGATACCCGTTGACACTGCGGAACAACCGGATTCGCACCGTGACCCGGATGTTGCGGTGCATGGCTCCGCGCAGGTAGATCAGGGCCGCGCCGACCGCCTTGACCAGCACACCGGCCAACACGAGCGTCCCGGCGCAGACCACCACGGTGCGCACCGACGCGGCGGCACCGGCGGTCAGCTCGTCGAGCAGCACGCCGGTGGCCCACGCGCCGGCCACCGGCAGGCAGCCGTCGACGACCGTCAGCGCGAGCACCGCGCCGAGTTGGCGGGGCGACGCCGAGGCGCCCAGCCGAGCCGCCGCCACGGCCCAGCGCAGCACCGTGGCCGGGCCCGCGCGCTCGAGGCCGACCACGCCTCAGCCGTGCGCTCGCGCCGGTGTCCTCGCCGACTCCAGCACTCCGGCCAACCCGTGCCCAGCGTGCTGGACCACGCCGTCGCGAACCAGCAGCACCGCGGGAAACTCCTGGATGTCGAACGCCGTGGTGATCGGGCCGTGGTCGGGTTCCTCGACGAGGAGCGCCCGTTCGGCGAGCGCGGCGACCATCCCGGCCCGCTTCTCCGGCGGGCCGATGACCACGACAAGGGGCCGGACCGGCGCCTCGAGGTCACGCAGCCCAGGAACCTGGTCGTGACACGAAGCGCAGTCGGTGGTCAGCATCGCGAAGATCCGTTCCGGAACGGCCAGCTCGGTGTGACTGACCGCCGTGCCGTCCACCGAGACCGCGCTGAACTCGGGCACCGGCGTGCCCGGGTGCGGCAGCCCGCCGTCGGAGGCGGGCAGGAACAGGTTGACCCGCTCGGTGACCGCGCGCAGCCGGCGGGCCAGCACCAGCATCAGGCCGAACGTGCCGAACGCCACCAGGGCAACGAGAACAAGTGCTATCCACAGCGCGACGATGATCTGTCTCCCTCCAGACGCGGCACCGGGCCGGGCCCGCGGCCCGACCCGGTGCCGAGTGACGCAGTATCAGTAGTTGGCACACCCGTTCGGGCAGCCGTACGTCCACGCGGTACATACCTTGGTTCCGCCGGTGCACAGCTTGCAGCACCGCTTGCCCTTCGAGCTGGTCTCGCACCAGCCATCGGTGCAGGCCCGCGCCTGCGCCTGCGGCAGCAGCTTCTCCAAGATGGCGCTGCCAACCCGGCCGACAGATCGAAGCATGGACTGTCCTTCCCTCCAGTGAGCCCTCCAGTGGGCCAATCGTGTCAGCCGGATTTCACGGCGGTCAAGTCTTGATCGTTAAGCGGTCCCAGGAAGACACTGCTTCACGCTAGCCTGGTACTCGTGCACGAATCGACAAAAGCGTTGCTGGCCTTGGCAAGTGCCGGGGCGGCGGTCGGCATCGCCAGGGTGGCGCTGCTGGTGATCCGGGTGGACGGCACAAGCATGCTGCCGACATTCCGGCCGGGCGAAGCGGTGCTCACCCTCCGCCGCCGGATCCGACCCGCCGTCCGGCGCGGCGACATCGTCGTGTGCCGGCGGCCCGATGCGCGGCCCGGTCCACATTCCTACCTGATCAAGCGGGTGGTCGCGGTGGCAGGCGACCCGATCCCGGACGACTACGATCCGCCGCCGGGAACCGGTCCGGCCGCCGGCACGATCATCGCCGCCGGCCGGGTCTACGTACGCGGTGACAACGACCGCAGTTACGACTCGCGGGCCTTCGGACCGATACCGCTGGACAACGTCATCGGCCATGTCGTGGCCCGGCTCACGGTGGCCTGATAGCGTTTCCCGCCGTGCACTACCTGGACGTGGCCGCTCGTTTCCTGATCGGCACGGTGTTCCTGGTCGCCGTTGTCGGGAAGATTTCCAGTAGGGCCGCCTTCGCGGCATTCGAGGGTTCACTGCGGCGCATGGCGGTGCTGGTACCGGGCGCCGTCGGGCCGGCCGCGCGGGCCACCCTGGCTCTTGAGGCGCTCACCGTCGTGCTGCTGATCGTTCCGCTGCGGTGGGCGGCCGTCGCCGGGTTCGCGATCGCCGGCGGACTGCTGGCGATCTTCACGGTGGCGATCGCCCGCAGCCTGCGTGCCGGAAACCGGGCGCCGTGCCGGTGTTTCGGCGCGTCCAGCGTCCCGCTTGGACCGCGACACCTGGTCCGAAATGGACTGCTGCTCGCCGGCGCCGCGGTTGGACTGGTCGCGGCCGGCGTACCCGGCGAAGTGGACCTGGCCGGTGCGCTGGCCGCGGCGGTGGCCGGGCTCGCCGCAGGCGGTCTCATCGCCGGCTTCGACGACATCGCCGAACTGGTCCGGCCGGTCCACTGACCCGGCCGGGCAACCTGACGGCGGCCTCCGCGTCTTCCGTTCCAACGGGAGAGCGGGAGTGGCGATGCGGAAAAGCGTGATGCTGGTACTCGTCGGGCTGGCGGCCTGCGCGGTGGGCTGCACCAGCGGGCCGCCCGACCCGGCGGCCGGGCCGGCGTCGACGACCGGAACGACAAGCGGGACGACAAGTGGGACGGCGACCGGATCCGGCCTACCCTCCCCCAGCACCGTGCCGCCGGCACCCGGCGAACCCCCGGGGTGCGCGGAAACGGCCGGCTGGGGCACCGGGCTGCGGGAGGGCGGCCAGCAGACCACCGACGCGCTCTTCGAGGTACGCGCGGGCCGGCACGGGTGCTACGACCGGGTGGTGTTCGACATCGCGGGCGCGACCGAGGTCGGCTACCACATCGGCTACGTGCCGGTGGTCGCCGCGGACGGGTCGGGAGAGCCGGTCCCGGTGCCCGGCACGGCGGCGCTGCAGGTCGTCGTGCGCGCCCCGCCGCAAGGCTTCGACGATGCCGGTCAGCAGCAGGGCACCCCACTGGCCAGGACCGGCGACTACTTCTACACCGAGAGCCAACTCGCCGGGTGGCAGAGCCTGCGGGCGGTGCGGTTCGCCGGCTTCTTCGAGGGACAGTGCATGATCGCCGTCGGCGTCGCCGGTCAACTGCCGTTCCAGGTCACCACTCAACTCGATGACACCAACCGGATTCGCCGCCTGATCCTCGACATCGCCCACCCCTGACCTCAGCCGCCCAGGTACGCCTGGCTGATCGCCGGGTCGGCGGCCAGGTTCGCGGCGTCGTCGGAGAGCCGGAGCACGCCGGACTCGAGCACGTAGCCGCGGTCCGCGACGGCCAGTGCGGCGTAGGCGTTCTGCTCGACCAGCAGCACGGTGGTGCCCTGCTCGCGGATCCGGACGATGGTGTCGAAGATCAGCTCGACCAGCACCGGCGCCAGGCCCATGGACGGCTCGTCGAGCAGCAGCAACGTCGGCCGGGCCATCAGTGCGCCGGCCACCGCGAGCATCTGCTGTTCGCCGCCGGACATGGTGCCCGCCTTCTGATCGAGCCGCTCGCGCAGCCGAGGGAACAGCTCGAGGACGGACTCCTGGTCGGCCGCGAGGCCCTCGGCGTCGTCCCGGACGAAGCCACCCAGCTCAAGGTTCTCCCGCACGCTCATCCGCGCGAAGACCTGCCGCCCCTCTGGTGCGTGGGCGATTCCCAGCCGCACCACCTCGTGTGTCGGCAGGTTGTCGATTCGCTTGCCCTGAAAGGAGATCGTGCCGCGGTGCGGGCGGTGCAGGCCGGAGATGGTGCGCAGGGTGGTGGACTTCCCGGCGCCGTTGGAGCCGATCAGCGTGACGATCTCGCCCGGATTCACATGCAGCGAAAGGCCTTTGACCGCGGCGATGGTGCCATGCCGGACGTGCAGGTCGGCGAGCTCGAGCAGGGCGGTCACCGGCGCGCCGCCCGGCCGAGATAGGCCTCGATGACGTGCGGGTCGGACCGGATGTCCGCCGGGCTGCCCTCGGCGATCGTGCTGCCGCGGTCCAGCACGGTGATCCGCTCGGACACCCGCATGACCACGCTCATGTCGTGTTCGATGATCAGCACGGACACCTCCTTCTCGTCCCGGATCCGCCGGACGATGGCGGTGAACTCGGCGGACTCGCGCGGGTTCATGCCGGCGGTCGGTTCGTCCAGGAGCAGCACCGAGGGGCGCAGGGCCAGTGCCCGGGCCGCCTCCAGCCGGCGCTGGTCGCCGTAGGAGAGGTTGCGCGCATACTCGCCGGCGACCGCGCTCAGGCCGAAGAACTCCAGCAGCTCCAAGGCATGCTCCCGGGCGTGCCGCTCCTCGCGGCGCTGCCGGGGAGTGCCGAGCACGGTGCGCGCGGCACCGCAGTGCAGGTACGGGTGCATCGCGACCTTGACGTTCTCCTCGGCGGTCATCAACCCGAACAGCCGGATGTTCTGGAACGTGCGGGCCACCCCGAACCGGGCGATCCGGTGCGGGCGCAGGCCGGTGATGTTGCGCTCCCCCACCGAGATCCGCCCGGTGGAGATCGGGTGCAGCCCGGTCAGCGCATTGAACAGGGTGGTCTTGCCGGCTCCGTTCGGACCGATCAGGCTCACGATCGCCCCGGCCGGGACGTCCAGGCTGACCGCGTCCAGGGCGACCAGCCCGCCGAACGCGACCGTGATCCCCTCCGCGCGCAGCCGCTCACCCATCGCGCACTTCCTTGAGCAGCAGCCGGGTGCGCGACTCCGGCAGGAAACCCTCCCGTTTGAACAGCATCATCAGCACCAGGGCCACTCCGAAGATCAGGTAGTTGTTCGCCGGGAAGTTGATCTGCGTGCCGAACGTCTCGTTGAACGCCTCGCCGCCGCGCGCCAGGCCGGTCGAGTTGAACCAGGCCAGGACCAGCGCACCGGTCAGCACACCCCAGACGTTGCCCATCCCGCCGAGCACCACCATGGCCAGCAACGTGATCGAGATGGAGAAGTTGAACCGGTCCGGCAGCACCCCGTTGACATGGGTGGCGAACGCGACCCCGCCGAGCCCGCCGGCCAGCGCCCCCACCGCGTAGGCGGCGAGCTTGGTGCGCATCAGCGGCACCCCCATCGCGCTCGCGGCCAACTCGTCCTCGCGGATGGCGAGCCAGGCCCGGCCGAGCCGTCCGGTGCGCAGCCGCAGCGAGATGAACAGCACCAGCGCGGTGAGCGCGGCGAAGATGGCGAACTTCTGCGTGAGATCGAACGGGCCGAGCGGCTCACCGCCGATCTTGATCGGGTCGATCGGCACGATTCCCTTGCTGCCGTTGGACAGGTTGAACCCGCCGATGTTCTCGCCGTTGGTGAAGACCTGCGGGATGATCTCCCCGAACCCCAGCGTCACCAGCGCCAGGTAGTCGCTGCGCAGCCGCAGCGTGGGCGCACCGATGAGCACACCGAACAGCGCGCACAGCGCCGCCCCGGCGACCAGCACCACGGTGAAGTTGAGGTGGATGCCGCGCACACCGGCGGGCACCGATCCGAAGAAGTGCACGTTCTGCTGGAAGAACGTCGACATGAGCCAGCCCGCCGCGTAGCCGCCGATCGCCCAGAACGCGACGAAGCCGAGGTCCAGCAGGCCCGCGTAACCGACCACGATGTTCAGGCCCAGCGCGCACATCGCCCAGATCAGGGCCTCGTTGATGGAGATCATCGGAAACCATTGGTTCACCCAGGCCTGCGTGCCGGAATCCAATGTGGACAGCAGGTACTCGTAGAAGAGGTAGATGCTCACCGCCGCGATCAGGAAACCGAGCGGCCAGCGCAGTCGCGCGATCACCGGTTACACCTTCTCCGCGTGCGAGCGTCCAAGCAGGCCGCTCGGCCGGAACACCATGAGCAGGATCAGGATCGAGAAGACCACCGACTGCGACCACTTCTGGCCCAACCCGAACGGAAGCCCGTCGTTCAAGCCCTGAATGAGTCCGATCAGGATGCCGCCGAGCACCGCGCCGGTGAGGTTGCCGATGCCGCCCATCACCGCCGCTGTGAACGCGATCAACCCGAGATGGAAGCCCAGGTCGAACCGGGTGGTGCCGATGACCTGCTGGTACATCACGCCGGCCGCACCGGCCAGTGCCCCGCCGATCAGGAACGTGAACGAGATGGTCCGGTTGACGTTCACGCCCTTCAGCCTTGCCGCGTCCTGGTTCTGCGCGGTGGCCCGCATCGCCTTGCCCTGCTTGGTCTTCTTCACCACCCAGGTGAGCACCAGGAGCACCGGAACGGTCAGCGCGATCACGATGAGGAAGCTGTAGGCGATGGTGACCTCACCGATCCGCAGCCCACCCGGGGGCAGCACGCTCGGCCAGCTCTTCTGGGTGGAACCGTTCCACCACAAGCCGACCTGCTGCAGCACGAAGCTCATGCCCACCGCGGTGATCAGCGGAGCGAGCCGGGGCGCGCGGCGCAGCCTGCGGTAGGCGAGGAACTCGATGGCCACGTTCACCCCGCCGCAGAACGCCATGGTGGCCACCAGGGTCACCAGGAACAGCAGCCAGGCCGCCACGCTCGAGGTGGTCTGGTGCAGCACCGTGGTCAGCAGCAGCCCCGAGCACAGCGTGCCGATCATGAACAGGTCGCCGTGCGCGAAGTTGATCAGCTCGATGATCCCGTAGACCAGCGTGTAACCCAACGCGATCAAGGCGTAGAGCGAACCGTTGGACAGGCCGAGGATGGCCGAGTTGAAGAACTGCGCCGGTGCGTACACGAGGTTGACCACCAGCCACACCGCGCCCATCGTCAGGATGAGCGCCAGCGCAACCCGCATCGCGAGCCGCCGCAGCCGCACTCCCGGCCGGACCGCGACGGCGACCGGTCGGGAGTCGGGTCGGACAACGGTGTCGGTCATCTGCGGTCAGGCAACCGTGACCGGCCAGGCCTTGTGGAACGTCTCCTGGTGGTTCTTCATGATCAGCACCGAGATGTCCCGGACGTTGACGTCGCCGGTCTGCTGGTCGATCTTCACGTCCTTGCCGAGCATCGAGGTGGACGCCGGGATCGTGATGCCCTCGCCGGCGAGGACCTGGTCCCGCACGCCCTTGCGGGTTCCGTCGGACTTCTCGATGGCGGCCAGGATCACCTGCAGCGCCTGTACGCCGTAGAGCGCGTAGTTGGTCGCGGGATCGGCGCCGTACTTCGCCTTGTAGGCGTCCAGGAACTGGCCACCCACCCCGCCGGCCGCCCGCAGCTGCTCGCCCGCGAGACCGGCGAAGGTCATGTACATGCCCTGGGACTCGTCGAGCCGGTCCAGGTCCGGGAACCCGGTGAAGCCGTCCGGCCCGATCAGCTTGACGGTGTCGTTGTCGCCCAGGATCTTGACCTTGTCCTTGACGATCTGGCCACCGTTGTTGTCGAAGATGCCGGCGACGTAGACGCAGTCCGGGTTGCGGCCCTTGATGTTGGTGAACAGCGCCGTGTAGTTGGGCTGCCTGGCGTCCCATGCCTCGTTGCCGAGGATCTCGATGCCCTGCCGGCGTGCCTCGTCCGCGAACGCCTTGGCCACACCCTGGCCATAGGTCTGGTTGTCGTTGAGCACCGCGCAGCGCTTGACCTTCAGGTCCCTCGCGGTGAACTGGGCGGCCGCGATGCCCTGGTAGTCGTCGGTGGTGATCACGCGGGCGAAGTTGCGCTGGCCGGTGGGATAGAACTTGTCCGGTTCGCCGGGATCCCACGGCTTGGTCAGGCCCGGGTTGGTGTTGGCGTGCGAGATCATCAGCATCGGGCCATTCGGATCCTGGTTCAGCACCGGGACCTCGATCTTGGCGCAACCCGAGTTGTAGGTGCCCATCACGGCGACCTCGCGGATGTTGGCCACGTGGTCCTGCGCGTTCTTGGCGCAGGTCGCGTCGTCCCAGGAGCCCTTGGCCGCGGTCGAGTCGTCGTACACCTTCAGCTCGATGGTGTGGTTGCCGGCCTTTCCACCCCGCTGCTCGAGGTAGAGCCGCATCGCGTTGACGGTCGCCTCCGACGCGTCCTTCGACGCGCCCTGCAACGGGAGATCGATGCCGACGACGAGGGGCGCGCCGACTTCTGACCCGCCCCCACCGGTTCCGTCGGCACAGCCGCTCATTGCCAGTGCCGTGGCCAGCGCGGGAACGAGCGCGATCAAACGCCTACGCATGGTCGATCTCCTGCATTGATAGGTCGATGTCATGGCTACCCCCAGAAACCACGGCAGCGGTCGGAACTGTCCGCGCTTCGACCTCAATGGCGGTCGGGTTGATAAGCAACCGTCGCACGCGACGCTTATCAAATCTGGGCTTGCCGGTCTCCGTCCGCGCCTTCTACCGTCGGGACGGCACCGCCGCCGGAGAGGGGAATCCGTTGGGTCGTCGGGAAAGTCCGGTGGATCCGAGCACCGGGCCGGTACAGCGCTTCGCCTGGGAGCTGCGCCGGTTGCGGCGCGATCGGGGAGCCCCGACGTATCGCGCGATGGCCGGGCGGGTGGCGTATTCGGCGCCCGCGCTCTCCCAGGCGGCCGCCGGGGAGCGGCTGCCCTCGCTGCCGGTCGCGCTCGCCTACGTCCGGGCCTGCGGCGGCGACCCCGAGGAATGGACGCGCCGCTGGCACCGGGCCGCGCGCGAGTTGGCCGACCAACCGCCGTGCGCGGAGGCCGAGGAACGTGCGGACCCGCCGTTTCCCGGTGCGGAGCCGTTCGGGACGGCGGACGCCGGCCGGTTCTTCGGGCGGGACCGGCTGGTCGCCGAACTCCTGGCGATGACCGGTCGGCATCCGTTCGTCGTGCTGGCCGGTCCGTCGGGGTCGGGCCGGACATCGCTGCTGCGGGCCGGTCTCCGACCGCGACTATCCGGGCCGGTCCGGGAGCTCACGCCCGGTGGGCACTGCCCGGTCGGCTGGTGCGGAACCCTGCTCGTGGACCGGCTCGAGGAGGTCTTCGGCCTGCGGGACACGGACCGCGCGGAGTTCCTCGCCTTCCTGCGGTACGCGCGGCGGCCGGACAGCGGGCTGCGGGTCGTGTTGGCGGTCCGCTCCGACTGGGCCGATCACCCGGACCTCGCCGAGCTGATCGACGGGCCGCGCCTGGACATCGAGCCACCCGGCCCGGGCGAGCTGCGCGAGATGATCGTGAAGCCGGCCACCGCCGAGGGTCTGATCGTCGAGCGGGCGCTCACCGCCACGCTGATCGGCGAACTGACCGATCAGCCGGGCGGGCTGGCGCTGCTCTCCCGGGTACTGCGGGAGACCTGGCGGCGCCGCCGTGGGCGGTCGCTGACCGTGGCCGGTTACCGTGCCGCGGGCGGAATCTCCGGCATTCTGGCCAGCGCTGCCGAGGATCTCTACGTTCGGCTCGACCCGGACGCCGCGGCGACCGCGCGGTGCCTGCTGCAACGCCTGATCACGCCGGGCGATGGCACCGAGGACGCCGGGCGGGTGGCCGGGTGCCACGAGCTGGCGGACATCCCGCCGGCCGTGGTCGATCGGTTGGCCGCCGCCCGCCTGATCACCGTGACCGGCGACACGGTGCGGCTGAGCCACTCGGCGCTGGTCACCGGCTGGCCGCGGCTGCGCGGCTGGCTCGAGCAAGACCGGGACCGGCTGCGGTTCCTGCGCGAGCTGACCGACGCCACCGAGGAATGGGAGCGGGTCGGGCGTGATTCCGGCGCGTTGCTCCGGGGCATCCGGCTGGCCCGGGCGCGGACCTGGATGTCGCACGGCACCGGGCGCGGCGAGCTGACCCCGGCGGAGCGCGCGTTCGTCCGGCACAGCATCGAGGCCGACGACCGGGAGTCCGCGCTGCACCGGCAACGGGTCCGGCGGGCGCGCGGTTTGGCCGTCGCCACGACGGTTCTGCTCATCTGCGCGGTCGCCGGGGTGGCCATCGCGGTCCGTGAACAGAGCCATGCCAGCGACAAGAGCCGGCTCGCACTGTCCAGGCAGCTCGCCGCGCAGGCGCAGACGGCGGCCACCGGCGACGTCGCCGAGGCCGCCAGGTACGCCATCGACGCCATGCACGCCTACCCGTCGGCCGAGGCCCGCAGCGCCCTGCTCACCTTGGCCGGCCGGCCCAACTACCACGCCCAGCTCGCCATCCCGTTCGGTCGGCTGACCGAGCTCGCGGTCAGCCCGCAGGGCGACCTGCTGGTGGCCCGCGACCCGGAGCGCGGTCTGCTGCTCTGGGATCCTCGGACCCTCGCCGCGCGCGGCTCGCTGCCGGACAGCCCCGCGGACGCCAAGGGATCCGTGCCCGGCCAACCCGGGATTTCGTTCAGCGGCAACGGAAAGCTACTGGCCATCGGCTCGGCCGCCGGCCGGGTGGTGGTCTGGGACGTGGGCACGAGAACCCCAACGGCGCGGCTCGTCCCGCACCCGCCCGGCGCCACCGCGGTCGCGCTCAGCCCGGCCGGCGACCTGCTCGCCACCAGCGGCGAGGACGGCCGGCTCCGGCTGTGGGAGCCGACCGGCGGCACCGAACGCGGCACCCTGCCCGGCACCGACTGGACACCGGCGTCGCTTCGGTTCAGCCCGGACGGGCGATTGCTGGTCGCCAGCGAGCGCGATGGCTCACTGGTGCTGTGGAACGTGCCGGCCGGGCGAGCGGCCGGGCGGTTGACCCCGGTCCATGGCGCCCTGCCCGGGGCGGTGTTCTCGCCGGACAGCCGGCTTCTGGCGGCCGCCGACGGCGCGACCGTCGTGCTGTGGGACACCACGACGTTCCAGCCGGTGCGTACGTTCACGACCACCGGGTCGCAGCTCGCGTTCGTCCCCGGCCGGCCCACCGTGGTCGCGGTCGGCCGGGACACCGAGCTGGTGTTGTGGGACATCGAGGACGAGCAACCCCTCGGCACGCTCTCGGCCGGCGTCCCGAACACCGTGCACGGCCTTGCGGCGAGTCCGGACGGGCGCACCCTCCTGGCCGCCACCGACTCCGCGATCCTTGCCTGGCAACGGGACTGGCTGCCATTGCTCGGCCACACCGGCCCGGTGGCGGACGTCGCGGTGGACCGCCGTCAGGGTCGGCCGGTCTCCACCGGGACCGACCGGCTGCTGCGCCGCTGGAACCCGCGCGGCGAGTCGGTCGCCTCACCACGGCCGGAACCGTTGGCACAGCAGGTACTCAGCCGCGACGGAACCCGGCTCGCCACCGCCGGCAGCGCCGGAACGGTCGCGGTGTGGGACACCGAGCGCACCGCCGAGCCGGTCGCCACCGTGCCCGGGCGGTATCTGGCCATCGCGCTGAGCACGGACGGGCGGCTGCTGGCCGTCGCCGACGACAACGAGACCACCGTCTGGGACGTCACGACGGTGCGGCCGGTGCGGCGCATCGCGCTCCCGGTCAAGGCGCTCAGCCTGGCATTCAGCCCGGACGGCCGGCACCTCCTGGCGGGCTATCTCGACGTGACGGCCTGGGACACCGGCAGCTGGACGGTTTCCGCGCGGTACTCCGGTTTCGGCACGCCCGCGCTCGGCGTCGCGGCCGGCCCGGACGCCCGGCGGGTGGCCGCGATCGGGGCCGACGGCATGGTGGCCATCTGGGACGGCGCCGACCCGGGCGAACCGGTGCGGCTGCGCGGGCTCAACGGACAGGTCCGCGCGGTCGCGTTCAGCCGGGACGGGCGGCTGCTGGCCGCGGGTGGCGAAGACCGCGTGGTCGCCGTGTGGGAGGCGAACTCGGCCGAGCCCTGGGCAAGCCTGACCGGCCACCGCGGCCGGATCAACGCCCTGGCCTGGTCGGCCGACGGCAGCACGCTGCTCTCCGCCAGCGCGGACCACACCATCACCCCCTGGCCGGTGCACCCCCCGGCCGCCACCGCCCGCCTCTGCCACGCGCTGCGCACCGGCTTCCCCCCGGATCCGCTCCCGGCGAGTTGCACGGGCACCTGAAGTGGGACCCGGTCACTCCTCACAGAAGGGCTGCCAGAGTTCGTCGTCCAGTGCGCCGGCCACCAGGGGCGAGGAGTTCCGCAGGCCGGTCAGGTAGGCGTGGTTGTGCCGCCGAACCTGCCGGTCGTGTCCACTGAGGACACTGTGCTCGGAAAGATCGAGCAGCCACAGCGGGCGCAGCGTGGCGCCGCGGCCGGCCTTGGCCTCCGGAGTCTCGATCCCGGCGTGCAGCCAGCGTATTCCCGGCAACCGCGCGGGCAGGTAGTAGGTCAGGTTGAAGTACTCCGCCGCGCCGCTGAGGTTCTCGTAGTCGAAGCCGACCGCGCGGAGGTACACGGTGTCCTGCCACCGGTAGTACAGGCACAGGCCAAGCGCCGCCCCGTCCTCCTTGCCGCACAACAACACCTCGGCCCGGTCACCGGCCAGCTCGCCCTGCCGCCGGAAGGATCGGGACAGCGCGTCGACGTCGACGTGGCGGCCGTAGCGGGCCTCGGTGCGGGCCATCAGCCTGGCCACGTCCCGGTGTGCCTCGTGCAGCGTCCGGTGCCAGACCCGGTAGCCGGCCCGGGCGAACCGGCGTACCTCACTGCGAACCCGGCGGGCCCGGTGCCGGGATCCCAGTGAGTCCAACCAGGACTCCCAGCCGCCCGGCGGAATCTCGATCCAGGCATCGGTGGACAGGGCGACCGGCATGGTGTCCACACCGGCCTCGCGCAGCAACCGGACGTCCGGCGTGGTGAGGAACATGGCGATGCGCGCGGCCGGCGCCGAGCCGTTCACCCGCTCCGGCTCGCGCATCGAGCGCACCGCATCGAGAATGCCCCGCGCCGCCTGCGCCCGGCTCGCCCCCGGCGTGCTGAGCACATGGGTGAGATAGCCCCGGCGCTGGCCGATCAGGATGCCCCGGGGCGGCGGCACCGGCAGGCCCCGGCGGGCCAGCTGGTCCTGCCAGCGGCAGTGCGGGTTCGGCTCGTCGCGCACCGCCGCGACCGGCACCGCCGCGCGGCCGCCACCGGGCAGATCGACGTGCAGTCCCCCCGGCACGGCGCCCGGCGCGAGCGCGCACAGCCGCGACCACAGCGCCGAGGAGTAGAACCTCGGCCCGGCAAGCTCGTTCCAGTCCTGATCGGACAGACCGCCGAGCGGATCGGCGAAACACGGCGACGGGATGGTCATGGGTGGTCCTCGGGGTCGACCAGGTGCTCCGGTCTGATCGGGACGCGCCGCACCGGGCGGCCGGTGGCGGCGCGCACCGCGGCCGCGATCGCCGCGGTCGACGAGATCGCCGGCAGCTCGCCGATGCCGCGCAACCCGTACGGCGCGGCCGGGTCCGGCAACTCCAGGATCTCCGCCCGCAGTCGCGGGACGTCCATCGTGGTGGGCAGCTGGTAGGTCGCGAAGCTCGGGTTGGCCACCGTGCCGTCAACGAGCACGAGTTCCTCGGTGAGCGCGAGCCCGAGGCCCTGCGCGGCACCGCCCTGGAGCTGACCGGCGAGCGCCAGCGGGTTCATCGCCCGGCCGACGTCCTGGGCCGTGGCCAACTCCACCACGGTGATCAGGCCGAGTTCGACGTCGACGTCCACCACCGCGCGGTGTGCGGCGAAACCGAACTGCATCGCGGAGTTGCCCTGCCCGTGCACGGGGTCGAGCGGGACCGTGGGCGGGTGGTGGAACTCGGCGGTGCGCTCGATCACGCGGTCGCCGAGGACGGTGGCCAGCGTGCCGTCGCACCGGGCGGTGTTCGACCCGGCCAGCTCGCGCACCGCGTCGCGCACCGCGCGGCAGGCCGCCCGGACCGCGCCGCCGGTGACGTAGGTCTGCCGGGAGGCCGACGTCGGTCCGGCCGTGCCGAACCGGGTGTCCGCCTGCTCGATCCGCACGTCGGTCACCCCCAGCTCGGAGACCACGATCTGCCGCTGGACGCCGAGCACACCCTGACCCACCTCGACCGCGGCGCAGGTCACCTCGGCCACCGGCCGGCCGTCCACCACCCGCAGTCGCACCCGCGCGGTCGAGTAGTCGTCGAAACCCTCGGAGAAGGCGATGTTCTTCAGACCGGCCGCGTAGCCGATCCCGCGGGCCAGGACCGCGCCGGAGTCCGCCGGCGGATCCGCGGGCGCCGGGAGCGCCTTGAGCCGGCCGAGCAACTCGGCGACCGGGGCCGGCCCGGTCAGGACCTGTCCGGTCGGCAGGCTCGCACCGGTGCGCAGGGCGTTGCGGACCCGGATCTCGACCGGGTCGAGACCGGTGGCGACGGCCAGCCGGTCCATCTGGCTCTCATAGGCGAAACAGGGCTGCACGGTGCCGAACCCGCGCATCGCGCCGGCCGGCGGATTGTTGGTGTAGGCGACCGAGGCGTCGATCCAGGCGTGCGGAACGTCGTACGGACCGGCGGCGTGGGTGGCCGCGTTGCCGGCGATCGCGGGCGAACTGGACGCGTAGGCACCGCCGTCCAGCACGATCTCGGCGCGGACGTAGACCAGCCGTCCGCTCGCCGTGCACCCGTGCTCGTAGCGCAGCACGGCGGGATGACGGTGCACGTGCGCGAGGAAGGACTCGGCGCGCGGGTACCACATCAGCACCGGCCGGCGCAGCCGCAGCGCGAGCAGGCAGGCCGGCACATGCACGGAAAGGTCCTCGCGGCCGCCGAACGCGCCACCGACCCCGGCGGGTTTGACCACCACCCGGTCGGCGGGCAACCCGAGCGACGCGGCCAGTTGCTCCTGGTCGAGGTGCAACCACTGGGTGGCCACCCGCAGCTCCACCCCGCCGGCTTCGGTGGGCAGCGCCAGGCCCGCCTCCGGGCCGAGGAAGGCCGGGTCCTGCATGCCGACCGTGTACTCGCCCCGGACCACCACGTCGGCCGGCGGCAGCCCGCCCTGCTGCGCCGCGCCGCGCCGGATCCGCTTGCTGGACAACAGGTTGCCGCCGGAGTGGACGGCGGGCGAGTCGGGTCGCAGTGCGGCGACCGGGTCGGTCACGGGCGGCAGGACCGAATAGCCGACCGCGACCCGGTCGGCGGCCAGCCGGGCGGTGTCCGGGTCGGTGGCCGCCACCACCGCCACCGGTTCGCCGTGGTGCCGCACGACGTCCATGGCCAGCACCGGCTGGTCGACCTTCATCTGGCCGAAGAGCTTGCGCCCGGGGATGTCCGCGGCGGTGATGACGTCCAGGACGCCGGGCAGCCGCCGGGCCGCGGTGCTGTCGATCGAGTCGATCCGCGCGTGGGCGTGCGGACTGCGCACGGTCGCCGCCCACACCGCGTCCGCGCTTCCGAGATCGGAGGCGTACCGGAACTCGCCGAGCACCTTGGCCAGGTGGTCCGGCTGGGCCGCGGCCGCGCCGATGCCGGCGCTCACCGGGCACCGGCTTCGCGTTCGGCGGCGAGCCGCACGGCGTCCAGGATGTGCTGGTATCCCGTGCACCGACAGAGGTTTCCGGCCAGCTCGCGGCGCGCCTGCGCCTCGGTCGGGTCGGGCGTGCGGCGCAGCAGGTCACTCACCGCCAGCACCATGCCCGGCGTGCAGAACCCGCACTGCACGGCGCCGGCGTCGAGAAACGCCTGCTGCACGGTGTTCGGCCGGTCCCCGTCGGCCAGACCCTCCACAGTGGTCACCTCCCGGCCGTCGGCCTGTGCGGCGAGGACCAGGCAGGCGTTGACCAGCTCACCGTCGAGCAGCACCGTGCAGGAGCCGCATTCGCCTTCCGCACAGGCATTCTTGGTACCGAGCAGCCGCCAGTGGTCGCGGAGCAGGACGAGCAGGCTCACCGAGTCGCACTCGTCCTGGTACAGCTTGCCGTTCACGGTCACGCCGATGGTCATCGCGGCCCCTCCCCGCATCGTCGCCGCCACACCGCGCGAAGACCGCGCCGGGCCAGCACCGCGACCGCGTGCCGCCGGTAGCCGGCCGTGGCATGGAGATCGGTGACCGGTTCGGCGGCCGCGGCGACCAGCCGGCCGAACTCGTCGACCAGGTCGTCGTCGAGCCGCGCCGCCCCGGCCGGCTCGGCGCCGAGGAACTCCTCCGCCGCCGTCGCCCGGACCGGAACCGGGCCGTACCCACCGAGCGCGACGGACACCCGGCCGCCGGCCAGGACGATCGCACAGGAGCAGATGCTCTTCGTCATACCGCGCCGAATCCCGGCCCGGACGAACCACTGGGGTCCGGTGGCGACCGGAACCCGGATCGCGGCGATGAGCTCGTCGCGGTCGCGCGCGGTGCGCCCGGGCGAGCGGTAGAACCGTTCGGTCGGCACCCGCCGGGTTCCGCGGACCGAGACGAGCTCGACCGACGCCCCGGCCGCGAGCAACATGGGATGCGGGTCCGCGGCCGGTGCGGCGGTACCGAGACTGCCACCGAGCGTGCCGCGGTTGCGCACCTGCCGGGAACCGACGAGCCGCGCGACCGACGCCAGTCCGGGCAGCGGATCACCGAGCCGTTCGGCGATCTCGGTGTACGGAAGGCCGGCGCCGATGCGCACGACGTTCCCGTCGGTGCGCCGGGCGCGCAGCTCCGGGATCAGGCTGAGATCGAGCAGGGTGGCCGGCCGCAGCCGGCCGGAACCCAACGCCACCAGCACATCGGTACCGCCCATGACCGGCGTGACCGGGTGCTCGGCGTGCCACCGCAATGCGGTCGGCAGGTCGGTGGGCCGCAGAACGCGCATGCCGGCCACCGTCACCGGGCCGCCGCGGGGCGGCTGAGCCGGTCGAGGTCGGCCGGCAGCAGCACCGCGCTGAGCACCCAGCCAAGGTTGAGCAGGCAGATACCGATGACGAGCGCGGTGCGCAGGCCGAACCACTCCCCCGCGAGCCCGCCGAGGGCGGCTCCGATCGGGATGGCGCCGAAGGCGGCGAACCGGTACGTGGCGGTCACCCGGCCGAGCAGGTTGTTCGGCGTGATGACCTGCCGGGTGGACACCACGAAGACGTTGGCCAGGGTGTGTCCGAAGCTGTAGCCGAAGAAGGCCAGCACCGACACGGCGACCGCCAGCCACGTCGCCCCGGAGACCAGCGGGATGGCCAGCAGCAGCACGGAACCGGCGGCGACGCCGGTGATGATGGTGCGCCGGTTGCCGAGCCGGTCGCCCACCGCACGCGCGACCATCGAGCCCACGATCGCGCCGAGACCGCTGACCGCCATGACGATCCCGAACAGCCCCGAGCTGAAACCGAAGTCCGACAGGGCGAACAGCAGCCAGAGGGTGAGCACCATCTGGTCGAACAGGTTGATCCAGGTGCCCTGCAGGGTGAGCACCCGCAGCACCGGGGAGCGCGCGATGAACGCCATGCCCTCCCTGATGAGCGAGAACGTGCCGCGCTTGTCCGGCAACGGGTCGAGCGTCTCCCGGGTGCGAATGGCGAGCACACAGCAGCCGGCGGCGGCGTAGCACAGCAGGAAGAACACCACGGCGCGGGTGCCGCCGAGCACGCCGGTGAGGATGCCGCCGAGCCCCGGCGCCGCGACCTGGACCATGGCGTAGGTCATCTGTGCCCGGCTGTTCGCCGTCACGAGTTGGGGCTGCGACACCAGCGCCGGAAGGTAGGCCTGGGTGGACACTCCGTTGATCGCGTTGAACATGCCGATCACGAACGCGGCGGCGTAGAACAGCCCGAGCATGGGGTTCCCGGCCGCCAGCAGCGCGGCGACCGCGAGCAGGGTCGCCATGCTGCCGAAGTGGACGAGCAGCAGGCTCGGCCGGCGCGGCCGGCGGTCCAGCCACACCCCGGCCAGCAGTGGGACGATCAGCGCCGGCGCGAACTGGGCGGCGTTGAGGTAACCGACCTCACTCGGCGATGCGTCGAGGGTGAGCACCGCGAGCAGCGGGAAGACCAGCGAGATTCCGCGGGCGCCGATCTCGCTGAACGTCAGCCCGAACCAGAACTTCGCGAAGTCGCCGTTGATCAGGAACGGGGTGGCACGGTTGCGCACTGGCACCTCACTTCGCCGGTCTCCGGTCGGCGGCCCACTCTCACCGGCGGGCGAGAATCCAGGCGCGATCTTCGGTCAGGAACGAGTCCAGCCGCAGGCCCGCTCCGGCGAGCGCGGCCGCGATGTCGTCGTCGTCCATCCGGCGGTGCACGTAGCTGTGCGTCCACCGCCGGCCGTCGTGCTCGTACTCCATGGTGGCTTCGAGCAGGTGCGGAGCCGGCCGGGAGACCCGCCGCAACCGGAAGGTGATCCCGCGCTCGACCCGTTCGTACGGCTCGGCCCGGTCGAACCAGGACGGGGTGTGCCGCTGGAGGATGAGCGCGCCGCCGGGCGCGAGGTGGCGCACGCACGTCGCGAGCCAGGCGGCCCGGAGCGTGTCATCGGTCTCGTTCACCAGATAGGAGGCCAGCAGCACCGCAGCGAACCGTTCATCGATCGCCAGCGACTCGATCGGCGCACACATCGTTGGTGTGCCGGGGATGTGGGCCAGCATGCGGGCCGAATGGTCCACCGCGACGACCCGGTGACCGTGCGCGAGCAGCCCGCGGGTGATCCGGCCGGCACCCGCGCCCAGCTCGAGGATCGTTGCCCCGGCCGGGATCGCGGAATGGACGACGTCGGCCTCCCCCGTCGCCGGCAGCAGCGCGTAGAGATCCACCGGGCACCCGTCGTCGGTGATGTGCCCCGGCCCGGTCCCGGTGGCGCTGTACCGGTGCACCGCCGCTCGTCTCATTTATTCCGTTCCCCCGGTGTCGGACGAAGACCTTACTTCGAGCGTAGAGCGGCCCCGATGACGTGTCAACTCGACGGACATTTCGCGGCTAATTTCCTGCTATATCTGAACAATGGACCGATAATTCCGAAATAGACGATCGACGACGGTTGTGATCACGTTGCACCGGTGCTAGCGTCGGTTGGGCTATCGGGTTGGCCGGGGCACGCCGACTCGAACTCCGACATAGCGCCGTAAACTCGGGGGAAGTCGATGCATCCAGGGTCGGAGTCCCATGTGGACTATTTCCGTACGATCGCCCTGCCTCCCGCGCGGATACGCACATCCGTGGCGGTGCCGCTCCAGATTTCCGCTGGTGAGTACGTGCCGAGCACGATGGTGACGTTCGACGGGCTCGTCGACGGTCTGGAACATCTCGCGGTGACCTTCGGTGACGCGTTGGACCAGACCCGCCCATTGGTTCGCATTCATTCCGAGTGTCTCACCGGGGACGTTTTCGGCTCCGCCAGGTGCGACTGCCGCGCCCAACTCCAGGAGTCTCTGGCGATCATGTACCGCGCCGGCGGAATTCTCCTCTACCTGCGCCAGGAAGGCCGCGGGATCGGGCTCTACAACAAGATGGCGGCCTACCGTCTGCAGGAATCCGGAATGGACACGTTCGAGGCGAACCGGGCCCTGAACTTCGCCGACGACCTGCGCGACTACGCGGTCGCCGCCCAGATGCTGATCGGCCTCGGCGTCCGGCGGATCGAGCTGCTGTCGAACAACCCGAAGAAGGCCGAACGGCTCGAGCAGTGCGGGATCGCGGTCGTCCGGCAGCGCCGCACCGCCGTGCACGTGACCGACGCCAACCGCAACTACCTGCGGGCCAAGGTGAAGTACGCCGGGCACCTGTTCCGTGTCGACTAGACCAGGAGTACGAGATGATCGAACACCGCAGCCCGATCAGTGGAATCGCCGCACACAAGGACAAGTACGTCGCCACCGCGGGCTATGACAACCAGGTCGTGCTGTGGGACCAGGGCACCCGCCGGGCGATGAACCGGGTGCTGCACGACCACCTGGCCAACCAGTGCTCCTTCAACTCCGACGGCTCGCTGCTGGTCACCTCGTCCAGCGACTACACCGCCCGGCTCTGGTCGGTGCCGGAGCTGCGGTTGCGGGCGGTGCTCAACGACCAGCGCGACGACGTGGAGATGTCGGTGTTCCACCCGGTTCGCGACCTGGTCGCGACCGCGTCCCGAGACCACCTGCTTCGGGTGTACGACACCGAGGGCAACCTCCTGCGCCGGTTCACCGGCCACACCGCGGACGTGATCTCGGTGGAATGGGCGGGCGACGGCGACGAGCTGATCACCTCGAGCGACGACGGCACCGTGAAGCGGTGGTCGCTGTCCACCGGAGAACTGTTGCAGGACATCGACCTCGGCGGCGTGGAGACCGACACGATCGCCATCGCCCGCAACGGCATCCTCTACGCCGGCAACGACGACGGCCAGATCGTGGTGATCAACGGTGCCGAACGGACCGTCGTCGAGGCCCACGCGTCGGGCGTCAAAAGGTTGGTGCTGAACAACGAACGCCACCTGATGGTCAGCCTGAGCTATGACCGGACCATGCTGTTGTGGGACACCGGCGGCGAGACGCTGGAGCAGGTGGACAAGGCCGACATCCCGGACGACGTCTGGCCGCGCAGCTGCGCCTTCGCCGCCGGGACCACGCTGGTGTTCGGCACGTTCGGCTCCCGCTACCGCAGCTACGACTACGGTGCCCGGCGGTGGCACGCGGGTGACGTGCCGCCGACCTACGGCCTCAACGCCGTGTGCTGGCACGACAACGGCCGGCTCGCCGTCGGCGACGCGGGAACGGTCTACCGCGACGGCGCCGAGCTGACCAGGCTGAACAGCCTGTGCAACTTCCTGACCCCGATGAGCTCGGTGGTCGTCACCGGCGGACAGCTCGGCCGGCTGATGGATGCCCTGACCGGACGCACCCTGCACCAGCACGTGTCCCCGCTCAACTGCGCCGCCACGTTCGTCCGGGACGGCGCCGAGCACGTCATCGTCGGCGCGTACACCGGCGAGGGCCTGGTATTCCGGCTCGACGCGGACGGGCGGTTCCAGCACGTCACCGACATCCCGTTGCACGCCAACGCGGTCAAGGGCGTCGCGGTGTCCGGTGACCGGATCTTCTCGGTCTGCGCGGACACCGGCGTCGCCTGGCACCGGGTCGACGACTTCGCCCGCCTGCACGTGATCGACCACGCGCACGACCGCATCGCCAACGGCTGTGTCGGCCTCGGCGGCGGCCACTTCGCGAGCGTGGGCCGGGACCTGAAGCTTCGGCTCTGGTCCCCGGACTTCACCGCGCGGGTGGTGGACACCACGCACCCGAACTCGATCAAGTGCATCGCCGCCGACGGCGGGAACCTGATCGCGACCGGTTCCTACCACGGCCATCTCAAGATCTACCACCGTGGCCTGGACCGCTGGGTGGCGCAGGACCGCCCGACCACCTCGGGCATCTCCGCGCTGTGCCATGTGCCGGACACCGACCGGTTCCTGGCCAGCTCGTACGACGGAGCCGTCTACGAGATCTCGGGCTCCACGGGATGACCGCGCACGTGGCGGACGTCGTCGACCCGAACGCACAGGGTGACCGGGAAGCCATGGGGCTGCCGGACTCCCTGGTCGACCGGCTGCCACCGGACGTCTTCCACCGGCAGGCCGCCCTGTTCCGGGCGGATCCCGACCGGCTCGCGGCGATCTGCGCGGACGCCGCCGAGCCGTTCGACCGCCGCTACGTGGCCGGTTGCGTGCTCGGCCTGGTCGGGGACCCGCGGATCCGGCCGGACGACCCCGAGATGGTCGATGTGCCGGCGGCCCGGGTCGAGCTCGGGCTGCCGGCGGAGCGGGTGGCCGAGGTGGTGGCCAACTGGGCGCCGGTCGGAGTGGCCGAGGCGTGGATACGCAAGGAATGCCCCCGCCACGCCAGGCGGATCGACGCGTTTCGGATCATGCGGTATCCGGTCACGAACCTGGAGTACCGGGCGTTCCTGTCCGATCAGGGCGGTCCGGCACTGCCCAGCTCGTGGCGGTTCGGAACCTACCCGCACCACCGGGCCAACCATCCCGTGTGGACCGTCCGGCCCGAGCACGCGGACGCCTACGCGAGCTGGCTGTCCGCCCGGACCGGCCGCCGGTTCCGGCTGCCGACCGAGGCGGAGTGGGAGTACGCGGCCAGCGGCGGCGAGGCCAGGCAGTATCCCTGGGGCGAGGAGTTCCACGCCGACCATGCGAACACCGTCGAGGCCGGACCGCTGACCACCACGCCCGTCGGGATCTACCCGGCCGGGCGCAGCCCGTTCGGCGTCGACGACCTCGGCGGGAACGTCGAGGAGTTCGTGGCCGACGACTACGCGCCCTATCCCGGAGGCGCCGCGGTCGCCGACGACCTGGTGCGGGACGGGATCCCCTACCGGGTGGCCCGGGGTGGCAGCTTCACCCGGTACGGCGACCTGACCCGGTGCACCCGCAGGCACGGCTGGTTCGACCGGGACCTCTACGCCATCGGCTTCCGGCTGGTGGAGGATCCGTGACCGGGCCGGAGGTTCGCATGATCGACACGGTGGATCCGCTTGCGCCGCCGGATGATCCGCTGCAACTCCCGTTCGTCGCGGTGCCACCCGAGCGGGCGCTCGACTTCGACCAGGTGCACCGGCGGCACCCGGCGCTCGCCGAGTTCCGGGCAACGCTCGGCGGCACCACGTTGCGCGAGGTTCCGTCGGTGCCGGGCGGGGCGCGCATCCTCGCCAAGTGCGAGTGGGAGAACCCGGTGGGGTCCATCAAGGACCGCACCGCCTACGCGCTGGTGGCGGACGCGCTGCGGGCACACGGGGACCGGCCGCCGGACGAGCTCCGGCTGGTGGCCTACTCCGGTGGCGACCTGGCGGCGGCGATGTCGCTGCTGGTCAACCGAACCGGGATCGTCGCCCGGTTCGTCCTCGGGTCGTTCTCGCCGCGCAGCCTGCTCGACCTGCTCGACGCCCGGGGCTGCCCGGTGGACCTGGTGCCCAAGGAACACGGCTTCCTGCGCACCATCAGGACGGCACAGCGGATCGCCGCGGCGGAGCCGGACTGGACGCTGGTGTTCCAGCACGTCAACCCGGTCAACGTCGCGATGCACGAGCACACCACCGGCCGGGAGATCCTCGCCGCCCTCGGTGACCGGCGACCCGACCTCTGGCTGGCCTCCATCGGTTCCGGGGGCACCCTGATCGGCGTGCTGCGCGCCCTGCGCGCCCGGTTCCCGGACGTCGAGGCCGTCGGGGTCACGCCGGCGGAGTCGCCGTACGGCAACCCGGGCCGGCCGAGCGGACAGCAGACCTACGAGGGCTCCGGCGGACACGGCTACGGCATCCGACAGCCCTTCGTCAAGGCATACGACCAGGTGATCAGCGCCCAGCGGCAGGTCGGCTACCCGAGGGCGTTCCAGGCGATGGGGGAGTTCTTCGACCGGACCGGGATCCGGATCGGCAGCTCGGCGGCGGCCAACTGGTTGGTGGCCAAGGACTACGCGGCCCGGATGTCGCCGGGCTCGCTGATCGTCACCGTCTTCCCCTGCACCGGCAGCCCGGAACAGTGGGCCGAGTTGGGCCGCTGACGCCACGAGACCAGGCAGGACGGACCAGAAGCCATGGGGATCAAGGAGATCGTTGATCGGATGCGCGAGGACGTCGCGGTGGTGGTCGAGCGCGATCCCTCGGTACACGGCGTCGGCGAGGCGCTGCTCGCCCCGCACCTGCTCGCCGTCTGGTTGCACCGGTTCTCCCATGCCGTGCACCTGGCCGGCTACCGGGTGCCGGCCCGCCTGGTCTTCCTGCTCGGCCGGCGGCTGTCCGGGATCGAGATCCATCCCGGCGCGCGGATCGGCCGGCGGCTGTTCATCGACCACGGGCTCGGCACCGTGATCGGCGAAACCGCCGTGCTCGGCGACGATGTCACGCTCTACCACCAGGTCACCCTCGGCGCGTTGGGTTGGCGGCGGGACCGCGAACGCCCACCGGGTCAGCGGCGCCACCCGCGGCTGGGGTCGGGGGTGGTCATCGGGGCCAACTCGGTGATCCTGGGACCGGTCGAGATCGGTGACAACGCCCGCATCGGCGCCCGCACCCTGGTCGTCGACGACGTGCCGGCCCATGCCGTGGTGCTGGCCGAGCCGAGCCGGACCGTGCGGCCCGGCACCCCCAACGGGATCACCGAACCGACGAGCCTCCGGGTGGAGTCATGAGTACCCGGCCGGGCGCTCTGTTGATCATGACCGAGCTCAAGATGATCATCCGGCACCTCCGGATCGTCGAGTACGCGCGCGAGCTCGGTCTGGTGCCGGTGATGGTGTTCAGCCGGGCCGACGACCTGGGCCGGTTGCGCGAGCTGGCGGCGGACCCGGGTCACGCGCTGTCCGGTCTCGGCGAGCTGTGGCCGGTACCCGACGTCTCGGTGAGCGCCGTTCTGGGTTCGGTGCCGAGCCTGACCGACCGATACCGGGTGCGCGGCGTGATCTCCTGCGGTGAGTACTTCGTCGAGGCGGCGGCCGCGCTGGCCGAGGCGCTCGGCCGGCCCGGGCCCGGCTGGTCCGCCGCGGCGAGCAGCCGGAACAAGCTGCTCCAGCGCTGCCGGCTGCCCGAGCACTCGCCGCGCTGGCGGTTGATCCACCCGTCGGCCCGGGCGACGGTGGCCGACCTCGACTGGGACTGGGGCGGCACGCTGGTGGTGAAGCCGACCGGCCGGATGAGCAGCTCCGGCGTGCGCGAGGTGGCCGCACCGGACGAGCTGGCCGGCGTGGTCGGCGATTACCCGGCCGGCGAGACCCTGCTGGTCGAGCACCGCGTCGTCGGCCCCGAGTACTCGGTGGAGAGCCTGGTGGCGGACGGCGTGCTCCGGTGGTCCGGGATCACCGCGAAGCGCACCAACGAGGGCGGCACCACCTTCGTCGAGATGTCCCACCTCGTGCCGGCGCCGGGACTGCCCGCCGCGCGCGCCGAGGAGCTGGTCCGGGTCAACGCGGAAGTGTTGCGGCGGTTGGGGGTTCGGGACGCCGTGACGCACGCGGAGTACCGGTGCGCCGGCGCGGGCGCGGTGCTGATGGAGGTCGCGGTGCGGGTACCGGGGGACGGCATCAGCGTGCTGTGGACCCTGGCCACCGGATCCTCGTTCGAAGACCGGATCGTGGACGTCGCGCTCGGCCGGGAGGTGTCCTACCCCCGACCGGTTCGGCGGGCCGGCCATGTCTACCTCGACCACCCGATCGGCACCCTGGTCGACGTGCACGGCGGGGACGTCCCGGTGAGCTGGACGACGCGCGACGAGCGCTGGCCCAGGCTTCGCGTGGCCAGCCCGGACGCGCCACCGCGGCGGTGCGCGGTGCTGGTCAGCAAGCTGCCCGGCGCCCGGCTGGGCCACATCGTCGACTCCGACGCGCGGACCGCCTCGGTGCTCCTCGACGCGCCGCTCGGCGCCGACATCGACGCGGCGGCCCGGGCGGCCGGGACCGGCGTCCGGATCGTGGTCTCCTGACGCTGTCGGCCACGGCCCTGGTCACGGAATCCGGTTGCTGACCTGCCCGTCGCGGTCGTACCGGGCGATCGACCGGTAGTCCCCGAACGTCGGAACCGGTTCCCAGTTGGTGTCCACCGGCACGTCGGTGTATTCGACGGTTTCCTGGAAACGCTCCACCTTGTTCTTGATTATTCGCTTCACGTAACCGTCCTCACGATAATGAACGGTTTCGTGGGACGAGGAGTCGGAAAGGCGGAGCCCCGGCTCGTCATTCGGATAGTTCCACATGTGGACCCGGGTCAGGAAAAGGCTTTCGTCGGTCTTCTTCATGAACGTGTATTCGGTGGCCTTGCGGCCGGCATCGTCGAGGAAGGTCACCGCGACGACACCGGATTTCCACACCGGGGTGACCAGGACCGGAGACTTCATCCCGTCCCGGGGCGGCATGATGGCCGTGTACTCCTCACCGGCACCGTCCTTGACCCGGGCTTCGTCCTGGGTCAACGGCACCCCGGGGGCGCCGTCCGCGTAGTTCCATTTGAAGCAGTAGTCGACCATATCTCCCGTATCCACGATCGCGGTGTGTCGTCAACTCGACACTAGTAGGTATGACCGTTCTCGTCCCGGATGATGATACCCAGGCGTCTCGCCTCGTCGAGCACGGCCTGCGGCACGGGTTTACTCTGTACCGGAACCTCCAGAACCATATCCCCGTCCATCGGTAGACCAATTGCCTCGTCACCGAGATCCCGGCGGTTGGTCGGGGTATCCGCGACAATGGTGCCCGGGCCGTAGGTATTGGCGAGCTCGTTCAGATAGCCCTTCGCCGTCTGCTCCTGCACGTCGGCCAGTTGGGTGTGCTTGCGGCTGACGATCTCCTCGCCGGGGACGTAGGAGTCGACCCGCGGGTACTGGCCCTTGTCGGACCTCGGCTCGACGTGCACCTCGTTCGCGCCGCCCTGGTCCTCGTAGTAGGGCTCGCGCCGCCGGTTGAACTCGTTGCCCTCCTCGAGCCGTGCCCGCAACCAGTCCGGCATGCTCGACTGGTCGCCGGAATCCTGGGTGGTGGTCGTGTTCGGCTGGTTGTTCGTCTGACCGGTGCGCGATCCGCGCCGGGGCCGGCCCCGGTTGGCGATGTCGGTGGTGGTCGTCTGGGCGTTGGAGATGCTCGACGACGCGTCGACATTGCCGGTCCGCGTGGACGGCCGCCGGGTGGGGCCGTCGCCACCGCCGCTGTCGCCACCGCCCCGTGGGCGCCGTGGTCGTGGAGTCATGTCGCGCTATCCGTCCAGGAGCAGGGAGAGGTTGGTGATGCTCTCGACCAGTGACGTGGTGTAGTTGAGGATTCGTCCGGCCCACTTTGCCACCGCGGCGACGATCTGGGCCGCGATCACCGGGATGGTCACCACGAAGATCGCCTCGATCGCCCACACGATCACCCGGGCCACCAGGTCGGCGATCAGGTCCCGGACGATCTCGCGGGTCATCTGGACCAGGCCGCCCGCGCCCTGGGTGGCCGCCGCCATCCCGGCCGAGATCGCGGCCAACCCGCCGATCGCCTCCACGTTGTTGACCATCATGCCCTGGTAGGCGTCGGCGGCACCGCCGGTCCATTCGGACAGGTCGTTCTTGAGATGCGTGCCGAGGTCCTCGGACATGGCGTACAGCTCGGTGGCCATGTTGTTCCAGGTCGCGGCGTGGGACTGGACCACGTCCGGCATGCCGGTCAGCTCGTCGAGCACACTCCGCAGCGGCTCGAAGTACTCCATCGCCCAGCCCAGCCCGTTGGACAGCAACGCGCTGAACGGGTCGATCACACTGGCCGCGACCTCCACCGCCAGCCCGGTACCGGCGAGCACGCCGGTGACCCAGTTCTTGCTCTCGATCGCGTCGACCAGGCCCTCGATCCCGTCGGCCAGGCTGGACCCGGTCCACGCCTCCCGGGTCGACTCCACGGGAGCGACAAGGGAACCGTCGCTCATCGCTGCTCCACCACCCCGATCTGGTTCATCCGGTCGGCGCCGTCGTTGTCCACCGTGTCGTAGGCGTCCGCGGTCAGCTCCAACTCCTGGCTGACCATGTCGAGGTTCTCCGCGACGTAGGCGAGCAGCTCGTCCTGCTTGCGGTGCCGGCCCTCCAGCACCCCGGAGATCCACCCGCACAGCAGCCCGTAGGCCTGGTCGTCCTGCGCGATGTGCCCGCTCGCGCTCTGCACGGCGGCGAACCGCTGCCGGACCGCCTGCACGTTGTCCGCGTGGGACCGCAACTGCTGGATGTCAACGTGGAACTGATCCGCCATGCCTCACCGCCGAAACGTGGAAAACACGTCGTAGTCGCCGTCCTCATCGTCATCGACGCCGTCCGCCCGCCCCTGGTTCCGCGGTGCCGGCGGCGCGGCGTCCTCCTCGTCGAAATCACGGCGCAGATGCTTGTCGACACTCTCCGCTATCGCCCGGGCCGCGGGCGACTCGGTTCCGACGGTTTCCGCGATGATCTCCTTGGACTGGTCGGCCAGCCGCCCGCGCGCCTCGCCGAGCGTCGTCATGATCGCCCGCGCGACCACGTCCGGCGCCACGTTTCCGATCCGCTCGGTCAGCCGCAGCCCGACCAGCGCGCCGGTCGAGTCGACCGACACCTCGGCCAGCCCGTTCGGATCGCTCGCGCTCACCCGCAGGTCCTGCAACCGCTGGCGCATCGCCTCGGTGTCCGCGGCCATCTTGTCGATCCGGCCCTTCCACTCGGCCAGATGCTCCCGTGCCCCGTCCGGATCGAGGATTGTCCCTTCCATGAACCAGCAGCCTAGGTGACCGGCGCCGGCTGGCCCGGGTTTTCGTGCGATCGGTCGCGTCGGCAAATCTCCGCTCGACGTCCTCGGTCGGCGCCGGAAACGGGAGGCAAGCCGCCGACGTCAAAGGCTCCGAATAACCCGAGACACCGAAGAGGGGCGGAGATCGGAATGACGTATCCATCGTATGGCGGGCAGCAGAACCCGTACCCGAGCTACCAGCAGGTCGCACCGCAGCCGAGCGGCTATCCCGGTGCCTACCTGCCGCAACCGCGGCGCCGGCGCAACACCGCGGCCCTGCTGTTGTCCATCGCGCTCGTCGCGACCCTGGCCCTGGCCGCCACCTTCACCGCGCTGTACTTCGTCGAGTCGGGCGAGCACAACGCGACCGCGGCCACCCTGCAGACCAGGGACGGCGAGTTGGCCGACGCGAACTCCACGGTCAAGGACACCCAGGCCAAGCTCTCCGACGCCGAGAAGGGCCGGGACCAGGCGCAGGGCGAGGTCACCGAGCTGACCAAGTGCCGCGACGCCACCCGCGCCTACATGAAGGCGGTCGTGGACGGCAAGCAGGACATCAAGAAGGAGATCGACGAGATGGTGCAACGCTGCGCCTGACCACGGTCAGTCCCTGTTGGGCGCGCTGTGCGGATGCTCGTCCATCTCCCGGTCGATCTCTTCCAGCTTGGCCAGATCGGCCTTCTCCACCGCCATGATCTCGGACCGGGCGCCCTCGTGGGCCCGGAGCAGCTCGTCGAGCTTGACCAGCATGGCCCGGGATTCCTGGTTGGTGGTGTGTTGAATGACGAACACCATCATCAGGGTCACCAGCGCGGCGACGGTGTGCGCCCACACATGCCAGTGTTCGGAGAAGCCGGCAAAGATGCCCAGCACCAGCCACCCGGCCACGACCAGGACGACGAGGACGGACGCCACCCCCGAGCCCACCCACGAGGTGACCGTCTGGGCCAGACCACTGATCACTTCTCGGACCGGCTTGGCAGGCATGGCAAGCGGTTACCCGCAGATGGGCTCACCCAACCGTGCGGCGACGGATGCCTGGGCCAGCTCAGGACTGAGCCGGAATCGGCACCTTGCGCAAGGCACTCGCGACCGAGAAGAGGTTGTGCGCCATCGACTTCCCGGTCTTCGCCGAGAAGTCGTGGCCATGCTCGGTCTCCGAGTAGTCCGGTCCGGGGCCAGGGCCCATGTTCCAGTAGGTCCAGGCCTGGCCCGGCACGGTGTAGCCGATGTCGCCGAGCGCCCCGCTGATCTCGCTGATCACGTGGTGGGCACCGTCCTCGTTGCCGGTCACCACCACGCCGGCCACCCGGTTGTAGGCCACCGGCCGGCCCTCGCCGTCGGTCTCGGACAGCATCGCGTCCATCCGCTCGAGCGCGCGCTGCGCGACCGAGGACGGGTGGCCGAGCCAGGTCGGCGAGGCGAAGACCAGGATCTCGGAGTCGAGAATCTCCCGGTGGATCCGCGGCCATTCATCGCCGTCGCCGAGATCGGTCCGCACGCCGGGCGGGATGTCGTGGTCGGCCAGCCGAATCGTCCGCACGTCCACCGAGAGCCGGCCGAGCTCGGTCCCCACCAGGTCGGCGAGTCGCTGTGTGTTGGACGGCTCCGGCGACTTCTTCAGGCTGCAGTTCAGAATCAACGCGCGCACGACAGTCCTTTCCTGAGCTGAGGTCTTCTGGAAATCGGCTACCCCGTTCGAGCGGCGCCGAATCTCAACCGCGCAACCACCGGCAGTCGTAGGGTTCCAGTGCGAGGGTGAGCCGGCCGTCCTCGGACACCGCCGGTTTCGCGTCGGACAGCAGCTCGGTCAGCTCTGCCGCGCCATCCAGTTCCAAGTGGACGGTGGTCGGGGTGTCGCCGAGGTTGTGCACGGCGAGCAGCCTGGCGCCGTCCAGCTCGCACCGGTGGGCGAACACGGCGGGGTCGTCCACGTCGAGCACGGTGTAGTCACCCCAGGCCAACTCCGGGCATTCGCGGTAGCGGCGGATGAGCAACCGGATCCAGGACAGCAGCGAGTCGGGATCGTGCCGCTGCGCCTCGACGCTGACCGCACCGGGGCCGTAGCGGCCCTCGGGGATCGGGCCGGGCAGGTCGGCCGGGTCGGCGGTGGAGAAGCCGCCGTTGCGACCCGGGTTCCACTGCATCGGCGTGCGCACCGCCAGCCGGCCCTCGGCGCGCAGATCCTCGGCCATGCCGATCTCCTCGCCGTAGAACAGCACCGGGGTGCCGGGCAGCGCGAAGAGCAGGCTGTACACCAGCCGGATGCGGCGCGCGTCGCCGTCGAGCATGGGGGGGATCCGCCTGCGCAGACCCCGGCCGTAGAGCTGCATGTCCGGATCCGGGCCGAACGCGGCGAACACCTCGGCGCGTTCGTCGGCGCTGAGCTTGTCCAGGGTCAGCTCGTCGTGGTTGCGCACGAACATGCCCCAGTGGCAGTCCCGCGGTGGGATCGGACGTTCGGTGAGCGCTTTCGCCAGCGGCCCGGCGTCCTTTCGCGCCAACGAAAGGTACATCGCCTGCATGCCGATGAAGTCGAAGCACATGGTGAGCTGGTCACCGACCCCGTCGGCCTGTCCGAAGAAGGCCATGGTGTCGGGATAGGGCAGGTTCACCTCGCCGAGCATGATCGCCTCGCCCCGCCTGCGGCCGAGAAACGCCCGCAGGTCGGTCAGGTAGTCGTGCGGGTCGGGCAGCCGGGCACCGCCCGGATTGCCCTTCGTCTCAAGCAGGAACGGCACCGCGTCCACCCGGAACCCGGACAGTCCGAGCTCCAGCCAGAAACCCATCACCTTGGCGATCTCGTCGCGCACCGCGGAGTTGGTGACGTTGAGGTCCGGCTCGGTCTTGTAGAACCGGTGCTGGTAGTACTGGCCGGCCTGCTCGTCGTAGGTCCACAGGCTCGTTTCCTTGTCCGGGAAGACGACGCCCTGCTCAGCGTCCGGCGGGGGCTCGTCGAGCCAGATGTACCAGTCCCGGTAAGGCGATTCCCGGCTGGCCTGGGCACTGACGAACCACGGGTGCTGGTTGGACGTGTGGTTCACCACCAGGTCGGCGATCACCCGCATGCCGCGGTCCCGGGCCGTGCGCACGAACTCGACCAGGTCGCCGAGCGAGCCCAGCCGCGGGTCGACGGCGTAGTAGTCGGTGATGTCGTAGCCGTCGTCGCGCTCCGGTGACGGGTAGAACGGCATCAACCACACACAGGTCACACCCAGCTCGGAAAGGTAGTCGATGCGCTGGATGAGTCCTTGGAAGTCGCCGTGCCCATCGCCGTTGCTGTCGGCGAAGGTCTCAACGTCCAGGCAGTAGACGACCGCGTTCTTCCACCATAAGTCCGCGGTCCGGGCGAGGTTGATCACCGGCGCACCAATCGCAGCAGCCCGGCCCCCGCGGCCACCGCGCCCGCCGTGGCCGCCGCAAGCGCGGTCCGGTGCTGGTGCGCCCAGAGCAGCGGACTGTGCTCGTGGGCCCTGCGGTCGAACCGGCCGTGCGCCCCCTGGTCGGTGCCGGGCGCGTCGTCGGCAGGCTGCCACAGGTTGCCCCGCGCGTCCGGATCGTGCGGCCGCGAGGTCTGCTGGGATCGGTATCCGGACCGGGCCAGGTATCGGTCCAGCAGCCCGGGGATGACCTTGTTGGCGGCCACCGTGAGCACGGTGGACACTCCGATGTGGTACTCGCGATGCCGCGGATGGTCGGCGGCATAAGCGATCGCACGGGCGGCGACCTCGGGCTGGTAGATCGGCGGCACCGGCTGGGCGCGCCGGGGCAGCTTGGAGCGCACCCAGTCGAACTGCGGGGTGTTCACCGCCGGCAACTGCACCATGGTGATCCGCACCCGGGACTTGTCGTGCAGCAACTCGCAGCGCACCGACTCGTACAACCCGTAGATCGCGTGCTTGGCCGCGCAGTATCCGGACTGCAGCGGGATTCCGCGCCGGGACAGCGCGGATCCGACCAGCACGATGGTGCCTCGGTCGCGGGGCAGCATCCGGTCAAGCGCGGCCCTTGTGCCGTAGGCGACCCCGAGGTAGGTCACCTCGGTGGTCCGCTTCAGCTCCGCCGCACTGATCTCGGTGAACGGGGCGAACACCGAGGAGAACGCGTTGTTCACCCACACGTCGATCGGCCCCAGTTCGCGTTCGATCCGCGCCGTGGCGGCGGAAAGCGCTTCGGCGTCGGCCACGTCCACCTCGATCGGCAGCGCAACGCCGCCGCTCGCCTCGACGTCCCCGGCCGCGCCGTCCAGCCCGTCCTCGCCCCGGGCCAGCAGCGCAACCCGGTCCCCCCGCGCGGCGAACTCGCGCGCCACCGCCCGGCCCACGCCGCCGCTCGCCCCGGTCACCACCACTACCCGACTCGTCATTTCGCTCCCTCATGGACGGCCGACCGGGACGCGTCGCGTCCCGGTCGGCC
>NZ_DASUCC010000052.1:0-3192 GCF_035762905.1 Actinophytocola sp.
CCGGCCGGCAGCGACATGCACAGCTCCAGCACCGAGGCGTCGAAGCTGGGCGAGGAGAACTCCAGCACGCGGTCCCCCGGCCGCACCTGGAAGTGCGCCACCTCCGCGGCGGAGAAGCTGGCCAGCCCGGCGTGCGTGACCACGACGCCCTTCGGCCGGCCGGTCGAGCCGGACGTGTAGATCACGTAGGCCGGGTTGGTCAACCGCAGCGGGGCCAACCGGTCCGCGTCGGTCAGATCGGTGTCCGGGTACCGGGACACGTCCGGCATGGTGTCGACCACCAGCACCGGGTCGGCGTCGCGGAGCATGAACGCGATCCGGTCCACCGGATAGGCCGGGTCCACCGGCAGGTAGGCGCCGCCGGCCTTGGTGACCGCCAGCTCGGTGACGATGATCTCCACCGAGCGCGGCAGCTGCACGGCCACGATCCGCTCCGGGCCCACCCCGCGGGCGACCATCCAGCGGGCCAGCCGGTTCGCCCAGGCGTTCAGCTCGGCATAGCTCAGCTCGCCGCCGTCGAAGAGCACCGCCGGCGCTTCCGGCGTCCGGGTCACCTGCAGCTCCACCAGCTCCGGGAAGGTCGCCGGCACCACGTCGCGGTGCGTGTCGTTCCAGCCGTGCCGCACCAGGTGCAGCTCGTCGGCGGGGAGCACCGGCAGCGCCGCGACCGCGCGGTCCGGGTCGGCGGCGATCCCGGCCAGCAGCACGCCGAGCGAGTTGGCCAGCCGGCGCACGGTCACCTCGTCGAACAGATCGGTGTTGTAGGTCAACGATCCGGCCAGCCCGCCGGCCTGCTCCTCGAAGAACTCGACGGTGAGGTCGAAGCTCGCCGAGGTGACCGGCATCTCGATGTCCTCGGCGGTCAGCCCGGCCAGGTCCACCGCCCGGTTCGGCGTGCTCTGCAGCACCACCATCACCTGGAACAACGGCGTGCGGCTGGTGTCCCGCTCCGGCTGCACCGCGTCCACCACCCGCTCGAACGGAACGTCCTGGTGGGCGAAGGCATCCAGCACGGTCTGCCGGACCGAGGCGAGCATCCGGGCGAACGGCACCGAACCGTCCACTGTGGAGCGCAGCACCAGGGTGTTGACGAAGAACCCGACCAGCCGCTCCAGCTCGGACCGCTCGCGGCCGGCGGTCACGGTGCCCACCGCGACGTCCTGCTGACCGGTCCACCGGTGGAACAGCACCTGGCAGGCGGCGACCAGAGCCATGAACAGCGAGCCGTCCTGGGCGCCGGCCAGCGTCCGCAGCCGCTCGGTCACCTCGGCCGGCACGGCGAAGTCGCACTGCGCGCCGTTGATCGTGTGCAGCGGCGGGCGGGGCCGGTCGGCCGGCAGTTGCAGCGGCGACACGCCGTCCAGCTGGCCACGCCAGTAGGCCAGCTGCTCGTCCAGCTCGCCGGCCCGGTCCCGTTGCCAGGCCGCGAAGTCCGCGTACTGCACGGCGAGCTCCGGGAGATCCGGTGCGGCGCCGGTCAGCTCGGCCCGGTACAACTCGGCCAGGTCCGCCATGAGCACGCCGCCGGACCAGCCGTCGGTGACGATGTGGTGCATGGTCAGGGTCAGCACGTGGTCCTCGGCCGCGATCCGCAGCAGCTGCGGGCGCAGCAGCGGGCCGGCACCGAGATCGAACGGCGTGCTGGCGGCCCGCTCCAGCTCGGCGTCCAGCTCACCGGGCAGCACGTCCCGGACCGGGATGCGCACCTCGGCCGGCGGGTGCACGATCTGCTCGGCCCGACCGTCCTCGGCCCGGAACGTGGTGCGCAGCGACTCGTGCCTGGCCACCAGCGCGGTCATCGCCCGGTCCAGCGCGGCGGTGTCCAGCGCACCGCGCAGCCGCACCGCCAGCGGGGTGATGTACTCGGTGCCACCCGGCTCGAACTCGTCGAGGAACCACAGCCGCTGCTGGGCGAACGACAGTGGCAGCGTCGCATCCCTCGGCACGGCCGGTATCGGTGTGGCCATCGCCGGGTCGGCGCCGATCGTCTCGGCAAGCGCGGCCACCGTCGGGTCGGTGAACAGCATCCGCGGCGAGATCTCGACGCCGAGCGCCGCACGCAGCCGGGACACCACCCGCACGCTGATGATCGAGTCACCGCCCAGCTCGAAGAAGTTGTCGGTACGCCCGACCCGGTCCAGGCCGAGCACGTCCGCCCACACGTCGGCGATGACCCGCTCGACACCGGGACGCGGCGCGACGTAGGTCCCGCCGCCGGCCCAGACCGGCACCGGCAACGCCTGCCGGTCCAGCTTTCCATTGGTGTTCAACGGAAACTCGTCGAGCAGCACGATCGCCGGCACCATGTACCCGGGCAGCGACCGGCCGGCCAGCTCGCGCAGCGCGGCCGGGGTGGTCGTCGGGTCGGCGGGCACCGCGTAGGCCACCAGCCTGCGCACCCCGGGTTCGTCCTCGCGCACCACCACGGCGACCGCGGAAACCGCGGGGGCCAACACCGACTCGATCTCACCGAGCTCGATCCGCATGCCGCGGATCTTGACCTGGTCGTCGACCCGGCCGACGAAGTCCAACTGCCCGTCCCGGCTCCAGCGGACCAGGTCGCCGGTGCGGTACATCCGCCCACCCGGCTCGCCGAACGGGTTGGCCACGAAGCGTTGTGCGGTCAGACCCGGCCGGTTCAGGTAACCGCGGGCCACGCCGACCCCGGCGATGTACAGCTCGCCGGGCACCCCGACCGGAACCGGGCGCAGCCGCGCGTCCAGCACGTACACCTGGAAGTTCCACAGTGGACGGCCGATCGGCGGGTTCCCGGCACCGGCGACCAGCGGGTCGCTCCAGGTGGACAGCGACGTGCACTCGGTGGGTCCGTAGACGTTGAGCATCCGCCGGCCGGGTGCCCACCGGTCGGCCAGCTCCGCCGGGACCGCCTCGCCGCCGACCGCCAGGCAGCGCAGCTCCGGCAGCTCGACCTCGGGAACCGTGGCCAGCGCAGCGGGCGGGATGAACGCGTGCGTGATCCCCTGCAGGGCGATCACCCGGCCGAGCTGCTCGCCGAGCAGCGGTCCGGGCGGCGGCACCACGAGCGCGGCGCCGGCCGGCAGCGACATGCACAGCTCCAGCACCGAGGCGTCGAAGCTGGGCGAGGAGAACTCCAGCACGCGGTCCCCCGGCCGCACCTGGAAGTGCGCCACCTCCGCGGCGGAGAAGCTGGCCAGCCCGGCGTGCGTGACC
>NZ_DASUCC010000053.1:0-4271 GCF_035762905.1 Actinophytocola sp.
GTGGGGTTTTCCTTGATGCTCATTGGTTTCTCCTTTCGACTACCGCAAGTCTCGCTTCACCCGATCGGTGTGATCTGGAGTCGAAAGTCCCCAGACGGCGGGGCCTTCGTCGCTGCCGTGGCGCTGGGTTGACGGCGAGGCTAGGCAGTGCAGACCTGTCTGGTTGGAAAGGAGCGCGCCATGACTGCGACAACGCCGATCGTCGTTGGCGTGGACGGGTCGGACTCCGCGCTGCACGCCGTGCGGTGGGCGGCCGGGGAAGCCGAACTGCGCGCCGCGCCGTTGCGGTTGGTGCACGTGTGCACCGTGGTGCCGCCGGGATACGTGGATGCGTCCGGGCCTACCGACGCCCTCGTCGACCGGTGCCGGCAGTGGTTGTGGCAGGCCACCGAAGCCGCCCGCACCACCTGACGCGGAAAGGAGAACCGCCATGCGTGCCCGCGACATCATGACCACTCCCGTGGTGACAGTCCGGCCGGACACCACCGTCAAGGCGGCCGCCGCCCTGCTGGCCGCCCGCGGCTTCACCGCACTGCCCGTGGTCGACGACGATGAGGCGCTGGTCGGCATCGTCACCGAAGCCGACCTGATCCACCAGCGCATCCCGCCCGACCCCCGAGTCCGCGCGCGGCACACCACACCACGGGCCACCAGCGGCACCGTCGCCGAGGTGATGAGCTCGCCCGCGGTCGCCGCGGGCCCCGGCGCTGACCTCACCGAGCTGACCGCGGCCCTGCTCAAAGCCCGGCACCGCAGCATGCCCATCGTCGACGGTGCCCGCCTGGTCGGCATCATCACCCGCCGCGACCTGCTGCGTGTCCTCGCCCGCTCGGACACCGACATCGCTCGGGACGTCCGGCACCGGCTGGAGATCTACGGCGGCTCCGGCCGCTGGACCGTCCAGGTGCACGACGGTGTGGTCACCGTCGCCGACGAGTACCACGACGCCACCGATGACCACGTGGCCGTCGTGCTCGCCGAAGCCGTTCCCGGTGTCGTTCGGGCCGCGGTGTCCGGTCCCGGCGAGTGAAGGACGGGAGACCACGATGGCGACCGCCCCGAATCGCTCCGAATCGCCGCGCTGGCAACGGCATCACGCGGTCCGGGTGGTCGCCGGTGCGGCCCGCGACGCCGCCGAACTCGCCGAACTCCTCGACATGCTGGGTCTCACCGCGGCGGAAGGAAGGCAACCACCCGTCACTGTCCATGATGAACAGATGCCTGCCCCACGGCACGCGTCGCCGGTCGAACGGGATCTCGCCACCACACTGCTGGCCGACGTGACCGACGCCATCCGATAGCTGGGCAGGGACCTTCGACCCGGTTGAAAGGGGCCCGGGCGACCCATGAACCGGGTGCGAATGGCCGTGTGGCCGGCACGACCGTTGCGGCAGGCTGGACGCAACAAAAGTTCGAACCCGGGGGTCGAACCCAAGGAGCCAGCCATGACCACCGTCACCGTTCAACACACGCTCGGCCTGTTCACCGCCACCGACCGCTGCGACCGCTGCTGCGCACGCGCCCAGGTTCGGGTCGGCTTGTTCGAGGGCCAGTTGCAGTTCTGCGACCACCACGTCCGCCAACACTGGGCGGCGCTCGCTGGGGCCGCCTTGTGGTTTGAGCACAACGGACCTGTCTGATCCTTTGTCGTTAGTGGAACCGGCAGAGCGCGCCGATACCCTCGGCCGGAGCATGTGCTGTGTGCGGGTCGAGGATGTGCACCTGGGCGCCGGTGAGCAGGGCGGCGCGGATCGCGAGATCCGCTAGTGGTCCGCGGTCGTGTCGGTGCCAGGATTCCGGCGGGTTCTGGGTGACAGGAAGGATTTGCCGGGGATCGGTTCCGAACCACGCGGTTCGGGTGTCGTTCGGGTCGGGGGCGACGAGCAGGTCGGCGACCCGGCCTTCGGCCATGGCTTCCAGCGTGGCCAGTTCGCCGTCCACGGCCAACCCGCGTGGGGCGAGCTGCTCGGCGAACCGGGACAGCAGCTCGGCTGTCCAGGCCCCAGCCACGGACCGGATCACTTCGGCGACCACGTCCGTCCGGTGCGGTTGGGAGCCGTCCGGGCCGCGGCCGCCGGTGATGTGCTGGATGGTCGCCTCGCCGCGAACCCAGGCGGGCAGCCGCTCCTCGAGCAGTTGCACGGCGCGGACATCACCGGAGATCACCAGTAGCTTCGCGCCGCTGGTGCGCAAGGCCTGTTCGCAGGCGTCGGCGACCGCGCCGGCGTTGTGCCGCCAGGAATCCTCGGCGCGGTTCTGGTAGCGGGACTGGGCCCAGCCACCGGGTGCGTTGCGCTCGATCTCGTCGTCCGGCCCGAGCACCGACGTGGTCCGCGGCGCCTGGCCACCGCCCGCGTTGGTGTAGAGATCCGCGCCGGTGCGATCGGTGACCACCAGTACGAACGGCGGCCGATTCCGCAACCAGGCCAGCACCGGGGCGAGGCGGGCCACCGGGCCCCACTCGGCCCGGTCTGGCCCGGCCAGGCCTGGGGTGTGCAAGACGGTCGGTTCGCCATTGACAGTGGCGAACACCGCCAGCCCGTCGACGGATGCCGGCGCCGTGCGTAGTGCGTGTTCGACCGCGCCGACGGCGGCATCCGCCGCGCCAGCTGTCCGGTCAGGGCGTGCCACCGTGCGGCCGGGTCGATCGGCGCGGCCGGGTACCCCAGGAAGACCGAGGCGACGCCGCCGGCGTGCCGCGTGATGTCGAGGATGATCTGGCTGTCCGGCAGGGAAATCGCTGTGGTAGTCATCGTGCTCCCTCCTTCGTGCCGTCAATCCTCGGCCGCCGCCGGTCGGCCGGGCACCGCCGTTGGCCTTACCTGGACGGGACTTTCGGCCCCGGCCCGGGTCTTTGGTCCATGCCGGGCGGGAAATGGTTCTCTGCCGCCGCGACCCGCGGGCCGGTTGGCTGAACGTAGACGGCCCGATAAGGGGCGAAGGAGGCTGTGATGGAAGATCCGAAGGTTTCCTCGATGATGACTACCAACGTGATCACCGTGCGGCCGGAGACTTCGTTCAAGGACGTGGTCGCCCTGCTGGCCGGCAAGAAGATCAGCGCCGTGCCGGTGGTCGACGAGACCGGCCACCCGCTGGGTGTCGTGTCCGAGGCCGATGCCATGGCCAAGCAGGAGTTCCACGGCGGCAACGACGGTGCGGCGTGGTGGTCGCGGCCGCGGCGCCGGGCCCGGAGCCGCAAGGCGCTCGGAACGACCGCCGCCGAGGTGATGACCTCCCCGGTGATCACGATCGGCGCGGAGGAACCGGTCACCCGCGCCGCCCGGCAGCTGGCTGACAAGCGGGTGCGCCGGCTGTTCGTGGTCGATCCGGACGGCGTCGTGATCGGGGTGGTGGCCCGGCACGATGTGCTCGCGACGTTCCTGCGCGAGGACGCGGCCATCCAGGACGACATCGAGGAACTGGTACTGCGCAAGGGCATGTGGGTCGTTCCCGGCACGGTCACCGTCCAGGTGAGCGACGGGGTGGCCACCCTGGAAGGAAAGCTGGAACACCGCACCGCGGTGCAGGTCGCCGAACGTCTCACCGGCGCCGTGGTCGGCGTGGTCGCCGTGCACAACAACCTGAGCTACGTCGTCGACGACACCACCGGCGCCGGCCTGTAGAACAGGTGACAAGGCCGCCGCCGCGACCAACGGTCGCGGCGGCGGCCTTCGCGGTAACCACCTCAGAGAGTGCTGGCCATCATGGCGACCAAGTCGAGGGTGCGGTTGGCGTAGCCCCATTCGTTGTCGTACCAGCCGAACACCTTGGCCAGGTTGTGATCCGCGGTGGTCAGCGAGGCGTCGACGACGCACGAGGCCGGATCGCCGATGATGTCCCGGGAGACGATCGGATCCTCGGTGTAGCGAAGGATGTCCTTGAGCCGGCCGGCGGCCGCCTCGGCGAACGCCCGGTTGATCTCGGTGACGGTGCCGGAGGTGTCCAGCTCGACGGTGAGGTCGGTGAGTGAGCCGTCCTCGACCGGCACGCGCACCGCGACGCCGTGCAGCCGGCCGGCCAGTTCGGGCAGCACGAGGCCGACCGCGGTGGCCGCGCCGGTGGAGGTGGGGATCATGTTGACCGCCGCGGAGCGGGCCCGGCGCAGGTCCTTGTGCGGGCCGTCGAGCAGCGACTGGTCGTTGGTGTAGCTGTGGATGGTGGTCATCAGGCCCCGCCGGACCCCGAAGGTGCGGTGCAGCACGTCGACCATCGGAGCCAGGCAGTTGGTCGTGCACGAGGCGTTGGACACGATGTGGTGCTGCTCCGGGCGG
>NZ_DASUCC010000054.1:0-15920 GCF_035762905.1 Actinophytocola sp.
ATCGAACGCGACGGCACCGACGCCGGCACCGTCAAGGTCACCGCCGGCATGATGACCGGCCACCCCGGAGTCTTCGCCGGCGGCGACATGACCCCCTCCGAACGCACCGTCACCGTCGCCGTCGGACACGGCAAGAAAGCCGCGAAGAACATCGACGCGTGGCTGCGCGGTGCCGAGTACACGCCCGCCAGCAAACCAACGCTGGCCTCCTACGACCGGCTCAACACCTGGTACTACTCCGACGCGCCGGCCACCGTCCGGCCCAGCCTCGACCTCGCCCGCCGCACCACCACCTTCGACGAAGTCGTCGGCGGCCTCGACGAAACCACCGCCCTGTTCGAAGCCCGCCGCTGCCTGTCCTGCGGCAACTGCTTCGAATGCGACAACTGCCTCGGCGTCTGCCCCGACAACGCCATCATCAAACTCGGCCCCGGCCAGCGCTACGAAATCGACTACAACTACTGCAAAGGCTGCGGCATCTGCGCCACCGAATGCCCCTGCGGCGCCATCGAAATGCACCCAGAGGAAACCTGAGCACCACGACGGGGAGAAGGTTCCACATCGGCACCAGATCTCACGCCGCTGGTCGAAGGCCGCGTCCTCGGTGATGCGCTGGGCACCCTCACGTGGGGTAGCGCCGTTCCAGTCATGATTGCGGTCCAGGATCAGCAGTTGGTACCGGATCTGGCCGAGCGCCAGCAATACCGCCGGCTTCGGTTTGGTGTGCTGGCCGGTGGAGCGCACCTTCGCCCGGCTCAAAGGCTTCTGCCGGCTACGGGTGTGCACCGATCGACGGGCCAACTCATTCTGACTGATCACTTAGCGATGTGGCGCCACATCACCCCTCGAGACGCGTTGGTGCGCCATGAGGTTCCCGCGATGCTGCCCTTGTTGTTGATCGTCATCGCAAAGGCCGCCGTGTCGCCAGGCAGAGGGGTCAGTCTGTGCACGCTGCCATTGCGGTCCCAGAAGACTCCGTTCAAGGAGGTCTCCCCCCTCGGACTGCCCGATGATCACGTCTCGGTCGTTCATCGACACGACGAAGGTGCTCCTGTTACCCGGTAACGTCTCCAGCTCAACGTAGTGCCCGCCGGGTTCCAACGCGCAGCGCGCATCTGCGTCGCGAAACCCAGTTCTCCGGCAACCGACCCGTTGTCGCTGATGTAGGACGCCGAGGAAGTTACGGCGCCAGCCGGAACGCTCAGCTCGGTCAGACGGCCTTGTCGATCCCAGCGGCCGGGAAGTATCGGCGTGCTGGGAAAGTTCTCCTGAACGGTACCGGCGATCACCCCGTGCCGGTTGATGGCCCACGCCTCGTTGATCCCGGATCCCACCGAGGGGAGTTCGGTGATCGCACCGGTCGGAGAGCCACCGGGCACTTCGGCCAACAATCTGATCTTACCGTTTCGGTCCCATGTGGCCGCACGCCAGACGTTTCCTAGCACCGCACCTGCCACAACGTCGTTATCGTTGATAGCGTAGACAAAAGCTTCCTCCCCCACTGGCCTTTCCAGTTCGATGACCTGAGAGTGGTCCGCTACGCCCGCTTCGGTCAAAGCCTCCGCACCCACGGGAATTTGACCGACGTTCAGGCCGACCAGCACACCCGCCGCGGCACACAATAGGCGCTTTCCGGATTTCCAAGGCATCGGAGCCTCCTCATGTGACCGATCAGATGCCTACAAGAATGAACAACACATCCGCCAGGCGATCAACAACCTGCGAATGCCGGGCCGCCAAGCCGATCTCGACCGCCATCGGATGATCTTGCGGAGCTTGCCGTAGCGGATCTCGACCTGGACGGGGCGGTTCCGCCGACTGTTGCGCTCGGGAGATTTCGGTCTGGGCGGGCGACGATCGTCTAGGGTTCGAGCCATGCCCGTGCTGACCTCGGTCCCGATCGCGGCGCTGCCGGTTGAGCGGTTCGAGTCGCTGATCGGCGAGAGGGACTATCGCCGGTTGATGGAGCGTTTCGCGCGCGGCCGGGATCTGCTCGACGGCCACGCGATGTGGCAGGTGAACTCGACCTCGCGGGGTGGCGGAGTGGCCGAGATGCTCGCGTCGTTGCTCGGCTACGCGCGCGGTGCCGGCGTCGACGAACGGTGGGAGGTCATCGAGGGCAACGAGCCGTTCTTCGCGGTGACCAAGCGCATCCACAACAACCTGCACGGCGCTGTCGGTGACGGCCTGCCGCTCGATGACGAGGCGCGCGAGGCGTACGAGTCGGTCACCCGCGCCGCGGGTGCGGAGCTTGCGAACCGGGTCGTCCCGGGCGATGTCGTGCTGCTGCACGATCCGCAGACCGCGGGGATGATTCCCGCGATCAAGCAGGTCGGCGTGCCGGTCGTCTGGCGTTGCCATGTGGGCATCGACACCGCCGGGGAGATCACGCGCCGGGCATGGGCGTTTCTGCGTGGCTACGTCCAGCAGGCCGACGCCTACGTCTTCTCCCGCAGACAGTACGTCTGGAACGAACTCGAGCCCGACAAGACCGTGCTGATCGCGCCGTCGATCGACGCCTACTCGGCCAAGAACCAGGAGCTGTCCGACGGCCAGGTCACCGGCATCCTCGCGGCCGCCGGCCTGCAGCAGGACGGTGCGACCCGCACCGGCGATGCGTCGTTTGCCCGCATGGACGCCTCGCCGGGGCGGGTCGAGCGACGCGCCGAGGTGGACGAGGGTCGGCCCCTGCGCCCGGACGACGTGGTCGTGCTGCAGGTCTCGCGCTGGGATCGGCTCAAGGACCCGCTCGGGGTGATCGACGGGTTCGTGCGGCACGTCCTGCCCCGCTGCGATGCGCACCTCGTCTACGCCGGCCCGTCCGTCGAGGCCATCGCCGACGACCCCGAGGGCAGGGAGGTGCTCGCGGAAGCCAAAGCGTGCTTCGCCGCGCTGCCGGCCAAGGCGCGAGAACACGTCCACCTCGTGACGCTGCCGATGATCGACCTCGAGGAGAACGCCGCGATCGTCAACGCGTTGCAGCGCCGCGCGGATGTAATCGTGCAGAAGTCGACCGCCGAGGGCTTCGGGCTCACCGTGGCCGAGGCAATGTGGAAGGCACGACCCGTGGTGGCCAGCCGAATCGGCGGGATTCAGGACCAGATCGAGGACGGCCGGTCCGGCCGGCTCGTCGACGCACAGGACCTGGCCGCTTACGGCGACGCCGTCCTCGACCTGCTCGCCAACCCAGAACTGGCCGCGACGATGGGCAAGCAGGCCCGCCAACGCGTGCAGAACGGCTTCCTGGGGACGCGCTCGATGCTGCAGTACATCGCCCTCTACGAACGGCTCGTGACCGGCAAGGGCAGTCCGGCGGAAGTGTCGGACCCGTCGGGATACGCCTGACCCGGGCAAGCGGACGCTACGGGCGCCTGGCCGAGACGAGCCTGGCGCGCAGGGCCGCGGCGGCGGCCGTGGCAGGCGCGGTCAGCGCCGCAAGCGCCGCGGGCTCCGGCTCGATGCCGAGCGAGTTGGTCGTCAGGCACAGCATCTCGTAGTGACCGACCAGCAGGCACAGCTCGACCAGCTCGGCGTCGCTGCGCTCGCCGGCCAGCCGAGCCCAGGTGAGGTCGGCGATCACGTGGTCGCGGTGCAGCTGATCGGCCGCGTCGAGCAGGTCATGTTGGCGCGGTGTCCACACCGGACGGTCCGGCCAGGCGGGGACGGCACCGACCAGGGCCGGCGCCAGGCCGCGAGCCGGTGCCAGGCCGGCGTGCTGGACCCACACGTACCAACCGGCACAGTTCCACGCGGTGCGCAGTATCAGCAGTTCGGTGTCCGCGCGGGGCAGGTCACCGCGCAGCAACCCCCCGGCGAACGGGAGCCAGCGGCGGAACAGGCGGCGATTGCGGGCGAGCGTGGTGAACACCCGCTGGGGTTCGGTTCGGGTCACCCGACCGGCCAGACGGGCCACCAGGGTGGCCAGCGGAGCGCGGGCCGGTGCCATGCGCACACCGTTCATGGCACCACGTTCGCGCGACCAGCGGAGTGCGGACAGGGACCTGCGGCACGTGTCGGAGGGTCCTTGCGCACTGTTTCGCCGCTGTCCGCCCAGCCACGGTTGAGGCAGGAGGTGAGCGCTGATGCCCAATCATTGGCTGATGACGGAGGCGGACAGCCGAGCGCCCTACCGGTCACGCATCGCGGGCGCCGGCCGGCACCTGCCGGTGACCCACCTGACGACCGACGAGTTGATGGCCTCCACCCGCCACCGCACGCACATCGATCTCGAACGGCTCACCGGCATCCACGAACGGCGGGTCTCGGTCGGCGACGAGGATTCCTACACCCTGGCCACATCCGCCGCCCTGGACTGCCTGCGCCGCTCGGGCCGGCCGGCCGACACGCTGGACGTCGTGATCAACTGCAGCATCAGTAAGTGCCGCAAGGGGTTCATCCACTGGATAGAGCCGACCATGAGCATCGCGGTGGCCGGGGAGATCGGGGCGACGAAGGCGATGACCTTCGACCTGTCCAACGCCTGTGCCGGGATGCTCTCCGGGGTCACCGTGCTCAACAACATGATCCGGCAGGGCGTCGTCGAGCGCGGCCTCGTGGTCAGCGGCGAGTACATCTCCCAACTCGGCCGCAACGCCGCCCGGCACGTGCGCAACATCCTGAGCCGGGAACTGGCCTCGCTCACGCTCGGCGATGCCGGCGCCGCGCTCCTGCTGGAGCGGGCGCCCGAGCGCGCCGGCGGGATCCGCCTGGCCGGGTTCACCACGCTGGCCGGGCACAGCCGGCTCTGCGTCGGCTACACCGTCGCCGGCGAGCCCGAGGCCAGGATGTTCACCAAGGCCCGGGCGATCCACAAGGCGGCCACCGCCGCGATTCCCCCGCTGCTGCAAGAGGTTCTCGACACCGTGGGCATCGGGCTTGGCGAGGTCGACCACGTGATCACCCATCAGACCTCGGCCCGGGCCATCCGCAAGGGCATGGCCCACGTGACCGCCGTACTCGGCGACGCCCCCCGGCACGAGGCGGTGATCAGCGTCGACCGGTACGGCAACACCGCGTCGACCACGCACACCGTCGCGCTGATCGACGAGCTCGCCGCCGGGCGGATCCAGCCCGGCGAGACCATCGCGCTGATCGCCCTGGCCTCCGGGCTGGAGATCGGCGTCGTCCTGTTCACCGCCGACGAGCAGCTGCTGGAGCAGTCATGGGCACCATCGCCTCGCACCCAACCCTGACCGGTCGCCGCTGGCCCGCGCGGCATCGCGCGTTGCGGCTGGCGGTGCGCGCGGCCGACGCCTGCCTCGATGCGGCCGGATGCCCGCCTGGCGATCTGGACCTGGTCGTCAACGCCGGGCTCTACCGGGACCGCAATCTCGCCGAGCCCGCGCTCGCGGCGCTGGTCCAGGACGACATCGGCGCCCACCCGGAGGATCCACACCCGGGCGGACACGGCACGTTCTCCTTCGACGTGGCCAACGGCGTCTGCGGGGTGCTCACCGCGCTCCAGGTGGTCGACGGTTTCCTGCGGTCCGGCGCGATCCGCCGGGCCCTCGTCGTGGCCAGCGACACCGACCCCGGCCACGGCCTGACCGAGCGCTTCCCGTTCGCCGCGGCCGGCGGCGCGCTGATGTGCCGCTGGGCCGACGGGGACACCGGCGGGGACAGCGGCCTCGGCCCGTTCCGCTGGACCAACCTCCCAGACGGCGGCGAGTCGTTCCGCGCCACCCTCGGGCCGCGCAACGGACGGAACCGGCTCACCATCAGCGTGCCGTCCACAATGGACACGGTGTTCGCCGCCGCGGCCGGCCGGGCCGCCCGGGACTGCCTCACCTCCGCCGGCGTCACCCCCGCGGAGGTCGATCTGGTGGTCGCCGCCCCGGCGCGACCCGGATTCACCGCCCGGCTGGCCACCGAACTGGACCTGCCAGCGGCCCGAATCGCGGTGGCGCGCGATGTGCGCATCCACACCCCAGCCCTCATCGCCGCCCTGCGTGATGCCGGCCCACTGGCACCGGGCAGCACGGTACTGCTGGTGGCCGCGGGCGCGGGCGTCACGGGTGGGGCGACGCTGTACCGGGTTCCGGCCTGAGGGTGTCGCGGAGCGCTTCTCTGGCGGTGTAGCGGGGTTTCCAGCCGAGGTCGCGCTGCGCCCGGGTGGTGTCCATGATCGCCGGGTGGCTGGCGGCCTCGACCCAGCCGGCCGCCGGTGGCAGTACCGGCACGGTGGACAGCAGGCGAGCGGCGGGGTGGACCAGCGCGGCCGGCACCGGCACCGGAGTGAGGCCGAGCTCACTGGCCAGGTCCACAACGGACAGTACGCCGGGTGCGGCGAGGTTGTAGGCACCGGGTGGTCCGCCGCCCACCGCGCAGCGCAGAATGGCCGCGCCGACGTCGGTTTCGTGCACGAGTTGCAGCGGAACGTCGGGGACCAGGACCGGCAGCCGAACGCGTCCGGCGACGCCGAGCAGGCGCCGGCCGAGTGTGGCCAGCGGCGCGGGAACCAGGTTCTTGGCGCCGAGCGCGTGCGGGCCTACCACGATGGACGGGCGCAACAGGTAGAGCCCGATCTCCGGGTGCTCGACCGCCTCGTCGCGCAGCGCCCGCTCGAGTTCGGCCTTCTCCCTGGCGTAGAACAGCCGGGCGGCCGGACGCACCGGCCAGTCCTCGGTGAGGCCGACCGGATTGTCGCGGTGGAAACCGTAGGCGGCTACCGAGGAGGCGAACACGAACCGGTACGCACCGGCGGCGACCGCGGCCCGGAAGGCGTTGCGCGTGCCGTCGACGTTGATCTGCCGGATGGTGTCTGGCGCGGCGTTGCCGGTGATCAGAAACGCGAGGTGGATCACCACGTCGGCGCCGGCGAACGCGGCCTCGAGGGTGCCCAGGTCGCGGACGTCGCCCCGCCGGTAGTCCATCTTGGACCAGCCGTGGCCGGCCGGGTCGAACGGGCGGCGGGCTATGCCGATGATCCGGCCGATCCGGTCGTCCGCCTGCAGGAGCGGGACCAGGCCGAACCCGAACGTTCCGGTCGGGCCGGTCACCGCGACGGTCAGGCCGCTCATCACTGCCTCGATTCCTGTCCAGGGTCCTGCTCCCACCGTTGCCGGACCCCGCGCCCGCACGTGAGAGTCGGAGGAACCTCCCACTCGGATCGCACGCCCCTGCCGGCTCGGGACTTCCGTCCCTGTCCGGCCGAACTCGGTCGGGGCATGGTCGAGTCATGTCACCGACGGTGCGCTGGTTGGCCCGCGGGATGGGCGAGGTGCCGCCGTGCGCGGACTGGCTCTCCCCCGCCGAGTCGGCCCGCCTGGCGATGCTGCGCTTTCCCAAGCGCCGCACCGAGATGCGGTTGGGTCGGTGGACGGCCAAACACGCCGTCGCCGCGTTCCTCGGTCTCGGCGACGATCCCGCCACGCTGGCTCGCATCGAACTGCGCCCCGCCCCGACCGGTGCCCCGCTGCCGTTCGTCGCAGACCGACCCGCGCCCGTCTCGGTCTCCCTGACCGACCGGGCGGACTGGGCGGTCTGTGTCGTCGCGCATCCCAGTCGCGCCGTGGGTTGCGACCTCGAACTCGTCGAGCCGCGCACCGAGGTGTTCATCCGAGACTGGTTCACCCCGCGGGAACGAGACACCGTCCTCGGCGCCGGCCGGGACCGCGACCTGCTCGCCAACCTGGTGTGGTCGGCCAAGGAGAGCGCCCTCAAGGTCCTGCAGACCGGTCTGCGCCGGGACACCCGCTCTGTCGAGATCGAGATCCTCGACCCGGACGGGCAGGCGCGGTGGGCCCGCCTCGCGGCACACACCGAAGAGGGCGCCACGTTCCCCGGCTGGTGGCGGCGCTACCACGACTTTCTGCTGACCGTCGCGGCCGACGGCGAGCACGGTCCTCCGGTCTGCCTCGAGGAGCCGCACCTCGCCGCCGCGATACCGGCGCACTCGTGGCTCAGCGCGCGGTGATCGCGCGGGCCATGCCTCGTTCCACGGCGGTGATGAGGTAGTGCCGAAGCTCCGCGGCGGGGATGATGCGGTCGACGGAGCCGACCTCCAGCGCCCGGGTGATGCTGTGAATCTCGTCGAACTCCCGGGCGACCTCGCCGAGCTTTACGGCGTGCACGGCCTCGACGACCTCGCGGTCGGCACCGGGGACCCGCGGGTCGGACTTGGTGCGGGCGGAGACCTCCCGGGCGAACACCACGGCGGCCGCGGGGGCGCCGCCGATGACCGAGGCGTAGGCGCCCTCGACGGCGACCACCTCCAGATTCTCGTTGAGGCGCTTGGAGAACACCACGAAAGCGCCGCCGTGGTAGCGGGAGATGACGGCGAACACGATGGGACCGTCGAAGTTGGTGACCGCCCGGCCGATCTCGGCGCCGTACTCGAGTTGGCGAAGCCGCATCGACTCCGGGGAGCCGTCGAAGCCGGACAGGTTGGCCAGCACGACAACGGGGCGGTTGCCGCTGGCCGCGTTGATGGCCCGGGCGACCTTCTTCGACGACTGCGGGAACAGCGTGCCGGAGGTCCAGGCCGACGGGCCGTCGCCGGGCACCAGGCCCTCGCGGGCCACCGGATGGGACTCGAAACCGATGAGGCACACGGGAATCCCACCCAGGCACGCATCCCAGACCACGGCGGTGTCGGCGTGTCGCCAGTGCTCCCAGCGTTCCAGCGGCTCGTGGTCGGTGTCGCTGACGGCGCGCATGACCGAACGGATGTCGAACGGCTTCTTGCGCTCGGGGTTGGCCTCCGCGGAGAAGATGTCGCCGACCACCGAGAACCCGAACCCGGTGTGCGGCGCGGCGCGCACGTCCCGGCCGGCCGGATCGGTCGTGACCGCCCGGCGCGGGAACCGCTCTCCGGGCACCACGTAGGTGTGCGCGTAGTGCCGGAACAGGATCTCGCAGGCTGACTCGAGGTCCGCGGCGTGGTACTGCGCTTGGCCGTTGGGGCCCATGATGCGCTGGAAGCCGCCGATACCCAGGTTGTCCTCGGCGGAGACCCCGCCGGAGAAGTCCAGGGCCTGTTTGCCGGTGAGCACCATGGCGCCGTCCGGCAACATGATCAGTACCCCGCAGGTGTGCATGAGCATGGTCGCCTCGGCGTTCCAGTACGGCTGGGCGCCCACGTTGATGCCGGTGACCACGATGTTGATCTCGCCGCCGGCCTGGGTGAACGTGATGATCCGGCGCAGCACGGCGCCGATCCAGTCCATGTTCTCGGTGCCGCTGGCCATCGAGATGCGCGCCCCGGAGGACACCGCGAACCACTCCACCGGCAGCCGGTCCCGCTGGGCCAGGTCCAGCGCGGCGATGATCCGTCGGCACTCGGGTTCGGCCAGCGCGCCCAGGCTCCGGCTGGGATCGCTGGCGATGAGCACCCGGCGCATGCCTTCCGGCACGGTGGACGTGCTGTTGCGGATCAGCCCGACCACGAGGTTGGCCGTGTTCCCACCGGGCGGGCGGTCCACCGGGAGCAGACCGCCCTCCTCGTCCAGGTCGTGCTCGACGAAGTCGCCCGCCGGGAAGTCGGACGTCGAGCCCGCCGGTGGGGTGAGCAACCGGATCAGCTCGTACGGATGGACATCGCCGCGCCGCTGGCTGCGCAGCACCCGCAGGCCGTACTCGTCGAGCGGCTCGATCGGCTCGTCGGACGGTTCCGTGGGAGTGACCACGACGCCCCGCTCGCCGGGGTTGGTCACGTCGAGGGCCAACTCACGGCCGTCGCCGAGCCGCCCGCGGACGATGACGTGCTCGATGCCCAGGCCGCGGATCGCCGGCGCCAGCTTGTGCGCGAGGTCGCGCCACAGCTCGACCGGATAGGTCCACCGGGGACGGACGTGCAGCAGCACCAGGTTCTTCAGCAACCGCTGCCCCGGCGGGCGGTGGGCCTGGTACCGCCGGATGCCGGACAGGATCTCCGCCATGATGCGTTCCAGCAGCGGGAACCCGGTCACGCGACCGGCCTCGTCCCGAACCGGTGTGAGATCACGGACTTCGGCGAGTGCGAAGAGCCGCTCGTCCTTCGGGTTGGTCCGGGCGATGCCGTGGAACAGGTACACGTCCTCGGCGGAGTCGAGCCGGGTGATCGCGAAGTGGCGCAGCCGGTCCAGATTGAGCCGCTTGGCCAGCATCGGGTGCATGTTCCGGTACAGCTCGTCCTCCACCAACCCACTGTCCGATCTGGACCGAAAGGTGTAGTGGTAGGTGACCCCCGACGTCGTGGCCGTGATCGTGACGTCGACGCGGTGCATGGGCCGCCCGAAACCGTTCAGGTCACGCAGCAGCCGGTCCCGGACCGCGTTCGCCTCCCCGAGGTCGGTGTCCTGCCACAGATGCAGGTCGAGGACGGGCTCCGCCGCGACGGCGGCCAGGTGCCGGACCACGGCCGGCACCAGCGCGGGAAGATCGTCCACAGGGGAGCAGCCGACCATGAGATGAACGTCGAATCCGGCGAGGTGGTAGTCCGCCGCCGCCATCCGGATCCCGTCCACCGCTACCAGCGTGACGTCGGTGACGTCGCGGATCCGGTAGTAGCGCCGGGCGGCGACCTCGAGGGCGACGGCCCGCTCCTGCTCGGTGCCGCGTTGGTACCAGCGCAACAGCGCCGGGCGCAGGGGTTGCGGGCAGGCGATGAGCGCGGCCATCCGCCGGGCCTGCTCCTCCGGGCCGGTGCCGGTGGCCAGCGCGATGATGTGGCCGTCCATTTCCGCGTACAGCGCGGTCCGTGCCCTGGCCAGGATCGGCTGCTCGAAGAACCGGAACCGGACGTCCAGGGCGCGGTCCAGAATGTCGGGGAACCGGCGGTCGGTGGTGGCGATGAGATGGTCGAGCAGCCCGCGCAGGTCCTCCGCGTTCGGCGGGCGGTGCGCAAGCCAGCGGTCCAGGATGCCGGCGACGACGCCCGCCACCGTGTCGAGCCGCTGCTGGGCGCGGTACAGGCGCAGCAGCGCGTCCGCCACCTCGGTCGACGGCACCAGCCGCTCGATCCCGTGGTGGCGCAGCACTCCCATGAGCCGGCGCAGGAACGCGGGCGGCAGCCCGTCGCCGCCGGTTTCGTAGGTGCGCAGGCAGGTCAGCAGGTGCTCCTCGGCGGCGCGCACCCGCTCCCCGACCGTCTCGTCGGCAGGTTCGGGCGCCCGGCGTGAGACCGCGCAGACATCGGCGAACAGCTGGAGGACCTCGGCTTCCCCCGCCACGGGCAGCGCGTCAGCTCGCCCGGCCGGCCGTATCGAGGCGGGGTCGACGTCGTAGCCGAGCAGGTAGGCGCGCATGGCGCCGACCGCCTCCATCGGCTTTCCGGGGAAATCGAGCTCCACCAACCCGTCCGGCGCCGGCCGCGCCGAGCTGATCACGGGATCCAGCCGCAGCAGCGGCGCTCCGGCGTCGATCTGCTGGTTCGGCGCGACCAGCACGGAGCGCACCCGGCCGGGGAAGGTGGCCCGCACCGACGTCTCCATCTTCATGCACTCGAGCACGGCGAGCGGATCACCTACCGCCACCCGGTCCCCCGCGGCCACGGCCACCGACACCACCACCGCCGGCGTCCGGGAGTGGACCACACCGCCCTCGTCCCGGGTGATGGTGTGCGTGACGCCCTCGACCTCGACGGTGTGCACCGGACCGGCGAGCGCCGTCAGCACCCGGTGGGCGCGGTCGGCGAAGACGAGCCGCCGCTCGGCGTCGCCGAGCCGCTCCACCTCGACATCCACGGTGGATCCGCCGGTGGTGATCCTGTAGGTGCGCGGCCCGAGTTGGCGGACATGCAGGGCGTAGGGCCGGCCGCGATAGCGGAACTCGATGCGCTGGCCGGTTTCCGGCGGCGGTCCCGGCCGGCCGCGCGCCACGTCGGCGTAGAACGCGGCGCGGTGTAGGGCGTGCTCGGCCGCGTAGGCCTCGACCGCAGCGGCCACCAGCGCGACGTCGGCGTGCCGCGGTTCGAGCAGCTCGCCGACACTCATCCGGGCGTCCAGCCAGCCGGTGTCGAACCGGCCCGCGACCACGTCGGAATGACCGAGCAGGGTGAGCAGGAACGCCTTGTTGGTACGGCCGCCCTCGACGATCACCTGGGTCTGGACCAGGGCGCGGATCAACCGGGCCCGGGCCTCCTCCCGGTTGCGGCCCCAGGCAAGGATCTTGGCGATCATCGAGTCGAACTCCGGCGCGATGGCGTCGCCCTCGGCGACTCCGGTCTCCACCCGGATGCCGGGACCGCACGGCGGGCGGAAGCGACGGATCCGGCCCGGTGCGGGGGCGAACCCGTTGTCCGCGTCCTCGGCGTTGAGCCGGGCTTCGATGGCATGGCCGGACGGGACCGGTGGCGCACCGCCCAGCCGCTCTCCCCTGGCCACCGCGATCTGCAGCTTCACCAGGTCCAGACCGGTGGTCAACTCGGTCACCGGGTGCTCGACCTGGAGCCGGGCGTTCACCTCGAGGAAGTAGTAGTCGCGGGTGTCCGGGGCATAGAGGAACTCGACCGTGCCCGCGCCGGTGTAGCCGGCGCACCGGCACAGCTGCGCCGCCGCCGCGCGGATCTCCGCCTCCTGGCCGGCGTCGAGCAGCGGGCACGCCGACTCCTCGATCACCTTCTGGTGACGGCGTTGCAGCGAACAGTCCCGCAGGCCGACCGGCCACACGGTGCCGTGCCGGTCGGCGATCACCTGCACCTCGACATGCCGGGTTCGGCGGAGCGCGCGCTCGAGGAACACGGACGGATCGCCGAACGCGTGCCGCGCCTCGGTCCGGGCCGCCTCGAACGCGGCGGACAGCTCGCCGGGCTCGACGACCCGGCGGATGCCCCGCCCGCCGCCCCCGCCGCTCGCCTTGACCAGCAACGGAAAGCCGATGCGGGCCGCCTGGGCGGTGGCCGCGGCCAGATCCGCCACCGGACCGCCACTCCACGGCACGACCGGAACCCCGACCCGTTCGGCGAGTCGCTTGGCGCCGATCTTGTCGCCGACCCGCCGCATGGCATCACCCGGCGGGCCGAGGAAGACGACCCCCAGCTTGTCGCACAGGTCGGCGAAGTCCGCGTGCTCGGCCACGAAGCCCCAGCCGACCCAGACCGCATCCGCCCGAGCTGCGGCCAGGGCCTGCTCGAGTCGCTCATAGTCCACATAGGACTGTCGTTCGCGGCCGGTGTGCTGGTCGAACACCGTGGCCGGACCGACGCAGACCGCCTCGTCGGCCTCGCGAACGAACATCGCGTGCCGATCCGGTTCCGTGTACACCGCGATCGTCGTCAGCGGCTCGCCGCCCTCGCGGTTGAGCTCGGCGACGGCGTTGAGGAACCGCATCGCCGGCTCACCGCGATTGACGATCGCCACCCGGTGAAAGGCGTTCACGACCGGGTTCATGACATGGCCTCGGTCAGGGGTGCGCGCCGGTCGGGGTCGACCCCACCCGGTAGCTCCACCGTGCGGTAACCGTTGAGCTCCAGTAGCACCGCGCCGGACTCGTCGATCACCTGACCGTCGAACCCGTTGTCACCCAACGAGATTCGCGCGGCCACCCGACCCTTCGGGAGGTCACGCCCGCCGTGCGGCACGATTCGGTCCACCTGGCGGGGCAGGCCGAACCGGTCGCCGTGACCGACCTCCCAGACTCCCGCCGTCTGGAACACCAGCTCGATGAGCCGAGGGGCCACCAACTCGGGCCGCTCGGCGGGGACATGGTCGACGGGCAGGCCCGCGGCGAACGATCCCACCGGACCCCGCTCGTCGCACCAGGCCCGCTCGAGGACCTGGAACGCCGGGCCGTGGAAGTACACGCCGTAGATGGCGTCGGCGGTCGCGCCCTTGCCGTCCGGCGCGTTCGGGACCGGTGCGGTGATGTCGGCGGCGGGCACCCGGGCGAGTCGTACCGTGCCGGTGAAGTGGGTGGTCACCTGGGGCTCCACCTGGTTGGCCAGTTGCCGGCCGGCCTCCAGGCGGCAGTGCGCCACCAGTTCGTCGCCGTCCGGCCGGAAGGCCGCGGTGATCGTCACCGTGCGCGGCTCGTCCCGGTAGAACTTGCACGGGGCGAGGAACTCCACGTCCTCGACCTGGACCGGGTGCCAGCCGGGCAACGGAAGGGCCGCCACCTCGACGAACCCTTCGATGCCCATCACCCCGGGCAGCACCGGTGTGCCGTCGATCCTGTGGTCGTACAGGAACGGCTGCTCGGCCGGGTCCAACGTGGTTTCGACGACGAGTCCGCTGTGGACTCCGAAGCGCACGACCGTGCCCACCATCGGACCGGCGGCGGGGAACTGGGCAGGGTCGATGCCGTCCCGCTCCTCGACCATCGCACCGAGCGCTCCGGCGACGACGAGCTCACCCCTGGTGCCGGCGGTCAACTCCCCGCGGATCGTCGGGATGCCGACCTCGGGTGGCAGCATCTCGATTCCCGCCTGTGCCATGACTTTCGGGATGGAGCCGCGGGTCGCCATGCCGATTCCGGCCCATGCGGTCCAGTCGACGGCGATGGCCCGGGTGTCCGGTCGCGTGGTGCGCATGGCCGACGCCAGCTTGCACAGCAGGTCGCTGGCGGCGGCGTAGTCGGTCTGGCCGAGGTTGCCGAACCGGCCGGCCACCGAGCTGAACGCGACGGTGGTGCCGAGCGGGCGGTCGCCGATGGCCTTGACCAGGTTGAACCAACCGTCCGCCTTGACGTCGAACACCAGGTCGTACTCGTGGGGTTCCTTGTCGGACAGGGCATGGCTGATGTCCAGCCCGGCCGCGTGCAGCAGCACGTCGACCCGGTCCAGGCCGGCGAGGGCCTGCGCCACCGCGTCGCCGTCGGTGAGGTCGACGCTGTGGTAGTGGGCCTGGCCGCCCGCCGCGGTCACGGCGTCGATGGCGGCGCGGGCCGCGGCGAGCCGTTCGTAGCGGGCCAGCTCGCGCTCGACCAGGACCGGGGTCGGCCGGTCGCCGGCCGCGCGCATGCGCTGGATCAGGTCTGCCTTCAGGCCCTCCTTGTCGCCGGCGAAGCGGGCGATGTCGGCGTCGTCCGGGTCGGGCTCGGGTGTCAGGTCGAGCAGGTGGAAGGTCCCGCCCGAGGCGGCGGCGAGGTCGGCGGTGATCGCGGAGACGATGCTGCCGGCAGCGCCGGTCACCACGAACACGGTGTCGTGGTCGAGGGTCATGCCCGCGCCGGTCGCCGGCCGCTCCTCGACGGTGATCGTCCAGCGCAGTCCGCCGGAGTGGCCGATCTCGACCGCGCCCGGGTCGTGCAGGGTCTCCTCGACGAGCGCCTCGGCGATCTCCGCGGCGCTCGCCCGATGCCCGAAGTCGACCGCCTTGACGAGGGTGTCCGGCCGCTCGCGGGCGAACGCCTTGGCGAATCCGGTGACCGCGCCACCCAGCGGCGCGAACGCACCGGCGTCGTCATAACCGTGCCGCCCGCCCAGTCGGGTGCCGGTGATCAGGAAAGCCCCCGTGTCATACAGTCGCCGCATCGTGGCGTAGAGCAGCTTGACCCGGACCCGGTTGGCTTCCCGCCAGGCGGCGAGATCGTCGAGCGGGCCCTCGTGGTCGAGCGCGGTCAGCCAGTACACCCCGTGCACCGGTCCTTCGGCCAACCCGTCCTCAAGGGACAGAACGTCGACGCCGCGGGCCGCCAGCCGTTCGGACAGCGCCGCACCCACGCCACCCTGGTCGGCGGCGACGATGACGCGGGCGCCCGCCCCGAGTTCGACTCCGGTCGGCGCGCACATGCCCACCGGCGGCCGGATCGTCGGCACCGGAACCCGTCGCGGGATCCGGTCGGCCTCAGTGACGTCGGCGGCGACGTTGGCGACCTCGACGGCCTCGGCCTGCTGGTCAGCCGTGGGGGATTCGGACCGCTCGCGCACGAACCCGATCACGTGACCGAGCGTCGGGTAGTCACGCAACTTGAGCGTGTCCTCGCGCGGAATCCCGAACCGCTCCCGGATCAGCGCGAACACCTCGGCCTGCTTGACCGTGTCGATCCCGAGATCGGCCTCCAGA
>NZ_DASUCC010000055.1:0-7322 GCF_035762905.1 Actinophytocola sp.
TCCGAGCCCACCTCAAGCACCACACCGGCAGCCTCGGAGCCGACCAGGGCGCGCTCGGGATAAGTGCCCAAGGTGATCAGCACATCCCGGAAGTTGATCCCGGCCGCCCGCACCGCGATCCGCACCTGACCCGGCTCCAACGCGGCAGTGGGATAGGCGATGGGTTGCAGGTCGGTCACCGCTCCCCCACCGTTGGCCGGTTCCAGCCGCCACAAACCGTCCGGGAGGTCCAGGGCCGGGGTGGCGCGGGTCAGGCGCGGCACCAGAATGGTGCCGGACCGGATCGCGGCCTGCGGCTCATCCAGCATCAGCAAAGCCGGCAACAAATCCAGCGCCGAGTCATCGTCGATATCCACCAACACCAACCGGTCCGGATGCTCCGACTGCGCCGAACGCACCAAACCCCACACCCCGGCCCGGCACGGATCAGCGATCACATCACCCGAAGCGGCAGCCACCGCATTACGGGACACAACGACAAGCTTGTCCGCGTGCTCCTCAGCCAACCAGGACTGCAACTGCCCCAACACGTCGTCGGAATCGGCGTGCAGTACTGGAATCTCGGAGCTTGGCGTGGGAGTTGCGGTTGGGGTTGGGGCCGGGATGTTGGTCCACTCGACGGTGAACAGGGAATCCGTTGCGGGGGTGGGGGTGGCGAGTTGACCGGAGGGAACGGGGCGCAACACCAAGGAGTCCACCGATAGCACGGGGGCGCCGGAGGCGTCGTAGGCGGTGAGGGATACCGCGTCCGGGCCGGCGGGGGTGAGACGGACGCGGAGGGTGGAGGCGCCGGTGGCGTGTAGTGCAACGCCGGTCCAGGCGAACGGGAGGTGGGCAGTGTCGGTATCGGTGAGGAGGCGGCCGGGGGCGATGGCGTGCAGGGCCGCGTCGAGCAGGGCGGGGTGCAGGGTGAATTGGTCGGGTTCGGTGGTGGGGAGGGAGACCTCGGCGAGGACCTCGGTGGCGGTGCGCCACACGGATTGCAGGCCACGGAATTCGGTGCCGTAAGCGAGGCCGGTGGTGGCGAGGGCGTCGTACAGGCCGGTGATGGACACGGGTTCGGCGTGTGGTGGGGGCCAGGTGGTCAGGGTGGCGGGGATGGCGGATGGGACGTGGGGGTTGGTGTTGGTGTTGGTGAGTAGGCCGGTGGCGTGGCGGGTCCAGGACTCCGATGTGGCGGTGCGGGCGTGGATGGTGATGGGGCGGGTGCCGTCGTCGTGAGGTGCGGACACGCGAACCTGGATCTGGACTGCGTGTCGCTCCGGGATCGCCAGGGGGATTTCCAGTGTCAGGTCGGCGAGTTGGGGGCAGCCGAGGTGGGTGCCGGCGTGCAGGGCCAGGTCGACCAGGGCGGTGCCGGGCAGGACCACGGTGTCGTGCACGACGTGGGCGGACAGCCACGGGTGGGTGGCGACCGAGATGCTGCCGGTGAACACGGCGCCGTCGTCGTCGGCCAGCCAGACCGGTAGGCCGAGCAGTGGGTGGTCGCTGGGCTCGCCGGACAGCAGTCGGGCGTGCGGCCAGAACCGCTGGCGCTGGAAGGCATAAGTCGGCAAATCGACACGACGACCCTGCGGAACCACGGCCGGCCAATCCACTGCTACGCCATGCACCCAGGCGGTGGACACCGCGGTGAGCAGGGTTTCGGGCTCGTCGCGGCCGGAACGGCAGGCCGGGATGGCGATGCCGTCTTCGACCAGAGCGGAGAGCACGCCGTCCGGGCCGAGCTCGATGAACCTGGTGACGCCGTGGGCGGTGAGGGTGGTCAGGCCGTCGGCGAAGCGGACCGCGTCGCGCACGTGCCGCACCCAGTGCGCCGGGTCGGTGAGGTTGCCGGAGGAGATCACCGGGATGTGGGGTGGGTGGTAGGTCAGGGTTTCGCAGATCGCCGCAAACTCGTCGAGCATCGGGTCCATGTGCGGCGAGTGGAAGGCGTGCGACACGGTGAGGCGTTTGGTCTTGGCCCAGCGCGGGGCCAACTCGTCGATCACCTCGGCGTCACCGGAGATCACCACTGAGGTCGGGCCGTTGATCGCCGCGATGCTCACCCGATCCTCAAGCCCGGCAATGGCTGCCAGCACTTCGGCTTCGGTGGCCCGCACGGCCAGCATCGCGCCGCCGGTTGGCAACGCCTGCATCAACCGGCCACGGGCCGCGACCAGAGTGCAGGCATCGTCCAGGGACAGCACCCCGGCCACGTGCGCGGCGGCCAACTCGCCGATCGAGTGGCCGAACAGGAAGTCCGGCGTGACACCCCACGACTCCAGCAACCGGAACAGGGCGACCTCGAAAGCGAACAGGCCGGCCTGGGTGAACACCGTCTGGTTCAACAAGTCGGGGTGGGTGAAGAGGACCTGCTGCAGGGGGTGGTCGAGCTCGGTGTCGAGTCGGGCGCACACGGCGTCGAGGGCGGTGGCGAAGAGGGGGTAGGCGTCGTAGAGCCGCCTGCCCATGCCGGGGTGTTGGGAACCCTGGCCGGTGAACAGGAAGGCCACCTTGCCCGGGCGGACCGTGCCGGTCACGGCTGGGCCGGGGTTCAGGATGACGGTGCGGTGGTCCAGCGCGGCTCGGCCGGTGGCCAGTGACCAGGCGACATCGAGCGGTGCCGCGGAGATACCGGTCAGGCGGTCGATCTGGACCCGCAGTGCTGCTGCCGAATGGGCGGAAAGCGGCCACGGCACCGGTGCGTCGGTGGGTTCGGGGGTGGCTGGGTCGGGGTCGGGTTGTGCCGGGGGTTGCTCGATGATCACGTGGGCGTTGGTGCCGCTCATGCCGAACGAGGAGATGCCGGCGCGGCGGGGTCGGTCGCTGTGCCACGGCTGGGTTTCGGTGAGCAGGTTTATCTGGCCCACGGTCCAGTCGACGTGCGGGGTCGGGGCGGTCACGTGGAGGGTGGCGGGCAGGGATTGGTGGCGCATGGCCATGACCATCTTGATCACGCCGGCCACGCCGGCGGCGGCCTGGGTGTGGCCGATGTTGGACTTGACGGAGCCCAGCCACAGGGGGGTTTCGCGGTCCTGGCCGTAGGTGGCCAGCAGGGCATCGGCTTCGATCGGGTCGCCGAGGGTGGTGCCGGTGCCGTGCGCCTCCACAGCGTCCACATCGGACGGCACGAGGCCGGCGTTGGTGAGCGCGGCGCGGATGACGCGTTGCTGGGCGGGACCGTTGGGAGCGGTCAGGCCGTTGGAGGCGCCGTCCTGGTTCACCGCGGAACCGCGGACCACGGCCAGAATCCGGTGACCGTTGCGCACCGCGTCGGACAGGCGCTCCACCAGAAGCACACCCACGCCTTCGGACCAGCCGGTGCCATCAGCGGCGGCGGAGAAGGCCTTGCACCGGCCGTCGGTGGCCAGGCCGCGCTGGCGGGAGAACTCGATGAAGGCGCCGGGGGTGGCCATCACGGTCACGCCGCCGGCAAGGGCCATCGTGCATTCGTTGTTGCGCAGGGCCTGAACCGCGAGGTGCAGGGCAACCAGCGACGAGGAGCAGGCGGTGTCGACGGTGACGGCGGGCCCCTCAAGGCCGAAGGCGTAGGCGAGGCGGCCGGACAGGACGCTGGCGGCGGCGCCGGTGGCGAGGTGGCCTTCCTTGGCGTCGGCAGCGGTCACGGCCAGCCGGGCGTAGTCCTGGCCGTTGGTGCCGGCGAACACGCCGGTGCGGCTGCCGCGCAATGAGCGCGGGTCGATGCCGGCCCGTTCGAAGGCCTCCCACGAGGTTTCCAGCAACAGGCGCTGCTGCGGGTCCATCGCGACGGCCTCACGCGGCGACACGCCGAACAGCTCGGCGTCGAACTCGGTGGCGTCGTGGAGGAAACCGCCCTCGCGGACGTAGCTGGTGCCCGGCCGGTCGTCGCCGGCGAACAGCGCGTCGAGATCCCAGCCGCGATCCGTCGGGAACGCGCCGATCACGTCGGCACCGGAGTCGACCAGCTCCCAGAGTTGTTCCGGCGAGCCGACGTCGCCGGGGAACCGGCAGCTCATCGCGATGATCGCGATCGGCTCGTCGGCGGCGAGGCGGGTGGCCGGCTCCGGTGCGCCGGTCTCGGCGTCGCTTCCGGTCAGCCGGCCGCCCAGGTGCTCGGCGAGCGCCGCAGCCGTCGGATAGTCGAACACCAGCCCGGCCGGCAGCTGCAGGCCGGTTGCCGTGCCCAGCCGGTCGCGCAGCTCGACCGCGGTGAGCGAGTCGAAGCCGAGATCCTTGAACGGCCGGTCGGTGCCGACCGCGCCGGCGTCGCCGTGCCCGAGCACCGCGGCGGACTCGGACCGGACCAGCTCGACCAGCGCCGGCAACCGTTCGGCCGGGGACAACCCGGCAAGCCGGGCGGCCAGTTCGGACCCGTGCCCGGTGCCGGTCGGAGCCGGCCGGGCGAACCCGGGCAGGTCGCCGAGCAGCGGGCTCGGGCGGGCCGCCGTGAACGTCGCCGCGAACCGGTCCCAGTCGACGTCCGCGACGGTCAGGCAGGTCTCACCGTGGTCCAGCGCCGCGGCCAGCGCGGTGATCGCCAGCCCGGGATCCATCGGCACCAGCCCGCGCCGGCGCAGGTAACCCTCGGCCTCCGCGGAGTCGACCAGCATCCCCGCATCGGCCCACGGTCCCCAGGACACGGAGGTGGCGGCCAGCCCGCGCGCCCGGCGGTTCTCGGCGAGGCCGTCGAGGTAGGCGTTGGCAGCGGCGTAACCACCCTGGCCGCCGCTCCCCCACACGCCGGAGATCGAGGAGAACAGCACGAACGCGTCCAGTTCGGTGTCACCGAGCAGCGCGTCGAGGTTGGCCGCGCCGGACACCTTGGCCCGCATCGCCTCGGCCAGCTCCGCTTCATCCATTGTGGACAGTGCGGCGGTGCGATCCACGCCTGCGGTGTGCACGACGCCGGTGACCGGGTGTCGGGTCAGCAGTGCGGCCAGGGCGTCGCGGTCGGCGACGTCGCAGGCGGCGACGGTGGCGGTGGTGCCGAGATTGCGCAGTTCGGTGACCAGTTCGGCGGCACCGGGGGCGTCGGGGCCGCGGCGGCTGGTGAGGATGACGTGTTGGGCGCCGCGTTCGGCCAGCCAGCGGGCGACCCTGGCGCCAAGGGCGCCGGTGCCGCCGGTGACCAGGATCGGGCCGGTGGGTCGCCACGGGGTGGTGTCGGAGGTGAGCGGGGCCGGGCGCAGCCGCCGGGCGAACACACCCGTTCCGCGCACCGCGACCTGGTCTTCGCCCGTGGTACCGGCGAGCACCGACAGCAGTCGCCGCGCGGCGCGGCCGTCCAGCACCTCGGGCAGGTCGACCAGACCGCCCCAGCGGTGCGGATGCTCGAGCGCCGCCACCCGGCCGAGACCCCAGACCTGGGTCTGCTCGGGTCGGGTCAGCGGGTCGGAGCGGCCGACCGAGACCGCGCCCCGGGTCAGGCACCACAGCGGCACGTCGAGCCCGGCGTCCTCCAGGGCCTGCACCAGGAACAGGGTTGTGGTCACGTTGTCCACTTCGGACAGAATGCCGTCGACCTCGCCGGCCGCGCGCAGCCGGTCGGCCAGCACCGCTCGGTCCTCGCCCGCGATCGCCGGCAGCAAGACCACGTCGGCACCGCCGGCCCGCACGGCCTCGGTGACGGCGTCGCCCGCGCCGACGAGCAGCCAGCGTCCGAGCGGAGCGGGGTCGGTGTCGGGCAGTGGCTGCCAGTGCACCCGGTACCGCCATGAGTCCACTCTGGACTGATCGCGGCGGTTCCGGCGCCAGGCCGACAGCGCGGGCAGCACGGCGCGCAGTCCGTCGTCCGATCGGAGGTTGAGTGTCTCGGCCAGGGTGTCGAGATCCTCCCGCTCGACCGCGGCCCAGAACCGGCTCTCCGTGGCGTCCGCGGCGGCGGTCTCGTCCGGTGCGGTCGGGTCGAGCCAGAACCGCTGGTGCTGGAACGGGTAGGTGGGTAGGTCGACGCGCCGACCGCCGGGCAGCGCCTGGGTCCAGTCCACGGGGACGCCGTGCACGTAGGCACGGGCGACTGCTTCGAGGAAGGTCTCCGGCTCGTCGCGGCCGGTGCGCAGGGTGGGGATGGTGACCGCGTCCGGGACGCAGGGCCGGGTCAGTGCGGTGAGCACGCCGTCGGGGCCGAGTTCGAGGTAGCGGGTGACGCCGTGGGTGTGCAGGGTGGTTATGCCGTCGGTGAATCGGACGGCTTGGCGGACGTGGTGGACCCAGTAGTCGGGGGTTTGGATGTCGGTGGGGTCGGCCAGTGCGCCGGTTGCGATGGACACGATGGGTAGTTGGGGTGGGTGGTAGGTGAGGGTTTCGGCGATGGCGCGGAATTCGGCGAGCATGGGTTGCATGCGCGGGGAGTGGAAGGCGTGGGAGACGGTGAGCCGTCTGGTCTTGGCCCAGCGCGGCGCCAACTCCTCGATGGCTTCCTGGTCACCGGAGATGACCACGGCGGTGGGGCCGTTGATCGCGGCGATGCTGACCCGGTCTTCGAGGCCGGCGATTGCCTCGGCGACCTCGGTTTCGGTGGCCTGGATGGCGAGCATGGCGCCGCCGGTGGGCAGGGCTTGCATGAGTTTGCCGCGGGCGGCGACCAGGGTGCAGGCATCGTCCAACGACAGGACACCGGCGACGTGGGCGGCGGCCAACTCGCCGATGGAGTGGCCGAGCAGGAAGTCCGGGGTGATGCCCCAGGACTGCAGCAGCCGGAACAGGGCGACTTCCAGGGCGAACAGGGCGGCCTGGGTGAACACGGTCTGGTTGATCAGATCCGGGTCGGTGAACAGGACATCCTTGAGCGGGCGGTCGAGTTCGGTGTCCAGCCGCGCGCAGACCGCGTCGAGGGTGTCGGCGAAAACCGGGTGGGTGGCGTAGAGCTGGCTGCCCATACCGGGGCGTTGGGAGCCCTGACCGGAGAACAGGAACGCCAACCGGCCCTCGGTCGCGGTGCCGCGCACCAGGTTCGGTGCCGCACCGCCGTCAGCCAACGCGGCCAGACCGGCATGGAGATCGTCGACATCGCCGAGCAGCACCGCGCGGTGGTCCAGGGCGGCCCTGGTCGTGGCCAGCGAGAAGCCGATGTCCAGCGGGGAGTCGGTGTCCACGGCGGCGCGCAGCCGGGCGGCCTGGGCAAGCAGGGCGGGTTCGGATCGGGCGGACAGTACCCAGGGCAGTGTTTCCGGGACGGTACCTTCCGGCACGTCCGGCGTTTCCTCGGCCGGCGGTTGCTCGATGATGATGTGGGCGTTGGTGCCGCTGATGCCGAAGGAGGAGATGGCGGCCCGGCGCGGTCGGTCATCGGGCCAGGGCTGCGATTCGGTGAGCAGTTCGACGTTGCCGGTGGTCCAGTCGACGTGTGGGGTGGGGTG
>NZ_DASUCC010000056.1:0-138004 GCF_035762905.1 Actinophytocola sp.
AGTGGCCATTCGGCGGCCCACATCAGCAGCAGCATCAGCGAGCCGCTGACCGCGGCGATGCGCATTGCGACGCCGGTCAGTAGGGCGATGCCGATGCCGGCCAGGCCGAGCATGAACAGCCAGTTGGCCCAGGGGTCGCCGGCCCAGCTGTTGAACAGGGACTGGAAGGGTCCGTGGTCGACGCCGCCGAGGAAGCCTTTGGTGGGGGAGCCGCCGTTGATCCAGGCGCCCTGCTCAGGGGTGGCGTAACCGAGGCCGAAGGTCTTGTCGAGGAACGCCCAGGTGAACACGAGCCCCATGGCGATGCGGGTGATGGCGATCAGGTTGGCCGCGGTCGGGGTGATCGTGCTCGGTGCGGTGGCGGTGTCCTCGACGGTGGTGTGGACCGGAACCCTGACGGTGCTGGGGTGTTCCTTGGTGCTCATCGGGTTCTCCTTTCGACTGTATCCAGTCTTGTTGAACCGCAACGTGTTGCTCTGGAGTCGAAAGTCCCCGAACCGAGGGGCCTTGGTAGTGCGTTGATTCAGGCGGCGAGACCAAGGTCCCTGACCGACAAGGACCATGGCCTCAGCCACAACAAGGCGTGTGGTCCGTGTCGTCGTCCGGTTCGAGGTCCGAGCGCAGCAGGCCGTACAGCACCATGTCCCGGCGTTCGCCGCCCCGGATCGTGATGCCGCGAAGGATGCCCTCGCGGCGGAAACCCGCCAGCTCCAACCCGCGCAAGCCCGGCAGGTTGGCCTCCTCGGTGGTGGCCTGCACCCGGTCGACCTCGGTGGTGTCGAACAGGTACCGGACCAGCAGCCGGGCCGCCCGGGCGCCGTGCCGCCGGCCGCGCGCCTCCGATATCAGCTTGATGCCGATGTTCCAGGACGTGCGGGACAGCGTCGGCCCGTACGGAATCGGATACCACCACATCACGCCGATCAGCCTCCCGGCGGGGACCTCGATCAGCGCCACCCGGAGGATGTCGAACTGGAACGGAACCGGGCGGTCGTCCGGATCCTGCATGAACTCCAGGTCACTGGCCGCGTCGACGGCCTCCTCGTCCCCATCGAGATACTCGGCCATAGCGATGCCCAGGTCGGTCGCGAGGATGATCCGCTCGCGGCGTCCGGCCACATCCGCTCCCCCTCGCAGCCTCTCCGGTTCGCGTCGCTCAGCCCGGGGGCAACGGGCAAGCCGCGTACCAGAAATTTACATTCCGCAAGGAGCACATTGCGACGATATCGGACAACGAACAGGTCAAGACGGAGCAGTCCGGGTTAGCCCGGTTGCCGTAACGGGCCTGTGGCTAGCGCCTCGTCACGGGAGCCAGGCCGCCCTGGGCGATGAGGCGGTCGTAGCGCTGCCTGTATTTGCCGTCCTGTTCGGCTGGCAGGTTGGCCAGCCGGTTGTTGGCGTCCAGGCGGACGGTGCCGTCGTTGCCTTTGGTGGGGTGCATGTAGATGATCACCTTGGGCACGTGCATGTTCCACACGTCCATACCGCCCGGCTGCCTGGTGAGTTGTTCGAGGAGCTTGTCGCCGTCGGGCGCCTTGATGTCCACGCCGAGAACCGAGAGGTCGCTCTCGTTGACGCGCACGCGGATCTCGCCCTGTACCGCCGCCGGGCGGCTGAACGCGACGCCCAACTTGATCCATTCGGCACTCAGTTCCGAGAACAACGCCTCCTGGGTCGCCTCCCGGAGCCGCTGTTCGGCATCCTGATGGAGTTCCATCAGCTCCATCCGCAGCATGCCGTACGCATTGGGATCATTGCGCAGCATGCGCTCGACCTCTTGCCGGACACCGGTGACGAACCCGCGCTTCTTCAGTACGAGTTCCTTGTGGACGTTGGCGATCTCGGTCTGGTGAGTGGTGTAGAAGTCGCGGAACGCCACGGACTGCTGGGCTTTCCGCGCTCGCTCGGCCTCGCCGACCAGACCCTTCAGGACGTCGATGACGAGTGTGGCCTTGGCGTCCTTCGCGAAGGCGCCGAGGACCTTCTCGCTGAAGATCTTGAACAGCGCCTTGTTGAAGTCGGCCTTTGCCGACTTCTCCGTGTCGCTCTCCATGACCTCGTTGAACGAGTCGAGTGCGGCCTTCCACTGGACCAGGATCTCGAGCTCGTAGTCGATGATGCTGCTGGCGAGCTCGGTGTCCTCGGAGTGGGAGGCATCCGCGGTCGTGGTGGTCGCCGCCGATGCGAACGCCGCCGCGGTGGGCCCTGCCGCCACCGCGGGCAGCCACTGCGCCCCGTCCCACTGCCACTGGCCGTCGTCGGACAACTGACCGACCTGGCCGACCTGGCTGACCTGGTCGGTCTGGTCGTAGCCGGCGTGCTCGTCGTGGGACTGTCCGAAGCCGGTCTCATCGATACCCAGCGCGGCCCAGGTGTAGGGGCCGACCATGTTCTCCTCGTTGATGCCATGGGCTTCCTGGAACGCGGTCAGCGCCGCGGTGAACTCCTCGTCGTACATCCCGGTCGGCTCGGCCTGCAGGTACCCGGCCTCCTTCAAGGCGTTCCCGACCTGGACCACCCACTCGGATGCGGTGTGTTGGTAACTTTCCCGGTCTAACACTGGTAAAGACATGGCGTCTCCCCCTCGTCCATGGGCACGTTTGGACAGACGGTATGCGCGTGGCTCACCACCGCGGGCATCCGATCGGGCGACCATTCGGGCAGTGTGGTGGGATCCGGCCCCGAGCCAGCAAGCGGTGCTGGCCAATCTGCGGGACGCCCGAGTCCGCGCCGAAGCCCACCGCATCCTGCAACCCGACGGCCGGACCGAAGAACTCCACCGGCCCGGTGGTGACCGGTCGGACTGAGTTGTGCGGGGGACCGGGTTGGCATGATGGGGTATGCGGGTGTCGTGGCCGCACGGGGTCGCGTTGGTCGGGTGCGCGGCGGTGCTGATGGTGCCCGGTTCCTGAGCGGATGCGATGTCACGCGGCGGTCGTGCGCACCGGGAGGCCGTAGGAGGCGCGGATCAGGGTCGATCTGCGCCAGGGGATCTGCTCGGGCGGGACGGCGAGTTGGAGGTCGGGGAACCGCAGGAACAGCTCGCGCAGCGCTATCGTCATCTCAACGGTGGCCAGGGTGCTGCCCGGGCAGTGGTGCGGGCCGTGCCCGAAGGCCAGGTGGCGGTGGTTGCTCCGCCGGCCGATGTCGAAGGCCCTTGCGTCGGCGAAGACCGACGGATCCCGGTTGGCGGCCCGGATGCTCAGCATCACCGTGTCGCCGGCGGCGATCCGTTGCCCGGCGATGACCATGTCCTCGGTGGCGAACCGCCGGATCGCCCGGAGCGCCGGAGCGTTGCGGCGCAACAGTTCCTCGATCGCCGACGGGTACAGCTCCGGGTTGGCGCGCAGGCGGAGGAGTTGCTCCGGCTGCGCCAGCAGGTCCACTGTGGACGATACGAGCGTGCCGGCGGTGGTGTCGGAGCCGGCGAAGTACAGGATCATCACCAGATCCACGACATCGTAGATCGGGAGCTGCTCGCCGTTGTCGTCCGTCGCGGTCGCCCAGTGGGAGATCAGGTCGTCGCTCGGTTCGGCGCGCCGGAACCCGACCAGCTCGGTGAGGATCTCGTTGAGTTCCGCCTGAGCCATCGTCAACGCGGCGCCGATCGGGTCGGCGTCATCGTCGTCGCCCCTGGTCTCGGCAAGTGCGAACTCGGCGTCGGTGACGGCAAGGACCTTGTCCAGGTGCCGCGCGTGCAGGCCGAGGATCCCGCTGATCACCCAGACGGGCAGCGGCGCGAAGAAGGTCCGGACGAGGTCGGCGACGCCGCGCTCGGCGACCTCCCGCTCGACCCGATCCAGCAGCATGGTCACGATCTCGTGGATTCTCGGCTCGATCGTGGCGATGTACCGCGGCGTGAACGCGAAGTTGATCAGACGCCGGGTCGCCGTGTGCTCGGGTGGGTCCTCCATCACCAGCCGGCCGTCGGGCTGCCCCTCCGGGTATGCGGTGGCGGTGTAGTCGGGTCCGGCGTATTTCCGCTGCCGGGCCAGCCGCTGGTCCCGCAACCCGGCCCGCACGTCCTCGTACCCGGTGACCAGCCAGACCGGGATCCGGTCCGGCATGCACACGCGGTGGATGGGGCCCTGCTTCTGCAGTCCGGTCAGCACCGGGTTCGGATCGATCCAGAACCGCTCGTCGTCAACCAGCATCGGATGAGCGTGCACGGGACATTTCTGTGTCATCGTCACCCCTCGATTCGGCCATACGAGGATCGCACGATAATCACGATTTAGTCCATTACATTCTTTGGTGACCCAGGTCATCAATTGCCATAAATTCCTGGGGGCAGAGTGTGCAATTGGCGAATTGTTCCCAAGGGGTTACCGGCCTATTGCCGGCCGTCCCGGGGTCAGGTGCCGGACGGGGTGAAGGTGACCTCTTCGGTGCTCACCGTGTCGGCGCTGCGACCGGGAGCGGCGTGGTACTTCCAGTACAGGTTGGTGTGGGCGATCACCTCAGCCGGAGCCGGCGCGCCGTACTCGGTGAGGTCCTCGGTGGTGTGCGCGTCACCGACCAGGACGACGTCGTAGCCGCGGGTGATCGCGCCGTGCAGGGTGGAGCGGATGCATCCGTCGGTCTGCGCCCCGGCGACGATCAGCCGGCCGATCCCGCGCTCGGCGAGCACCCGCTCCAACTCGGTCTCCTCGAACGAGTCACCCCACGACTTGTGCACCAAGGATTCCGAGTCGTCGCGCTTGAGCTCCGGCACCCACTGCCAGGCATCGCTGTCCCGCACCATGTTCTCGTCGGAATGCTGCACCCAGACCACCGGCGCGTGCTCCTTGCGCGCCGCACTGACCAGGGTGTTGATGTTGGCGATCACGGCGTCCCGGTCGTGCGCGTCCTGCACCACTCCGTTCTGCACGTCGATGATCAGCAGCGCGGTGTTCGGCCGGTCGGGCAGAGTCGCCATGGGAACCTCCGGGATTGCGTTCGGGTCGGTGTCGGTTCGCACGATAGGACAGGGCACCGACAAACCGGGTCAGCCGACCGGGTCGAAGGCGTCCAGGTCGCCGGTGAGCCGGGTGGTGTGCAGGGTCAGGAGGGGGCGGCGGGTCATGCCGAGGGCGGCCATGCGGTCGGCCATCGGGTGCTCGCCCAGTTCCACGGTGATGGTGCCGCGACCGAGCTGGGGTGCGTGCAGGGTCATCGGGGCGGCGCCGCGCAGCAGCACGCCGGCCTGTGCGCCGTGGTCGAGCTTGCTCCAGGTGCGCAGGCGGGAGCGCACGGGGAACGGGACCTTGACCCGGCCGGCACGCAGGGTCGTCCGCAGCACGAAGGTGTCGCCGTCGTGGACGGTGACCGACGCCGTCGGCCCGTGGAAGGTCAGCTCGCAGCGCATCAGCCACTTCGGCAGTCCCCAGATGTCCTGCCCGGCCTCGCGGGTGAGCTCGCCGGTCACCGGCAGGTCGACCACGTGCAGACCCAACCGGCCGCGCGGGCCGCGGGTGAGCAGACCGATCCCGACCTCGTCGTAGCTGCCGAGCACCCATTCGCCGTAGTGCACCAGCATCAGCAGGCTCACCGCCCGGCCGGCCAGGAGGAACGGACGCAGGCCGGTCCCGGCCAGCAGGGCCGACACCTCGGCGGGCCGGGCGGTGAAGACCGCACCGGCCAGCTCGGCGTCCCTGATCCGCACCGGCAGATCGATCGTCACGCCCTGAACCGACCAGGTTCGTTCGGCGACCAGCTCACCCATGCCACACCCCGCTTCGCCGTCCACACCGATCCGGAACGTCCAGCCTATTCGCCCGCAGTTTTCCCGCAGGTTTGCCCGCCGTGGGTTACGGCGGGTGCGAGTGGCCGGATATACCGGCCGAGGTCACTTGCGTCGGCGCTGGGAGCGAGGGTCTGGGGATGGTGACGATGCCCGCATGGCTGCGGCGAATCACGACGATCACTGTGGCGCTGGTGGTCACCGGCGTGGTGCTGCCCGGGGTGGCGCAGGCGGCGCCGCCGACGAACGACGAAGTCGGCGCCTCGACGGTGGTAGAAGCGCTGCCGTTCGCGGTGCAGCAGGACACCGGCGAGGCGACCGAGGCTACCGACGATCCCTTCTGGTGTCAGGGTTTCAACGTCGGCGGCACGGTCTGGTTCAGCTACACCGCCACCGAGAACGTGCTGCTGCGCGCCAGCACGGCGGGCAGCGACCACTGGACGATCCTGGCGGCCCACACCGGGGTTCCCGGTGGTCTGGTACCGATACAGGACGGGTGCGGTGTCGGAACCTTCGGCGGGGCCGCCGTGACGATCCGCGCCACCGCCGGGACGACCTACCACTTCATGGTCGCCGGGTACAACGTCGCAGGCGGGGCGCTGTCGTTCGGACTACAGGTGGTCCCGCCCGCCCCCAACGACGCCTTCGCCGACGCGGAGCCGGTCGACACGCTGCCCTTCACCCGGACCATCGACCTGGCAACGGCTTCGACCGAGCCCGACGAGGCGGCCGCGCGCTGCGCGAGCTCGGCCAACCGCACGGTCTGGTACGCCTTCACCCCGACCGCGGCGGTGTCGGTGGTGGCCCGGCTCGACCGGTCCGAGAACGCCGTCTCGGTGTACACCGGGCCCACATTGCTCGACCTGCGCGAGATCGACTGCGCCCGGGGAAGCTTCGACTCGCTGTTGTTCCGGGCGACCGCGGGCGTGACCTACTACCTCAAGGTGAGCGGGTCGGGCGCGTTCGGCCCGGACACGCTGAACCTGACCGAGGCGCCCCCGCTGCGGCCGTCGTTCGACACGTCGCCGTCCGATCCGAGCATCTACGAGGAGACCGTCTTCCACGCGGACTCCGGGCAGTTCGACGTCCCGATCGCCAGCGGGCAGTGGGATTTCGGCGACGGCAGCACCGCGCCGCTCGGCGAGTTCGACTCGACGGCGCACCACTACACCGCGGACGGGACCTACCAGGTCCGGCTCAGCATCGTCAGTGCCGACGGCCGGACCGGCACGATCACCCGCCCGGTCACGGTGACCACGCACGACGTGTCGATCAGCAAGTTCGCCGTGCCGGCCAAGGCGCGAACCGGGGAGACCAAGCAGATCACCGTGCATGTGGCCAACACGCGGTACCGGGAGTCGGGGGTGACGGTCGAGCTGTTCAAGTCCGACGGTCGATCCTGGACGGAGGTCGGCACGCTCACCCTGGACGTGCCCGCCCGGCCCGACCGCGCGGTGAAGTTCCCGTTCGCCTACACGTTCACCCCGGCGGACGCGGTGGTGGGCAAGGTGACCTTCCGGGCCGTGGTCTCGCTCCCGTTCGGAGTGCGCGACGCCCGGCCGGTGGACAACGAGGTGATCGCCATTTCCACCACGGTGCGGCCGGCCGCCCCCGATTCCGAGCCGGCCGACCAGGATCCGGCGCAGGTGTTCGATGATCTCGTGGGGAGGATCTAGTGACGCTGTCCACCGCGCGGCGGTCGTGGATCACCGGCCTGGCCGCCGCCGCCATCGCCTTCCTGGCTCCTGGTGTCGCGCAGGCCCAGCCGCCGGCCAACGACGACTTCGACAGCGCCACTGTCATCACGGCGCTGCCGTTCAGCGGTACGCAGGACACCGCCGGGTCCACCGTTGCGCCCGATGACCCGCCCACCTGCAACGGCGGCTTTTCCAGCGTGTGGTTCCGGTACACCGCTCCGGCGGACGGGATCGTCAAGGCCACCGCGGTGGGCAGCAGCCCGCTGTTGTCGGCCTACACCGGGGAGCGCGGGCAGCTGACACCCGTGCCGGGCGTATGCGTGTTCGCCCGGTCCGAGACGTTCCACGTGACCGCGGGCACCACCTACCACATCCTGGTCCGGCCGTTCGGCGGTTCGCTCACCATGAATCTGGAGTCCGTGCCGCCGTCGCCCAACGACGACTTCGCCGCCGCTGAAGCGGTGACCGGGATACCGGCCACGCCGCGCGGTGATCTGGCCAGGGCATCGGCAGAGCCGGGCGAGCCGACCGCAAGCTGCGACGGCACCGCGGCGCAGTCGGTCTGGTACTCCTACACTCCGCCGACGCCGCGGTGGGTCAGCGCGGTGGCGCTCGGCGGGTCCGCGACGGTCACCGTCTACCGTGGCGGTGCGCTTTCCGATCTGTCCGAAGTGGACTGTGTGGTCGGTGGGGTGGCCGTGTTCCGGGCCGAGGTCGGTCAGGCGTACCACATCAGGGTCGCCGCCGACGCCGAGCGCGCGGACCTGTTCGATCTGCGGGTAGCGAGCGCCCCACCGTTGACCCCGTTCATCTCCGGCTTCCCGAGCCCGGCGTCGGTCTTCGACGAGGTCACGTTCTTCCCGGGCGCGGGCGACCAGCTCAACCAGCCGATCGTCAGCGGCGAGGTGCGCTTCGGCGACGGTGCGTCGACCCCCATCACCGGCAACGGTCCGGTCCAGCACCGGTACGCCGCCGACGGCGTGTACCGCGTCGAGGTGAGCGTCAGCACCGCGGACGGCCGGTCGGGGACCGGCGCGACGGACTTCGTGGTCGAGACCCACGACGTGAGCATCGCCAGGTTCACCGTGCCGGCGAGCGCACGCGCGGACCAGACCAAACCGATCACTGTCTCGATCGCCAACACCCGCCGCGACGAGACCGTGTCGGTGGAGCTGTTCAAGCAGAACGGCGACTTCTTCACCCGCATCGGAAGGCTCACCCAGTGGGTCCCCGCCCGACCCGGCCGCACCGTGGAGTTCCCGTTCGCCTACACGTTCAGCGCGGCCGACGCCACGGCCGGCACCGTCACCTTCAAGGCCGTGGCCACGCTGGCCGACTTCACCCAGGACGACCGACCCGCCGACAACGAAAGCCTTGGCACCACGAGAGTTCGATGAGCAGAGCCACCGCCATGGCTAAGATGGCGCCGCGACCTGCGCTGGGGAGGCGGCATGGACGGTGGTGGGACCGGGACGGCGATGGAATCCCGGGTGTGGGCGGCGAACGTGTCCTGGGCGGCGCGATCCGGCGCGTTCGCGCTGGATCCGGTCACCGTCGAGGTCGGGGCCGGCCGGCTGGTGGCGATCATCGGGCCGAGCGGGGCGGGTAAGACGACGCTGCTGGAGTTGCTGGCCGGGGTGCGCACGCCGACCGGTGGCGAGGTGCGCCTCGGCGCCCGCAGTGGGTTCGTGCCGCAGCAGGACCTGGTGCACCCGCAGTTGCCGGTGGGCCGCGCGTTGGACTACGCGGCCCGGCTGCGCGCGGTGACCGATCCCGATGCCGTCGGTGCGGTGTTGTCCGTGCTGGGCCTCGAGCATCGGCGAGCGGCCAGGATCGGCACGCTCAGCGGCGGCGAACGCAAGCGGACGAGCGTCGCCGTCGAGTTGCTGACCCGGCCGCCGGTGCTGTTCCTCGACGAGCCGACCAGCGGGCTGGACCCGGCGACCGGCCGGGATCTGCTGCGCCACCTTCGCGATCTGACCCGCGCCGGGCACACCGTGGTGTTCAGCACGCACAACCCGGGCGACGTGGCGCGCTGCGACGAGGTCGTGGTCCTGGCACAGGGCGGGCGGTTCGCCTTCGCCGGCACCCCGGCCGCCGCGCTGGAACACTTCGCCGCGCGGTCCGCCGAGGACATCTACGACCGGTTGACCGCCGAGGCGACGCCGCCGCCGTGGACCTCGCGCCCGGCCGGAACCGGCCCGGCCGCGCCGGCATCGGCGCCGCGGCGGGTGCCGGCGATCCGGCAGTGGTGGCTGCTGGTGGTCCGGGATCTCGACATCCTGATCCGGGACCGGCTGACCCTGGCGATCCTGGTCGGGTCGCCGGTCATGATCGCGCTGATGTTCCTCATGCTGTTCCGGCCGGGCGCGTTCGACCCCGGCCACCCCAGCCCGGGCACCACCGTGATGATCCTGTTCTGGATCGCGTTCGGCGGCTTCTTCTTCGGCCTGACCTATGGCCTGGCCCAGATCTGCGACGAGTTCCCGATCCTGCGCCGGGAACGGCGGGCCGGCCTCGGCCTCTGGCCGTACCTGCTGGCCAAGGTGGGTTTCCTGGTTCCGTTGCTCTGCCTGGTCGATGCGCTGCTGCTGGTGCTGCTGTCGCTGACCGACCGGCTGCCCGCGCTCGGCCCGTCCGGGAACCTGGCGGTGTTCCTGACCCTGGTGCTGGGTTCGCTGTGCGCGCTGATGCTCGGACTGCTGGCCGCCTCGGCGGTGAACAGCCCGTCGCAGGCGGCGCTGACCCTGCCGATGCTCTGCTTCCCTCAGGTGCTCTTCGTCGGGGCGTTCCTGCCGGTGCCGGTGATGGCGACGGTGGGCCAGTGGCTCAGCTACGGGATGTCCAACCGCTGGGTGTTCGAGGCGCTCGGCACCTCGGCCGGGCTGCCCGCGCTGTGGCGGACCGGCGCATCGCCGCTCGGCCCGCCGCTGCTGGACTCCTACGGCGGCACCTTCGACGGTCCGCTGTGGGCGGACTGGGCGCTGCTCGGCGGGTTCGCCGTGGCGTTCGGGTTCGCCGCCGTCGCGGTGCTGCGGCGCAAGACCGGAGCCGTCCGGTGACCGCCGGAGCGCGGATACGCAGCGCACCGGAGGAGTTTCGCCGCCGCTACCCGGAGTACGAGCGCACCCGAGCGCTGGATGCGTTGCGCCGCACCGAGTACGGCTACCTGGACGAACAGGACCACGTGTACCTGGACTACACCGGGGCCGGGCTCGCCGCCCGGTCCCAGCTGCGTGCACATACCGAACGGTTGCACGGCAACGTGTTCGGCAACCCGCACTCGGAGAACCCGACCAGCGCGGCGGCCACGGAGCTGGTGGAGCGCGCCCGGATGCGGGTGCTGCGGCACCTGCGGGCCGATCCGGACGAGTACGCGGTCGTGTTCACGCCGAACGCCACCGGGGCGGCCCGGCTGGTCGGCGAGGCGTACCCGTTCTCCCGGCGCACCCGGCTGGTGCTCACAGTGGACAACCACAACTCGGTCAACGGGTTGCGCGAGTTCGCCCGGCGGCGCGGCGCCCGCACCCGCTACGTGCCCACCAGGGCGCCGTGGCTGCGGGTGGATCCGGACGCGCTGGGCGCGGCGCTGCGCCGAGGGCGCGGGCTGTTCGCCTATCCCGCGCAGAGCAACTTCAGCGGCGTGCGGCACCCGCTCGGCTGGGTGGAACTGGCCCAGCGGCACGGCTACGACGTGCTGTTGGACGTCGCGGCCTACCTGCCGACCGGCCGGCTCGACCTGGGCGCGGTCCGTCCGGAGTTCGTCATCATGAGCTGGTACAAGGTGTTCGGTTATCCGACCGGGGTCGGCTGCCTGGTCGCCCGTAGGGAGGCGCTGGCCCGGCTGGTCCGGCCGTGGTTCTCCGGCGGCACCATCCAGGCGGTCAGCGTGCGGCTGCCCTGGCACGTGCTGGCGCCCGACGAGACCGCCTTCGAGGACGGCACGCTGAACTTCCTGTCCATTCCGGACATCCAGGTCGGACTGGACTGGCTGGATTCGATCGGCATGGACCTGGTCGACTGCCGGGTGCGCTGCCTGACCGGCTGGCTGCTGGACCGGCTCACCGCGCTGCGGCACGGCGACGGCAGCCCGATGGTGCGCCTGTACGGACCGGCCGGCACCGAGTCCCGGGGTGGCACGGTGGCGTTCAACTTCCTCGACGCGGCCGGCCGGGTGGTGGACGAGCGGCTGGTCGCCGCGGACGCCTCCGCCGCCCGGATCTCGTTGCGCACCGGGTGTTTCTGCAACCCGGGAGCCGGCGAGGACGCTTTCGGCCTCGACCCGCGGGCGCTGCGTCCGCTGCGCCGGTCCGGCATGCGCGGTCTCGACGAGTACCTGGAGCTGATCGGCCTGCCGACCGGTGGGGCCGTGCGGGTCTCGCTCGGTCTGGCGTCCACCCTCGGCGACGTGGAGCGGTTCCTCGCCTTCGCCGGCCGGGCCTACCGGGACCGGGTCACCGCCGCCGGCCACCTACCAGCACGGGAGCGGTGCTGACGCCGACGATGCGAGGGTACGCGAGCGGAGGGCCGGTCAGGCGGGCACCTCGAGCCGGCGAGTTCGCTTGCGGCGCACCGATCTCGGGATGACCCGGGCCGCGATCGGCGGGCGGAGCAGGGCCGGCGGGCTGTCGACGAGCCCGGCGACCCGGATGAACGCTTCGGCGAGGCCGGCGTCGTCGGCGGCCGCGGCCTGCAGCTTGGCCACGTACCGGCTCATCATCCGGCCCATCGCGGTGCGATGGCCCACGATGCCGGGCAGGGCCAGGTCGGCGCCGACGGCCACGGCCCAGGCGGCGTCGATGCCGGGGGAGATTTCCGCGAAGAACCGGTCCGCCCGTGGTTCGCCGGTGCGCTCGAGCGCGTGGCGTAGCGCCAGCGCGTCGAGCGCGGCGACGCTAATGCCCTGGGCGTAGGTGGGGTTGAACCGGCACACCGCGTCCCCGGTCACCAGCAGCCCGGCCGGGAAGCGGCGCAGGTTCTCGTAGCGCCGGCGCACGCTGGCCGGGAACCGGGCCGGAACGGGCGCGTCGAGCGGTTCGGCACCCTGGATCGCGTCGTGCACGTCGGGTACGGACAGGGTCCGGGTGAAGTTCAGGAAACCGTCCGGGTCGGTGGGTGGGTAGTCGCCCAGCCGGCCGATCAGCGTCACCATGGTCCGGTCGCCCTCGAGACTTTCCAGGACCGCACCGCGGAGGTTGGTCTGGGTCGGGCCGACCACGGCGACCAGGTCGTCGCCGAGCGCGCCGGGCCGCAACCGGAAGATTCGGGTGGAGTAGCCGATGTCCACTCGCACCCGATCCTCTTCCGGTGCCGGGTATCCGAGCCGCACCAACCATCCCGGCAGCCGCGAGCCCCACCCCGTCGCGTCGACGACCAGGTCGGCGGCGATGGTCCGGTCGGGATCGGCGCCGGCGCGCCGGACCCGTACGCCGGTGACCCGGCTGGCGTCGGACGTCGCGGTCAGGCCGACGACGTCATGGCGCTGCGCCAATGTCACGTTGGCATGGGCGAGAACCCCTTCCCGGACCCGGGTTTCCAGCAATGGCCGGCTCGCACACAGCACGGTCAGCCCGGTCTCCTTCTGCCGCAACAGGTTCCCGTTGAGGTGCCAGCGTACGTCGCCGAGCAGGTCGCCTGCGGGAGCCCCGGCGGCCACCAGATCCGCGGTCAGGCCGGGGAAGAGCTCCTCCAGGATCTGCTGTCCGCGCGCCAGCAACCCGTGGACGTGCCGGCTCTGCGGCACGCCACGCCGGTGTTCGGCGTCGCGCGGCATGGTGTCCCGGTCGAGCACGGTGACCTGCTCGTAGGCCTCCGCGAGCACCCGGGCCGCGAGCAGCCCGGCCATGCTCGCCCCGAGCACCACCGCGTGGTTCCGTTTGTCGCGCCCCATAGCGCACCTCCTTCATCGGTGCGCAGCATGCGAGCCGGAGCTGCTCAGTTCCCAGACCGGAAAGTGCTCGGTTTCTGCTCGCCTTCCCAGAGCAGGGACACCACTCGGGCCACCCCCTGGGTCAGGTGCCGGCGATAGGTGCTGAACGGCAGGCCGAGCAGTTCGGCGGCCAACTCCTGGGTGGCGGCCGGGCGCAGGTAGGTGCGGTCGAGCGCGCGGTGCAGCTTCGCGTCCCTGGGATGCTGGCGCAGCGTGTCCACGGCCTGCCGCACGAGATCCGCCAGCGCGTCGGTCGCGTCGCCGCCGCGTTCGCGGACCAGCCGGCAGTCGACCAGCGGGTTGCCGGCCAGCAGGTCGGGGCGGCACAGGTCGCGCAGCGCCTGCCGCGCGGCCCGCTCGTACTCGGGGCGCGGCAGGCCGGCTCCCGAGTGGGCCGGGCGGTTGCTCCGGCAGCTCAGGATCTCCGACCATTTCGCCGGTACCGAGGCGGCGGTCCACCAGTCCCGCGCGAAGACGGCGTAGTGGCGCCCGCCGACGGTGAAGTCGGCCTCCGGGGTGCGGTCGTAGCCGATGTAGGTCCACAACGGCGTCCAGAACTGCGGATCGGCCACGGCGAGGAAGTCCCACCGCAGCCGGGGCCGGTCGAGCACGTGCAGCACGTGCACCACCGGGCCGACGTTGAACAGCTTGGAGGAACCCTGGTAGGCGTCGCGGTCCATCAGGAACCGCAGCATCAGGATGTCCTCCCCGGACTCGGACGGCCCGGAGATCCGCCACGCGGCCCGGGTTCCCGGGTCCGCTTCGATGTCCGCGGCCGCCGCCTCGTGCAGCGACAGCCAGCACAGAAAGCCCAGCACGCCGTGTTGGCCGCGGTAGACGGTGAACGCGGCGGGTTGGCGGTCGAACCAGCGCGCCGCGATCGCCGCGGATTCGGGACCTTCGTTGTGGTGCACCAGATCCAGGATCGCCGCGCGGTCGGCCGGGGTGGCCGGCGCACCGAAGACGCGGCCGGTCGTGTCCCACTGCTTCCAGTAGGACCGGAACTTCGGCTGGCTGTACTCGGTGAACAGGAAGTCGAGGATGGCCGGCTGCCGTTCGCGGCCGGTCGCCATGCGCATCCGGGCGGTGGCATGCGCCCGGACCCGGCCGTGCAGCCGGTCCCGGACCTCCGGGTCGCGCCAACTCAGGTCGGCGACCAGCACGTCCCGCGCGAGCGTGTGCGGAAAGATCCCATGCGGGCCGGAAGCCACGAACGACAGGCCGCGCAGCCACTCGAACAGGTCGTGCACGTCGTCACGGTCGAGCCCGGCGCGCAGCACCGCCTCCGAGGTGGTCCGCGCCTCGGCGCACACCTGCAGCGCGTGCCGGTGCAGCTGGTCCGGCAACCCCTCGGCGAACCGCACCATCAGCGCCTGGACCACGTCGGGCGCCTCCGCCACCCCCAGCTCAGGGTCGAGACCCCGCTGCCGCAACACATCGACCGCGAGCGCCAGCGCCAGTGGATGGCCGTCGGTCAGGCCGAACACCTGCTCGTGCAGGACCGCCGGCAGACCGGCGCGGTCCAGGAACTCCGCGGTCTCGGCAGAGCTGAGGTTCGGCAGCGTCACCGTCCGAACCAGGTCCCGCCACCCCAGATCGGCCCGCCACGCCGGGGACAGCCCCTGCCGGCCGGCGGTCACCACCAGCACCTGGGCCGAAAGGCGCGGCAGGAACTCGTTCCGGAACCACGCCTCCAGCTCGGACAGCGCCTCGAACGTATCGATCAGCAGCACCGCCGGGCCACCGCACGCCATCGCCTCGACCGGATCGCCACCGACCCCCAGCTGCGCCGCGAGCGCCGTCAGGAAGTCCGCGGGGGTCGCCCCGGTGTCCCGACCGTCGACGGCGAAGCACTCCGCGCCCGCCTCCGCGGCCACATCGGCGAACCGGCGCAGCAGCGCGGACTTGCCGACCCCGCCCGGCCCGCACACGTGCAACACGACGAACGGCAGCTCCGGGCCGGCCACCGCGGTCCGCACCAGTTCCAGCTCGCCGGCCCGCCCGACGAAGGTGTCCCGGCGCGCGGCATCAAGACGGTGCCGCACCGTCCGCCCCACCGAAACCTTCGCTCGGGCCGAGCCCACCGGGCAACGCTATACCGATTGGTCGCCAGTGTCTGCGGTCGAAGCGGTCAGCCGGCCGCGACCGGGCGGAGCTCCGGGTGGTCCTCGTCGACGTGGTAGTCGGTGGGGGCGGTCCGGTCCGGACCGTCCGCGATGCGCACGCGGCGCACGACCAGGGTGACCAGGGCGGCGACGACGAGGTTCGCGGCCAGGGCGAGGACCCCGACGTAGATCTGCACCGGAGAACCCGCGAACGGATGCCAGCCGAACAGGCTCACCTTGTCCAGCGGCAACGCGGAGGTGCCGAAGTGCTTGCGCGAGCCGTCCGCGCTGGGAATGAGGTAGAGCAGGTACATGCCCCAGGCCATGCCGGCCACCCAGCCGGCGATCAGGCCGGCGCGGTGGAACCACCTGGTGTAGAGCGCGATCGCCACCGCCGGCAGGGTCTGCAGGATGATCACGCCGCCGATCAGCTGCAGGTCGATGGAGAACTGCGGGTCGATGAACAGGATGAACGCCACCGCGCCGAACTTCACCACCAGTGAGGCGATCTTGGCCTGCTTGGCCTCGTCCCGGGGACTGGCGTCGCGCCGCAGGTACTCCTTGTAGACGTTGCGGGTCCACAGGTTCGCCGCCGCGATCGACATGATCGCGGCCGGCACGAGCGCGCCGATGCCGATGGCCGCGAACGCGATTCCGGCGAACCACGCGGGGAACTGGCTGTCGAACAGCTCGGGCACGATCGTGCTGGTGTCCGCCCGGCCGGTGGCCTGGTTCTGCAGGGGCCGGACGGCCGCCGCGACGGCCACGTAGCCGAGCAGCGCCAGCAGGCCGAGCATCAGCGAGTAGGCCGGCAGCGCGGACATGTTGCGCTTGATCACGCCGCGGCCGCGGGAGGCCAGCACACCGGTGATCGAGTGCGGGTAGAGGAACAACGCCAGCGCCGAGCCGAGCGCGAGCGTGGCGTACTGCAGCTGGTTGTTGGCGTTCAACAGGATCCCGTCGCCGGCCGCCGGGGTGCCCTGGAACTTCTCGTCGGCCGCACCGAAGATGGTGTCCCAGCCGCCGAGCTTGATCGGCAGGTAGATCACGGCAACCAGGATCACCAGGTAGATCAGGATGTCCTTGACGAACGCGATCAGCGCCGGGGCACGCAGCCCGGACTGGTAGGTGTAGACCGCCAGGATCACGAACGCGATCAGCAGCGGCAGGTGACCGAAGATGCCGCCCTCGTTGAAGCCCATGGTGCGCAGCACCGCCTCCAGCCCCACCAGCTGCAGCGCGATGTAGGGCATGGTGGCCACGATCCCGGTGATCGCCACCAGCAGGGCGAGGACGGAGGAACCGTGCCGGCCGCGCACGAAGTCGGCCGGGGTGACGTAGCCGTGCACTCGGGACACCGACCACAACCGCAGCAACGGCAGGAACACGATCGGATAGGTGATCACCGTGTACGGCAGCGCGAAGAAGCCGGTCGCCCCGGCGCTGAACAGCAACGCCGGCACCGCGACGAACGTGTAGGCGGTGTAGAGGTCGCCGCCGATGAGGAACCAGGAGATCCAGGAGCCGAACCGGCGCCCGCCCAAACCCCATTCGTCGAGGTGGTCCAGGGTGTCCGCGCGGCGCCAGCGGGCCGCGACGAAGCCGAGCACGGTCACCAGCCCGAACAGCAGCGTGAAGATGATCAGCTCCGGCCACTGCAGGTCACTCATCGCGGACTCCCTCGCCGAGGTCGTCCACGTCGAGCCGGTCCGGCGCGGTGATCACCGGTTCGTCCTTTGTCTTCAGATAGACCACCGACGTGCAGGCCACCCCGGCGGCGATGCCGGCGAACTGGAACCAGTAGAAGAACGGCATCCCGAACAGGGCCGGGCCTTCCCGGTTGAACACCGGCGTGAGCAGCCACAGCAACGGAACGATCAGCAGCAGGTTCCAGGCGTTCCAACGCACACCCGAACGCCCGCGATCGGATTGCGAATCAGCGGACACCGGATCACGGTAAGCGACCCCGCCGCGCCCCGCTTGACAACGCGAACGGCGGCGTTTCCTCGGGGGTACGCTGTCGAACCCGAAGGCGATCAAGCCATACGTTCCGGTCCTGCCGGCCGCCTGCTGGGGGCAACATGAGTGCCGTGGCCGTTGGGTCACTTGTCGTGCTGGCGTTGCTGGCCAGTACCAGCGTCGGCACGCTGTTCGTTCCGGTCCTGCTGATGCGGCTTCCCGGCCGGCTCCGCGCCGGGTGGGTCCTCGGCTACCTGGTCACGATCACGGTCGGCTATCTGGCGTTCGGTGTGCTGATCGTGCTCGGGGCCGAGGCGGCGGCGGATCGCTTCGGTGACAACCTGGACGGTTGGCCGGCGGACTGGTGGAAGCTGGGGCTTGGCGTCTGGATGTTCGTACTCAGTCTCCGCTTCGTCCCGAAACGCCGTGCTGACAGAGGAAAGCCGTTGGCGGCGTACTGGTCCGACCGGGTGCGGCGAGCCGCGGATTCCCCGCGCACCCTCGCCAGGTTCACCCTCAGCGAGGGCCTGCTCGAGGACGGAACGATGTTCCCGTACCTGGGTGCGCTGCTGCTCGTCGATCCCCGGCTCGACCCGGTGGCCGCCGTCGCCCTCCTTTCCGGCTACTCCCTGTTGATCATCCTGCCCGCACTTGTGCTGCTGGCCATGCGGCTCGCCCTGCCCGAGCGGACCGGCCCGATCCTCACCACGGTCGACACCTTCTTCGACCGGCACGCGGCCGGCGTCACCGGTTGGATCCTCGCGACCGGCGGCGTCCTGATCACCATGGACGCGGTGGTTCGGCTGGCTTCTTCGCCCGGTGGCTGAACGACGAGACACGCCGGCCCGCGGCCGGTTTCGGCTCAGTCGTGCCGGTCCGGTTGGTCCGGTGCGGGTAGGGCGGCTCGGCCGCGGATCAGCTGGCCGAGGCGGCCTTCGTCCTGCGCGAGGACCTGGCCGACGATGGCGGCGGCGAGGTAGCAGAGGGAAAGGATGTACAGCCAGCCGATGTAGGTGAAGGCCAGGCCGATCGTGCCGTAGCGGTCGGCGCTGACCTCCAGGGCGTGCGGGAGGTAGATCGAGCCCACCGGGCGGACCGCGAGCATCGTCAGGCCGAAGACGATGCCGCCGGGCAGGAGCAGGCGGGTGGGGAGCGCGCCGGCCAGCAGGATCCAGGGCAGCGCGACGGCGAGCGCGGTGCCGGCGAGGAAGGTCAGGACGGGGGTGGTCAATGGCGGGACCGGAAACCTCCCGGTGAGCCAGACCAGCAGGCGCTCGAGCACGACGAGGACCACCAGCAGCAGCACCGCGGCCGGCAGCCGCCAGGCCGACCGCATGCTGCGTCGCGGGCGCGGCAGCCGCCAGATCGTGCCGTACCCGCGGATCATCGTGCGGGCCAGACTGGTCGACGAGATCAGCACGATGACGGCGCCGAGCACCCCGAACGCGCTGAACCCGCCGCCGGCCAGCGCCTCGTCGAGCACCTGCCGGGTGCCCTCGGGCAACCCGACCGCGTCGGCGATCTGGTTGTCGTACCGCTTGCCGAACATCACCGCCGCCATGATGAACAGCGGAAAGACCGAGGTGAACAGCTGGGCGGCCAGGGTCATCGCGCGGTCGAGCAGCTCCACCCGGACGACGGCGGCGACCGTCCGCAACAGAATCCGGCCGGGCCAGTTCGCCATCGCCCACTTGGTGACGGGCTGCAGCCGGCGGCGCAGTGGATCGAATGCCTTCGACCACGGGGCTCGCTCCGGCACCACGCTCACCGGTGCACCACCTCCCCATGTCGCAGCGGCCGAGGACGTGTCGACCATCCCTGAGGACCGGGCGCGAGCAATCACCCGTTGGAGATGATTGGCCGGGCCGCCAACCGGCACGGGCCGGTGGACTCGCGGATGGTGAGGTGAGTCGGCAGGATCACCTGCCGGCGGATGGCGTGGGCGGGCGTGCGGGGGGCCAGCCGGGACAGCAGCATGGCGACGGCGACCCGGCCGGCCTTGCCGATCGGCGCGGTGACCGTGGTGAGCGGCGGATGACAGAAGTCGGCGCCGAAGACGTCGTCGCAGCCGACGATGCTGAGATCCTCGGGCACCCGGACACCGCGTTCCCGCAGCCGGGTCAGCATGCCGATGGCGAGCAGGTCGTTGAACACCACGCAGGCCGTCGCCCGGGTGTTGACCACGGCGTCGGCGGCGGCCGAGCCGGATGGCCGGGCGGCGGGGAACCGGCCGATCCGGTGCGCCTGCACGCCGTGCCGGGCCGCGGTGTTCCGCAACGCGGTCCAGCGCGCCTCGTTGGGCCAGGACTTCTCCGGCCCGGAGACGTACACGATGTCGTTGTGCCCCAATGATGCCAGGTGCTCGACGGCCTGCGCGACGCCACTCGGAGTGTCGATCATGACGCTCTGCACGCCGCGCACGTTGCGGTTGATCGTGACCAGCGGGATCTCCGCGGCGAGGTTGACCAACGCCCGCTCGGACAGCCTCGACGCGGCCAGGATGGCACCGTCCAGTGACGGTCGCATCCGGTGCAGCATCTGGGTTTCCACCTCGCCGGAGTCCTCGGTGTCGATCAGCAGGTTGGCGTAGCCCGCGGACTTGAGCTCCTGCTGGGTGCCCCGGATGATGCCGAAGTAGAAGGGGTTCGTGACGTCCGTGACGAGCACCGCGATGGTCTGCGTGCGCCCGGAGGTCAGCGCCCGCGCCTGCGTGTTGGGGATGTAGTTCAGCTCCCGGGCGGCCGCTTCGATGCGCTGCCGGGTCGCCGCGTTCACCCGGCCCGGCCGGGACAGCGCCCGCGACACCGTGGAGGGCGCGACCCCGGTCGCCCTGGCGATGTCGGTGATCGTCACCGGTCTTGGTCTTTCCACCGGGGCAGGCAAGCATGGTTGGCAAAGAATGGCAAACGATTGCCACCCGATTTTTCCCGCTGTTAGCGTCGATGCGCCAAGCGGAGGCAATGCTGCTCGACGAGGAGTGGGCATATGACAGCGAAACGCACCCTCATGGCACTGGTCGGCGCGGCCGTTCTCACCGCCTGCGGCTCCGACGGTGGCGGCTCGGACTCCGGCTCCGGCACGCTAAACGGTGCCGGGCAGACGCTCACCGTGTTGCTCGGGGTCAACACCGTCTTCCCCGAGCAGCAACGGAAATGGTTCGCCGACGTCTCCGCCGCCTTCGAACGGGAGACCGGCGCGAAGGTGCAGTTCGAGACGTTCGCCAGCCCCAACGACGAGCTCACCCGGATCCAGACCTCGGTGCTGTCCGGGCAGGGTCCGGACGTCTACGGGCTCGGCACCACGTTCACGCCGACCGCGTACGCCACCAAGGCCTTCCTCGAACTGTCCGCGGACGACTGGGCGAAGGTCGGCGGCCGGGACCGCTTCCTGCCGGCCACGCTGGGCATCTCCGGCCCGGACGACCGGCACGAGGTCGGCATCCCGTTCGTCAGCCGGCCGTTCGTCATGGCCTACAACAGGGATCTGCTCGCCAAGGCGGGGATCGACAAGCCGGCCGACAGTTGGGACGGCCTGCGCGCCCAGGCCAAGCAGCTCACCTCGGGCGACGTCTACGGCCTCGCCATCGGCTACGCGGACAGCTTCGACCCGTGGAAGTTCGTCTGGGCGATGAGCGTGCAGGCCGGAAACCCGTTGGTGGACGGGGACAAGGCGCGGATCGACGACGACACGACGCAGACCGCCTACCGCACCTACCTTGGCTGGCTGGCCACCGACCACGTGGTCGACCCGGCCGCCGTCGGCTGGAAGAACGCGCAGGCGATCGCGGCATTCGGCGCGGGGAAGGCGGCGTTCCTGCCGATGGTGTCGGCCAGCTCCAAGGTGACGCTGGACAAGTCGGCCGTCGCCGGCAAATACGGCTACGTCGTCATGCCGACGATTCCGCCCGGTGCCACGAAGTTGCCCGACGGCGGCAAGGCCGCCACCAGCATCCTGTCCGGGGACAACCTGGTGGTGGCGAACTACACCAGGAACAAGGACCTGGCGCTCGCGCTGGTGAAGATGCTCACCGGTGCTCAGACGCAGCGCGCCTACTACCAGACGTTCGGCGAGCTGCCGGCCAATGCCGAGGAGGCCAAGACGTTGCAGGCCGACCCGGCGCTGGCGGCGCTGGTCGAGTCGGCCGGCAAGTCGGTCGGCACGCCGTTCACCGGTGCGTGGAGCCAGATCCAGCTCGCGCTGGTGAACGTGGTGGTGCAGTCGGTGCCGGACCTGTCGGCCGGGCGGCTGGACGACGGCCGGCTGGACTCGCTGATCGGCGCGGCCCAGTCCGCCGCGCAGTCCGCGCTGGACAAGGAGAAGTGACCACCTCGACCCCGGTGCGGCGGTCTCGGGCCGGCGCGCGGCCGCCGGGTGCGGCCGGCCCACCCCGGCCGCGGACCCGGGCCGGGCCGCAGCGCCGGCCACTGTGGATGTTGCTGCCCGGCGGCGTGCTGCTGGTCGCCGTGATCGCGGTGCCGTTGCTGGTCGCGGTCCTCATCTCGTTGCTGGAGCTGGACCAGTACACGTTCCGGCAGTGGACCGGCGCGCCGCTGGTCGGCCTTGGCAACTACCTCGCCGCGTGGCGGGAAACCGCGCTCGGCCACGCGGTCACGGTCAGCCTCGGTTACTCGGCCATCGTCACCGCGGTGATCACGCCGATGGGTGTGGCCGCCGCGCTGGCCACGCAGAACCGGTTCCGCGGCCGGGGGTTGGTCCGGTCGGTGTTCCTGATTCCGTACGTGCTGCCGGCATTCGTCGTCGGCACCGTGTGGCGGATCATCCTGCAACCGGACGGGGTGGCCAACTCCTTGTTGGGCTTGGGAAACGAGTTGTGGCTCAACGGTCCGAAGAGCTTCTGGGCGCTGGTGATCGTGCAGATCTGGAGCTCATGGCCGCTGGTCTACCTGCTCGTACTCGCCGGGCTGCAGTCGGTCGATCCGGTGGCGCACGAGGCCGCCGCCCTGGACGGCGCCGGCTGCTGGACGAAGCTGCGTTACGTGATCTTCCCGTACCTGCGCGGGTCGATCGCGCTCGGCGTGATCATCTCGTTCCTGCACAACGTCAACAACTTCACGTTGCCGTTCGTGCTGTTCGGGGTGCCGAGCCCGCACGACGTCGAGGTACTTCCGGTGCTGACCTACGTGGAGACCTTCCAGAACTTCCAGTTCGGGCTGAGCGCGGCGATGGCCGTGCTCTCCCTGCTGCTGATCTCCGTGCCGCTCGCCGTGTACCTGCGCGCGGTGCGGCTGGACACCGCCGAGGAGGGCCGGACGGCATGAGCACCAGCAACGAGGTGCACCGGCTGCTGCCCCGGCCGGTGCAGGCCCTGGTGATCATCGTGCTGCTGGCGCTCGTGCTTGGCCCGGTGCTGTACATGGTGCTCGCCTCGGTCGGCTCGGATCTGTCGGTCGCGGCCGGGGCGGTCCTGCCGGACGCCCTGCACCTGGACAACTACCTGCGCATCTGGTCCACAGTGGACCTCGGCGGCGGCCTGGTGAACAGCCTCCTCGTGGCCGGCGCGATCGCGGCGCTGTGCGCGTTCGTGTCGGTGGGCAGCGCGTACGTGTTGGTGCGGCACGCCTTCCGTGGCCGGCTGACCATCCTGCGCGCACTGCTGGCGTTGCAGAGCATCCCGGGCACACTGCTGCTGCTGCCGGTGTTCGTGCTGTTCTCCAGCCTGGCCACCGTGCTCGGCGTGCAGATCATCGGAACCCGGTGGGGGCTTGGCATCACCTACCTGACCTTCGCGCTTCCGTTCTCCACCTGGGTGATGGTCACCTATCTGCGCGGGCTGGCACCCGAGCTGGACGAGGCGGCGCGCATCGACGGGGCGTCCTCCTGGCGGATCCTCACCCGGATCGTGCTGCCGCTGAGCTGGCCCGGCCTGGTCGTCTCCGGCATCTTCGCCTTCCTGCTCGGCTGGAACGACGTGCTGTTCGCCTCCGTGATGACCAACGCGGACACCCGAACCGCGGCGGTGGCGCTGCAGGTGTTCGGTGCGACCCAGGAGGGCGGCGCCATCCCGGTGTACGGGCAGCTGATGGCGGCGTCGATGCTGTGCGCGGCGCCGGTCGTGCTGCTCTACCTAGTCTTCCAGCGATACCTGGTGGACGGTCTGACGGCGGGAGGGGTCAAGTGATCCGGGTCGCGATCGTCGGGTGCGGGATCATCGGACGCAACCACGCCGCCGCGATCCTGCGGCATCCCCGGCTGACCATCAGCACCGTCGTCGACCCGGTCGCCGAGGCCCGTGACCGCATGGCGGCCCAGGTGTCCGGCCACACCGGCGGCCCGCCGCCGGTGGCACACGCGACGCTGGCCGCCGCGCTGGCCGAGGCGGTGGACCTGGTCGCGATCTGCACGCCGTCCGGGTTGCACGGCGGCGCCGCCGAGCAGGTCGTCACGGCCGGCCGGCATCTGGCGATCGAGAAGCCGGTCGAGGTGTCGCTGCCGCGGGCGCGGCGGCTGGCCCGGCTGGCCGCCGAGGCCGAGTCGCGGGGGCTGGTCTGCTCGGTGATCAGCCAGCACCGGTTCGACCCGGCCAGCGCCGCCGTCAAGCTGGCCGTGGTGGACGGCAGGCTCGGCCGGCTCACCTCGGCGGTGGCGACCGTGCCGTGGTGGCGCGGCCAGGACTACTACGACTCCGCGCAGTGGCGCGGAACCTGGGCGTTCGACGGTGGCGGCGCGGTGCTGAACCAGGGCGTGCACACGGTCGACCTGCTGGTGTGGCTGCTCGGCCGGCCGCAGGACGTGTTCGCCTACACCGCCCGGCTCGCGCACGAGCGCATCGAGGTGGAGGACGTCGCGGTGGCGGCGATCCGGTTCGGTTCCGGCGCGCTCGCCGCGCTGCACGCCACCACCGGCGCCTATCCCGGTCTGCCGGCCCGGATCGCGGTGCACGGCTCGCTCGGCTCGGCCGTCATCCACGATGACCAACTCGAGTTCTTCGGCGCCGGCCCGGACGGTGCGGCCGCCGCGGTCCCGGCCGGCGAGCGGTACGGCGCGGCGAAGCCGGAAGACGGCTTCGTGCTGGGACATCTGCGGCAGTACGCCGACATCGTGGCCGCGATCGAGGCGGGCCGCCCGGCCAGCATCGGCGTGCACGACGGCCTGGTCGCCCTGGCCGTGGTCAGGGCCATCTACCTGTCGGCGACCCTCGGCCGCCCGATCCCCATCGACCACGTCCTGCAGGGCGGCTACGACCAGGTGCCGGTGACGGTGTGAGCCGGAAAGCGGTGAAATAGCATGCGGTTCTCGGTCTTCACGGCGTCCACTCCGGACTGGACCCCCGCCGAGACGGCGGCCGTGCTGGCCGACCAGGGTTGGGACGGCGTGGAATGGCGGGTCACCGACCAGGACGACGCCCCGGAACCCGGGTTCTGGAAGGGAAACCGGGCGACGTGGCCGCTCACCGGGCTCGAGTCGGCGCTACCGGCGATGGCCCGCGTCACCCGGGAGGCGGGCCTGGCCGTCTCCGGGATCGGCGGCTACGCGCCGGTGTCCGCCCGGGCCGACGTCGAGCGTCTGCTGGCCGCGACGGCGACCCTGGGGGCGCAGCGGTTGCGGGTGATCATGCCGGCGCTCGGCACCGGGCACTACCGGGAGCTGTTCACGGCGGCCCGCGACGACCTGGCCTGGGTCGCCGAGCGGGCCGCCGTCCACGGGGTGCGGGCCGTCGTCGAGTTGCACCACCGCACGATCGTCGCCTCGGCCTCCGCCGCGATCCGGTTGGTGGACGGGTTGAGCCCCGCGTGCGTCGGCGTGATCCACGACCTGGGCAACCTGGTGATCGAGGGGCAGGAGGACTATCTGGCCGCGTTTCAGATGCTTGGCGACTATCTCGCGCACGTGCACGTGAAGAACGCGGTGTGGCGGGCGGTGGGACCGGGCCAGGACGGGTCGACCCGGTGGCGCGAGGAGTGGGCGCCGCTGCGCGACGGGCAGGCCGACGTGGCCGGCTACTTCGAAGCGTTGCGGGCACACGGTTACGACGGCTGGGTGACGGTCGAGGACTTCTCGACCGTGCTGCCGCTTGAGCGGCGGTTGCGGGAGAACCTGGCGTATCTGCGCCGGGTGTCGGCCTAGGTCGGCCCAGGGTTCGGCGCGATTCGGGAGCCGATGGTCGCGCCGGCCACGGTGGCGGCGGTGGCGCTGGACAGGGCGATGGTCCAGGCCAGTGGGCCGAGCGGGGTGCAGCCGAAGAACTGGCTCACCCCGGGGGTTTGGATGATGCCGGCGAGCAGCGCGGCGGAGCCGAGGCCGGCGGCGAGCACGGTGCGGTCCCGGCCGCCGGCGATGAGCGTCTGGCCGAGTTGGGTGCCGACCAGGGCGGCCAGGGCGACCGTGCCGGCGCGGCGCGGGCGGCCGGTGAACCGGGCCAGGGTCCAGGCGGTGGTGGCGGCCAGCGTGGTGGTGCCGGCCCGGGTGGCCATGTCGCGGGTCAGGGCGGCGCCGAGCGAGCTGCTCGGGCCCTCGCGGAGCAGGTCGGTGCCGGCGCCCGGGTGGCGCAGCGCGATGGCCATGGCCGGGGCCAGGTCGGTGAGCAGGTTGACCAGCAGCAGTTGGCGGGCGGTGAGCGGGGACCGGCCGGTGATCAGCGAGCCGAGCACGGTGAAGCCGATCTCGCCAAGGTTGCCGCCGAGCAGGATGCCGAGTGCCTCGCGCACCGACACCCACATGGCGCGGCCCTCGACCAGCGCGTTGATGATGGTCTCCAGCCGGTCGTCGGTGACCACCAGGTCGGCGGCGGCGCGGGCGGCGGGGGTGCCGCGCTTGCCGAGCGCGATGCCCACGTCGGCGAGCCGGATCGCCGGGGCGTCGTTGGCGCCGTCGCCGGTCATCGCCACCACCCGGCCGTGCCGCTGGTAGGCCTGGATGATCCGGACCTTCTGCGCCGGGCTGCACCGGGCGATCACGTCGACCCCGGCGAGCGCGTCGGCCAGCCGGTCGTCGTCCAGGTCGTCGATCTCGGCGCCGGTGAGCACGGTGACCTCGCCGTTCTGCCCGGTCACCCGTTCCGCGACGGCCTCGCCGGTGGCCGGGTGATCGCCGGTGATCATGACCATCCGGACGCCGGCCTCGCGTAGCGCGGTCGCGGCGGGCGCGGCGCTGTCCCGGACCGGGTCGGCCAGCGCGACGAACCCGAGCAGACCCAGGTCGCGCACGGCCTCATCGGAGGGCTCCGCCGCGGTGTCCAGCTCGCGCTCGGCCACGGCGAGCACCCGGTGCCCGGCGGCGGCGAGCTCGGCCACCCGGTCCGCCAGCCGCCGGCGGGCGGCCTCGTCGATCGGGTGCCGGGAACCGTTGCACAGGTGCCGGGTGGCCCGCGGCAGGATCACCTCGGGTGCGCCCTTGACGGACAGCACCGTGCGCCGGCCGGTCCGTCCGACGGTGGCGTGGTAGCCGCGGCTGGGCTCGAACGGCACCGAGTCCGTGTCGCGCCAGCCGGTGCCGACGCCGACCCCGGCCCGGCGGGCGCCCTCGACGATGGCCCGGTCGGTCTGGTGCGGCAGCTCGGCCGGATCCTCGGCACCCGGGGTCGCCCGCAGCGCCGCGGCCAGCACCCGGCGCCGCCGCTGGTCCAACTTCGTCGCCGGGACGGCGGTTTCCCCATCGTCGACCAGGCTCACCGACAGCCGGCCCTCGGTGAGCGTGCCGGTCTTGTCGAAGCACAGCACGTCCACCCGGCCCAGTGCCTCGATGGTCCGCGGGTTGCGCACCATCGCGCCGTGCTCGGCCAGCCGCCGGGCGGCGGCCAGCTGCGCGGCGTTGACCAGGAACGGCAGGCCCTCCGGAACCGAGGCCACCGCGAGGTTGACCGCGGCGCCAAGGCTCTGCCGCAGTGGGATGCCGCGAACCAGCCCGGCACCGGCGACCGCGGCGGCCGAGCCGGCGGCCACCGGCAGGATGCGCCGGGTCAGCTCGGCGAGCCGGGCCTCCACGCCGGTGGCCGGCGCCGCGCGCCGGGCCGCGGCCATGCCCCGGCCCACCTCGGTCGCGTCGCCGGTGGCCACCACCACCGCGACCGCCCGGCCGACCGCCACCGTAGTGCCCTCGTAGAGCATGGAGGCGCGCTCGGCGATCTCGGCCGCCACCACCGGGGCCGGGTCCTTGGCCGCCGGCAGCGACTCGCCGGTCAGCGAGGACTCGTCCACCTCGACGCCGTCGGCCTCGAGCAGCCGGCAGTCGGCCGGCACCACGTCGCCGGACTCGAGCACCACCACGTCCCCGATCACCAGCTGGTTGGCGCCGATCCGGTGCGGTGCGCCGGACCGGCGCACGGTCGCCGCCACCGCGGAGCGCTCCAGCAGGCTGGCCAGCGCCCGTTCGGTGTGCACCTGCTGCAGGCTGCCGATCAGTGCGGAGAGCCCGATCAGGCCGGTGACCAGCACGGCGTCGGTCGGTGAGCCCACCGACGCCGAGATCGCCGCGCCCGCGGCCAGCACCGGGGTCAGCGGGTTGGCCAACTCGGCCAGGAACGTGCGGACCAGGCTGGCGCTGGCCGGGCCGGCACCGTCCGTACCACCGGTGCGGCGGCGCCGGACCTCCTGCTCCGGCAGGCCGTCGATGGCCGAGCGGACCCGGTCGAGCACGACGTTCGGCGGCATCAGGTGCCAGGGGGTGGCACCGCCGCCGGCCGGGGCGGGGGAGTACCGGCCCAGGCCGCGAGCCCGCAGGAAGCCGTCGACGAAGCCGATCGCGGCGCCGGCGTTGACCGCGCGCAGCGCCGATCCGGCCGGCCGGGCCCGGGCGCCGAGGGCGTTCACCGCGCCGATGCCGCTGACCGCGAGCGCCACCCGGGTTCCGTCGTCGGTCACCCGCCGGGCCACGCCGGTCGCCGCGACGATCAGTGCCGCGGTCTCCAGGTCCGCTCCGACCAGCAGGTGCGCGCCCCACGGCGGCGGGTCGCCGGCCGGGTGCACGCCGATGCCACAGTCCGCCGAGCCGAGCGCGCGGCGGTCGGCGGACAGCAGCGCCACCACGTGCCCGTCGGCCTGCAGCCCGCGCACCGCGCCGACCAGGCCCGCCGGGCCGTCACCGGTCGGCAGCAGGTCGTCGGCGAAGCCGAACCGGTTGTGCTCCCGCGCCTGCGCCACCAGTACCCGTAGCCCCACGTCGTGTGCCGCGGCGGCGACCGTCTCGATGCCCGGCGCGGTCTCCTCGTCGATGGCCAGAAGGGCCTGCAGCCGACGACCGCGGGCGAGACCGAGCAGTTCGGCCGCGCCGCGCCGGTGTAGCCGCTGCCGCTCACGGGCACCCTTGCGGCCGGTCAGGTCCAGCTTGGCCAGTGGTCCGAGCACCCAGTCGCCGTCCCGCCGCACCGCCATCGGGTCCGTCTCATTGAACAACTGAAAGGCTCGCTCGGCCAGCTCGGTGGGGTCGCCGTCTGGCAGCGGGACCAGGTCGGCGAGCAGCCAGCGGCCGGTGCCCAGCACCCGGGCGTCCAGCACCAGCACGTCGAGGCGGTCCAGACCGCGCAGCACGGACCGGTCCATCACCAGCGCACCCCGGCGGGCCAGCAGCACGCCGAGCCGGGCGGCGAACGCCGCGGCCGCCGCACCGGGGGCCTTGGGCAAGGAGGCCAGTCCGAGCGCGATGGCCTTGCGCGCTCCGGCGAACGGCAGCGCCGCGACCCCGGCCGCGGCACCCGCGGTCAGGGACCGCCGGGCGTACCGGTCGGCCGGGGATCCGGGCAGCGGGCGGGGCCGCTCGACCACCACCGGGTCCGCGGCGGCGTGCTCGGGTCCGGGGATCAGCTCGGACTCGGCCCGGCACCAGGCCCGCGCGTGGGCCCGGGCCTCGTGCCATTGCACGGTCCGCTGACCGATGTCCAGCATGGTGCCCTCGCCTCGGGCCGCCAGGCCCTGGACCAGCGCCGCCGCCATCGAGGTGGTGCTGTCCGCGCGTTCCGGTCCACCCAGCCGCCGCTCGGCCAGCCGGCGCAGGTCCGGGTGCAGGTCGAGCGCCGCGACCAGACCGGCCAGCTCGGCCGGCAACGGCGCCCACGGCGCGATCCGGTTGATCGTGGCGAGCAGCAGGCCCAGCCCGTCCACCGCGAGCGTGGGCAGTAGCCGGGTGCGCGCGGGGCCGTCGGCCGGGTGGTGCAGCTCCTCCTCGGCGGTGCGTTCCTCGGGGCTGGCCGGCTCCGTCTCGCCCCGCGCAACCAGGCGGATCAGCTCCGAACGCCGGGGCGCCGGATCGTGCACCGCGATGATCACCCGCGAGCTGGGCGCGTTCACCCTGGCCCAATGCACCCCGGGGTGATCGTTCAGCGCCCGCTCGATCCGGCGTGCGACCCGTTCGCCGCGCGGGCCGTGCACGCCGTGCACCTCCACGTACAACCGTCCCGGACAGGTCCACACGCGACGCCGGGGCCCGTTCTCCAGCGCGGTCAGGGCCAGACCGGCCAGCCCTCGACTCAACCGGGTGACCGCGCTGACCGGGCCGGGGAACCGCACGCCGAGCAACTCCATGACGGCGGCTTCCCCGCTTTGCCATCCGGCGAAACCGAGACGTCGCGGGCGTGCGGGGGTTCAACTGGTCGGGGTGCGCCCCGCTCACCATGTGTAAGGCCGAAGGCGCTGGGTAGCCACGATCATGACGACGACGACCGCGCGACAGTCGCTGTGGCTGGCAGACTCCGGCGCCGGGGTGGACTATCCCGCGCTCGCCGGGGCGGTGACCGTGGACGTGGCGGTGGTCGGCGCCGGCATCACCGGGCTGACCACCGCGCTGCTGCTGAACCGGGCCGGTCTGCGGGTGGCCGTGCTGGAGGCCGGCCGGGTCGGGCACGGCGCCAGCGGCAACAACACCGCGAAGGTCAGCGCCCTGCAGGCGACGGTCTACTCGGAACTGATCAGGCGGCACGGGGTGGCCGCGGCGGCCGGATATGCCGAGGCCAACCTGGCCGGCGTGGCGACACTGGCCGAAATCGTGGAGCAGGAGGGCATCGACTGTGCCCTGGAGCGCCGGCCGGCGCTCACCTACGCCATCTCCGAGTCCGAGCGGGACACCGTCGCGGCCGAGTTCGAGGCGGCCCGGCGGGCCGGGCTTGCCGTCGTCCAGGACTCCGACGGCGCCGGTCTGCCGCTCCCGACCTATGGCTCGGTACGGCTGGCCGACCAGTTGGCCATTCATCCGGTGCGCTACCTGCGTGGGCTCGCGGCCGCGGTGCACGGCGACCGGAGCCGGGTGTACGAGGACAGCCGGGTGCTCGAGGTGCGGGCCGGCGGCACATCCACGGTGCGGACCGCGGGGGGAACCGTGCGGGCGGAGTGGATCGTGATCGCCACCCACGCCCCGATGCTGGACCGCGGCCTGTACTTCGCCCGGCTCAAGGCGATGCGGTCGTACTGCGTGGCGGCCCGGCTGCGTTCCGGCCGCCCGCCGGTCGGGCTGGCGATCAATGCCGGCGACCCGGTGCGGTCGATCGCGTCCGCCGGTGACCTGCTGATCATCGGGGGACAGGGCCATCCCGCGGGCGAACGCGGCGTGGACGCGGGACGCTACCTGGCGTTGGAGTCGTTCGCGCGCAAGCACTGGGACGTTGCCGAGATCACCCACCGGTGGTCGGCACAGGACCTTTACGCCTACGACGGCCTACCGATGATCGGTTCGTACACCCCCGGCTCGCGCAATGTGTTCGTGGCCACCGGCTACCGGAAGTGGGGACTGGCCACGGCCACCGCGGCGGCCATGCTGCTCAGGGATTCCCTTACCGGCCAGAGCAATCCGTGGACCGCCCTGTTCGCTCCGCACCGGCTGAGCCTGCGCGATCTGCCGGAGTTGGCCCGGCTCAACGGAAAGGTGGCGGTGGACCTGGTCGGCGACCGGCTGCGCCCGGCCGAGGTGTCCGATCCGGCGGACGTTCCGCGCGGCGAGGCGCGTGTGCTGCGGGACGGCGTCGGGCAGACCGGGGTGTACCGCGACGAGCAGGGCGGGCTGCACGCGGTGTCGTTGCGGTGCACGCATCTGGGCTGCCTACTTCGGTTCAACGGCGCCGAGTCCAGTTGGGACTGTCCGTGCCACGGCTCGCGGTTCGACGTCGACGGTGCGGTGCTCGAAGGCCCGGCCACCCGGCCATTGCGGCGCAGGACGCTGTCGGACGAGGAGGCATGACCGATGGCGGTTCGGTTCGCGCAGTGGACGCTGGACGTGCAGGACCCCGAGCTGATGGCGGACTTCTGGTCCCAGGCCCTCGGGTTCAAGGCCGACCGCGGCGAGGACGGCTCGGTGATGCTGTACCCGCCGGCCGGTGCTCCGCCGGACGTGCCCAACCTGTGGTTGCAGAACACCGGTGGACCCAAGCGGGGCAAGAACCGCAACCATCCCGACCTGCGGCCGGTGGACGGCGACGTCGATGGTGAGGTCGAGCGGCTGATCGGGCTCGGTGCCCGGCGCACCGACGTCGGGCAGACCGGAACCGAGGGGTTCGTGGTGCTCGCCGACCCCGAGGGCAACGAGTTCTGCGTGCTGCGGCACGAGCCACACGGCCGATGAAGGCGATCACCCGAGGCGACCCCTAGGGGTGCGGAATCAGGGTTGACGCTGGATGCGGCGGCTGGGGTGTGGCCGTACCGTCTCTCTCCGTGGTGGTCATCGAGACGGATGCGCTGGAGAAGCGCTACGAGGGTGGCGTGACGGCGCTGGCCGGGCTGAGCGTGGGAATCGAACCGGGGATCGTGGGGTTGGTCGGGGCCAACGGGGCCGGGAAGAGCACGCTGATCAAGCTTGCGCTCGGGCTGCTCAGCCCGACCGGGGGCGCGATCCGGGTGCTGGGGCTGGATCCGGTGACCGAGGCGTCGGCGGTGCGGGCCAGGGTCGGGTACATGCCCGAGCACGACTGCCTGCCGCCGGACGTCTCGGCCGCCGAGCTGATCACGCACCTGGCCAGGATCTCCGGGCTACCGGCGCCGACCGCGCGGGAACGGGCCTCGGAGACCCTGCGGCACGTCGGCATGTACGAGGAGCGGTACCGCCAGATCGGCGGCTACTCGACCGGAATGCGGCAGCGGGTCAAGCTCGCCCAGGCATTGGTGCACGACCCGGAGTTGCTCCTGCTGGACGAGCCGACCAACGGGCTGGATCCGGAGGGCCGCCGGGCGATGCTGGCCCTGGTGCACCGGATCGGCACCGAGTTCGGGATCTCGGTGCTGGTGTGCTCGCACCTGCTCGGCGAGATCGAACGGATCTGCACCTCGCTGGTGGCCATCGACGCCGGTCGTCTGCTCCGCTCGGCTTCGCTGTCGGCCATGACCCGCCAGCAGGACGTGCTGATGGTCGAGGTGGACGAGGACGCCGGACCGCTGGCCGACCGGCTCGCCGAGGCCGGGTTGACGGTTCGCCGGGCCGAGCGTGGGCTGCTGGTCGAGCTGGACGGGGACCGGACCTACGACCTCATCCGGGACGCGGTCGCCCACCTCGAGCTGTCCCTGCACCGGATGCAGCGGCGCCGCAACCAGGTGGCCGACCTGTTCCGTGACCTGAAACCGGTTGAGGAGAACCATGTCGGGTAACGCTCCCGCGGGTGTCGGCGGAGTCATCCACGACATCGGATACCAGCGCTACACCGGCGCCCGGCTGGGCCGCGGCTACGCCGCACGCTCACTGTGGACCTACAGTCTGCGCACCGCATACGGGCTCGGGCGCACCGCCAAGGCGAAGATCCTGCCGCTCGGGCTGTTCACGCTGGCCTGCATCGCGTCGGTGGTTCTGGTGATGGTCAACACCCAGTCGCCGGAACCGGTGCTGAGCTACGTCGGCCTGGTCGCCACGTTCTCTTACGCGGCAACGGTTTTCGCGGCGATCGTCGGGCCGGAGCTGGTGTCGAGGGATCTGCGCAACAAGGTGCTCGCCCTGTATCTGTCCCGGCCGATCCACCGGTCGGACTACGCGCTGGCGAAGCTGGCCGCACTGGCCACCGCGGTGTTCGTCCTGTTCACCGGGCCGATGCTGATCATGTTCGTCGGCATGGCGTTCAACACCAGCACGGGCCTTTCCGGAGTCCTGGACGAGATCGGCGGCCTGCTCGCCGGGCTCGCCGCCGCGGTGATCCACTCGGCGGTGTTCGCGGCGCTGGCCCTGCCGCTGGCCGCGCTGACCGGCCGCCGGATGTTCGGCACCGGCCTGATCATGGCCGTCTTCCTGCTCTCGGCGCCGGTGTCCGGTGCGGTCCGGGCACTCGACGACGGCGCGCTCGGCCAACTCGCCGGCCTGCTCGATCCGGTCAGCCTGGTCAACGGGGTGGACCGGTGGCTGTTCGGCGAGGGACTCGTGCAGACCGGGCCGTACGGCGCGGTGTACGGCCTTGCCGCGCTGGCACTGATCGCCGCCGGCACCGCCGCCCTACTGTGGCGCTACCGGAAGGTGAAGGCATGAAGACAACCACAGTGGAGCTTGCGTCGGTTTCGCGTTGGTACGGCAACGTGGTCGCGGTCAACGACGTGACGCTGACCGTGGGTCCCGGGGTGACCGGGCTGCTCGGGCCGAACGGCGCCGGCAAGACCACCGTGCTGCACATGATCGCCGGCCTGCTGCGCCCGTCCCAGGGCACGCTCACCGTCGGGGCGGCGCCGAGCTGGCGCAACCCCGACGTGTACCGCCGGCTCGGTCTGGTCACCGAACACGAAGGGGTGCCGGGGTTCCTCACCGCGTGGGAGTTCGTGCACGCCAGCGCGACGCTGCACCGGCTGCCGAACCCGGCGGCGGCGACCCGGCGCGCGCTGGACATCGTGGAGCTCTCCGACGTCGAGCGCCGGCGGATCTCCACCTACTCCAAGGGGATGCGGCAGCGGACCCGGTTGGCCGCCGCGCTGGTGCACGATCCCGAGGTGCTGGTGCTGGACGAGCCGTTCAACGGCATGGATCCCCGGCAGCGGCTGCACATGATGGACCTGCTGCACCGGATGGCCGGCGACGGCCGGACCATCCTGTTCAGCTCGCACATCCTCGAGGAGGTCGAGCAGCTCTCCGGCACCGTGCAGGTGATCGTCGCCGGCCGGCTCGCCGCGTCCGGGGACTACCGGCACATCCGCCGGTTGATGACCACCCGGCCGCACGTCTTCGTCATCGAGTCCTCGGACGACCGGCGGCTCGGAACCGTGCTGATGCACCAGCCATCGGTGTCCGGGGTCGAGTTGGTCGCCGACACGGGCCTGCAGGTGCGAGCCAACGACTACGGCACGTTCACCCGGGCCCTGGCCAAGGCGGCCAGGGACGCGGACATCCGGCTGACCGGCGTGCTGCCTTCCGACGAGTCCCTCGAGGACGTGTTCTCCTACCTGGTGGGGCAATGAACCTGACGATCGCCACGTTGACCGCCCGGGCGCTGTTCGGCCGCAGGCGGGTGCTGTTGCTGTTGCCGATGCCGGCGGTGCTGATCACGCTGACCCTGATCGCGAACGGGAGCCCGGAGCCGGTCGCCGAGTGGGGTCCGATCGTGTTCGGTCAGCTCGGTCTCGGCGTGATCCTCCCGCTCACCGCGCTGATCATCGGCAGCGGCGTGCTCGGCTTGGAGATCGAGGACGGCACGATCACCCATCTGCTCACCAAACCGTTGCCTCGTCAGGAGATCGTGCTGGCCAAGCTGGCCGTCGCCTGGGCCGTCTGCACGTGGGCCGCCGCCGTGCCGATCGCGGTCGCCGGACTGCTCGTCGGGTCGGCCGGCCTTGCCGCCGGCCTGTTGCTCGGCGCCGCGGTGGGCGCGCTGGCCTACTCGGCGGTGTTCGTCGCGCTGAGCCTGATGAGCCGCCGCCCGGTCGCGGTCGGGCTGGTCTACATCATCCTGTGGGAGAACCTGCTGACCGGCTTCGTCGACGGCACCCGGGTGCTGAGCATCCGGGAGTACGCGGCGGCCATCGCCGAGTGGATCGGCGGGACCGGTTGGTTGCCGGCACACCTGGCACCGGTCACCGCCATCGTGCTGGCGGCGGTGATCGCCGTCGGCGGCACGATGGCCGCGACCGCCCGGCTGCGCTCCTTCTCCCTCGCCGGGGAGACGAGCTGAACCGGGGACAACTGGCCGGCGTAGAAGTCCGCATGATCCGTCACCGAAACTTGCGGGTGGTCACCGTGCTGGCCACCACTGTGCTCTGTGTGTCCGTCTCGCTGGGAACCTCCCCCGTGGCCGCCGCCGACACGACGGCTCCGCCGACGGCGACGATGCCGCGAGTCGTGAACGTCTCCGCGTCGCAGGTCGTGCTCAACTGGACACCCGGTCAGCTGACCGAACCGACCAGATGGCGGGTGTTCCGCAACGGCGTGCTGGCCAAGACCTCGGTCGGCAGTTCGTACACGGACGCGAACCTGACGCCGGGCGCCTGGTACTCCTACACCGTCGTGTCGGTCGACCTGGCCGGCAACGCCTCCGCGCCGACGCGGACGCTGACCGTGCAGACCCGCGGGCCGGGGGTGCGGCCGGGCGGGCCGCGCGAGCTGGTGGCCACCGACGTGGATCCGGGCCGGGTGACGCTGTCGTTCACGGTGCCTGACGACGACTTCGACGTGTCCGGTTACCAGGTGTTCGACGGGTCGGTGCTGGTTGCCCGCACGTGGGCGTCGTCGTGGACCGGGCTGCCGGCGACCGTTGCGGTCCGGCAGCTGGCCCCGGGCTCGGCGCACGCCTTCTCGGTGGCGGCCGTGCGGACGACGTTGTCGGCGCCGACCAACACGGTTGCGGTGACCACGCCGGCCAGTTCCGACGGCTCGGCTCCCACTTCGCCGTCGGGTCTACAGGTGACCGAGGACCGGTACGGCTGTGCGTTCGCCGACATCCGTTGGCAGCCCGCGACGGACGACACCGACCCCACGGCGGAGTTGGACTACGAGGTCACCGTCGACGGCGCGCCGGCGGCGACGGTGCGCGGCCAGACCCAGGTGGACGCCGTGTCGGTGGCCGTCGGCAGCAACACGGTGTCGGTGCGCGCGGTCGACGCCAGCGGCAACGGGTCGGCGGTGACGTCGACCCAGCACGTCGTCGACCCGTCCTGCACGGAGTAGGCCTTCAGGGTTGGCCGAACATCAACTGCACACCAGTTACCCGGAGATGTCAACGACACATTCGGCCCATTTTCGGCCGCATGGAAAGGGATTCTTGATCCTTTTATGGAGTTTGGCCGGGTGGATAGGCGACCGCGCCCTCGAAGGTGATCCTTCCGTTGGTCACGGTCAGCATGCGGGTCGCCGAGGCGATGCGGTCGCGCGGGATGCTGCGCAGGTTTTCCCGCAGCACGACCAGATCCGCGTAGTTGCCCACCTCGATGTCGCCGCGGTCGCGCTCCTCGAAGCTGGCGAAGGCGCAGTCGGAGGTGATCAGGCGCAGGCCGTCGTCGACCGTGACATCCTCGCGCGGCAGGAAGCCGCCGGGCGGGTTGCCGTCGAATTCGCGCCGGGTGACCGAGCGTTGCAGGCCCCACAACGGATCCAGCACCTCGATGTTGAAGTCGGTGCCGCCGGCCAGCGGCACCCCGCGTCGGAGCATGGTGTCCCACCGGTAGGACTCGCGGCGGGTGCGGCGTTCGCCCAACGCGTTGGCGGCGAAGTAGTGGTCCGAGGTCGGGAAGCTGAGCTGGATGCTGCCGATCACGCCGCGGTCGGCCATCCGGTCCAGCAGGTCGTCGCCGGCCACCTGGACGTGCTCGAGACACCAGCGGTCCCGCCGGGTGACCCCGGCCCGGTCGTAGGCGTTGAGCATGGTCTGCACGCCGAGATCGCCGATGGCGTGCGCGGTGATGTTGAAGCCGAGCTCCTGCGCCCGGGCCACGTCGGCATCGGCCCGTTGCTGGGCCAGGAACAGCACGCCGTTGGGCAGGTCCCAGTCGTACGGGTCGTCGTGGTACGGCCGGCGCAGGGCACAGGTGCGCGGGCCGAGCCAGCCGTCGGCGTACATCTTGACGCCGAGGATCTTCACCCACTCGTTGCCGAACCCGGTCCGCCAGCCCAGCTGCGCGGCGCGCTCGATGCCGCCCCAGCGCACCCGGATCAGGTGCCGCACCTTGAGCCGCCCCTCGTCGGCCAACTGCAGCAACGCGTCGACCACCCGCAGGTCGGTCAGCCCGGCCTCCACCACCGTGCTGACCCCCTGCTTGGCCGCCTCGTCCTGCATGCGCAGGATGCCGTTCTTGAGCGCCTCGGTGACCACGCCGTGCCGGAAGTCGTCGGCGGGGCTGCGGCCCTGGTTGAACGTGTCGATGTGGCGCTGGCCGACCGCCCGCCGGCCCTCGAACGCCGCCTCCTCGTCGTGCCCGTCCCACCGCGGCCGGTACGCCTCGGCTGCGGCGTCGGCATCGGCCTGGTTGAGCAGATGGGTGTGCTGGTCCCGGAACCCGGGTGCCACGAACGCGCCGCGCAGATCGATCACCCGGGTCCGCTTTCCCGCCCAGGCAAGCACATCCCGATTGGATCCGACCGCCACGATGCGCTGGCCGAGCACCGCGACCCCGGTGACCCCGCGCCGGTGCCGGTGCCGCCGCCCGGTCCACACGATTCCGGAATGCAGAACGAGATCCGCGGCCGCACCCTCGGCCGCCGCCGTGCCGGTGGGCGCGGCGACCGCCGAGCCCAGGGCGCCGGCCCCGATCAGTTGCAGGACCCGGCGCCGCTCCATCTCGAATCCGGGGGACGACTCCGGTCCAAGGAACTCGTTCGTCATGCCACTTCCTCCCACCCGGCCGGGCAACCGAACCGACCGTACCGCCGCGCAGCGTCGCCGGGCAGTCACAAACAGCGAGCATGGCCCGGGGTTATGGCCGTGCCCCGGCCGGTCGTGCCCTGTGTGATGCTGGTGCGGTGGTGGTCGATTTCGAGGCCGAGTTGTGGATCTGGGACGCCCGGCGCGCCGACAGCTGGACCTTCGTCAGCCTGCCCGCAGAGTGCTCCGCGGAGATCCGCGAGCGGACCGGCGGTCAGCGGCGGGGGTTCGGCTCGGTGCGGGTGCGGGCGACGCTCGGCGGCAGCACCTGGACGACCTCGATCTTCCCGGACGGCGCCCGGGGTTGCTATGTGCTGCCGATCAAGCGCACCGTCCGCAGGGCCGAGGCCCTCGACGCCGGTGACATCGCTCCGGTGACCGTCGAGCTCGTCGACCTGTGACACCGGCCTCGATGTCCGATGTCGTGGCCAGGCTGCGGGCGGCCGGTTGTGTGTTCGCCGAGGACGAGGCGCGGCTGCTGGCCGGCGCCGCCCGGTCCCCGGCCGACCTGGACGCCATGGTGCGGCGCCGGGTCGAGGGTGAACCGCTCGAGGTCATCGTGGGCTGGGCGGAGTTCCACGGCCTGCGGATCGCGGTCGACGCCGGGGTGTTCGTGCCGCGCAGGCGCACGGCGTTCCTGGTCCAGCAGGCGGTCGGGCTGGCTCGCCCTGGTTCCGTCGTCGTCGACCTGTGCTGCGGCACCGGCGCGCTCGGTGCCGGGGTCGCCGCCGCGGTCGAGGGGGTGGAACTGCACGCGTCGGACATCGAGCCGGCCGCGGTCCGCTGCGCCCGCCGAAACCTCGCCGCGTTCGGCGGCCGGGTGCACCATGGCGACCTCTACGACCCGCTCCCCGCCACCCTGCGCGGCCGGGTCGACCTCCTGGTCGCCAACGCCCCGTACGTCCCGTCCGGCGAGATCGCCACCATGCCACCGGAAGCCCGCGACCATGAACCCCGGGTGGCGCTCGACGGCGGCCCGGACGGCGTGGATGTCCACCGCCGCATCGCTGCCGGTGCCGCACCCTGGCTCGCGGCCGGCGGCCACCTGCTCATCGAGACCGGCGCGGACCAGGCCCCCCGGACCGCCGCCGCCATGACCACCCACGGCCTGGATCCCCGCATCGTCAGCTCCGCGGACCTGCACTGCACCGTGGTGATCGGAACGAACGGTCCGGTTCTCCCTACCTGTCCTGGCGTGGTGGAACGGTCAGCCACCGACTGACAACTGCTGGCGCCGCATCTGCTCAAAGGCATCCCTGAGTTCGGCAGCTTCCGGCAACTGCTTTGCCTCAACCGCATGGATCACCTCAGCCGCGCGCCAGTGGTTCGACGGCACCACCCGGCCGGACGAGATGGCTTGGTTGGCGGCATGGCAGGCCTCATCGAGCCGGTTGGTCACCAACAAGGCCAGCGCCAGGTCAAGATTGGCGGCAGCCATCCGGCGCGGCCACTTGCCATTGCTTTCAGTCGGTTCGAGCCGGGTGATGATTTCCCGGGCATAACTTTCCGCGGCCGGGTCGCCGACCCACGCCAACGTCGTGGCGACGTAGGCAACGGACTTGTCCGGGTCGTAGCGGTAGTGGTGCTCGGGCCGGTCGGGCCGCCGCAACGGCGACACCAACTTGTCGACGCGATCGATCGCGTCGTACGTCTCGCGTGGTCGATGCAACCGTGCCCAGGCCCGGCCTTCCTGAGCGGTGGCTTGGATGGCTACCGAACTACCAGCAGGGGCCAACTCTTGTGCGGCATGGGAGAGCTGCAAAGCGCGGCGGTAATCGCCCTCGGTCAGCATCCGCCAGGCGTCGGTCTCAAAACACCAGGCCCGAATTTCGGCGTGATCGACCTGCTTGGCCAAGTTCGCCGCTGTGCGCAACCGCGCCGTGGCAGCGGCCAGTTGCTTGAGATCGACATGAACGGTGGCAGCGAGAAGGGACAGCCAGCCGCCAACCACGATCAGGCGCTTGCGCTCGTTCAGGGTCATGCGGCTGTCCATCAGTGCACCGACATACGCCAGGTGATGCCGGAGCCGAGCCAGCAGTCCGGTCGGAGGAGTCACCGGGTACGCCATTGCCAGGTCGTCGAAAGCCTGCTCAAGGCGGGTCAGCGTCTCGGCTCCCACGTCGCTGGCAGCCACCCGCCGTGCCAGTTCGACGGCCGCCACTTCATCATCGGCGGTCGCCGTCGGCATTACCCGGAAATCGTCGGCCTTGGCGCGGATGGCAGCCAGGTCGCTTGAACGGGCGGCCGCCTGCTGCTCGTGCTTGGCCGCTTCGAGCCGGCGGTATGCGGTGAGGAGCTGCCCGCCCGCCTCCGTCACACGGTCGGCACCAACCCAGAAGGCTTCACCGGCCCGCGCTCGGCCCTTCTCGATGTGGGACACCGTCGTCCGGTCGAGGTAGGTGGCGGCTGCGAGCTGCCCCTGCGTGACTGCTCTTTCCCTGGCCATCTCATCCAGACTGCTCGATGTCGCTCCGCCTGCCGTACTGCCCAGCGTAACCGCAGGTGACAACCCGTGTGGCAGGGGTAGACACCTGGTTACCCACCCGCCCTCCACCGGGGTTTGGTGATGTCCATGGCACCCAGCGCCGCACTCTCCCGGCATGGCCGCCTCCCGGCGGCCGTTCTTACCGGCGCTGGGTGCCACCCCGACAGCGGCAGCGAAGGTCCGGGCTTCGGTTGTGAATCATGGACGAGCTGTCGGTAGCCCTGACGCTTGTGGTGTCGCTGGTCTTCGGGCTGGTGGTGGCGGTCTCGTTCTTGATCGTTAGCGTGCGGCGGGACCGCAGACTGCACGCGATGCGGCAACACGCCAGAGCAGAACAGACCGCTGGTGGACGCATCGAGGACTACCGCCGGCCAGGCCATCTGTTCCGCGGCCATGGCGAGGCCATCACCGTGACCGAACTGCTGGAGGAAGCCATCGAACGCGGCGAAGGCATCCGGCTCAACTGGCCGACTGACGACCTGCACGCCAGCCCGATACGGACAGACGAGCAGGGGCAGTTTCCGACGGTGATATTGCCGAGGGTTGGTGACGGCTAGCACCTGTCGGCAAACGTCCAGCCGCTACATGGGCTAGGAGCGAAGGTCAGTCCGGTGGGCATTTTGAGTGGTATCGCTCGCCGACGACCACGGGGGTTGGCTTCGTGCTGGCGGCGCTCTTCGGAATCTGTTCGACGAAGTCGGTCGCCGTCGAGCCGAACCGGCCGGAGGCCGGCGCCGCAGGCGGCGGCCTCCGGCCGGTTTCGCTGGTGGCTGTGCCGATGCGGGCGGAGTAGACCTAGCCGCGGGTGGAGATCTGCTGGACGGCCCAGCTGTTGCCGTCGGGGTCGGAGAAGTAGAGGAAGCCGACGTTGTCAAGGGGGTCGGGTTGGGGGGAGGGGTTTTCCGCGACGATCTGGATGTCGCTGACGTCGACGCCGTTGTCCAGGAGTTGGGCGCGGGCCTTGTGCAGGTCGGCGACGACGAGTTGCACGCCCTGCAGGGAACCGGGGGACATGGTGTTGCCGATTCCCTTGCCGAGGACGATGGAGCAGCCGGAGCCGGGTGGGGTCAGTTGGATGACCCGGACCTCGTCGCTGACCGTGGTGTCGTGGTCGACGTTGAAGCCGAGCTTGCCGGCGTAGAAGTCCTTGGCGCGGTCCAGGTCCGCGACCGGGACGAGGATGACCTCCAGGGTCCAGTTCATGTCGCGATCTCCGTTCTTCAGTAGTTCCAGCAGGTCGGTGAGCCGGTCGAAGGACTCGCCGACGCCGCGGCGCATGGGATAGCGCAGCACGGTGTCGCGGGCCTGCCGGGAGGCGTAGCGCGCGGTGGTGGTGAGCGTGGTGCGGTCGGCGCGTTCGGACAGCTCGTGGGTGATCAGGGTCTGACCCTCGTACGACTGGTCGTCGAACACCTCGGTGTAGACCAGGAGTTCCGGCGGCTCGATCATCCGGTATGCGCCACTTTGGACCATACGGGCGCCGTCCGGGCCGTGCGAGACGAACCGCCAGGTGCCGCCGATCCGAAGGTCCACATAGCACTCGGTGACGTTCCAGCCGCGGGCGCCGTACCAGCGGGTCACCAGCTCGGGTTTGGTCAGCGCGTCGAACACCAGGCGGCGGGGGGCGTCGAACTCGCGGGTCAGCACGATGTCGGTGTCCGTCGGCGTGGTCACCGTCAGCGGTTCACTCATGAAAGCCTTCCTCGGCCTTCAGTTCGGCCAGCAGCCCGTCCAGGCGCTGATAGCTTTCCGCCCAGTAGCTCCGGTAGTTCTCCAGCCAGTCCCTGGCGTGTTTGAGCGGGCGGGCCTGTAACCGGCACGGCCGGCGCTGCGCGTCCCGCCCGCGCGAGATCAGCCCGGCCCGCTCCAACACCTTGAGGTGCTTGGAGATCGCCGGCTGGCTCATCGCGAACGGTGCGGCCAGCTCGGTCACCGAGGCGTCGCCGGCGGTCAACCGGGCCAGGATCGCCCGCCGGGTCGGGTCGGCCAACGCCGCGAACGTCGCGTCCAACTGATCAGTGCTCATGGTCATAACCCCTAGTTTTCATAACCAGGTGGTTTTCTACTGGGTCGCACGCCGGCTGTCAATGGCCGGCTGTGCTGATCCGGCGATTGACCAGCGCGGTGGCCGCCGCGATCGCCGCCGTCCGCGGGTCGGGCTCCGGCGGGTCGTGCCGGACCGGGATCGCACCGGCCCCGGCCAGCGCCGCCAGCTCGCCCGGATCGCCCGGAACGACCAGCACCAGCTCACCAGCGGTCGGCAAGTCCACAGTAGACAGTGACTCGGTCGCGGTGGGATCGAGGACGAACCCGGTGGCGCCCCACTCGAACCGGCGCACCACCGACCGGTACACCGCGCCGATCCTGGGTAGCCACACCTGTCCGGACCGCTCCGCCGCGTCCCGGGCCACCCGTCGCCAGTACGGTGCCGGATCCCGGCGTTGCCACCGGTCGGCCACCGGGCCGGGCACCATCGGCGCGATCTCGGCGGCGCCGGCCGCGGTCAGCTCCGCGACGGCCAGCCCGTCCCGGTCCGCGCCGGCCACGCCGTGCACGACCAGCACGGCCGGTTCCGGCCGCGGCACGAACTCGCGCCCGGTCACCTCCAGATCCAACCGGGCACCGGCCACTTCGGTCACCACCGCGCGCGCCGTCCCGCCGCGACCGTTGCCGAGCAACACTTCCTGACCCGGGCGGTGCGCCCGGGCCCGCCGCGCGGCACCGGACCGCAGGCCCGCCAACCGGAACCGGTCACCTGGCGGAAGCTCGTCGACCAGAAACAGCACCGGCAAAGGCTATCGCCGCGCGCCGGTCAGGCCGGGCCGCGCTCGTGCAGGGCCTTGGCCAGCCGACGGGCCAGTTCCTCGCAGTCGGCGCGGCTGATGGTCAGCGGGGGCAGCAGGGGGAGGACGCCGTGCGCGTAGCTGGTGAGCAGGCCGTGGTCGCGGCAGGCGAGGCGCAGGCGGTTGACGTCGGCCACCGACCACGGGGTGCGGTCCGGGTGGGCCAGCTCGACGCCGATCATCATTCCCTCGCCGCCCACCGTGCGCACCGCGGGATGCCCGGCAAGAGCGTCCCGGAGCAGTCCGGTGAGGTACGCCGCGGTCGCCCGCACCGAGGCGAAGAACCCGGGTGCGGTGATCACATCGAGCACCGCCGCTCCGGCCGCCATGCCCAGCGGGTGGCCGTCGGTGGTGGAGCCGTTGGGAAACCCGACCGGATGCTCGGCGCCGGCCAGTCGGTCGTAGAGCGGGGCGGACACGACGAGCGCGGCGAGCGGGAAGTAGCCCGCGCTCAGTCCCTTGCCGAGCACCACCATGTCCGGCACGCCGGCCAGCCGCTCGCTGACCGTCATCGAGCCGGCCCGGCCGGCCCCGGTGGTGACCTCGTCGGCGATGACGTGGATGTCCCGAGCCCGGCACTCGGCGAGCAGCCGGTTCAGGTAGCGCAGCGGAACCGGCCGCATGAAGTTGCCGAGCACCGGCTCCAGCATGATCGCGGTGACCCGGTGCGCGCCGAGTTGGTCGATCAGATCGAGCACCGGCCGCACCGGGTCGGTGCCGGGCGTCTCGTCGAAGTCCGGCGTGCCGACATGCCGGACGAACCGGTCCAGCGGTGCGGAGAACTCCTGGAACACCGGATCGGCGGTCAGCGCCGTGGCCAGCGGACCGGTGCCGTGGTAGCCGCCCTGCACGGTGATGACGTGGTCCCGGCCGGCTTGTCCGGTCATCCGCCGGTAGTACCGGGACAACATCGCCGCGGCCTCGGTCATCTGGCTGCCGGTGTTGCCGAACCGCACGTAGTTCAACGGATCCGGCAGCGTGTCGGCGAGCCGGGCGGCGTAGTCCGCGGCCACCTGGGTGGGGTGCTCGTACCGCATCACGGTGCCGGACGGCAGCAGTTCCAACTGGGCGTGGATGGCCGCCTTCACCGGCTCGCAGGAGTACCCCAGGGTGACGTTCCACATCGACGACCGGGCGTCGAGATAGTCCCGGCCGGCCCGGTCGCGCACCGTGCTGTCCGATCCGCTGACCAGGAACATGCCCGGATCGGAGTCGCGGAAGAACCGGGCCATGGGCGACGCGCCGTGCCATAGCCGGTAGTTGTCGGAACCGAACATCGAGACCTCCGAACGATCATCGGGACAGGCTGGGAGCGGGCCGGGCCAGGCCGGCGAGGGACCGGACCAGGAGCAGGCTGGTGCTGGAGATCAGGGCGCCGGCGAACATGACCGTCACCAGCGAGGTCGACGCGGCCAGCGCACCGGCGACGACTCCGCCGGCCGGGACCATGAGCCACGCGACGGCGTAGACGGTGGCGTAGACCCGGCCCTGGTAGTCGACCGGGGTCAGCAACTGCCGCGCGGTGGCCGCGCTGACCCTGAAGTACACCAGCGCGAAGCTGTAGCCGAGTTGGTAGCCGGCCAGCCAGAGCACCGGCGACCCGCTCGCGGCCAGCGGCACCAGCCACAGCGCGGCGACCAACCCGGCCAGCGAGACCGGCAGCAGCACGCGCGGGCGGTGCCGGTCCATCGTGCGCCGCACCGCCAGCGCGGCGCCGAGCGCGGTCACCCCGCCGACCGTGACCAGCGCGCCGATCACCGACGTGGACAGCCCGAGCCCGTCGAGCACGTAGGGCAGCCAGAGCGCGTTGACGATCGAGCTGCCGAAGTTGAACAGGACGAACGCGGCGGCGAGCGCGCGCAGCCCGCGGTGCCGCCAGACGAACCCCACCCCGGCGCGCAGCCGATCCCAGAGCCGGTCCTGCCCGGCCGGCACCGCCGCAGCCGCGGCCGCGCCCCGGATCATGGCCAGCAGCACCGCCGAGGCCAGGAAGCTCGCCGCGTCCACGAGCAACGCGGCCGCGGACCCGGCGAAGGTGATCAGGAGCCCGGCCAGCACCGGGCCGGCGACCTCGGCCGCGGCGGTGGCCTGGGCGACCCGGCTGTTGGCTTCGGCGTATCCGGTCCGGTCGACGATCCGCGGCAGGTAGGACTGCACGCAGACCTCGTGCGCGGTGCCGGCCACGCCGATCAGCAGGACGGCGAGGAACAGCAGCCACAGCCGCAGCCCACCGAGCCAGGCCAGCCCGACCACCGCGCCGAGCAGCAGCATCCGGGCCAGGTCGCAGGCGATCATCGTGCGGCGTTCCGGGCGGCCGACCAGGTGCGCGGCGATCGGCGCGGCGAGGACGGCGGCCGGCAGCGTCTGCACCGCCCACAGCAACGCCACCTGCCCCGGTGTGGCGCCGGCATCGGTCAGCGCGAACACCGGCAAGGCCAGCATGGAGAACCGGTCGCCGAGCCCGCTCACCGCATGCGCCGACCACAGCGTCCGGAACGTGGGGTTGGTCCGGAGCAGCCCGGCCGCCGGGCCGCCGGTCACACCGCGTCGAAGGGCACGGGCCACTGGCGCATCCGGTAGGGCAGCAGGGTGGCCCACGCGCCCCGGCGCACCACCAGCCGTTCGGCGTCCAGCAGGTCGCACAGCGTGCGGGTGTCCGGCTCGGCGCCGGGAAGGTGGGCCACCGCCTCGAGCCGGGGCCAGCACGCCACCGCCCGCTCGTCGTCCAGCCGGTAGCGCATCCCCTCCGCACGAACGTCCCGCAGCAGCAGGAAACCCGGTCCGGTCCGGTAGTAGCAGAGCCCGTACCGGTGCCGCCGCCGCCATTCTCCGACGCCGTCCTGCGGTCCGGGTCGCGGCGGGGGCAGGTGGCACACCAGCGCCGGATCGAACGGCAGGGCCGACCCGGCGGTCCAGTCGATCCGGAGGATCACCGACATCGCCTCGCGCAGCAGGCGCAGGAAGCGCACGTCGAACTCGTCGTCGGCGCCGAGCACGACCGGTTCGGTGAGCACCAGGGAACGCAACCCGTTGCGGTACAACGCGACCGGGTCCAGTTCGGTCAGCCGCGCCGGGCCGACCGCGCGCTCCCGTTCGGACAGTTGCGCCGTCGTCATGTCCTTATCCTCATCGGAACGTCGGTGGTGGCCAGGGCGAGATACCGGTCGCCGTCCCGGAACAGCAGCCCGGCCTCGTCGAGCTCGTCGAGCCAGGCGGCCAGCCGCGGACCGGTGATCGCGAGGCCCTCGTCGGTGAGCCGGTCCCGGATCGCGCGGGCGGAGCGGCCGTGCTCGAGCTGGTGGTAGGCGGCGACCAGCACCGGATCCTCGATCCGGTGGTCCCGCTCCGGCCAGCCGCTGCGCCGGTCCCGGACTCCGATCCCGTCCGGCGACTCGAATCGCACCAGGGTGCTGTCGTGGTGCCGTTTTTCCCAGTCCTCGATGGCCTGGTGCAGTGCTTCGACCACCGGGCCGCGAATGCCCGCGGCGTCGGTGTCGAACAGGTAGACCAGATCGGCCAGCTCCCGCTGCGGAAGGTCGTACACGTGGCGGTAGATCGCGGCCGGCGCGCGCCGGGCGAAGCCGAGCTCCGGCCGGTCGAAGTTCGGGCTGAACCGTTCCAACAGGATCGGGCTCGCGGCCGACGGCGGTTGCAGGTGCACAAGGGCCGGAACCTGGTCGATCACGGGCCAGTAGTCCTCGTCGGCCTCGCCCGGGAACCCGTAGAGCAGGTTCCACGTCGTGCTCAGGTGCGCGGATTCGCAGTCCCGCAACGTCCGCACGTTGCGCAGCGCGTCGACGCCCTTGTCCATGATCTTGAGCACCCTGGTGCTGAGCGACTCGATGCCCGGCTGCACGTGCGCGACCCGGGCGGCTCGCAGCGCCTCGATCTGCGCCCGGGTGAGGTTCGCCTTGACCTCGTAGTGAATGCGCAGATCCCAGTCGAGCGCGGCGAGTTCCGGCAGCACGTCGGTGAAGTAGTGGTTGTCGATGATGTTGTCCACCATGATCACGTCGAGGGTGCGGTGCCGGGCCACCAACCCGGTCAGCTCGTCGACCGTGCGCCGCGGCGGCTTGCTGCGGAACTGCATCAGCGAGCCGTTGAGTCCGCAGAACGTGCACTGATGGGCCTCACCCCACCAGCAGCCGCGGGCGGACTCGAGCACCAGCTTGGGCTCGATGTACCCCTCGAGCGGTGAGTTCTCCAGATGGTCGAACCAGTCGTCGAAGTCCGGGACGGGAATCCGGCCGGGCGGCAGCGGATGGCGCCGGTCGGCGTTGGCCACGCTGGTCTCCCCGCGCCGCCAGCACACGCCCGGCACGTCGGCCGGCGGTTCCCCGCGTTCGATCGCGTCCAGCAGGGCGGGAAACACCGACTCGCCCTCACCGCGCACCACATAGTCCACAAAGGAGTAGTTGCGGTGCAGCGCGGCGCCCATCGGCCCGTCGCAGTTGCCGCCGCCGAGCACGGTGATCACCGATGGGGCGTACCGCTTGATCCGCGCGGCGACCGCGAGGCTCGGCACGTTCTGCATGAACGTGGTGCTGAAGCCGACCACGTCCGGCTCGTTGTCCAGGATCTCCCGGGCGGCCCGGTCGACGAACTCCTCGGCGTAGGCCCGCATGTCGACCGCGCGACCGGGATCGATCTCGTGCCGGCGCACGTAGTCGGCGAAGGTGGTACGGCCGAAGTCGTTGCCGTGCAACACCCCGGTGAACACCCAGTCACCGATGCCCTGGAAGATGCCGTTTTCCGCCACCTCCACGTAGTCCGCGGGGCCGATCTCGCCGCCGGTGCGTTCGAACAGGAACTCCGCCCAGCGCAGGTTGCCGTGATAGTTGTCCGGCCCCGCCCGGCCGGCCTCCCGGCACACGGTGGTGAGCAGCCCGAGGGGTAGTGACGGCAAATCGAGGGTCTGCCACGGCATGGTGACCAGGCAGATTCCGAGCTCGGTCATGTGAAAGATCCCAGCGGTAGGGAGTCGGGGGGCGGATCGCCCCCCGATCGGCGAAAGTGCCTAGCCCTGCTTGGCGATGCGCTTGAGGGCCTTGGGTGGGGCGGGGTAGTAGCAGGTGTTGGTGACCAGCGTGTTGAGCCGCACCTTCTTGAGGACCATCGTTCACCTCCTCTCCGGGATCCGGATCCCGACGCCGCGCAGCCGTGCGCGGTGCCGATGCATGAACCAGCGCTCGATCCGTTCCGCCGGCTGCCCGGTCAGTTCGGCGAGCCCGGTGCACGCGGCCGGCAGGTTGATCACCGCAAGGCCGCGTCGCTCCCATTCCGCGCCGTGCGCGTCCCAGTTCTCCCGGCCGTCCTTGCTGGCGTAGCTGCGGCGCAGGTAGTTCAGACCGATCGCCACGTGCCGGGTCTCGTCCGCGCGCACGTGCCGGTAGATCTCCGCAAGCGGGTCTCCGGCGAAGATTCGTTGCAGCAGAATGAACTCGTCGGCGGCCAGCCCCTCGAACATGGTGTGCATCAGGAACTTCTCGGCCTGATCGGCGGCCGACAGCGTGGCGTGCAGCTCGTCGAGGTAGCTGCCGTCCTGGTAGACCTCGGCGAGCTCGCCGCCGCGCGCGACCGCGTAGGCGAGGAAGGCGTCGCTGTGCCTGGCCTCGTCGTCGACGGCCGTGGCCAGGCTCATCCGCACCGCCAGATCCTCGGTTCCCACCACCAGTTCGGCCGCGGCCACCAGGCCCGCCTGTTCGGCCCAGTAGGACGTGGAAGCCAACCGCCAGGCCCGTTCGAGCCCGTCGTCGTCCAGCACGGTCTGCCCGGTTCCGATCAGCTCCCGGGCCGACCACCGCTCCCGCTCCCTGGCCCGGACGAACAGCTGGTAGGACGGCTCATCGAGGTGCTCGATCTCCGGCCGGAGCAGAGTCATGTCAGCGACCTTCCGTTGAGCAGGGCGAGGGCCTGCCGTTCGATGGACTCCGGGTTGGGGAAGACCTCCCGGTGCAACGCCGGGCTGAACGGCGACGGCACCGGCAGTGCGTTGAGCGCCCGGATCCGGGACGGCGCGACCGCCTGCGCGGTGACCAGCCGGGCGGTGATCTCCGATGCCACCGAACAGGGCGCGGGTGCGTCGTCCACGACGAGCACGTCGCCGGTGGCCGCCGCCGCTTCGGAAAGTCCGGCCACGTCCAGTGGGGCGACGGTGCGCACGTCCACCACCATCGCGCTCACCCCGCGCTCGGCCAGCCGGTCGGCCGCCTGGAGCGAGTGCCGCACGGCCAGGCCGATCGCGACGATGGTGAGGTGCGTGCCCGGCCGCGCCACGTGCACGCGACCGAACGGCAGCTCGGCGATCGGCGTGCCGTCCCATTGCGGCGCATCGGCCAGCAGGGCGGGTGCCTCGAGGAGCACCACCGGGTCGGGATGGCGCAGCGCGGTGGCCAGCAGGCCGGCCGCGGCCTGCGCGCTGCCCGGGACCGCCACCACCAACCCGGGTATCTGGGCGAGCATGGCATAGGGCACGTGCTCGTGCTGCGGCCCAAGGGACTCCGCGGCGCGGGTCTGCGCGCGCACGGTCAGCGGAACCGAGTACTGCCCGCCGGTCATGTAGCGCAGCTTGGTCGCCTGGTTGACCAGCGGATCCATTGCGGTGAACAGAAACGCCGCCCGGGCGAGGTCGACGACCGGCCGCATGCCGGCCGCGGCCAACCCCACCGCGAAGTCGAGCATGGCGTTCTCGGCGATCGGCATGCTGCGGATCCGCTCCGGCCCGAACTCGTCGACGAACTTCGGCGACTGCCAGGTGCACAGGTAGACCAGCTCGGGATCGCGGCGCAGGGCCTGGACCAGGGCGGTGTAGAGCGCGATCATCGCCGGGTCACCACCGGCTGACCATGAGATCGGTTCCGATCTCCTCGGGACCGGGCGCCGGTTCGGCGAGGGCCCACTCGGCGGCTTCGGCCATCTCCCGGTAGGCGCCCGCTCGCAGCTCGTCCACTGTGGACTGATCGACCCGGCGGGCGAGCAGGGCCCGCTCGGCCGTGCTGACCGGGTCGCGGTCCCGCCAGCGCCGCACCTCCTCCGCCGGGCGATACGGTTCGGGCGGCACCGGACCGAACTGGCAGTGGAAGTCCCGAAGGTAGGTCGACGCCTCGAGGAACCGGGCGCCCCGCCCGGCCCGGACCTCGGCCAGCAGCTCCCCGGCGAGATCGGCGACCGCGCCCACGTCGTTGCCGTCGACGGTCCGCGCCGGCACACCCAGACCCGTGGCGACGGCGGCCGGCGGCTGGCCGGACACCAGGGGGCTCGCGGTCCGGTCCTGCCAGCCGTTGTTCTCGCACACCAGCAGCAGCGGCAACGCCTGCCGGGCCGCGATCCGCAGCGTCTCGAGCACCACCCCGGCGCCCATGGCGCCGTCGCCGACAAACGCCACGACGGCCGCCCGGCTGCCGCGGATCCGGGCCGCCGCCGCCATGCCGGCCGCGATGCCGACGCCGGCCCCGACGATCGAGTTGCCGCCGAGGAACCGGCGGGACCGCTGGGCCAGGTGCATCGAACCGCCCTTGCCCCGGTTGACCCCGCTCGCCCGGCCGAGCAGCTCGGCGAACATCGCCGCCGGCTCGAGGCCACAGGCCAGCGCGTGGCCGTGACAGCGGTAGTAGCTGACCACCTCGTCGCGCGGTCCGAGCCGACCGCCCACGCCGGCGGCGATCGCCTCGTGCCCGGTGTAGGGGTGCACGGCACCGGGAATCTCCCCGCGCCGGGTGAGATCCAGCGCGGTCTCCTCGAACGCCCGGATCCGCAGCATCGTCGTGAGCAGCGCCAGACCACGCGTCACATCCGCCGGCTCCAACCGGTGTACAGCGACGTCAGCTGAGGTCACGGCAGCCAGTGTTTCGAGCCCGCGGAACGGCTGTCTTCGTGAGAAAGCGAGAAAACGCCGTGGGCGGCCGGACCTGGGGACGGTCAGTTGTCACGATTCAGACGAGGGGCTGAATTTGCGGACCATCATTCAGCGTGTTCACACGCTCACAACACTCTTGCTCGACGACAGTCCGGCGGCCGAGGACCTGGCGGACCACCTCGACATGCACCTCGCCAAGCGCTACCTGGTGCTGGTGGTCCGGGTTCCGGGCCTGGCCTCGGGCCGGCGGCACGACCGGGTGGTCCAGGCTTTGTTGCGCCGCAGGCGGATTCCGGTCGCCTGGTACCAGCCGGACGAGCTGGTCATGCTGCTGCCGAGCAGCGGCTCGGATCCGACCTACCTTCCGGCGGCACCCCAACCGGGCGCACTCGGCCTGGTCCGCGAGGTCGCCGGGATGCTCGAGGCGCCGTGCGCGGCCGGAATCGCCACCGGCCGGACCGGCGCGCTTGCCGGGGTGGTCGCCCTGGCCCGCAGCATCAGCCGGGTGGCGCCGGCGCAGGCGACGCCGAACCGGCTGCACACCATGGCCGACGTGTTCATCGAGCTCGGGGTGATGCGGCTGCCCGAGGTGGATCACTGGCTCGGCGATCTCGCCCGCCGGCTGACCGCCGGTCCCGACCTGGTCGGCACGCTGGACGCCTACTACCAGAACGACATGAGCCGGCTGAACACCGCGGAGGCGCTGCGCATCCATCCCAGGACCCTGGACTACCGGCTGCACCGGGTGCGGCAGCTGGTGGACATCGACCCGGGCTCGGCCTCCGGGGTGCGCATCCTCAGCACCGCGGTCACCCGCGCTCTCGCCGTGACCCGGAGACACGGCAGTTGACCGGCAGTTGGCGGCGCTGACCGGCGGCGCGACCCGCCGCCGGTCGGCCCGGTCGCTGCTCGGCGCTGGTCGTGGCGGTTAGGGATTCCGCAAGGGTTGCGCCGGATCCGGCCCGGAACCGGGGGAGCGGCGGGCGATTCGTGCAACGTTTCTGCAGCGCCCGGCACCGAAGGTTGTGGTCCGGTGCCGCGCCACCGCGGTACCGGGTCGGCCAGGGAGGTCGTTTTATGGTGAAACTGCTCAGACTTTGGTCGGACGCGATGGTGGAACGGGTCGTGCCCCGGGTCACCGCCAAGGCCGCACCCACGTGTTGCGAGCAACCCGGCTCCTGCTGGTGGGGAGAGCACTGCTACTGCTCAGGAGCGAGGGGATACCGCCGGTACCACTGCTGCAACTCCGCGTACCAGTGCCCGTCCACCTGCCGGTACGCGGGCTCGTACTGCGTCTGACCGTTCGGGGCGCCGCTACCTCGTCCCCGCGAAGGGGCGGCGTCTCCCCATCGATCACGAGGAGCCGCACATGTTCGTCCCCATCGCACTCGCCGTACTCGGCGCGCTGTGCCTGCTGAACCTGCTCTTCATCCTCGGCGTGGTCCGGCGACTGCGCGAGCACAGCACGGCGATCGCCGCCCTCGGTCGAGCCGGGGGAATGGGCGACGGGGTCCTCGCGGCCGGTTCCGAGGTCGGTGCGTTCAGCGCGACGACGATCGAGGGCGAGCGGGTCAGCGCGGACGGTCTGTCCGGCCGCACGCTCGTCGGCTTCTTCGCCCCCGGATGCGAACCGTGCCATCTCCAGCTCCCCTCGTTCGTCGACATCGCCGCGGACGTTCCCGGCGGGCCGTCCCAGGTGCTCGCCGTCGTCGAGTTGGGCGACGGGGACCGGGCCGCGATGGTCGACCGGCTCCGCGGTGTCGCCCGGGTGGTCCTCGACGAACCGGGCGGTGCGGTGACCAAGGCCTTCGCCGCGGAAGCCTTCCCGTCCTTCTGCGTCCTCGACGAGCGGACGATCACCTCGAGCGGGCACGACATCACGACGGTCGCCGATCCGGTCGCCGCCGTATGACCCCGGCGGGCGGTGCCCGGGTGAGCATCGCGGCCCTGCGCCTGGTCGTTCGGGCCGCCCCGGGCTGGCTGATCGCACACGTGGCGCTCACCCTGGCGGGCGCCCTGCTCCCGGTCGCGGTCGCGCTGCTCACCAAGCTCACCCTCGACGAGCTCGGTGGTGCGCGGTCGCACGGCGATCTGCCGGTGCTCGCCGCGGCGCTCGCCGTCCTCGGTCTGCTGGCCACCGCCCTTCCCGAGCTGGACCAGTACGTTCGGGCCGAGCAGGAACGGACCGCGGCGCTGGTGGCGCAGGAGCAGTTGTTCCTTGCGGTGGACCGGATCGTGGGACTTCGCCCGTTCGAGGACCCGCGGTTCCTCGACCGTCTCCGGCTGGCCCAGCAGTCCGGCGGCAACACGCCGAGCGGTCTGGTCGACGGCTGGTTGTCCATCGCGCGGGGCGTGCTGACCGCGGCCGGTTTTCTCGGCGCCCTGCTCGTGTTGAGCCCGGTGATGACCGGGATCATCGTGGCGTCCATGGTTCCCGCGCTGATCGCCGAGCGGGCCCTCGCCCGGCGCCGGGCGGCGATGATCTGGGCGAACAGCCCGACCGAGCGGCGCGAGATGCTCTACGGGTTCCTCCTCGTCGACGCGCGCGCCGCGCAGGAGGTCCGGCTGTTCGGCATCGGCGCGTTCCTGCGCGGCCGAATGCTCGCGGCCCGCCGGGTCACCGACTCCGAGCACCGCCGGCAGGACCGCCGGGAACTCCGTTACCAGAGCGGGCTCGGCCTGCTGTCCGCCATGGTCGCCGGCGGCGGGTTGGTGTTCGCGATCTTCGGTGCCAAGGCCGGCACGCTGACCATCGGAGACGTGGCGCTGTTCGTCGCCACGGTCGGTGGGGTGCAGGGTGCGCTGCACACCGTGGTGCGCTCGCTCGCCCGGGTCCACCAGGAGCGGTTGAACTTCGAGCACTATCTGGGGGTGACGTCGGCGGCGGCCGACCTACCGGTCGCTGCCGACGCCTGGACCCTTGCCCCGCTGCGGAACGGGATCGAGTTGCGCGACGTGTGGTTCCGCTACACCCCGGACGGGCCGTGGGTCCTCCGCGGCGTCGACCTGGTGATACCACACGGAACCAGCGTCGCGCTGGTCGGCCGCAACGGCGCCGGCAAGTCCACGCTGGTGAAGCTGCTGTGCCGGCTGTACGACCCGACCCGGGGCTCGATCAGCTGGGACGGCACGGATATCCGCGACGTCGATCCGGCGGTGTTGCGGCGCCGGATCGGAGCGGTGTTCCAGGAGTTCGTCCGGTACGACCTGACCGGGGCGGAGAACATCGCACTGGGTGATCTCACCCGGATCGCCGAGCGCGACGCACTGGTCGACGCGGCCCGAACGGCCGGCGTGCACGAGGCGCTCGCCGCGCTGCCGAAGGGATACGACACGCTGCTCAGCCGGTCGTTCTACGACGAGCAGGACGACGAGGACGTGGGCGGCATGCTGTCCGGCGGTCAGTGGCAGCGGATCGCCCTGGCCCGTTGCCTGCTGCGGCACGACCGGGACCTGCTCATCCTCGACGAGCCGAGCTCCGGGCTGGATGCCGAGGCCGAGCACGAGATCCATGACCGGATCAGCCGGTTGCGGTCCGGGCGCACCAGCCTGCTGATCTCGCACCGGCTGGGCGCGATCCGTTCGGCGGACCGGATCGTGGTGCTCGACGACGGCCGGATCACCGAGGCGGGGTCGCATTCCGCGCTCCTGGCCCGCAACGGCAGCTACGCGCGGCTGTTTCGCCTGCAGGCGGCCGGGTACCGGGATACGCCGGTGCCCGCCGCACCGCTGTCATGATTCCGGCGCTGTGCGGGCTGGCCGCCGTGATGCTCGCCGCCCTGGTCCTTCTCTTGACACGACTGCAGTTTCTCGTGGTCGTGGTGGACGGGCCCAGCATGTCGCCGGGGTTCGTGTCGGGCGACCGGGTGCTCGCCCGGCGGATGCCGGCCGGCGTGCTGCGCGCCGGCCAGGTCGTGGTGCTCCGGCATCCGGCGGCGCCACCCGGTGACCGGCGGGGACCCTGGCTGGTCAAGCGCATCGCGGCGTTGCCGGGCAACCCGGTGCCCGAACCGGTCCGTTCGTCCCAGGGCTGGCCGGCCGGCACGGTGGTGCCGCCCGGTCATCTCGTCGCGTTGGGCGACAACAGCGGGCACAGCTACGACTCGCGCCAGTGGGGCCTGTCCACCCTCGACGACATCGCGGGTGTGATCGTCCGCCGGCTGGGCGGACCGCCGGAGGAGTCCGGATCGACGAGGAGGAGTCCGCGGTGACCTACGTCGTGATCGGCATCCGATGCCTCATCGGGATGCTGTTCGTGGTGTCGGCGGCGAGCAAGCTGCGTGGTCCCGACGCCTTCGGCGCGTTCGCCGACTCGCTGCGGCGGCTGGGGTTCGTCTCGCCCGCGATCCTGCGGCCGGTCGCGATCGCCGCCGTGCTCGCCGAGGTGGCGATCCCGGTCCTGCTCGCCCTTCCCATGGCCAGGGCACAAGCGCTCGGGTTCGCGCTCGCCGCGGTCCTGCTTGCCGTGCTGGCCACCGGAATCGCGCTCGGTCTGCGCCGGGGGGCGCGGGTCGCCTGCCGGTGTTTCGGCCATTCGGAGGAGGTTCTCGGCCGCCGGCACGTCGCGCGCAACGGCGGTCTCGCGGTGGTGGCGACGCTCGGGCTGGTCGGCGCCCTGGTCACGCCGGCCGGCCCGGTCCTGGCCGAGCCGGCGATCGTGGCCGGGCTGGCCGGCCTGGCCACGGCCCTGATCGTCACCAGGTTCGACGACCTGTTGGAGCTCTTCTCGGTCAAGCCCAGCCAGACGTAGCCGGCCGGCACCGCCCTTGCTTGACGCCGCAATACGATGCATGGCGGCATCAGTGGCGCAACGCATTGGTGCGTTCGGCCCTTGGGGGTTCGAACGCATGGGGCAGAGGCCGGGGCATGGCGGTCGAGTTTCTGGTTCTTGGGCGGGTCGAGGCGTGGGCCGGTGGCGTGCGCCTCGACTTGGGCCCGGCGCGCCAGCAGCACGTGCTGGTGGCATTGCTCGCCGAGCCCAACCGGGTGGTGTCGCCGGGTCAACTGGCCCAACGCGCGTGGGGCGAGGAAACCCCCGCAAGCACGCCGTCCACCCTACGGGCCTACCTTTCCCGGCTGCGAAACGCCATGGCCGGTGTACCGGAGTTCGGGATCGGCCGGCGGGCCGGCGGGTACGTGCTCTCGCTCGATCCCGACCTCGTCGACCTGCACCGGTTCTCCGCGGCCGTGGCGCAGGCGCACGCCACCGACGATGACGATCGCCGGCTGGCGCTGCTCGAGCAGGCGTTGGCCATGTGGCGCGGCGAGGCCTTCGCCGAGATGGACACCCCGTGGATCAACGCGTTGCGCGACCGGGTGGAGGCGGTGCGGGTCACGGCCGAACTGGATCACACGGATCTGCGGCTGCGCCGGGGCCAGCACACCGCGCTGGTCGGCGAGCTGGTCGGCCGGGCGGCGGGCCGCCCGCTGGACGAACGGCTGGCCGCGCAGGTCATGCTCGCCTTCTACCGCAGCGGCCGGCAGGCCGAAGCCCTGCTGCGCTACGACCGGATCCGCACCCGGCTGGCCGACGAGCTCGGCACCGACCCCTGCCCCGCACTGCGCGAGCTGCACCAGCAGATCCTCACCGACAGTCCGGCGGTGCGACTGTCGGCGCGGGCGGACGAGGAGGGCCGGCGCCCGCCGGTGAGCCGGTTCGGCGCCGCCGTGCTGACCCACCGGCAACGACTGGGGTTGACCCAGGAGGAGCTGGCCGGGCGGACCGGTCTGAGCGTGCGGGCCATCCGGGATCTGGAAACCGGTCGGGCGAACGTGCCCCGGCAGAAGTCGGTGCGGCTGCTCGCCGACGCATTCGGCCTGCGCGGGTGGGAACGCGAGCGGTTCGAGGACGACCAGGGCCGAAACCCCGACCGCGGCGGCGAATCCGGGACACCGGTCCGCGAGCACCGGTCGAACCGGACGGCCGGGCGCGGCCGGCGCGCCGACGTTCGGCTGCTCGGTCCGGTCGCGGTGGCCGCCGGCGGCACCCGGGTGGATCTGGGGGCGCCCCGGCAGCGGGCGGTCTTCGCCGCGCTGGCGGCGGACGCGGGCGCGGTGGTGTCGGTCGACCGCATCGTCGAACGGGTCTGGGGGCCCGCACCGCCCAGCCGGGTGCGCGAGGCGCTGCAGGTCTATGTCGCGCGGATCCGTGGTCAGCTCCGGCAGGCCACCGGGACCGACCGGGTGCTGCGGCAGGCGCCCGGGTACCTGCTGGACATCGACCGGCTCGGCGTGGACGTCCACCGGTTCCACGCGCTGGTCGACCAGGCGCGGGCGCCGGCGTGCCAGGACGAGGAGCGCGCGGAGCTGCTCCGCACGGCGTTGGAGCTGTGCGGCGGAACACCGCTGGCCGACATCGCGGGGGACTGGGCCGAGCGGACGCGCTCGGTCTGGGAGCAGCACCGGGTGGACGCCGTCCTCGCCTGGTCCGATGTGGAGCTGCGGCTCGGCCGCCCGCAGGGGATCGTCGACCGCCTGATCGACCTGGCGGCCCGGCATCCGCTTGCCGAGCCGGTGATCGCCATGTTGATGCGGGCGCTGTGCGCGGTGGGCCGCTACGCCGAAGCGCTCAACCACTACTCGGCGACCCGCAAGCTCCTGGCCGAGCACCTGGCGGTCGAGCCGGGAGCCGAGCTGCGCACGGTGCACCAGTCGATCCTGCGCGGCGAGCTGGGACCGGGCGCGGCGTCGGCCCCGGTCGACGGGCCGGCCGCAACGGTGACGCCCATGCAGCTGCCGATGGATCCGCGCGGCTTCACCGGCCGGGACGTCGAGCTCTGTGCGCTGGAGGCGATCGCCGGCCAGGCGGACGATCCGCCGGTGGTGGTGATCAACGGAACCGCCGGGGTGGGCAAGACGGCGCTGGCCGTGCACTGGGCGCACCGGATCGCGCACCGGTTCCCGGACGGCCAGCTGTTCGTCAACCTCCGCGGGTTCGACTCCGGGCCGGAGCCGATGACCGGACACGAGGCGCTGCGGGGGTTTCTGGCCGCACTCGGCGTTGCCGAACAGCGGATTCCCGGGGAGCCGCAGGCCCGGATCGGCCTCTACCGCAGCCTGCTGGCCGGCAGCCGGGTGCTGATCATGCTGGACAACGCCCGGGAGGCCGAGCAGGTTCGCCCGCTGCTGCCGGCCGCGCCCGGCTGCCTGGTGCTGATCACCAGCCGTGATCAGCTGCGCGGCCTCGTCGCCACCGAGGCCGCGCGCACCATCACGGTGCACCTGCTGCCCGAACCCGATGCCCGCCGGCTGCTGATCAGCCGGCTCGGCCCGGACCGCATCGCCGCCGAGCCGCAGGCCTGCGAGGCGATCATCGCCCGGTGCGCCCGGCTGCCGCTCGCGCTGGCCGTGGTGGCGGCACGGGCGGCCGGCCAGCCGGACTTCCCGCTCTCGGTCATCGCCGACGAACTCGGCGCCGCGAACCGCCTGGACCTGCTGTCCGCCGTGGACGTGCGGGGCGATGTGCGGGCCGTGCTGACCTGGTCGTACGACGCGCTTCCGGCCGACGCCGCCCGGCTGTTCCGGTTGCTCGGGCACCATCCCGGTCCGGACATCTCGATCGCGGCCGCCGCCGCGCTCGGCGGGCTGCCGGTGGCCAGGACCCGGCAGCTGGTCACCACCCTCACCGCGGCGAACCTGCTCACCGAGTCCTCGCCCGACCGGTACGGCACGCACGACCTGTTGCGCCTGCTCAGCGTCGAGCTCAGCGCCGGTCACGACCACGAGGCCGGCGAGGCCGCGAAGTCGCGGATGTACGACTACTACCGGCTCACCACCTGGCAGGCGGTCACGCTGGTGCGGCCCACCTCGGAGGCGCCGGCGGATTTCGGCGGCGCGCACGGGCTCACCGACCGGGACGAGGCGATCGCGTGGCTCGACACGGAGCTGCCCAACATCGTCGCCCTTGCCCAGCAGTGTGCCCGAACGCCGGCGAGCACCGGTCGGGTCATCGTCGAGCTGCTGCAGGCGCTGCGCAGCTACCTGCCCTCGCGCGGCCGGTGGGACGATTTCATCACCCTGGCCACGGTCGTGCAGGAGGCGACGAAGGTCCACGAGGACGCACCGGGCCGGGCACTGGCGCTGGCCTGCCTCGCCATCGTCGACCGGCGGGCCGCCCGGTTCGACTCGGCAGTGGCGCGGCTGACCGAATCCCTGGCGATCCGGCAGGCGATCGGCGACCCGCACGGCGAGGCGGTCTGCCTGGTCCTGCTCGGCATGGTGCTGGACAGCATGGAACACCCCGCCGCGGCCATCCGGTGCATGGCCAACAGCCTGCACCTGCACCGGCGCCTCGGCGCCACCGCGTCCTGTGCCACGACGCTGCACAACCTGGCCGAGTCCTACGCGCACGCGGGCCGGCTGCCCGCCGCCCGGCGGTTCCTGGAACGCAGCCTGGCGTTGCGCAAGGCCGTCGCGGACCCGTTCGGCGAGGCCTGCACCACCGTCGGGCTCGGCCAGGTGCACGCGCTGCTCGGCGATCGCGCCACCGCCGCGGCCCTGCTGGACGCCGGCATCGCGCAAGGCAAGGCGGTCGGCTATCCGGAGACGACCTGGAACGGACTGGTGTGCCGATCCAAGATCCGGCTCCAGCACGGCGAGGTGACCGCCGCCCAGCAGGATCTCGCCGAGGCGGCGGCGATCGCCCACGAGATCGGCGACCGGTACTTCTCGGCGATCACCCTGCGCCAGTGGGGCCGGCTCTACGAGGCGATCGGCGAACCGCACAACGCCAGGAACTGCGCCGAGCAGGCCGAGGCGATCCTGCACGGCTACCGCGGTGTGCGCACCTACCTGGTGGAGAACTTCCTCGACAGCACGCCGTGATCGCCGGCACCGGGGCACCGTCACGAACGACCCGGATCGGACGACCCCATCTGCGGGGAGGCCGCGCATATGACATTCCACGCCTGTCCGGGCCGGGGCGTGCCGATTCGGTTGGCTACCTCGGACATCGTCGGCCGGGACGCGGAGTTGGGGATGCTGCGGTCGGCGCTCGCCGGGGTACGGACGCGCGGTGCGACGATCTTCGTCGTCGGTGAGCCGGGTCTTGGCAAGACGAGGCTGGTCCGGGAGGCCGCGCGGATCGCCGAGTCGTCGGGGCGGGTGGTGCTGCGCGGCCGGGCGACCTCGCCGCTGGCGCAGTTCCGCGCGCTCTCGGAGGCGTGTCTGTCGGTGTTCCGGCACCGTGGGGTGCCGGACGCCGCCGAACTGGCGCCGTACCGGCATGCGTTGTCCCGGCTGATCCCGGACTGGCGGGCGGAGCGGATGACGGCCGCGGACGACTCCGTCGTGGTGCTCGCCGAAGCGGTGCTGCGGCTGCTCAGATGGGTGGCCGGCGGGTCCGGATGCCTGGTGACGCTGGACGATCTGCACGATGCGGACGCCGACACGCTGGCCGTCGTCGACTATCTCGCCGACAACCTCGCCGGCGAGCCGGTCCTGCTGGTCGGCACCGTCCGGCCGGAGCCGGGGCCGGCGATCGACCTGGTCCGGGCGGCCTGCCGGCGGGGCGCCGCCATCGTCGTCGAACTGTCGCCGTTGGACGGTGCCGGGATCCGGCGGCTGGTCGCCGGTTGCCTCGGCGTGGATTCCGCGGACGTGCCGGCCGAGACGCTCGGCCGGTTGCTGGCCGACGGCGGGGGAAACCCGTTCTACGTCGAAGAGTTGCTGGCTGAGATGGTCGGCGGTGGACAGTTGGTGCGGTCGAACGGCGCCTGGCATCAGAACGCGACGGTTCGGCCCGCCGTGCCGGCCTCGGTGCTGGCCAGCGTCACCGCGCGGGTGCGCCGGCTCGGCCCGCACGGCCCCCGGGTGCTGCGCGCGGCATCGGTGTTCGGCCAGCACTTCTCGGCCGCGCTGGTCGGTGCCGTGTCCGAAGTGGACGATGCCGAGCTGCGCGACGTCCTGCGCTCGGCGGTCGGCGCGCGCCTGGTCGACGTGGCCGACGACGGCTACCTGTTCCGGCATGCGCTGACCGTGGAGGCGCTGCGCACCGAACTGCTGCCGGGGGAACGGTCGGTGCTGTCCGCCCGGGCCGCCGAGGCGATCGAGGCGGCCCAGCCGGACCTGCCGGGCGAATGGTGCCGGCTGGCCGGCGAGCTGTGGGAGCGGGCCGGCGCTCCGGCCCGCGCGGCCGAACTGTTCGGCCGGGTGGGCCGGCGCGCGGTTCGGCAGGGCGCGCTCGCCACGGCCATCGCGTTGCTCGAGCGCGGACTGGCGCTGCTCGAGGGGGACCGGCTCGGCCCGGATCCGGCCTCGGTGCTCGAGCCGCTGCTCGAGGCCCTGGTCGCGGCCGGCCAGGTCGACCGGGCCCGGGAGCTCGGCGCCCGGTTCGATCTCGATGCCGGACCACACGTCCGGGCCAGGGTGCATCTGCGACTCGCCAGGGCGGCGGCCGCGGCCGGGCAGTGGTCGTGGGGGCGCGGCGAGCTGGACCGGGCCCGCCGGCTGATCGAGTCCGGGGCTCGGCCGGCCGCGGCGGCGCGGGTCGATGTGGTCGCGGCTCAGCTGGCGTTCACCGATCCGGAACCGGACCGGCTGGCCCGCGCGGAAGAGCTGGCGGCGCGGGCGCTGCGTTCGGCCACCGAGGCCGGCCTGCCGGAGATCGCCTGCGAAGCGCTGGAACTGCTCGGCACCTGTGCCCGGGTCCGCGATCTCGACGAGGCCGAAGCGCGGTTCGGCGCGGCGCTCGATCTTGCCGAGCGACACGATCTCGCGTTGTGGCGCATCCGGCTGCTGTTCGACCTCGGTGTGCAGGCCGGGATCCACGTCGCCGACCCGGCCCGCCTCGTCGAGGCGCGGGACGCGGCGCACGCGGCCGGCGCGCTGGTCACCGCGCTCGACATCGTCGCCGAGCTGGCCGTGGTTCAGCTGATCCGGGGCGAGTACGGCGCGGCCGAGCGCAACGCGCGGGAGTGCGAGGAGACCGCCCGCCGGCTTCGCCTCGCCGACATGTCGCTGACCGCGCTCGGCCTGCGGGTCTGCATCAGTGCCCATCAGGGCCGGCGGGCCGAGACCATGGCCCTGCTCGAGGACTACGAACGGCGCGGCGGCGCCGGCAGCGACTTCTCCTCGGCGCTGTGGGGCTTCGGGTTGGCGTTCTGCTCGCTGCTCGAGGAGGACCGCCCGCGCGCCCTTGCCGAGTTCGACCAGGCGGCCAAGGCGGAGGCGAACCGGCCGCCGCAGTACCTGTCCTACGTGCATGGGCCGCGGCTGTTCCTCGCGGTGCTCGAGGGCGGCGCCGACCGGCTCGAGCTGACCGCGGCCCGGCGGTCGGCCAGCGGACAGGCCAGGTGGAACCGGGTGTTCCTGGCGCTGGCCGACGCGGTGCTGTCCGCTCGGGAGGGCCGGGCGGAGGCGACCGCGACGGCGCTTGCGGAGTTCGAGGCCGCGGCCGAGCCCTTCCCGCTGGCCCGCCACCTCGGGCTGCGGCTGCTCGCCGAGCCGGCCCTGGACGGGCGGTGGGGCGAGCCGGCCCGCTGGCTGCGTACGGCCGAGGCGTTCTTTCTGACCATGCCGGCGCCCCAGGTGGCCGCGGCGGCCCGGGCGTTGCTGCGCCGGGCGGGCGAACCGGTCCGGCACTGGCGGCGCGGCGCCGACACCCTGCCGACCGAGCTGCGGCTGATCGGCGTGACCGTGCGGGAGTACGAGGTGCTCACGCTGGTCGCCGCCGGGCTGAGCAACCGCGAGATCGGCGAACGGCTGTTCGTCTCCCGCCGCACCGTCGAGACCCACGTGGCGAACCTGCTGGCCAAGACCGGCCAGCCGAACCGGGTCGCGCTGGCCCGGTACGCGGATCCTCGACTACCGGATGTGACCGGCAAGTCTCAGTAACCGGGCCGGGAAGATCGGTATGCCGTCGGATGGACCCGGCGGCCCGGTCCCGAGCAGGATTTCCCCGTCACCGTCGGGTCGTTGGGGAGCGAACGGCCCGATGTCACCGAGCAGTAGGGGAGCGACTCGATGGCAGTCAAGACCTCACCGCCGTTGTCGATCTGGCGGCTCGATCCGCGGCCGGGGTCGGGTGGCACGGGGGAGTTGCGGGGGGCAGTGGCGGTCTCGCCGCGGGAGCTGTGGGCGGTGGGCCGCCTCACGCCCGCGTTCAAGGACCGCAGCGGCGCGCTGGTGGTCCGGTGGGCACCGGACCTCCAGTTCGTCGTCCCGGCGGCGACCGACCCGGGGGCGGAGGTGCGGCTCAACGCGGTCGGCCTGGCCGCCGACCACGTCTGGGCGGTCGGCGAGATCTCCACCGGCGGCGGCCGGCGCCCGCGGATCGAGCGCTACTCGCGGCTGTCCGAACCCGCCGTGGCGGTGGACGCACCCGAGGTCGACGGCGCACTGCACGGCGTGGCCATGCTGTCGGCGACCGAGGGGTGGGCGGTCGGCGGTAGTGGGCCGGCCGGAGCGGACTTCACCCAGACGCTGATCACCCGGTGGGACGGCAGCACCTGGAGCACGGTCCCGAGCCCGAACCCGGGGACCCTGACCAACCGGCTCAACGCCGTGGCGGCGCGCGCCACCGACGACGTGTGGGCGGTCGGGCAGTGCGGCAGCGCGCCCGGGCAGTCGGATGCGTTGATCCTGCACTGGGACGGCTCGGCCTGGACCCAGCTACCCACCCCGGACCTCGCCATGGACAGCGAACTGGTGGGGCTGGCGCCGGCCGGCGCCGGCTCGCTGTGGGCCGTCGGCGCCAGCACCCGCACCGCCACCGGCCTTGTCCTGCACTTCGACGGCGTGAGCTGGCGGTCCGTGCCGACGCCTGCCTTCATCACGCACATGAGCGGGGTGGTCGTGCTTGGGGAGCAGAACGTCCTGTTCTGCGGGTACGCGATCATGGCCGACGGGCCGGAGACCGCGCATGTCGCGCGCTGGGACGGAAAACGGCTGACCGCCGAGTTCGCCGGCCTGGTCGGCAGCCCTGGCGTGCAGGAGAACGTCGGCACCGCGCTGAACGGGATCTGCGCCGCGGGCGACCGCGGCGCGGCCGTCGGCTGGCGCGTGTCCGACTCGTCGATGCGCCCGGCGGCGTTTCTGCGCGGCCCCGCGGCCACGACCTGACGACGTGACCTGGGGGAAGTTCCGAACGAGGGAGGGAAACCCATGCGGGCACGACACGTTCTGGCCGCCGTGGCGGCGGTCATCGGTGCCGCGGTCGGGGGGTTCGCGACGGTGGGTCCGGCGAGCGCGTCGGGTTGGGGCACCGATGTCCGGGCGGACCTGTTCCAACTGATCAACACCGGCACCGATCAGTGTGCCGACCTGTCGCTCGACGATCCGACCGGCACCGCGGTGGTCCAGCAGCCCTGCACGGAAAAGACCGGCGGCAGCCAGGTGTGGCTGGCGCAGCCGCTGGCAACGGATCCGCTGAACGTCCAACTGGTCAACCAGGCCCGCGGGCTGTGCATGGACCTGCTGGACGGGGAGTTCGCCGACGGGACACCGGTCGTGCTGGCCCGGTGCACGCCCAAGCTGGTCAGCCAGCGCTGGCAGATCCTCGCCGGTGCGGTGCCCGGCCCGCTGCGGATCGTCAACCGGGCGTTCGGGCAGTGCCTCGAGGTCCGGGACGGTTCGCTGGAGCGTGGCGCACCGATTCAGGTGTCGGCGTGCGCCGAGGTGACCGCCCACCAGGTGTGGCGCAAGATCTAGCGCCGACAAGCCCTGGCCTGCCGGCAATCGAATCCCCCGCCGGCAGGCCGGGGTCTGGCGTCGAACTCCCGGCCCGCGGGCGATCTACATCCCATCCGTTCGGCTCTCGCCGTGTCCCCGCGGTGTCTTCTAGCGTCGGCTGGCACGGTCCGGCGCCGGGTCGGACCCGAGCGCCAGGAGCCGACCATGCGTCTGCGTCGTCTCGTCACGGCGGCCGGCATCGCCGCACTCGCGGCCCCGCTGACCGGGATACCCGCCCAGGCCGCACCCGCGCCGGACGGGCTGCGACTTCTCGTCACCCATCAGTCGTTGCTGGCGACCCATGAGTGGTACGTCCAGACCTTCGCCGGGCACGACGTGCTCGGCAGCTTCTACGCCAGGCATGTCGACCGGAAGACCGGCCGGGTGAGCGTCGCCGACGGCCGGGTCGAGGTCGGCGGGCTGGACGCGGCGGCGACCCCTCGGGTCGGGGCCGAGGCGGCCCGGGCCGCGGCGTCCGGCCCGGCGCTGTCCACCGAGGTCGCCGTGCTGCCGGGGAAGTCGGCCAAGCTGGTCTACGCGGTGCTCACCGACGGCGACGCGGGCGCGCGGCGCACGATCGTCGACGCGGTGTCCGGGTCGGTGCTGAAGGTGGAGAGCCCGATCAAGCACGTGGACGGCACCGGTCAGGTGTTCTCGCCGAACCCGGTGGCCGATCTGCAGGCCCAGGCGCTGACCGACCAGCGGGACCAGAACCGGGCCGTGCCGGACGTGGCCTACCACCGGGTCACACTGTCCAACCTGGACGGATCCGGCTCGCTCAGCGGCGACTTCTCCAGGAACGTCGATCCGCGCGGCCGGCAGGCGCGCTCGGCCACCAACACGTTCGTCTACCTGCGGGAGAGCGACTTCTTCGAGCAGGTGATGTCCTACTGGGGTCAAACCGAGGCGCAGAAGTACATCCAGCGGCTCGGGTTCACCGACGTCAACAACGAGCCGCAGGAGATCAAGACCACCGGGTTCCCGGACGACAACTCCTTCTACGACCCCAGCGTCGACCGGATCACCATGGGCACCGGCGGGGTGGACGACGCCGAGGACGCCGAGGTGATCTGGCACGAGTACGGCCACGCCATCCAGGACGCGCAGGTGCCGAACTTCGGTGACTCGATCGAGGCCGGGTCCATCGGTGAGGCGTTCGGCGACTGGTGGGCGATGATCATGTCCGCGCCGCTGCAGCGGGACACCGCGATCACGCCGCTGGCCTGCATCGCCGACTGGGACTCGGTGTCGTACACCTCCGACGAGCCGCACTGCCTGCGGCGCACCGACACCGACCTCACCTATGCCGACCGGATCGGGCAGGTGCACTTCGACGGGCAGATCTGGTCCCGCGCCCTGAACGACGTCTTCCGGGCGCTCGGCCGCGACCGGTCGGCCACCATCGTGCTGGAGTCGCAGTTCTCCTTCACCCCGACCATCACGATGGCGGCGGCCGCACAGGTCACCGTGGACACCGCGCAGGCGCTGTTCGGGGCGGCGGACGCCGCGACCGTTCGGGCCGCGTTCCAGGCCCGCGGAATCATCTGATCGAAATCGGTCCGGCCCGCCGACGCGGCGGGCCGGACCGCCCGCGCTCTTGACACGGCATGGAGAATAAAAAATCGGCGTGCTTTCCAATTCCAATGGAAAACCCGCCGAACCTACTGTCAGGTTAGCTGCTGTGAGGGGTACGTGTCAAGTCAGGGGTATGCGGACGAATTGCGGTCCGAGCGGAGCTACATCGGCGGGCTCTACGCGCGGCTCGATGCCGAGCGCGCCCGGGTCAAGGGTGAGTACACCTCGGCATTGCGGGGAAACGGCGGCACACCCATGGAACGGGATGTCGAGGTGCGCGCGCGGGCCAGGGAGATGAAGCGGTTGGCCGTGGCGGACAACGGGCTGTGTTTCGGCCGGTTGGACACCCTTTCGGGTGAACATTCTTACGTCGGGCGAATAGGCCTTTTCGACGAGCAGAACGAATACGAACCGGTGCTGCTCGATTGGCGGGCGCCGGCAGCGCGCCCGTTCTACGTCGCCACCGGCGCGAGCCCGGAGAACCTGCGCCGGCGCCGCCAGTTCCACACCCGCGGGCGGCAGGTGGTCGATTTCACCGACGAGGTGTTCGGCCGCCCCGATGCCGGCGAGCGCGGGGACGCGGCCCTGCTCGCCGCGGTCAACGCGCCGCGCGGCGCGGGGATGCGCGACATCGTGGCGACGATCCAGGCCGAGCAGGACGAGATCATCCGGCTCGATCACCCGGGCGTGCTGGTGATCGAGGGCGGCCCGGGCACCGGGAAGACCGTGGTGGCGCTGCACCGCGTCGCCTATCTGCTCTACACCCAACGGGAGCGGATGGAACGGCACGGCGTGCTCGTGGTCGGGCCCAACCCGGCGTTCCTCAACCACATCGGGCAGGTGCTGCCGTCGCTCGGCGAGTCCGACGTGGTGTTCATGACCCCCGGCGACCTGGTGCCCGGTCTGCGGGTCACCGCCGAGGACGCGCCGCAAGCCGCGCGGCTCAAGGGATCGCTGAAGATCCTGGACGTGCTCGCGGCCGCGATCGCCGACCGGCAGCGGTTGCCGGAGCATCCGGTGCCGATCGAGCTGCGCGACGTCACCGTGCGGATCGACGCCGAGACCGCGGAGTGGGCCAGGGAGGAGGCCCGGGCGAGTGGGCTGCCGCACAACGAGGCCCGCGCGGTGTTCACCGAGATCGTCACCTACGTGCTCACCGAACGGGCGATCGCCCGGATCGGCCGGGGCTGGCTGACCCGGTCGGACCGCGAGGCCTGGGAGCAACTGCGGGCGGACCTGATCAAGGAGTTGGCCCAGGACGCCGCGTTCACCACCGCGCTGGCCCAGCTGTGGCCGGTGCTGACGCCGGAAACCCTGTTGGCACCGCTGCTCTCGTCCGCGGACCGGCTGCGTGCGGCGGGCGCCGACGCGGCCCTGCTGCGGGCGCAGGGCGACGCCTGGACGGTGTCCGACGTGCCGCTGCTCGACGAGCTGATCGACCTGCTCGGCCGGGACAAGGCGGTCGACCAGGCGGCCGAGCAGGCCGCCGAGCGGGAACGGCGGGCGCACGCCGAGTACGCCGAAGGCGTGTTCAGCACCCTGGTCAGCCGCGAGGACTCGATGGACGACGAGGATCACCTGTTCGCCACGGATCTGCTCTACGCCGAGGATCTCGCGGAGCGCTTCGTCGAGTACGACACCCGGGAACTGGCCGAGCGGGCCGCCGCGGACCGGGACTGGACCTACCGGCACGTCGTGGTCGACGAGGCCCAGGAACTGTCCGAAATGGACTGGCGGGTGCTGATGCGGCGCTGTCCGGGCCGGTCCTTCACGGTGGTCGGCGATCTGGCCCAGCGCCGGTCGGTGGCCGGAGCGACCGCGTGGGACGCGATGCTCGAGCCGTACGTGCCGGGTCGCTGGGTCTACCGGGCGCTGTCGGTGAACTACCGCACCCCGGCGGAGATCATGGCGGTCGCCGCCGCGCTGCTCGCCGAGTTCGCCCCCGGGGTCGAGCCACCGGAGTCGGTCCGGGCGACCGGTGTCCAGCCGTGGTCCCGGCGGGTCACCGCGGCCGAGCTGCCCGCCGCCATCGCGGAGTTCGTCCGGGACGAGGCCAGCCGCGAAGGCACCAGCATCGTGATCGGGCCGCCGGGGGTGCCGGGCACGGTACCGGCGGCGGAGACCAAGGGCCTCGAGTTCGACGCCGTCCTCGTGGTGGCGCCGGAACGGATCCTCGCCGACGGCCCGCGCGGCGCGGCCGAGCTCTACGTCGCCCTCACCCGCGCCACCCAGCGCCTCGGCGTCCTGCACCACGACCCGTTGCCCCCGGCACTGGCCGGACTCGTCGAGACCCCGTCGCCCGCCCGGTCCGGAAACCAGCGGTCGGCCTAGCGGTTCCGCAGTGACCCGCCAGAGGCCGGCGGGTCACTGCGGATCATCCGCGTTGGTGGCGTTCCCACCAGGTGAAGGGGACGCGGTAGGCCTGGGGGGTGTTGTCGGCGGCGTGGTTGGCGAGGCCGTTGCGGCCGAAGTAGTAGTCGTGGACCTGGTTGCGGGCGGGGCGGGACATGTCCGGGTCGGAGATGGCGTTGGCGTGGATGTGGTAGGCGAAGCCGTCGCTGGGGGTGCGGAGCCAGGCGGCGAAGCCGACCGTGCGCAGGGCGCGGACGGTCTGCCAGCGTTGGGTGGTGGTCAGCGCGCTGACGCTGATGTCGACCACGCCGCCGCCGTCGTGGGTGCCGGCCGAGTCGGGGTTGTCCGAGGTGTAGGAGCCCTGGGTGAGCACGAGGCTCCAGGAGAACATCTGGTCGGCGGCGCGGAGCATGGTGGCGGTGCGGGTGTTGACCCGCCGGCCGCCGTAGCTGTCGGTGCGGGATCCGGCGGTGACGATGTTGGCCACGGTGAACCGGCCGGCGCCGAGCTCGGTCAGGCTGGTGCGGCCGGGCACACCGTTGGCGTCGATGCCGGTGAAGCCGAGGCTGCGTTGCCAGGCGGCGTAGGCGGAGAGCGTTGCGGTGCCGTAGTGGCCGTCGACCTGTCCCGGCACGAGCAGCCCTTCGGCCCGCAGCGCCTGTTCCACGGCGGTCACGTGTGCCGGGGTGCCCGGCGTGGTGTCCGTGTTGGGTTTGGGTGGGTCGACCTGGCAGGCCACCAACACCTGTTCCATGTCCACCGTGGCCTGTGCGGTGGCCGCCGAGGCGGCCTTGGCGCCCAGGGTCACCGGCAGGGCCAGCGCGGCTCCCGCGGTCAGCCCGCGGGAAAGCAGCCAGCGCCGGGACTGGGTCGACTGCGGCCACTCCATGATCGCGCTCCGTTCGCTCGACGCAACCCGCTCCAAGATCGGCACGATCTTGGCACACAACACGGCTGATTGGAAACTTTCCATCAGGACCGGTTGTGGTCGGGTCCACGTCGCGGGCCGGGACCAGCACGCGCGTGCGGCGGAACGCTCTCCTTAGCTGGCAGCCGGAACGGGGAAGGCGACCGGGCTGCGCTGCCCGGTCCGGTTGACCGCCCGCACCCCGAAGAACACGTTGTCCTTGGAGATGTCGACGTGTGCGGCGGTGACGTCGCCGACCCGGATCACATGGGTCCAGTCGGCTTCGGTGGTCTCCCGCCACACGATCTCGTAGCCGGCCAGGTCCGGCTCGGGCCCCCGGTTCCAGGCCAGATCGGTGGCGTTGGTCAGCTGCGCGGTGAGGATGCGTACGTTCTTCGGCGTGCCCGGTGCCTGGGCGAGGGACCACATGGTGGCCAGGTTGAGCTTGGCCACCCGGGTGATGTAGTCGAAGTCGCAGAACTCGGGCAGGTCGCCGAACTGCACGCCGTTCTCCACCCGGACGTCCTGGTGCTGGTGGGCGAAGATCTCCGCCGGCTCGGTGAACCGGCCGGCCGGATAACCCTGCTGCAGGAACGAGATGTGGTCGCTGCCGCGCAGGTACCGGTCCCGGCGCCAGATCACCCGGACGTCGAGTCCCGCGCCGGAGCGCCTGGCCACGTCGTCGACGAACCGGGAGAGCTGCCGGGACGACGAGTCGTTCTCCCCACCCACCGAGCGGCGGGTGTTGGCCTCCGCCGGGGTTTCCGAGGTCGGCACCCCCTCGGCGAACAGCCGGATGGTGTGCGGGTCCCGGGAGCCGTCCTCGGCCGTCGAACTGCCCACGATGTCGTTGGAGAACATGCCCTGCACGTCGGCGCCCGCGGCCTTGAACTGGGTGGCCATGAAGTTGGAGCCGAACAGGCCCTGCTCCTCGCCGGCGACCGCGGCGCACACCACGGTGGCGGCGGTCGGCCGGGTGGACAGCACCCGGGCCACCTCCATGATCACCGAGACGCCGGACGCGTCGTCGTCCGCGCCGGGGGCGTCGGCGGTGAAGTTGTTGACGTCGGTCACCCGGGAGTCGTAGTGCGCGGTGATCACGTACACCCGCTCCGGGGTGGTGGTGCCGCGCAGCGTGGCCACCACGTTGGTGATGGTGGTCTCCACCGGGATGCGGGGTGGGGCGGGCGGCTGTACGTAGGACTGCAGCGCAACGGTCATCTGGCCGCCGGAGCGTTCGGCGTACCGGCTCAGCTCGGCGTTGATCCAGTCCCGGGCGGCGCCGATCCCGCGCACCGGGTCGGTCTGGCTGGACAGGGTGTGCCGGGTGCCGAAGCCGACCAGCCGGCGCACGTTGGCCTCGATCCGGCGCCGGTCGACGTTGCGCAGCAACGCCCGCAACTCGGGATCGATGCCGTGCTCGCCGATGGGCTCGGCGTCCGCGGCGGACACCGTCACCGGCAACAACATCCCGCCCGCCGCGGCAAGGGTGCCGGTCAGCACCACACGTCGGGACGGGGTAACCGAAGCTTCTTCGTGGGAATCAGACGGTCGCATCCCCCCGTCCTATGCCCGCCCCGGTGGACTGTCTAGGGCGGAACGGAGTTTCAAACCCCGTGGGGGATGGCCACCGTGGCCGCATCGCGGGTGTGCGTCAGCGGGAACGGGCTGGGTAGGAGAAGTTCGACGTTGCGGTCCTGGACCGATCCGCGCCGGCCGTCGACGCCCGGGTTCGGCCGGTCCCGGGACTGCCAGTCGTTGCCGGCGAGCTCGCGGGCCAGCGCGGCCAGCGTGACCGGGTCGTCCAGCCGGCCGCGGGGGGTGGCCGGGGCGGCCATGTCCAGGATGGTGCCGAAGATCGACAGGGTGCCGTCCTGGTTGTCCATCAGTTCCAGCACCCGGGACTGCTGCGGCCAGTCGATGTGCGCGGCGGTGTTGACCTCCCAGAATCCGCCGCCACCCGGAGCGCGGTGCGGGGTCACGGTGTTGCGGTGGGTGTGGCCGTTGACCCACAGCACGACGTTGGGGTGGCGCAACAACAGCTCCCGCACGCCGGCACCGCCGATCCGCGGCGGCGCCCCGGCGATGTTGTCCATCGTGTCGATGGTGTGGTGGCTGAACAGGATGAACAGCCGGTCCCGGCAGCGCCGGGACACCCGGTTGCCGGCGGCGTCGAGATGCCGGCTGCTGCCGGCGGACAGTTCGCGCTCCAGCCAGGCGAACTGCTCGGCGTCGATCGACCCGTTGGCGCCGCCGTTGGGGTTGACGGTGTCCAGCACGAGACCGCGCACCACACCGCGGTCGAAGGCGTAGTAGGCGTTGCCGGTGGCCAGGTTCCACCCGCCGAAGCCGTGCCCGCGTGGCGCGCCGCTGGTGTTGAAATGCTCGCGGATGGTCTCGATCCGGCTGACGAAGCGCCGGTTCGGGTCCGCGGTGACGGTGCGCGCCGGACCGGCGAGCAGCGTCGCAAGGCCGCGCGGATCCAGCGCCTGCAGTTGCAGGGCGAGCTGGATGATGTCGGTGCCCGGCGGCAGATCGACGATCTTGCGGTTGCCGGTGGCCAGCGGCCCGAGCGCGGGCAACGGCGGGAGGTTGCCCTGGATCAGCCCGTCGTGGTTGCCGTATGCGGTCAGCCACGGCAGGTTCAGGCCGCGCGCCCGGAACGGCCGGCGGGCCGCGTCCAGCAGGCCCGGCACGGTGGGAAAGCCGAACCGGGCCCGGGGCAGGTCGTCCGGCTGCCCGGCCGGGGTGCCGTCCGGATGCCAGTACCGCACGTCGTAGGCGACCTGGTCGGCCACGCCCTCGTAGCGCGACAGGTCGCCGGAGTCGGGCCGCACCCGGCGGCCGTCGAGCAGGTCGATGTACCAGCGCAGCTCGTTGAACTGGACGTTGTCCACGTTGTCGCCGGTGGCGATGGCGAACGACAGCGGCGCTCCGGTTGCCGGCCCGCGCCGGACCAGGTTCACCGCCCGCACCATGGCGTCGCTGATCTGCGCGGACAGGAACTCGTGCGCGCGGTAGGACGACTCGAACGGCAGCAGGCCGGCGAACGGTGAGTCGGGATCGTTGTAGCGGTCCAGAAACTCGACTCGGGCCGGTGACTGGGTGTCCATCGCGTGGATGTCGGTGAGCTGGCCGAAGGCCAGGATCGGCCGGCCGTGCCGGCGGCCCGCGGGCCGGGTGGCCAGCAGCTCGTCGCGGACCAGGAACGGCTCACCCGGGCCGGCGACGATCGGCCGGTAGCCACCGGCGCCCGGCGCCCCGAGCAGCAGCGTGCGGTCCAGCGTGGTGTGCTCCGGGTTGGTCCGCCACGGATCCGCCGCGGCCGGCGTGGCCAACCCGCCTGCGGCAGCCGCGGCCGCCCCGACCGCCCCGGCCCGCAACACGTCCCGCCGGCTCAACCCCATGCGCGCCTCCAACCCGATGCGATCTCCGGGCATTCAACGCTCGCGGAGCTGACCCCGTCAAACCATGACCGGTGGTCAGCCGACGCGTTCCCAGCCGCGGCGCGGCGGCCGGCTGCCCAGCCGGGTGTCCCGGCTGCGGTAGACGATGTAGGGCCGGGTGAGGTAGCCGAGCGGCATGGAGAACACGTGCACCAGGCGGGAGAACGGCCAGAACGCGAACAGCACCCAGGCCGCCGTGGCGTGCAGCTGGAAGCCGATCGGGGCCCTGGTCATCAGCTCGGGCTCGGGCTGGAAGGCGAAGATCGAGCGGAACCAGGGGGAGACGGTCTCGCGGTAGTTGTGCGGGTGGTCGGTCAGGTTGCCCAGCACGGTGGTGCCAAGGCCGAGCACGATGGTGCCGACCAGCAGCACGTACATGATCTTGTCGTTGCGGGTGGTCGCGGAGAACACCGGGCCGACGGTGCGCCTGCGGTAGACCAGGATCGCCGCGCCGGCGAGCGTGCAGATCCCGGCGAGTACGCCGAGGGTGACGGCCACGGCGTGGTAGGCGGCTTCGCTGATGCCCAGCGCCTCGGTCCACGACTCGGGGATGAGCAGGCCGCCGACGTGCCCGAGGGCGACCAGCAGAATGCCGAAGTGGAACAGCGGGCTGCCCAACCGCAGCAGGCGGTTCTCGTAGAGCTGGGAGGAGCGGGTGGTCCAACCGAACTTGTCGTACCGGTAGCGCCAGACGTGGCCGACGACGAAGATCGCGATGGCGGCGTAGGGGACCGCCACCCACAGCAGGATGTCCCAGGTACTCATGAGAAACCTCCTCCGAACGGGGCCAGGCCGACCTCCTCCTCGGGTGGGCCCTCGGCGGCCAGGCGGGCGACGGCGTCCCGCACGTGCCGGCCGAGCGGCGGCAGGGTGGCCGAGACGGACTCCGGCACGGCGGCCCAGGGGGAGCCGGCCTCGCGCAGACCGACCCGCAGGAGCTCGAGGCCGGCGCGGTACTCGATGAGCAGCCGGCGGCCGGCCGGCGGGTCCACCGCGGCGAACTCGAGCACGACGGCGAGGTGGTCGGGCAGCTCGGCGTCGTCGAGCACGAGACCGGCGGCGCGGTAGGCGTGTTTGAACCGCAGCAGCGCCATGCCGCGTTTTCGGGTGTCGCCGTAGACGAAGTAGGTCAGGTAGGGGCTGAACTGCTTGCGGTGGTCGAAGGTGGCCACGTACTCGGCGGTCAGGTCGGTCAGCGGCGTGGACTCCAGGTGGTCGAGCAACGCCGGCAGCGGCGCGCCGATCGCGTCCGGCAGGGTCGCGACCGCGGTGCGCAGCAAGGGAACGCGGCCGAGCAGCGCCTCGTCCGGATAGTCCAGCAGCAGCGACTGGACCTGCCAGGCCGTCGCCGTCATGACTCGGCGTCCGGTCGTGGTGGGAACAGGCCTTCCGGTGTGCCCTTGCCGTCCCAGTTGAGCAGGTTGACCCGGTTGCCCTTGTCCGAGGGGGCCGCCATGGTGTCGCTGGTCTGCCGGTCCTGCAGCATGCGGAAGTTCTCCACGGCGATCGGCGAGGCGCCGCCGGAGCTTTCCCCGAACGGGCCGGAGCCGCCCATGCCGGGCCCGCCCGCGTAGTCCAGGCTGCACTCGGTGGCCAACTCCTCGAGGCCGTGCGCCTGTTCGGCGTGCGCGGGCGGGATGACGTAGCGCTCGTCGTACTTGGCCAGGGCCAGCAGCCGGTACATGTCGTAGACCTGCTCGCCGGTCATCCCCACCCGGGTGGCGATCTCCTCGCGGGGTTCCCGGCCCAGGTTGATGTCCCGCATGTAGGCACGCATCGCGGCCAGCCGGCGCAGTACCGCGTCGATGGGTTCGGTGTCGCCCGCGGTGAACAGCTCGGCCAGGTACTCCACCGGAATGCGCAGGGCGTCGATCGCGGCGAACAGGTTGCCGTGGTCCTCGGCATCGTGGCCGGTGTCGCGCACCACGTCGATGACCGGGGACAGTGGCGGGATGTACCAGACCATCGGCATGGTCCGGTACTCCGGGTGCAGCGGCAGCGCCACCCGGTACTTGTTGATCAGCGCGTAGACCGGTGACCGCTGGGCCGCTTCGATCCAGTCGCGGGGGATGCCGGCGCGCTCGGCCTCCGCCACCACGGCCGGGTGGTTCGGGTCGAGCAGGATGTTCCGTTGCGCCGCATAGAGATCGCGCTCGTTCGGGGTGGCCGCGGCGGCGAGTACCCGGTCGGCGTCGTAGAGGACCAGGCCGATGTAGCGCAGCCGGCCCACGCATGTCTCGGCGCACACGGTGGGAATGCCCACCTCGACGCGGGGGAAGCAGAAGGTGCACTTCTCGGCCTTGCCGGTGCGGTGGTTGAAGTAGACCTTCTTGTACGGGCAGCCGGACACGCACATCCGCCAACCGCGGCAGCGGTCCTGGTCGACCAGCACGATGCCGTCCTCGGTGCGCTTGTAGATGGCGCCGGACGGGCAGGATGCGGCGCACGAGGGGTTGAGGCAGTGCTCGCAGATGCGCGGCAGGTAGAACATGAAGGTCTGCTCGAACTCGAACCGGACCTTGTCGGAGATGTTGCGCAGCAACGGATCCGCGTGGCCGTGGTCCGGGGCGCCGCCGAGGTTGTCGTCCCAGTTCGCCGACCAGGTGATCTTGGTGAACTTACCGCTGATCAGCGACCGGGGCCGGGCCACCGGGGTGTGCTCCTGCAGCGGCGCGTTGGTCAGGGTGTCGTAGTCGTAGGTCCAGGGCTCGTAGTAGTCCTTGATGTTGGGCAGCTTGGGATTGGCGAAAATGGTCAGCAGCTTGCGCAACCGGCCACCGCCCTTGAGCACGAGCCGGCCGCGCCGGTTCAGCGTCCAGCCGCCGCGCCAGCGCTCCTGGTCCTCGTAGGTGCGCGGATACCCTTGTCCCGGACGGGTTTCCACGTTGTTGAACCAGACGTACTCCACCCCGGACCGGTTGGTCCAGGCCTGCTTGCAGGTCACCGAGCAGGTGTGACAGCCGATGCACTTGTCCAGGTTCATCACCATGGCCATCTGCGCCATAACCTTCACTAGTACTGCACCTCCTGGCTGCGTCGGCGGATCATGGTGACCTCGTCGCGCTGGTTGCCGGTGGGGCCGAGGTAGTTGAACGCGAAGGAGAGTTGGGCGTAGCCGCCGATCAGGTGGGAGGGTTTGATCAGCAGGCGGGTGAGCGAGTTGTGGATTCCGCCGCGTTTGCCCGAGGTCTCCGCGCGCGGTACGTCGATCAGCCGGTCCTGCGCGTGGTGCATGTAGACGGTGCCCTCCGGCATCCGGTGCGAGACGATGGCACGGGCGACGACCACGCCGTTGCGGTTGACCGCCTCGATCCAGTCGTTGTCCGCCACACCGATCTTCGCCGCGTCCTCTTTGGACATCCAAATGGTCTGCCCGCCACGGGACAGGCTCAGCATGAACAGGTTGTCCTGGTACTCGGAGTGGATCGACCACTTGGAGTGCGGGGTCAGGTACCGCACGGTGATGCCGAGCGAGCCGTGCTCGCCGACGACCGGCTCGCCGAACAGCTCGGCCATGGAAAGCGGTGGCCGGAACACCGGGAGCTGCTCGCCCAACTCGGCCATCCAGTCGTGGTCGATGAAGAACTGCTGCCGGCCGGTCAGGGTGTGCCACGGTTTGAGCCGCTCGACGTTGATGGTGAACGGCGAGTAGCGCCGGCCACCGGTCTCCGAGCCGGACCACTCCGGCGAGGTGATCACCGGCACCGGCGCCGCCTGGGTGTCGGCGAAGGTGATCCGCTTGCCCTCGTGCTCGGCGGCCAGGTCCGCCAGCTCGGTGCCGGTGCGCGCCTCCAGCGTCCGGAAGCCCTGCGTGGCCAGGTGTCCGTTGGTGGTCCCGGACAGGGCCAGGATCGCCTCGCACGCGTGCACGTCCCGGGCCAGCGACGGGCGGCCGTCGGCCGGGCCGCCGCGCACCGCGCCGTTCTTGCTCCGCAGGTACTCGACCTCGCGGTCCAGCTTGTAGGTCACGCCCTTGGTGGTCGCGCCGAGCGTCTCGGCCAGCGGCCCCAGCGCACCCATCTTCGCCGCGACCGCCGGATAGTCCCGTTCCCGCACGGCAAGCGCCGGCATGGTCAGGCCGGGCACCGGCTCGCACTCCCCGGCCTTCCAGTCCCGGACCCGGCCGTGTGGCGTGGCCAGCTCGTCGGAGGTGTCGTGCAGCAGCGGGGTGGCCACGACGTCCTTGCGTACCCCGAGGTGCTTCTCGGCGAGGTGGCTGAACTCCTCGGCGATCGCCTGGAACGCGGCCCAGTCGGTGCGGGTCTGCCAGGGTGGCGCGATGGCGGGGTTGAACGAGTGCACGAACGGGTGCATGTCGGTGGTGTTCAGGTCGTGTTTCTCGTACCAGGTCGCGGCCGGCAGCACGACGTCGGAGAACAGCGTGGTACTGGTCATCCGGAAGTCCAGGGACAGCAACAGATCCAGCTTGCCGATCGGAGCCTCGTCGTGCCACACCACGTCTTTCGGGCGAGCTTCGGGCGGAGCCTCCTGCGCCCGCAGCGAGGAGTCGGCGCCGAGCAGGTGCTTGAGGAAGTACTCGTTGCCCTTCGCCGACGAGCCGAGCAGGTTGGCCCGCCACACACTCAGCACCCTCGGAAAGTTCTCCGGCGCGTCCGGATCCTCGCAGGCGAACCGCAGCCGCCCGGCCTTCAGCTCGCCGACCACGTAGTCCGTTGTGGACAGACCGGAGCGTTCGGCGTCGTCGGCCAGGTCGAGCGGGTTGCGGTCGAACGTCGGGTAGGACGGCATCCAGCCGAGCCGGGCGGCCATGGCGATCACGTCGGCCGTGGTCCGGCCGGCCAACTGTCCGTCCGAAGTGGCCGCGGCCAGGGTGTCCGCGCCGAACGGGTCGTACCGGAACTGGTCGGTGTGCAGGTACCAGTACGCGGTCTGGATCATCTGCCGGGCCGGGCGGGACCAGTCCAGGCCGAACGCCAGCTGTGCCCAGCCGGTGACCGGCCGGCACTTCTCCTGCCCAACGTAGTGCGCCCAGCCGCCACCGTTGACGCCCTGGCAGCCGGTCAGCGTGGTGAGCGCAAGGAAGGCCCGGTAGATGGTGTCGGAGTGGAACCAATGGTTGGTGCCGGCACCCATGACGATCATCGACCGGCCCCGGGATTCCTCGGCGTTGGCGGCGAACTCCCGGCCGATCCGGGCTGCCGCCGCGGCCGGCACACCGGTGATCGGCTGCTGCCAGGCCGGGGTGTACGGCTGGGTGGCGTCGTCGTAGCCGGTCGGCCAGTCGCCGGGCAACCCCGGCCGGTGCACCCCGTACTGCGCCAGCAGCAGATCGAACACGGTGGTCACCAGGTGCGCGCCGACCCGCCGGGCCGGCACCCCGCGGCGCAGCGCGCCGGCCGCGCCGTCCGGCGTGTCGAACCGGGGCAGTGTGACCGGCACCGGGTCGGCGTCGTGCAGCGACAGTTGCGGATCGATGGCGCCCAGGTCGAGGTTCCACTTGCCCATGCCGTCCTGGCCGAACCGGAAGCCGACCGAGCCGTTGGCCACCACCGGCCGGCCGGTCGCGGCGTCCAGCAGGACGGTCTTGAACGCGGCGTTCTCGGTATGGGCCATGCCGTCCAGGTCCTCGGCGGTGAGGAACTTGCCCGGGCGGTAGCCGCCGTCGTGCTCGTCCAGCCGGACCAGGAACGGCAGGTCGGTGAACCGCTTGACGTAGTCGGTGAAGTACGGCACCTGCCGCTCGACGAAGAACTCGCGCAGGATCACGTGGCCCATGGCCATCGCCAGCGCGCCGTCGGTCCCGGGCTTCGCGGCCAGCCACTCGTCGGCGAACTTGACGTTGTCGGCGTAGTCCGGGGCCACCGCGATCACCTTCTGGCCGCGGTAGCGGGCCTCGGCCATCCAGTGCGCGTCCGGGGTGCGGGTCACCGGCAGGTTGGAACCCCACATGATCAGGTAGCCGGCGTCCCACCAGTCGCCGGACTCCGGCACGTCGGTCTGGTCGCCGAACACCTGCGGGGAGGCCACCGGCAGGTCGGCGTACCAGTCGTAGAACGACAGCATCGCCCCGCCGAGCAGCGACACGAACCGGGCACCGGACGCGTGCGACACCATCGACATCGCCGGAATGGGGGAGAAGCCGGCAATCCGGTCGGGCCCGTACTTCTTGATGGTGTGCACGTGCGCGGCGGCGACCAGCTCGGTGGCCTCGTCCCAGGACGCGCGGACCAGACCGCCGCGGCCGCGGGCCTCCTGGTACCGGCGCCTGGTCTCCGGGTTCGTCACGATCTCCGCCCAGGCCAGCACCGGATCACCGGTGCGCGCCTTGGCCTCCCGGTACATCTGGAGCAGCACGCCGCGCACGTACGGGTAGCGCACCCGGGTCGGCGAGTAGGTGTACCAGGAGAACGCCGCCCCCCGTGGGCAGCCCCGCGGCTCGTACTCCGGGCGGTCGGGCCCCACGGACGGATAGTCCGTCTGCTGCGTCTCCCAGGTGATGATCCCGTCCTTGACGTAGACCTTCCACGAGCAGGAGCCGGTGCAGTTCACCCCGTGGGTGGACCGCACCACCTTGTCGTGGCTCCACCGGTCCCGGTAGAAGTCGTCCGCCTGCCGGCCGCCGATCCGGTACAGGGTGCGCAGGTCGCTGGAGACCTCGGCGCGGGTGAAGAACCGTCGGGTGCGGACCAGCGCGTCGGTCAGCCCGCCGTCCAGACCAGAATCACTCACGGCCGCACCTCGCAAGCTCGGTGCGGCCCGACCCCGCCGCCGCGCAGGCTCGGCGCCGGGGCAGTGTTGAAGGATTCGCTCGCAAGCTCGCTCACGCCGTCGCCTCCGTGGTGTCGCGGTTCTGCACCGCGCGGCGCACGGTGCTGGCGGTGAAGGCCAGTGCGGCAAGGGCGACCACGGCCAGGGCGGCCAGGCCCAGCGCGTAGGAGGACATCGCCCCGTACAGCGCACCCATCACCAGCGGCGGCACGAACCCGCCAAGCCCGCCGGCCGCGCCGACCACACCGGTGACCGAGCCGACCTTGTTCGCCGGTGCCAGCAGGGCGACCAGCGCGAACACCGCGCCGCTGCCGGCGCCGAGCGCCGCCGCCATGGACAGGAACGCGATCGTGCCCAGCGGCATCAGCGCCGGGGTGAACGCCGTGACGATGGCTCCGGCCGCCACCACGGCCATCGCGACGACCAGCACCACGGCCGGGCCCAGCCGGTCGGACAGCCACCCGCCGACGGGTCGCAACAGGACCGCGAGCAGCACGAACCCCGCCATCCGGTTGGCCGCGTCGGCCTGGGTCAGCCCGTAGGCGGTCTTGAGGTAGGCGGGCAGGTAGACCGAGAACGCCACGTACCCGCCGAAGGCCACCGCGTACAGCGCCGAGGCCTGCCAGGTGACCGGCAGCCGCAGGGTGGCCGCCAGCCGGCGGCCCAACGACTCCGTCGGCACGACCCGGCCCGGCGCGTCGCGCAGCAGCAGGACCGCCACCACCGCGTAGACCGCGAGCACCACCGCGGTCACCACGAACGGCGTCGCCAGGCCACCGGCGTCGACCAGTCGCACCGTGGTCAGCGCGCTGATCGCGGTGCCACCCATGCCCATGCCGAAGATCCCGATCGCCAGCCCGCGCCGCTGCGGCGGGAACCACGCGTTGACGAACGGCACCCCCACCGCGAACGCCGTGCCGCCGATACCGAGGAAGAACCCGCCGAACAGCAGCGCGGCCAGCGACGAATGGCCGGCCAGCCCGAGGAACAGCACCGGCACGATCGTCGCCAGGCTCACCAGCGGGAACATCAGCCGGCCACCGAACCGGTCGGTCAGTGCTCCCACCGGAATCCGCCCGAGCGACCCCACCACCACCGGCACGGCCACGACCAGCGCCTGCTGGAACGACGTCAGCCCCAGGTCGTCCTTGAACCGCGGACCAAGCGGGCTGAGCAGCGCCCAGGCCCAGAAGTTCACCACGAACCCGACGGTGGCCAGCGCAAGCATCGACACCCGTCGACCGGTCGTGGGTGGACGGTCGTCAGCGTCCAATCGCGACACCCTTATTCCCATCGAAGGCTCACCGCCCGTGTTCTGGTGTGTCGCGCCCATGGTCACCGTGATCCTCTCGACGTGCACGTCGAGCCTGCCCGGGCCGGTCCCTGGCGACCAGGGACCACCTCCTTCAGGTCGCGGGGACCAACGTCCCCGCGATGAGAGCCGTGCGGCACTGTCTGATCCGGTCCGCCCAGCAACCGGCCCATCACGCACCGTGCCCGGTGAGTTCGTTAGGGCAGCGAATCGTGCCCGAGAGTGCACAGTGGTCTGGGGATGTGCTGTGCATACTGGTGCAGGGTGTGGCCGGCGGGTGGGGAGAGGTAGCGATGGTAGCGACGATGGGTCCGCGCACGGCGCGGGAGCATGCGCCGCCGGTGGTGCGGGCGCGGTGGGCGATGTGGACATTCGTCGCGATCAACGTGGCGATCGTGGAGGCGCTCTTCTTCACCGCGGACAGCGGGAAGAACGGGATTCTCACGGTCGGCAAGTTCATCGGCCTGCACGCGGCGCTGGTGATGATGTTCCAACTGCTGTTGGTGGCGCGGCTGCCGTGGTTGGACCGTCGGATCGGGATGGACCGGCTGACGGTGTGGCACCGGTGGGTCGGGTTCACTCTGTTGTGGACCATCCTCGCCCACGCCACGCTGATCGTGCTCGGGTACGCGGTGCTGGACGGGGTGTCGATGCCGGAGACGTTCCTGGCGTTGGCCGGCGTGCCGGCGTCACTGCTCGGCATGCTCGCCGCCGGCCTGATCGTGGTGATCGCGGCGGTCTCGGCACGGTATGCCCGGCGGCGGCTGCGGTACGAGACCTGGCATGCGCTGCACCTGTTGGTGTACCTGGCGCTCGGGTTCGCGTTCGTGCACCAGCTGATCGAGACCACGACGTTCCGGTCGTCCGCGTTCGCGATGGCCTACTGGTGGCTGCTGTGGATCTTCGCGTTCGGCGCGCTGATCGTGGGACGGATCGTGGTGCCGGTGTGGCGCAACGCCTACCACCAGTTCCGGGTGGAGGCCGTGGTTCCCGAGGCGCACGACGTGGTGTCGGTCTACGTCGGCGGGCGGCACCTTGACCGGTTGCCGGCCAGGGCGGGGCAGTTCTGCATCTGGCGCTTCCCCGGGCACAACGGCTGGTGGCAGGCGAACCCGTTCTCCCTGTCCGCGGCACCCAACGGCCGGTTCCTGCGGCTGACCGCGCGGGCGGTCGGGACCACCAGCGCCAGCCTGCGCCGGCTTCCGATCGGCACCAGGGCGTTCGTCGAGGGCCCGTATGGAGCGTTCACCTCGATGCACCGGACCCGCCCGCACCTGCTGCTGATCGCCGGGGGAGTAGGGGTCACGCCGATCAGGGCGCTGCTCGAGGAGCAGTCGGCCGGGCACGTGGTCGTGCTCTACCGGGTGCACAGCGCCGCCGATGCCGTGCTGGGCAACGAGTTGCAGCAGTTGGTCGCGGCGCGCGGCGGGATGCTGCACCTGCTCACCGGCCGGACCGGGCAGGGCGCGCGGCCGTTCGAGCCGGGCAATCTGCTTCGCCTGGTACCCGACATCGCCTGGCGGGACGTCTACGTCTGCGGTCCGCCTGCCATGACCGCCGCGGTGCTGGACAGCCTGCGGGCACTGCAGGTTCCCAACCTGGCCGTGCACGCCGAGAAGTTCAGCCTCGCCTGACTCAGACGCCGATCCGGTGCCAGGGGCCCCAGATGGCGAAGGTCATGCCGCGGGACGCCTGGATGTTGACGAACAGCGTGTGGCCGTCCGGACTGAACGTTGAGCCGGCGAACTCGTCGTTGAACCGCGGCGTGCCGGTGTTGCTGTTGAGCCGATTGAGGGCGATGTCGAACAATTGCCCACGGCGGGACAGACCGCGGATGTAGTTGTCGTTGACGTTGTCCTCGCAGACCACCAGGGTGCCGCGCGGGCTGGTTGTGACGTTGTCGGGGAAGTCCAGCACGTCCGGTCCGGGGGACTGGTAGGCGAGCCGCAGGGTGTTCGACCTGATGTGGTAGGCCCAGATCTGGCCGGAGCCGTTGCCGTAGCCGTCGGCGATCGGTCCGATCCCGGTCTCGGCGGGTCCGCCACCCTGGGTCGAGGTGAAGTAGACGGTGCCGTCGTCGTAGGCGGAGCCCTCCAGCCGGGAGAAGAACGCGGCGCCCTGCGCCCAGCCCTGGCGGCCGACGTGGGTCAGCGCGGTGTCGTTGGTGGTGGGGGCGGGCTGGCCCGGGGTGTACGGGAAGCTCGGTGCCGGGTCGTCGATGTCGACCCACTGCACCCGGTAGCTGGCCCGGTCCGGTTGGGCGGCGGCGAGGTTGGCGTTTGGCCGGCCCTTGACCGCCAGCATCTGCAGCCGGCCGCGGTTGTCCATCCGGCCGGTGCGCATCGGGTTGCGCCGCGGGGTGTAGCGGTAGAAGCCCGACGGAAAGCCGAAGTTGTCCTCGGTGAGGTAGAGCGCGCCGCCGTCCGGATCGAACGCGACCGACTCGTGGGCGAACCGGCCGGCCGAGGTCAGTGGTTCCCGGTCGGACTCGCCGTCCACCGGCACCTCGAACACGAAGCCGTGCCGCTGGGTGAGCGCGGTGTTCGGCGCGCCGGTGAAGTCCGGCCCGACGTCCGGTCCGTTGACCGTTTCCTCGCAGCTGATCCAGCTGCCCCACGGCATCCGCCCGCCGGAGCAGTTCATCTGGGTGCCGTTGAGGCTGGTGTGGGCGCGGACCACCTCGCCGAACCGGGTCACCTCGATGGTGGTGGTCCCGCCCTGGGCCATCGGGTCGTAGGCCTTGCCGGCATCGCCGAAGGCCGGGCCGGCGTTGTTCAGCTCGTGGTTGCGGACCAGGAGATAGTTGCCCGGCCGGCAGTGCCGGCCCTCGCCTCGGAACGCGCCCATGCCGTCGTGCCGGCCGGGCAGGTTGGTGCCGTCGTCGAGCACCACCGGGACCTCGGTGTCGTGGAACGACCGGTACTGGAAGTCCTCGGGCAGCCACAACCGGACGGTCCCGTCGCGCAGGTCGGGGACGGGCCGCAGCTCCCGGAACCCGCCGGAGTCGGCCACCGGCTCGGCCGCCGCCCGGTTGACGAACCCGAGGAACGGACCGCCGATCACCGTTCCACCCGCTACCGCTGCCGCACCCCGAAGAACCGAACGCCGGTCGATGTCAGCCATCGCATGATCTTCCGGCCCGGTTCGCCCGATCGCAAGCGCCCGTTCGTCGCGAATTCAGCTCGCGCGTGGCGTCGACCCGGCCGAGCAGGTCGGCCGGGTCGAGCCGCCGGCGCGTGGTGCCTGATCCAGAACCTTGCGGATTCTCAGTTCGTGGTGCAGCTGGCCACGGTGACGGCATCGGTGGACTGGCCGTTCGCGACGAAGCCGAAGTTCGTGCTCGCGGTCGGGGCGAGGGCGCCGTTGTGCCCGGCGTTGGTGACCGTGGTGCCGGTCAGGTTTCCGTTCCAGACGTTGGAGATGCTCCGGCCGGTGGCCAGGGTCAGCGCGACCGACCAGCCCCGGATCTGGGCGGTGCCGGTGTTGGTCACCGTGACCTCGCCCTGGAATCCGCCGTCCCAGTTGTTGGTGCTGCGGTAGGTGGCGGTGCAGCCGGAGTTGCCGCCGCCGCCACCGGGTTGGGTGGTGCCGGTGGCGGCCGTGGACGCGGCCGAGGTGTTGCCGGCCGCGTCCCGGGCGCGCACCGTGTAGGTGTAGGTGGTGCCGCCGGCCAGGCCGGTGTCGGTGAAGCTGGTGCCCGGCGCGGTGTTCACGATCGCGCCGTTGCGGAAGATCTGGTAGCCGGTCACTCCGACGTTGTCGGTGGCCGCGTTCCAGGACAGGGACACCGACGCCGAGGTCGTCCCGGTGACGGTCAGGCCGGTGGGGGTGCTCGGCGCGGTGCTGTCGATCGGGCCGCTGCCGTACCGCTCGGCCAGGTTGATCCCGGTGGTGCTGCCGGCGCCGCCGAGCCGGACCTGGTGGTCCAGGCCGACGAACTTGTTGTTGAACTGCCACAGGGCCGGCCGGAGCAGGTTGTACTTCTGCTCGTCCCAGGTGCGCCAGTCGTCGAGCAACAGGCCGCCGGTGTCGCCGGAGTTCGGGTTGATCACCCAGAACGTCTGGTGCAGGCCCTCGTCCACGATCAGGTCGCGCAGCGCGGTCATCCAGCGGTCCTGCCGTTCGTCCTGACCGAGCCGCCCGCCCCACTCGCCGATCAGCAGCGGCGCGATGTTCTCCTCGTGGATGTAGAGCCAGTTCGGCCGCCACACGTCGGTGGTCAGGGTCGCCTTGGTGAACGGCACCTGGAACCAGGGCTGGTTGAACACCAGCGGGCCGTAGTCGTGCGGAGAGTAGACCAGCTGGTCCTGGTTCGCGCCGAGATCGACCGGGAAGTCCCGGACGCCACGGAGGTTTCCGCCCCACCAGTTGTAGAAGTAGTTCGGGCTGAGGTCGGGATCGGTGTTGGGGGAGTTCCAGGTCTCGCCGGGGCGCGGGTAGACCTCGATGCCCTCGCACAGGATCAGCAGGTTCGGGTTGATCGCCAGGATGCGCCGGCCGGCGACCTGGCAGGCGTTCTTGAAGTTGTCGGTGTCGGTGCTGCCGTCCCACTTGGCGCGTGGCGGCGAGTTGGGCGTGCCGTGCGGCTCGTTCTTGATGTCCATCGCGACGATGGTGTCGTTGTCCCGGTACCGCTGGGTGACCCATTCCCAGGCCGTGTAGAACTGCTCCGAGGTGATCGTTCCCTTGAACCACATCGGGTAGATGTGGCCGGAGTTGTCCGCCTCGGCGCTGTGCACGTCGAGCATGACCTTGATCCCGAACCGCTCGCACAGCGCCAGCCAGAAGTCCCAGATCTGCAGGTTGTTCATGTTCGCCAGCTCCGGGTTGGCGAACGTGTTCACGTTGGGGCGGGCCACGGTCTGCCCGGCGCGCCACTCCAGCAGCAGCTGGGTGGAGATCGGCACCCGGACGATGTTGATGCCGCGCTGGGCGATCGCCGCGGTCAGCTCGGTGATGTTGGCCGACCACAGGCCGTGGAACACCCGCTCCGAGGCGTTGAAGCCGAACCAGTTCGCCCCGGTCAGCCACACCCGGTTGCCTTCCAGATCCACGATCCGGTTGCCCTGCACGTGCAGCCAGTCCCGCTCCGGGACCGCCGCCGCCTCCTGGCTGGTCGTGGTCGCGGTGGTGGCGAACGCCGCCGCGGAAACGGCGATGGCGGCGGCCCAACGTCGTACTCGACCCCAACGTGTCAGAACCATCGGTCACCCCTGACCTTCTCGACCTGTGGACGCCTGGTGTGCGCCACCTGTTCTGGGAGCGCTCCCAGCACGTAGTGTAAGCACACTTGTCGACCATGTGACAAGCCTCAGCCGCCCGCGTACAGCGCGTGTCCAGTCGGGCACAGCAGACTGCGCACCGTGACGGCGCGGGCGTGGCCGGTCCGGCCGGCAGCTGAGGGAGCGCACCCGCGCGGAGTGTCGATTCGATCAGGAGGTGGCAGGTGCACGACGACGACCGGGTCTTCGCCCTGACCCGAGAGCTGACCTGAGCCCTACGAGAATCCAGGGGTCAACCCGAGCCGGCGGTGTCGGACAGCGTGGTCCGGACCGCACCGGCATCGGGATGGTCGAGCTCCTCGAGGATGGTCAGCGCCTCCCGCAGTGCCCGGTGCACAACGCCTCCACGGCTCGCCCGGTCCGGTACGGCGCCAGCATGATCTGCCGGCACAGGCGTGCCCGCACCGGGTTCGTTTCGAGCAGAGCATGGAACTCCGCGAGGACGATGTCCTGGCCGCCAAGGGCCAGCTCGCGTCGATCAGGTCCTCGGTCGCGGCGAGTCGCTGCCCGGCGAGATGCTCCCTTACCGCCGCCACGTAGGCACCCGCGGCGCCGCCGAACGCCGCGCGGGCCGCCGGCCGCCCGGGAGGCCGGCGGCCCGCGCTCAGCCGGACCGCCGGGTGAGCACGACGAGGTAGCGGCAGGGGCGGCGGGTGGGGTTGTGGTAGGTGCACGGGGCCGGCGGGCCGAGCTGCAGACAGTCGCCGGTGTGCAGGTCGTGTGCGGTGTCGCCCTCGTGGAACCGGAGGTGGCCGGCGAGCACCCAGATGTGGTGGTGGGCGAAGGTGTAGCTGTCGGCCGGAAAGGACGCCCGGGCGCCGGCCGGCAGTTCCACCTCGACCAGTTCGAGGGGACCCCCGGCCGGGGACACCGCGCGGCGCAGGTAGCCGGTCTCGGGGTCGGTCCAGGTGGGTTGGTCGGCGGCGCGCACCAGCCGCCCGCCGTCGTCCTCGGCCCGCGCCACCAGTTGGGACAGCGTGATGCCAAGAGCGCCGCAGAGCCGGCCGAGTAGCGCGGCGGTGGGCTGCGCGTCGCCGTTCTCGATCTTGGTGATCATCGCCCGGGACACGCCGGAGCGGTCGGCGAGCGCGCTGACCGACAGCTCACGGGAGGCTCGGGCGGTCTTCAGGGCCTCGGCGAGCGAAGCGGAGAACGGGTCCGGCACCCTGTCACTATAGCGACAGTTGACGCTATTATCGTCATCATGATCCGGGATGCCACGGAGTGCGACGCCGCGGCGTGTGCGGCGATCTACGCCCCGTACGTCACCGGTACCGCGATCACGTTCGAGAGCGAGCCGCCGACGCCGGACCACATGGCCGAGCGGATCGCCACCGCGCTGCGCACCCACGCCTGGGTGGTGTTCGAGGAGGGTGGCCGGGTGGTCGGCTACGCCTACGGCGGCCAGTACAAGGCTCGGCCGGCCTACCGCTGGTCGTGCGAGGTCAGCGTCTACCTCGAACCCGGTCGCCGCCGCACCGGCGCCGGTCGCGCGCTCTACCGCGCGCTGTTCGACCGGTTGTCCCGCCGCGGTTTCCGCACCGCGGTCGCCGGCATGACCCTCCCCAACGACGCCAGCGTCGGACTCCATCGCGCGATGGGCTTCGAACCCGTCGGCACCTACCGCCGCATCGGCTGGAAACACGGCGCCTGGCACGACGTCGCCTGGGCCCAACGCCCGCTCGCCACCGGCGCTGATCCACCGGCCGAGCCCGACTAGCCGGCGATGGCTAGGATCATCGGGATGGCTGAGGCCCGCTCGCTGGCGCAGGTGTACCGGCGTTTCGGTGAGGTCGACGCCGCCGAATCATCGCCGCTGTACGCCCGGGTCGCCGTCGCGCTGAGCGAGTCCGAGGAGGCGCTGCGCGCCATCGAGGCGGTGCCGGCGCGCAAGCGGAGCCCCACGGTGATCCTGGCCGCGCTGCACGACCTCGCCCTGGCCGGACGCGCCCCGGCACTCGCCGCGGCCTTTGCCGCCGCCGACGGCGCGGCTGCCGCTGCCGCGGCGATCGACACGCTGCTGCGGATGACCGACGCGGTCGCGGCGATCGCCGTACGCCGGCCGACGCGGACCGACGAGACCGGACGCTGCGCCGTGCTGTACCCGGCCATCGCCGAGGCGGCGCGCCGGGTCGGCGCGGATGCGGTCGGGCTGATCGACGTGGGCTGTTCGGCCGGGCTCAATCTCAGTGTCGATCGCGTCGGCATCACCTACGGCAACGGACAATCGCTGGGCGACCCGGCGTCTCCGGTGCGGCAGTCGTGTTCGATCGTGGGCGACCGGCCCATTCCGACGCGGGCGATGCCCGAGGTCGTCGCCCGGATCGGCATCGACCTCGATCCCCTCGCCGTGACCGACCCGGACGACGCCAGATGGTTACGCGCCTGCCAGTGGCCGGATCAGCCGGAACGAGCCGCGCGACTCGAAGCGGAGTTGGCGTTGGCGGCGTCCGCCCCGCCGCGGCTGCTGCCCGGTGACCCCGTCGAGGTGCTGCCCGACGCCCTCGCCCAGGTGCCCACCACCGCCCTGCCGGTCGTCACCACGACCTGGGCGCTGTCCCGGTTCCCGCTCGAGCACCGCCTGCGCTTCCTGCACCGCCTCGACGAAGCGGCGACCAATCGGCCGATTTCATGGGTGTCGGTGGAGGGTGTCGGAGTCGCGCCGGCGATCCCGACCCTCGGCGATCGCCGCGCCTCCGGCCACAGCATCATCGGCCTGGCCGTGTTCAACCACTCGACCCTGCACGCCGAAGCCATCGGCCGCTGCTGGTCGCGCGGCCGCCTGCTCGCCTGGCTGGCCGACTCCTAACGTGGTTCAGGTGCCGCCTCTCGCCCTCGGTCCGGCAGCGGTGTCAAAATCCTTGGTACGGAAGTACTTTGGTGATGTGGCGGTGGTTTCCGGGTTGGTGTGCTACCCGATCAAGGGGTGCGCCGGGGTCGTTCTGGAGCGCAGCGAGGTCACGCCGGCCGGGTTGACGCACGACCGGACCTTCGCGGTCGTCGACCGGTCGGGCGCGAGCCTGTGGCAGGGCGCCGTGCCACGCATGGCGACCGTTCGGGGCCGGGTGCTGGGCGCGGGCATCGTGTTGAGCGCCCCCGGCGCGGACGACCTCGAGGTCGACGCGGCGGCCGGCGGCCGGACCCTTGCGGTCGAGGTGGAGAAGTGGCCCGGCCGGGGGATCGACCAGGGCGATGCGGCGGCGGAGTGGCTCTCCGAACTGCTCGACGTTGCGGTCCGCCTGGTGCGTGAGCCGCCGGGTGCCCGCACCGGCGCCGACCCGACCGCGCTGCTGATCACGTCGCGGTCGTCGCTGGACGGCCTCAACACCCGGATCCTTGCCCGGGGCGCGCCCCCGGTACCGATGAACCGCTTTCGCCCCAACATGATCGTCACGGGCTGGGCCGAGGCACACACCGAGGACCGGGTGGCCCGGATGACCGCGGGCACCGCCGAGTTCGGCTTCGGCGAGCTGGCGATCCGATGCGCGATCACCATGGTCGACCAACTGGCCGGTGTCCGAGCCGGCCCCGAGCCGTTGCGCACCCTTGCCGACTACCGCCGCGAGCCGGACGGGGTCACCTTCGGAATGAAGGCCACCGTCCACACCCCCGGCCACGTCGCCGTCGGCGACCCGGTCACCATCACCGAGCGAAGGTCCACAATAGACAGTGTGTGGTGAGCGGCGGTTCATGTGGCGAGGCAGTCATTTCGATATTGCCAGCCTTGGGTCGACAGTTTACTATTTCGCCTGCACTGCATGGGAGGATAATTGCTTAGCGACCTGACGATTCACGTGAGTGACGTCATTACTTGGTCGCCACTGTTGATTAGCGCCCTGGCCCTGTACTATAGCCGCAAAACCTTTCGGCGCCAGGTTCGGAATGAGCGTAGGAAGCAGGTCGCGCTCATAAGCGTGCAAGCTATCACCGACGGCATTCGGATCATTAATCCAGAAAATCACTACATACTGAGATTGCAGGTTTATTATCACCATCAATGGTTTGGCACATTCGAGCGAGATGACGCAACGGATGCGGAGCCCAACAAATCGATCATGATGATCGATTTTCCGGTGGTAGAACGTCTACGCAAAAAGTGGCGCCAGGAATGGCACGAGTGGGCCAAATGGCGTGACCAGCGGCGGGCCGGTCCAGATCAACCTTGGTTGAACTGGGAAAACGCCGTAGTCGACCGAAGGTTGCGGCCCAGGCGGAACCGACCCCGCAAAGCCAAGTATGGCACCGAGGCGATCGCCGAAGTTTTCCTTGTTGATGCTGCTGGCGAGGAGTGGTACTTCAACACCAACCGGGTAAAGTTGCATGTACCGAGACGGGCGATCCCAAAGGGACTCTTTCGGCTGGCCCTGCGTTTACGCCTGGTTGGCTATCCACCCTGGTCCGGGCTCAGTCCTTTGCAATTATACAACTTCTTCCTCGGAGCCCTTGTCGCACTCGTTTTTGTTGACCATTTCAGAAATGAGGGCCAAGGCCTAAGATGGATACTTTTGTTGCTGGGTAGTCATGAGACCTGAGCGCCGAGTCGAAGGGCAGCGGAACCGCGTCGACTGTGTCGAGCCGGCGAGCTTAGGCACGGTGCGGGAACCGAAGAGTCTCACCGAGCCGATGATCCGGGTCGACTCGGCCGCCATGCTGGCCGCGGTCAAAGCAGGTCGCCTGGCTCCCTGTGACCCCTGAACCGGCCGGAGGCCGGCGCCGCAGGCGCCGGCCTCCGGCCGGTTTCGGTTTGTGCGCCGGGCGACAATGGTCCTTTGGTCGGGTGAGCGCGAGGAGGAGCCGTGCGGTTTGCGGACCGGATGGGGCGGGTGGGTCCCTCGGCGATCAGGGATCTGTTGCGGCACGGGGCGGATCCGGAGCTGATCTCGTTCGGCGGCGGGTATCCGGATCCGGCGCTGTTTCCGGCGGGTGAGCTGCACGGGGTGTACGCCGAGTTGCTCAGTGGCGACCCGGCGGCGCTGCAGTACTGCCCCTCGGACGGGCTGCCGGAGCTGCGGGAGCACGTGGCCGCGCGGATGCGGCGGGACGGGATGGACTGCACGGCCGGCGACGTGCTGATCATCCAGGGGGCGCAGCAGGGGCTGGACCTCGCCGGGAAGCTGATGCTGAACCCGGGGGACACGGTCGTCACCGAGAATCCCACGTTCCTCGGCGCGCTGATCGCGTTCAACCCGTTCGAGCCGGCCTACGCCCCGGTGCGCACCGACGAGGACGGCATGGACATGGCCGACCTTGAGCGGGTGCTGTCGCGGTCACCGCGCGCGAAGCTGCTCTACACCGTCCCGGACTTCCAGAACCCGACCGGCATCACGATGAGCACGCCGCGGCGGCGCCGGCTGATCGAGCTGGCCAACGAGCACGACCTGCTGGTGCTGGAGGACACGCCGTACCGCGAGCTGCGCTACGACGGCGATTCGCTGCCCACGCTGAAGAGCCTGGACACCGAGGGGCGGGTGGTGCACCTTGGCAGCTTCTCCAAGATCCTGGCGCCCGGGATGCGGCTGGGCTGGGCGGTGGCCGACCCGGAAGTGCTGGACCGGTTGGCACTGCTCAAGCTCGCCGCCGACACCCAGTGCAGCACGCTGAACATGGCGGCCGCCGCGCGCTACCTGGACCGCCACGACATCGACGCGCACATCACCGCGGCGCGGGCCGGCTACCGCGCGAAGCGCGACCTCATCCTCGAGGTCCTGCAGAAGACCTTCCCGGACACGGTCGCCTTCACCACGCCGCGCGGCGGACTGTTCACCTGGCTGACCTTCCCCGCCGGCTTCGACACCGCGGAGTTCATGCGCGACGTGGCCGTGCCGAGGGCCCGGGTCGCCTATGTCCCCGGCGCGACCTTCTTCCCGACCACGCCCGAACACAACCACGCCCGGTTCAACTTCTCCGGAATGTCCGACGACGACATCGTCGCCGGGATCACCCGGCTCAGCACCTACCTCAACTGGTGAACGTCTGCTCCCACCACCGGGTCCACCGGTCGCGCAGGTCGTCGAACTCCTTGTCGGCAAGGGCATAGGTGGTGAGCACGGCCATCGCCTGCGGGTTCGGGCGGACCGGCGACGGGGGAGCGGTGCCGACGATCATCAGGCCGTCGCCCCAGCTGTCCACGCTGAGCCCGATCTGCCTTGCGGAGTGGAACCAGACCTGGCCGGCGGCCGGCGCCCCGACCAGCTCGGCGGAGTACGGCTCGCCCGGGGCCAGCCCGGCGAGCCGGTCCAGGCCGAGTGCGGCGCGCGGCTCCCCGGCCGGACCCGGTTGGCCGCTGAAGAACAGCGTCCGGCGCTCGGCGCCGGGATGGCGCTCGAGCGCGAACCGCAGCTGGTGCAGGAAGGTCACCCAGCCCTCGTTGATGTCCTCCCAGTAGTCGGCCCATTCGGAGTTGTCGTCCCGCGGCGAGCGGACCAGCCGGATCATCGTCGCGCCGGCACCGGCGTCGTGCAGCGTGAACGTGCTGCCATCGCCAAGGGCCAGGGTGTGCTCGGCCTCGTCCGGCGTGGCGTGCTGCCGGTAGATGAAGTCGATCTCGGCGTCCAGCCCGCCGTTGGGGTCCTCGAAGTCCCAGCCGTGCCAGCGCCGGATCAGGTCCGGGTCGCGCAGCGACCGCCACACCTCGTCCACCGGCGCCGCGATGGTCACCTCGATCCGGAACGGCTTGTTCGCCTCAGTCATTGCTGGTCTCCTTGGGAGTGGGGTGGCCGCCGACCACGATCCGGTAGGACCGCCCGTCCGGCCGGTCGAACTCGGCGGCGGTCCTGGCCAGTGCCTCATGGAGGGCGTCGGTGAACCGGTGCACGTCGGCGGGGTGGGCGAACCGGATGTCCGCCTCGATGCTGAAGGTGAGCAGGCGGGTGCCGGTCCGTTCGGCGCCGGCCTGCATGCGGGCCACCTGGCGCACGGTGTCGGCCGCGACCCTGACCAGGTGCTCGGCGGCGTACCGGTCGCCGATCGCGGTGAACTCCGCCGCACTCATCACGGCGGGGTCGACGACGAAGGCGTACGCCGTCGCGCGCAGGATTCGCTCGGTGCAGCCCCGGCGCCTGCGCTCCTCGACCAGTTCGACCAGGCCGGCCCGCTCCAGCGTGCGCAGGTGGTAGTTGAGCTTCTGCCGGGGGATCTCCAACTCGCCGGCCAACTGCGTGGCCGATGCCGGGGTACGCAGCCGCTCGAGCAGTCGCCGGCGCAGCGGCGTCAGGGCCGCCCGAAGCCGCTCCGGCTCGGCCAGCAGGGTCATCGCACCGGTGGCCACGGCGACCATCCTGCATTCGACAAATAGATTTGTCAAATGAACCGGTTTGTTTGAAGGGCGAACGAATTTTGTCGTGAATTGTCAACACGTTAGGCCGTTTGGACCTTAGCTTTTGTCTGGCCACTGCATAAGTTCGAAACTGACCAACCGAAAGGTGCTGGGGTTCGCCGGTTGGCGGGGAGGTGCGGGTCTCCCCGCCGTGCCCTGGCGCCAGCTCGTGCAGCCGTCGACACTACCTGCCCCGAATGGAGTCCACAATGGACACTCCGGTGTCCCGGCGCGCCGTGCTGGCCGGTACCGCGGTCGGCATCGCGGTCCCGGCCGCCGTGACGGTGAGTGGTGCCACCACGGGCGTGACCCGCCGGATCACCCTGTACGCCGAGGCGTTGCCCGGCGGGCTGTTCGGCTACGGGACGGCGCCCGGCCAGGCCACGGTACCCGGGCCGGTGCTGGAGATCTGGGAGGGCGACACCCTCGAGATCGACCTGGTCAACGCGACCAACCAGCGGCTGAGCATCCATCCGCACGGGGTGGACTACTCGGTCGACTCGGACGGCAGCCCGCTCAACGACTCCTTCAACGATCCCGGCGAGACGCGCAGGTATGTCTGGCACACCAGGGAGATGTCCGCCGCCGCCGGCCGGCGGTTCATGCCGGGCAGCGCGGGCTACTGGCACTACCACGACCACGCCATGGGCACCGACCACGGCACCGCCGGGATCGCCAAGGGCCTCTACGGCGGGCTGATCGTGCGCCGTCGTGGCGACATCCTGCCGGAGCGGCAGTTCACCGTCGTGTTCAACGACATGATGATCAACAACAGGATGGCGCCGCACACCCCGATGTTCGAAGCCCACCAGGGCCAGCGGGTGGAGTTCATCTGCATCGGGCACGGCGGCCTGCCGCACACGTTCCACCTGCACGCGCATCGCTGGGCGGACAACCGCACCGGCATGCTGGAGGGCCCGGCCGACCCGAGCCACGTGATCGACAACAAGAACCTCGACCCGGGCAGCTCGTTCGGGTTCCAGGTGATCGCCGGCGAGGGTGTCGGGCCGGGTGTCTGGATGTACCACTGCCACGTGCAGTTCCACTCGGACGGCGGAATGGTCGGACTGTTCCTCGTCCGCAACCCGGACGGCACCATGCCGCCCGGCGCCCAGGCGGCCATCGACCGGTTCCACGCTCACTCGCATTCGCACGGCTAGCGCACGCCGGCCACCGACAAGGGAGTCAGGATGGGGCGAAGACTGTCAATTTCTTCCTACCGGCGCAGAAGCTGGCAGCGGGCCTTGGCGGTGCCGATCGGCGCCGCCATGGTGCTGGGCCTGTCGGCGGCACCCGGATCGGCGGCATCGGCCCAACCCGCCGCGCCGGCCGCCGCGGTGGGCTCGGTGCTGCTCTTCCACGGCGCGGCCGCCGCGCAGCAGGACCCGGTCGCCCGGGCCGCCGCGGTGCTCACCGAGATCGGTCAGCAGAACGGTCTCACCGTCGACACGTCCTCCGACCCGGCCGTGTTCACCGCGGCCAACCTCGGCCGCTACCGCGGGGTGGTGTTCCTGTCGACCGAGGGCTCCCCGCTGAGCCGGGACCAGGAAGCCGCGCTGCAGGGCTACGTCCGGGCCGGCGGTGGCTTCCTCGGCATCGGCGACGCCGCGAAGGCCCAGCTCGAGTCGGCCTGGTTCACCGGCCTGATCGGCACTCGCCCGCTCGGCGCGGTGCGTACCCCGCTGCCGGTGACCCAGCCGACCGCGAGCGGCGAGAACCCGCCGAACGAGACCAAGGACAAGGTCTTCGACGGCAACGACCAGACCAAATGGCTGGTCCGGACCCGGACCGGCTGGGTCGCCGGCCAGCTCGCCGCACCGCTTGCGGTGAACGGATACGCGCTCACGTCTGCCAACGACGCCGCCGGGCGCGACCCGAAGGACTGGGCCCTGCAGGGATCCGACGACGGGCAGACCTGGACCGACCTGGACACCCAGACCAACCAGACGTTCACCGAAAGATTCCAAACCAAACGGTACGACATGGCCAACACCCAGGCGTACCGGCATTACCGGCTCAACATCACCGCGAACGCGGGTGAGCCGCTGATCCAGCTCGCCGAGCTGCGCCTGTTCGCCGGCGATCCCACCCCGCCGCCCAACCCCGGGATCAACCAGGCCGTGGTCAACCTGGTCGACCGGCAGCACCCGGCGAACAAGACCCTGCCGCTGAACCTGACCCGCTCGGACCGTTGGTACAACTGGGATCCGAACCCGGTCGGCATCGTGCACACGGTCGCACAGGTCGAGGAACGGCACTACAACCCCGGTCCGGGCGCCAACGGGCCGTTCCACCCGGTCTCCTGGTGCCGCGACTACGACGGCGGCCGGTCGTTCTACACCGGCATGGGCCACACCGAGGGCAGCTACCGCGAGGCCGCGTTCCGCACGCACCTCACCGGAGCGCTGCGCTGGACCTCCGGTCTGGTGCGGGGCGACTGCCAGGCCACCATCGCGGCCAACTACAAGATCGAGCGGCTGACCACGGCCAACCAGACCGGTCAGCTCGACCAGATCGGCGAGCCGCACGGGCTGGCCATCGCGCCGGACGGCTCGGTGTTCTACATCGGCAAGGCGGCCTGCGCGGGCAACGCCGTTCCGCAGCCCAACGAGTGGACCAACCCCAACATCGGCCTCGGCTGCGGCACGATCCACCGCTGGGACCCGCACACCAAGCAGGTCAAGCTGCTGACCACGCTGCCGGTGATGGGCAACCGGGGCAGCGGCGGCGAGCTGGTCAAGAACGAGGAGGGCCTGCTGGGCCTCGTGCACGACCCGCAGTTCCTGCTCAACGGCTGGATCTACGCCTACTGGATGCCGCAGGACACGGTCAACCGGGTCACCCGGATCGGCAAGCGCACGATCTCCCGGTTCACCTACAACTTCGCCACCCAGACCATCGACCAGGCAACCCGCCGCGACCTGCTGCAGTGGGAAACCCAGACGCACAGCTGCTGCCACGCCGGCGGCGGCATGTCCTTCGACGCCAACGGAAACCTCTACATCGGTTCCGGCGACAGCAACTCCTCGCTCGGTTCGATGGGCTACTCCGGGAACAACTGGACCCAGCACTGGGAGGGCACCTCGTTCCAGGACGCCCGCCGCACCGCGGGGAACACCAACGACCTCAACGGGAAGATCCTGCGGATCCATCCGGAACCGGACGCCACCTACACGGTCCCCGCGGGCAACCTGTTCCCGGAGGCGCAGGACCCGGACAACAAGACCCGTCCGGAGATCTACGTGATGGGCGTGCGGAACATCTCGCGGCTGGCGATCGACCCGGTGCACCAGTGGCTCACCGCTGCCTGGGTGGGACCGGACGCCAACACGCCGAGCCCGGAACTGGGTCCGGCGAAGTACGAGCACGCGACCATCATCACCTCGGCCGGCAACCAGGGTTGGCCGTACTGCATGGGTAACCGGCAGCCGTACCGGGACCGCAGCAACACCGATGCCACGGTGCTGACCGGCTGGTACGACTGCGACAACCCGAAGAACACCTCGCCGCGCAACACCGGCCTTGTGGACCTGCCGCCGGTGCGGGACAACATGATCTGGTACTCGCCGGACGGCGGCGGCCCGGTGTTCCCGATGCGTCCGGACGGCAGCGGGATCCCGACCTACAACGCGGCGCAGGCCACCTACACCCAGCCGTACCTGCGCGGCGGATGTCAGGCGATCATGAACGGCCCGACCTACCACCGCTCGCTGGTCAACGTGAACAGCGGCGTGGCGTGGCCGGCGTACTGGGACGACAAGTGGTTCATCGCCGACGAGTGCAACTCCGCCAACCGGGTCGCGGTGACCGTCGATCCGGCCGGCGTCGCGCAGGCGGCCCCGCCGGCCTTCGCCGAGTCGCTCCGGGCGATCGTCCCCGGCGGCGGCGCGGCCGACCGGCTGCAGAGCTGGATGGACGCCAAGTTCGGCCCGGACGGCGCGCTGTACCTGCTCGACTACGGCGGCGGGTTCTTCACGGTGCACCCCAACCAGAAGCTGATCCGGATCACCTACCAGGGCGGCGCGCCGACGCCGGCACCCACCGCTTCGGCGGTCGGCCTGCACAACCGGCCACTCACCGTCGCCTTCACCGGCACGAAGTCCGGCGGCGTGTCCTACCAGTGGGACTTCGGCGACGGCGGCACGTCCACCGAGCCGAACCCGCGGCACACCTACGCCCGGGTCGGTGCCTACACCGCAACGCTGACCGTGACCTACGCCGACGGCGAGCGGGCCAGCACCCGAACCCAGGTCACCGTCGGATGTGCGGTGACCGACGGCCGGGAAACCGTGTGGCTGGGCGAAACCGACACCGGCGTGCCCAACCGTGAGGTGGGCCAGGGCTGCACGGTCAACGACCTGATCGACGACGAGGGCGTCTGGCCGGACCACGGCAGCTTCGTCCGGCACGTCACCCAGGTCACCGATGCGCTGGTGGCCGACGGTGTCCTCAATGGACGCGAGCGGGGCACCCTGACCAGGGCCGCGGCGTCGTCGGACATCGGCAACCCGGGCACCACCGGCTACGAGTCGATCTTCGACGGCACCGCCGAGTCGCTGGCCGGCTGGGTGCAGGCGCCGTCCGGCTCGTTCGCCATCCAGCCGGACGGCTCGCTGCGATCCAGCGGCGGGCTCGGCATGCTCTGGTACGCCCGCAAGGAGTTCGCCGACTTCTCCGTTCGGCTGCAGTTCCGGGACTCCTCGCCGGAGGCGTTCCGCGCCAACAGCGGCGTGTTCACCCGGTTCCCGGATCCGCGCATACCGCTGGCCGAGCGGCCGCCGGACAGTTGCGGAACGGTCGGCAACGCGCGGACCTCGCCGGCCTGGGTCGCGATCTTCTGCGGTCAGGAGATCCAGATCTACGACGGGGAGACCGGTGAGCCGCAGAAGACCGGATCGGTCTACAACTTCGACCCGCTCGGTCTCGAGCAGGCCGGCGCGACGCCGAAGGGTGTGTGGAACAACTACGAGATCCGGGTCGTCGGGCAGCACTACACGATCATCCGCAACGGCGTGGTGCTCAACGAGTTCGACAACACGCCCGGCAAGCAGTCCTCCCGGGCCGGGGATCCGCCGACGGATCTGCGGCAGTTCCTCAGCGGGTTCATCGGGCTGCAGAACCACGGCACCAACGATCTGATCGATTTCCGCAACATCCGGGTGCGGCCGCTGTGACGGTTCGCCGGATGCTCGCAACCGTGCTGGGCGCGGCGCTGGTGGTGGCGCTGCTGGTCGCCGTGCCCAGTTCGGCCGTGGTGGCGCAGGTCCTGACCTGGACCGCGAACGACAGCACCACGCGGTACGCCTCGGCACCGGCCACAGCAGTGGCCGGCCCGACGACGATCGTGTTCGAGAACAGCGCAGCCACCGGCAACACCACCGGCATGCCGCACACGCTGACCTTCGACACCTCGACGCCGGGCTACAACCACGACGTGGCGCTGAACATCCTGGCCAACCCGTTCGACGCCAACGGCGGTCGGCACGAGGCCGAGGTGACCCTGACGCCCGGCCGGTACCGCTATTTCTGCGCGATTCCGGGCCACAGCACGATGGTCGGCGAGTTCACGGTCGGCCCCGGCGGCGCGGACACCACGCCGCCGGAGGTGTCGGCGGTGGTGTCGGGGGAGCGGGACGGTTCCGGGAACTATCTGGGCAGTGCCACGGTCACGGTGTCGGCGACGGATGCTGGGTCCGGGGTGGCCACGGTGGAGTACAACGTCGATGGCGGGCCGTGGACGGCTTATACGGCTCCGGTGGTGGTGCGTCAGTTGGGTGCGCACATGGTGCACTACCGGGCCACCGACGTCGCGGGCAACACCGCGCCCGAGGAGATGGTGTCGTTCACCGTGGTCGAACCCGGGCCCGACGTTTGCCCGAACTCCGACATCCGACCAACCGTGGTCATCGGTGCCGAAAACACCGGAGTGACCAATGTGGACACCGGAAACGGCTGCACCATCAACGATCTGATCGACGAGGACGCCGAATACGCCGACCACGCCGCGTTCGTCCGGCACGTGGACGCGGTCATCGAGGCCCTGGTGACCGCCGGCGTTCTCACCCGCAGGGACAAGGGCGTCATCGTGCGCGCGGCCGCGCGATCCGACATCGGCTACTGACAAGCGAGGAGAGCAGCAATGAAGAGACAGGCCATCGTCGCGCTCACCGCGAGCGCCCTGGTCACCGTGTCGATGGTGGTGGCCGCGCCCACCTCGAGCGCCGATCTGGTCACCCACTGCGTCGGCACCGGCGGGGCCGTGACCGTCCCCGGTGATCTCCTCGTGCCGGCCGGCGAGTCCTGCACCCTGGACGGCACCACGGTCACCGGTAACGTGCGGGTGTCCGCCGGCAGCAACCTGATCGTCTCCGGTGGCACGTTCCAGCGCGACGTCCAGGTCGCGCTGGACGGCTACCTCGACGTGACGGACACCACCGTCACCGGCCAGATCATGGTGGCAGCAGGCGGTTTCGGCGCCTTCCTCCGGGGCAGTGAGACCGGCGGCATCACGCTGGCGCCGCAGGGCGGCACCACGGTCCAGGGCTTCCTGTTCGTCGACGACACCACGATCAACGGCAACGTGACGTCCGGGGTCGGGGAGTTCAGCCTGACCGGTGCCCAGATCACCGGCAACCTCAGCACCGACGGCGCCTACTACACCGACCTGGTCGACTCGTTCCTCGACGGAACCCTGTCCGTGCGGAACAACGCGACCGGCAGCGTGGTCTGCGGCAGCGCCGTGCAGGGCGCGGCCACGTTCGGCACCAACCAGGGCGGCATCCAGTTGGGCCCCAACGGAAACCTGGACAGCTGCGGCTCCGGCGGCTTCTTCGGCCGCGACGTCACGATCTCCGGCACCACCGGCCGCACCGTGGTCGACGACAACATCATCAACGGCCGGTTGGTGCTCGAGGCCAACGACCCGGTCGCCGAGGTGGCCGGCAACAACCGCATCCGCGGCGGGATCGTCGGTGACCACGACGAACCCGGGACGGCCAGGCCCGCCGGCACCGGTCGGGACCGCGCCACCGACCGGGCCGGCGAGCGCCGCGCCGGGGCCGTCCAGGCCGCCGCGGATGCGGGCCGGGCGCGACTGTAGGACCGCTCAGCGGCCGAACCCGCGCAGTGCGCGGGTGATGCCGCGAGCGGCGGCCATGACGAGCGGGGCGAGAGCGGCGGGCTGCGCGCAGTCCGCCCGGACCACCAGCGACACCGCGGCGGTCACAGCGTCGCTCGGGTCGCGGATCGGCGCGGCGACGGACAGGGCATCGACGGTGACCTGTCCGTCGCTGACCGCGTAACCGTTGCGTCGGGTCGCGGCGAGCACCTCGCGGAGCCGGACCGGGTCGATGATGGTCTTGGGACTGTAGGCATGCAGCGGCGTGCCCAACAGCTCGTCCTGCACCGCCACCGGGGCATGCGCCAGCAGCACCAGCCCGACACCGGTGGCATGCAGGGCGAACCGGCCGCCGACCCGGGTCAGGACCGGAACGGCGTGCCGGCCGGCGATCCGCTCGACGAACACCACCTCGAGGCCCGCGCGCACGGCGAGCTGGACGTTCTCGTGGCTGACCTCGTAGAGATCCTCGAGGAACGGCATCGCGGCCTCACGCAGCCCGAGTCCACGCGGCGCCAGCGAGGCGACCTCCCACAGCCGCAGTCCGATCCGCAGCCGGCCGTCGGCGCCGCGTTCGATGGCCCCCCAGGCGACCAGCTCACGCACCCGGCGGTGCGCCGTCGGAATCGACACCCCGGCCCGCCGGGCCAGCTCGCTGAGGGTCAGCTCCGGTGCCTCCGGCGTGAACGCGCCCAGCAGCGCCAGCACTTTTCCCGTGACCGACCGGGTCGCCGCCATCTCCCCTCCCTACAGATCAAGGACGAGACGCGCTCCGCACGCGCGGGACACACAGATCATCATGACCTCTCCGGCCGCGCGCTCCTCCGGCGAGAGCAGCGCGTCGCGGTGATCGGGCTCCCCGGACAGCACCCCGGTCTCGCAGGTGCCGCAGGTGCCCTCCCGGCAGGATGACAGCACCGGGATGCCGGCGGCCAGCACGGTGTCCAGGATCGACCGGTCCGCCGGCACGTGCAGGGTCCGGCCGGACCGGGCCAGCTCGACCTCGAAGCCGGTGCCGGCACCGGTGGCGGCCACCGGGGTGAACCGCTCGACGTGCAGGGTCCGGCCGGCGCGGCGCCGCTCCACCGCGGCCAGCAAAGGTTCCGGACCGCAGCAGTACACCGCCGTGTCCGGACCGGTTCCGCGCAGCAGCTCGTCAACGGGCAGCAAGCCGGTCTCGTCCTCGGGCAACACGCGCACCCGGTCGCCGTACCGGCCGAGCTCCGGGAGAAAGGCCATCGACGTCCGGCGCCGCCCGCCGTACACCAGTCGCCACGGCACCCCGCGCGCGGCGACCGCCGCCACCATCGGCACGATCGGCGTGATCCCGATGCCGCCCGCGATGAACAGGTAGCGCGCCGCATCGACCAACGGGAAGTTGTTGCGCGGCCCGCGGATGCGGACCGGGTCGCCGGGCCGCAGCCGGTCGTGGACGTGTGCCGAGCCGCCCCGGCCGGCGGGTTCGCGCAGTACGGCCAGCTGGAACACCGACCGGTCGGCCGGATCCCCGCACAGCGAGTACTGACGCACCAGCTCGGGGCGCAGCACGAGGTCGAGGTGCGCGCCCGGTTCCCACGCCGGCAGCCGCTCGTTCTCCGGGTGCCGCAACGTCAGCCGGACGACGTCCCGGGCGACGATCTCCCGGTGCGCCAGCACCAGGGCGCCCTCGGTCGTCACCGTGCCGGCACCGGCCGGTGACCGTCGGGGTGGCGCAGCAGCCAGTCCCACAGGGTGGCCGGATCCTCGAAGGTGTGCTCGGCGCCGCAATGGCAGGTGCCGACGAGGAGGTCGGTGCCGGGCGTCCAGTGCACCGTGTAGACGGTGCGGGTCATCGCCGCAGCCGCCTCGCCGCCTCGCCCACCCGTCGGCAGGGCAGATTCGCTCGCAAGCCCGCTCATCTCAGGTCACCGCCGGCACCGGCCGGTGCTCGCCGGCCGCCATCCGTTGCAGAATCCGCCGCGCGGCCAGGCCCCCGGTGTCGATGTTGATCGACAGTTCCTGGCCGCCGGCCGGCTCCTCGGCGATCACCCGCTCCAGGATGTTCAGCGCCGTCACGTCCTGCATCACCACGGTGTGGTTGCTCTGCCTGAGGAACTCCGACACTTCCGCATCGTCGATCGCGAAGTCCCTTGCCACCGCCCAGAAGTCGTGCGTGCTGTGCTCGGTCTCGGGCGTGATCGCGTACACCACCTCGACGTGGAAGCCGTGCGGGTCGGAGCCGTCCGGCTCGGGCAGCACCCCAGCCGGGGCGATCCGGCTGTGCAGCAGGTACAGGCACGGCGGGTGGTACTCGATGTCCTGCCAGCGGGTGATCCGGCCCTGGATGCCGGTCGACCGCGCGTAGAACGGCGGGCAGGCGGCGTCGGCCATCCGCCGGCTCACGTAGACGATCGCGTTGTCCTCGTCCACCTCGGTGACGATCGGCGTCTGGGCCACCTCGGGCGTGCCGATGTGACCGGCGTGCAGGTACGTCTCGTGCGACAGGTCCAGCAGGTTGTCCACCAGCAGCAGGTACCGGGCGGCGAGCGGTTCCATCCCGCGCACGGTGGCGTAGCGCGGATCCGCCAGCCATGGCGCCCGGGGGACCGTCGACTCGTCGGCCAACTCCCGGTCCCCGATCCACACCCACACGAACGAGTCCCGCTCCACCACCGGATACGCCGGAACCCGTGCCGTGCGCGGAATCCGCGTCTGCCCGGGCACCCCCACACAGGCGCCGCTCGTGTCGTAGGTGAACCCGTGGTACCCACACACGATCGTGTCCCCGGCCAGCCGGCTCTCCGACAGCGGGAACCGCCGGTGCACACACCGGTCCGCCAGCGCCACCACCGACCCCGCCCTGTCCCGGAACAACACCAGCGGCTCCCCGAGCACCGTCCTCGCCAGCAGTTCCCGCCCCACCTCGTCCCCGTACGCCGCGACGTACCACCGGTCGCGAACGAACTCCGTCATCATCGCGTCACTCCCTGCCACCGAACGGAAAGCCCGCCTCTGACGATCAGCCGCCCGCGCGGCGAGTGGTAGCCGGGTTTTCACTCAGTGAAACCGCAATTGGATTGAACCACTCTTGTTACCCGTTCGTATCCAGCGGTGAGGGCGGCACGAACGCGTGAAGGAGTGGTGGATGTCCCTGTTGGCAAGCGTTGGCCGGCACCGTAAGCGGGCGAGACTCGGGCTGGCCGTCGCGGTCGGCGCAGCGGCCATCGCCTCGGTCGCCGTGGTCCTGACCGGCGGCAGCAGCGAGGCCGCGGAATCCTGCCAGGGACTGGACACCGCCCTGCAGAACAACCTCGACTTCATCGCCGCCCAGCAAGCCGACCCCGACGCCCAGTCGGCGGCCCGGATCGCCAACCGCCAGGCCGTCGTCGACCAGCTCCAGCAACGCCGCCACGCCGCCGGCTGCACCGGAACCGTTGCCGCACAACCGATCAACCCCGGCAACTCCGGCGAGTCCTGCGCCGGCCTCGATCAGGCCCTGCAGAACAACCTGAACTTCATCGCCGCCCAGCAAGCCGATCCCGACGCCCAGTCGGCGGCCCGGATCGCCAACCGCCAAGCCGTGGTCGACCAGCTCCAGCAACGCCGCCAAGCCGCCGGCTGCACCACGAACATCGCCCCCACCCCACCCGCACAGCTACAACCCACCCAACCCACCGCACCGCCCCAACCCGCGGCCCCGCCCGCGCCCGACCCGGGTGCGGTCGTCTGCCCCGGCTCCACGGTCACCCTGTCCGGTGAGGACGGTGCACCAGCCGCCTCCAGCGACCGGTTCCCCTCCGGCACCCGGCTCCGGGTGACCAACCTGGACAACGACAAATCCACCACCGTCACCGTCACCGCGGTCTCCGGCAGCTGCGTCCTGCTCAACGACGCCGCCTTCGACCAGGTCCGCGAACCGGGCAAGAACCTGATCCGCCGCGCCAGGATCGAGCGCGTCGGTTAGGACCCGGGGTTGGTGTAGACGCGACGTGGGGTGATCAGGACGGCGGTGCGGCGTTCCTCGGCCATCACGCGGTCGTAGGTGTCCCAGTCGTCGTGGGTGCCGCCTGCGGCCCGGAAGATCTCGCGCAGCAACAAGCGGAGGGCTTCGGCGTCGAGGTCCGGGTGCGGGTCGTCGGGGCCGATCAGCTCGACGTCTCCCTCGACGCTCGCCCAACGCCAGCCGGCCCTGGCGACGATCGTGGTCCGGGGGCGGGCCCGGAGGTTGTGCAGCTTGCGCGAGCCGCCGACGGCCACCAACCCGACGACCTGATCGGACCGCAGCGGGTGGGCCAGCACCCCGGCGTTGACCACCGAGGACTGGACGCTGCCGTCACCCCGCACCGTGTTGACCACACACAGCCCGTGGTCGAGCGGCACCAACTCGGCGAACGCGGCGAGGTCGGTCACGCTGCCGATCCTAATGCGGGCGGGACTCCTGTTCGGTCCAGTCGGCCGCGCTCAGGCCGTCGGGGTGGCCGGGCGGCCATTGGACCAGCTCGATCCGGTTGCCGTCGGGATCGCTGATCCAGGAGGTGAGGAGTCGGCGGAGCCGTCCGGAGATCCGGGGGCCTCGGCGTCGACGCCGTTGGCGGCGAGATCGGCCACCCGCAGGCCGAAGTGCAGGGTCCGCATCGCCTTTCCTTTCCAGTGCCCGCCTGGCTACAGTCGACCTTCCCACAGACCCCTTGCGCGCTTGACGGGGCCGCCCGGTCGCGGTAAGAGTGCGGTCCTCACGCAGGGGAGGCGGACATGGTGCGGTGGCGACCGGTCGCGATCACGGCGGTCCTGGTCCTGGCGGTCTCCGCCTGCAGTCACCCGCCCAGCGGCCCGACCCTCGCCTTCGGCGGCGCCCGCCCCGCCTCCGGCACGCAGTCCGCCACCGCGACGACCCCACCCCGGGCGCCCGGCTGGTATTCGGCCACCCCACCACCGACCAAGCCCACCACCATGTACTGGGACGTGGCGGCGCTCGACGCGACGCACGCCTGGTCGGTGGGCGGCGGCGACGGGTACTCGGTGGACGCGCCGGCCACGACCGGCCACCCGCTGGTCGCCAAGTGGGACGGCCGGCAGTGGACCCGGATGGAGTTACCGGCCGACTGGAAGGCGACCGGCGTCAGCCTGGTCGCGGCCGACTCACCCACCAACGTGTGGATCAAGGGCAGCCCGTGGATCACCAGCCCGGACGCCAACCTGACCATGCTGCTGCGCTACGACGGCTCGAACTGGCAGCAGGTCGCGTTCCCGCCCGGTGCGACGCCGAGCTCGCTGACGATCACCGGCATGGCCGTCGTCGGCGGCCACACCTGGCTGGTCGGTCACGAGGGCGTCAAAACGATCATCCAGGAGTGGGACGGCCAGACCTGGAAGGCGCACCAACCTCCGGCCGAATGCACCCAGGGCGGCACCTCGTTCGCCGGCATGCCCAACTTCTGCAACCTCAACTCGGTCACCGCGTTCGGCCCCGACGACATCTGGGCCGCCGGCAACGGCGCATGGGCCGGCTTCAAGGGCCCGCTGCTGCTGCACTGGGACGGCACCGGCTGGCAGGTCGTCCAGGTGGGCAGCTACAACGAGGAATTCACCCTGGTCGCCGTTGCCGGCCGGTCCGGCACCGACGTGTGGGCCGCCGGCCACATCAACATGGGCGGCAAACAACTCGTCGTCCACAGCGACGGCAAATCCTGGCAAGCGTTCCGGGACCTCCCCGACGCCGTGATGACCGACCTCACCGTCGACGCCGACGGCCAACCCTGGCTGATCCGCACCTACCCGCCGGCCTCCACCACCACCTTCACCACCTACGCCGACGGCAAATGGACCGACACCCTCGTCCCCACCCCCAACGGTGCCAGCGGCGTCAGCATGAAAGCCGTCACCGCCATCCCCCGCACCCGCCACCTCCTCGCCGTAGGCGGCGTCGACCTCCCCACCAACCCGGTCACGATCCAAGCCCACTTCATGGACTACGTCGGCAAGCCCTAGCCGACGGAGTCAGTTCTTGACGGAGCCCTTGGCCGTGACGCGCGCGTCGGGCGGGATCCGTACGGCGATCTCCTTCCCGAGCCGCGAGCCGGCCAGCAACCTCAGGTCGTCACCGCTCCAGAACCGGCCGGGGTCGTACCAGTTCGGTCGAGGCCCCGCGGGCAGCAGACCCATGGCCTCATAGGTCACCGCGACGACCTCCGCGCAATAGGCGGTCTCCAGACCGGTGTCCGGCGCGCCCCGCTTCAGCCTCGGCAGCCGGCCGCCAAGCCAGCGCGTGAAGAGCCGGGCGGTGGAGGGGAACGGGGTGCCGTCAAGCCGTGCGATAGTGCGCAGCACCGCATCCTCCACCTCCTGGGTGATCGGCTGGTCCAGCTGACGAAGCCAGGCCCGCTGCCCGTACCTCGTTGCCCACACCACGACGGCGTCACGCAGGTCGTGCAACTGCACCCCGCGCTGGTGAGCGCCGGTCCACAGGTCGGGCAAGGACCGGCCCAACTCGGCGTGCCACATCAGCGGCGGCAGATCCTCGATGACCACGGACATGCCGACGTGGTTGACCGGGCTGTTCGTCGTCACCTGGATCGCCCGGTCGGCCTTGCTGCGGCCACGGAAGAGCCACACATCACCGGTACGCGTCACGTCGACAGCCTCGTCGAGGCTGATCTGGGTGTCGGCCACCGTTGTAGCCTAGGCAGATGCGCTGGCTGAAAGTGCTTGGCCTGGCGGGCTTCGTCGGGATCGCCGCAACCGGCGTGGTGATCGCCCGGGCAGAGCGGCGCCGCCGCGCCTACACGCCCGACCAGATCAGGGAGCGGCTGCACGCCCGCGTCGCCGAGGTGTCCGGCGCCCCGACCGCACGCGAGTGATCGCTGTCAGCGCTCAGGACGGTGGCCTGCGGCGAAGGGCGTAGCCGGCCAGGCAGAGGCCGAGCCAGGTGCCGGCGAGCAGCCAGCCGCCGAGGATGTCGGTGGCCCAGTGCACGCCGAGGTAGAGGCGGCTGGCGCCGACCAGGAGGACGAACATCGTGGCGGTCGCCGCGACGATGATCCGGGTGCGGCCGGCGCGCAGCCGGGCCAGCGCCACGGCGGTGATCACGCCGATCACGGCGAGCGAGCCGAGCGCGTGGCCGGACGGGAAGGCCGGGTTGGTCATCAGCACCAGCTGCGCGCCCGGCGGCGGCCGGCTGCGATCGATCAGGTGCTTGGTGAGCGGCAGGAGCACGAACGCGCCGATTCCGGCGAGGAGCACCAGGGTGGCCTGGGACCAGGCCCGGCGCCGGGACAGCCAGGCGGCGGCCAGCAGTGCGGCGACGGACATCGCCAGGGTTCCGCCGAGCGTGGTGACCACGAACATGACCGCGGTGCCGGCGGTGCTGCGGTTCGCGATCATGAACGTCAGCACCGCGGTGTCCGCCGGGGTGGGCGTGCCGGACCGGTCCACGATGGCCTCGGCCAGCGCGAGCCAACACAGGCCGAGCACGACGGTGGCGCCCGCCCCGGCGATCACCGCAAATCGTGTCAAACCGGTCACCGACTCGATCCTGACACGGCTCGGGAACCGGGGCATGGCAGAGATCGTCGGAGCGGCATGGCCGGCTGGCACAGTGGTGGGGGCGAGCGCCCGGCGGAGGAGACGCTGCGCGAGGCGTTTCGCCGGGCGGACCAGGAGACCGACGCCGTCGCCAAGGGGCGGCTGGCCCTGGCTGCGGTCACGGACTTCCTCGACCGGGCCGGCGACGACGCGGCGCGCGGGAGCCTGCCGCTGCTCCGGTCCGGGGTGGGGGTGGCGGCGCCGGTCCTGCCGGACGAGGCGGTCCGGACGCTGTGCCGGATCGTCGGCCGGCACGGGCCGCAGAGCGAGGGCACCGAGGCGGTGCTGCGGGCGTGGGTTCGGCGGCCCGACCCGGACGGGTTCGCGGTCACCTGGGCGGCCGCGGCCGGCGCGTTTTCGGCCGGCGGCGCCCGGGACAACGACTGGTACCGGCTGCTCGACCAGGTGCTGCGCCGGACCGAGCGCGGGGGCGTCTCGCCGGTGTTCCGGCGGCTGGCGCTCGCGCGGCTGGTCGAGACCGTGGACGCGCGGTTCGATCAGCTCGCGTTGTCGGCCTCGCCGGTCTGGCAGGTGCTGTACTTCCTCGGGCCCGGTACCCGGGCGGACTGGTTCGGCGTGCTCGGCGATCACGCGGTGGCCAAGGGCAACGAGGAGGGTGCCGTCCGGCGCTACCAGCTGGCCCTGGACAAGGGTTGTGAGCAGGCGCGGCCGAGGCTGGCCCGGTTGCTGGCGATCGACGGGTTCCGCAGGCTGGCCGGCGGGGACGCGGGTGGGGCGGAGCGGCAGTGCGATGCGGCGATCGGGTTGGCCGACGACGCCGGGTACCGGGCCGTCCGGATCGCGGCGACGCTGGCCCGCGGCCGGCCGGCGACCCAGGTGCTCGCCGAGTTGGGCAAGCGCCGGGAGCGCACGTTCTCGGCGCCGCTGGTGTTCATGCGGGCCTGGGCGCAGTTGCGTGCCCGGCGGCCGGAGGACGCGGCCGAGACGCTGCGCGACCTGCTCGGCACCGCGCCGCCCGACGGGTCCGATCTGCTGGCCAACGCGCGGGTGCTGCTCGGGCTGCTGACCGCGGACGACGATCTCGTGGCCGACGGCGCCCGGACGCTGCTCGACCGGCACGGCGGCAAGTGGGCCGGCCGGTGCGCGGTGGGCGCCGGCCCGGTGCTGGCCGCGGTCTGCCGCCGGGACGCGACGCTGTTCTCGGCGCTGGATTCCCGGCCGGAGCCCGAATCGGGCGAGTTGAGCGACGGTGCCGCCCGGCGGGCGGTGGCGGAGGCGACCCAGGCGGCGCTCGCCGGGCAGGTCGACCGGGCGCGCGGTCTGCTCGACCTGGCCCGGCGGTTCGACCGGGACGCCCGGCGCTCGGAGCTGATCGACCGGCTGGCCGGGCAGCTGGACCGGCTGGGGGAGATCCCGGACCAGCTTGCCACCGCGGCATTGCGGCGCGGCGAGGTGACCTGTCCGTGGGCGGACCGGGCCGAGCTGATCTGGACCGCGGCCGAGTCCGGATCCGCCGACCCGGCGCGGCTGCACCATCTCGCGGTGGCGCATCACGCGCACGCCTACGACCTCGAGCTGGCCGGCGACCCGGCCGCGTTGCCGCACTGGGACAAGGCGATCGGCTACTGGGTCCGGCTGCAGGCCGACGACGCCTGGTGGGAGCGCATGCGAGCGCACCTGACCGAGGTGCTCACCGACGCCACGCCGTCCGATGTGGACGGGGCAATCACCGGTGTGCGTGCCGAGCTGGTCCAGCATCTCCTTGCCCCGAACCAGGTTTTGGCTGCCCAGCTGCGCGAGCAGGACCCGCCACGAGCCCGCCGGCACATGGCGTTGGTGCGGGCCGCGATGCCGGCCAGGTCGAAGGTGCACCGGCAGCCGGCGCTCCACGCCATCGCCCAGTCCGTCGACGACCGCCGGTTCGACTCGGCGCTGCGCCACCTCGAGCCGCTGCTCACGATCGATCCGACCAATGCGGACATGGTGATGCTTGCGGTGGAGATCGGGCGGCGGTGGAGCGAGCACACCTATCGCGGCGACGACTGGGCCGCCTGGAACAGCCGGGCCGGGCGGATTCTCGGCCGGATCAGGAGGCTGGTGAACCCCGCGTGCCAGAGCCTCGGGCTGACTCCGCGGTCCACCGGCAAGGCGACGGCCGGCGAGGAACTGGACGATCTCGTTCAGGAACTGGCGATGTACGAGTTCTGGTGGGGATACCATCAGTGGCTCAGATCGGTGACCAACTTGGAGGCACGCCGGTTCGACGCCCTGGTCGAGTCGCTCCAGGAGACCGTCGCGCACTGCCGGCTGGCCAAGCGGTTGAGCGAAAACCGTTGGGAACACGGCATGTACGGGCAGGTCGACAGCGTCGTGAACCAGGCACTCGAGCTCGAGGCGCAGTGCGAGCAGTTGGAACGCGATCCTGTCTGGCAGCCGTACCGGTTCGGTTTCCGTTGATACAGAAGGGAAACGCGGTGGTCGACAACGTCTGGGCCTGGGAGGGCGGCAACCCGTACCTGTCCACCGCCTTGCAGGTGGTCGACGTCGACCCGATGGCCGACCAGTCGGCGGTGCGGACCCGGGCCAACGTCCGCAGGCGGCGGATCGCACACGCCGCGGACCGGTTTCCGTTGTTCGGCCGGACCCTGACCGTCGCGGAGATCAACGAGGCGGAGGAGCGGCTCGGCACGCCCCGCGGTCGGCTGCTCGCCGAACTGCTCACCCACCGACCGGTGACCGGCGACGCCGATCCCGGCGAACTCGCCGATCTGCTGGATCTGTTGGACACCACCGGATTCTTCGAGCTGGCCGCCGGCCTCGGGGCGCAGACCGCGCCGCGGGCGGTCACGGATCTGCACGACACACTCGACCCGCGGGTGCTGCCCGCGATCCTGCCCGACCCCGGCGCGCGGACGTTCGCCCCGCTGCTGGACGACGCGGCCGAACCGGTCCGCTGAGGAGGACGCCCGGATGAGCATCGTGGTCGGGATCGATCTCGGCACCACCAACAGTTGTGTCGCCGTGCCGGCCGGCGCCGAGATCCCCGACAAGGACGCCCTGCTCGCCGCCGGGCGGCTGCGACCGCTCGGCGGCGCCCTGATCGTCACCAACCCCGACCTGTCGGCGACCACCCCCTCGGTGGTGTGGGTCGACCGGGACGGCACCCCGATCGTCGGGGCGGCGGCCAAGCGGAAGGCCCGGCTGCCCGGCGCGCCGCCGGCGATGTTCTTCAAGCGCAACATGGGTTCCGACCAGCCGGTGACCGCCGGCCACGCGACGCTGACCCCGCGCGCGGCGTCCGTGCTGGTCCTGCGCCACCTGCGCAACGTGGTGCGGGACGCAATCGGCGTCGCGGTGGACCGGGCGGTGGTCACGGTTCCGGCGTTCTTCGAGACCCGGGCCAAGAACGAGACCACCGCGGCCGGTGCCGAGGCCGGGCTCGAGGTGGTCGAGACACTCATCGAGCCGGTGGCCGCGGCGCTGGCCTACATGCGGGACGCTGAGACGGAACCGGCCGGGCAGCGCCGGTTCCTGGTCTACGACCTGGGTGGCGGCACGTTCGACACCTCGGTGGTGTCGTGGGATCCGCGGGACGGGTTCACCAGCCGGTCCTTCGACGGCGACCGCTTCCTCGGCGGGTACGACTTCGATCGGGCCATCGTGGACTGGATCGCCGAACAGGTTCCGGCCTACGACCTTCGGCTCGGCGACGAGCAGAGCGCGGGCCTGCTCGCCCGGCTGCTGGCCGTCGCCGAGGCGGCCAAGCACGACCTTTCCCGCGAGACCGAGACCGACATCATCATCCAGGACCTGGAGGACCGGGCCGGCCGGCCGATGAACGTCAACCTGGTGCTCACCCGGTCCGGGTTCGACCGGCTGATCGCGCAACAGCTGCGGGACACCATCGCCCAGTGCGACCAGGCCCTGGCCCGCGCCCGGCTGACCAAGGCCGACCTCGACGAGGTGGTGCTGGTCGGCGGCTCGTCCCGGATTCCGCTCGTGGCCGGGTTGTTGGCCGAGCACTACGGAATCCGGCCGCGGCTGTCGAACCCGGAGCTGTGCGTCGCGGTCGGGGCGGCGCTGAAGGCGGACACCGCCAGCCTGCGCAGCGGCCTGCTCGAACTGGACAGTCCGGAACCGGTCGGGTCGGCGGTCGACATCGGTGGCCGGGTGCTGCGGCACGGCCCGCTGGAGACGGCCACCGAGATCGTGGTCGAGCTCGTGGCCGCGCAGGGGAACGACCAGTGGTCCGAGCCCGCTTCGGTGCCGCTGGGCGACTTCCTCTTCCTCGAGGTGCCGTTGCCGTTGGCGGACAACGAGTTCACCATCCGGGTGGTGGCCGACGGTGCCGTGGTCGCGGCCGAGCGGATCACCGTGCGGCCGGCCGGCGGACCGGCGCCGCGGGTGGACGGCGACGTCCTGGCCCACGACTTCTCGGTGCCGCTGGTCGACGGGCAGTTGCGCACCGTGGTCAAGGCGGGGACCAGGCTTCCGCACCGGGCGCGGCACCGGTTCGAGACCGCGTCGACCGGTTCCACGCTGACGGTGGGCCTCTACGAGGGCCGGATCAGGATCGGCACGGTAACCGTCCCGGACTTGCCGACGGACGTACCGCCGGGCACGTCCGTGGAGCTGACGCTCGAGTTCGAGGTCGGCTGGACCATTCGCGCCTCGGTACGGGTGCCACACCTCGATCTCGCGGCCAGCGCGCTGATCGACATCCCGGTCCGGCAGGTTCCGCCGTGGCCGGAGATCGAGAACGCCGCCTCGGCGGCACGGACGAAGTGGGCCGCCCTGTCCGGCGGGCTGCACCCGGCGGAGGCCACCAACACCGGGCCGGTACTGCGCCGGAGGCTGGACGATCTGCACGCCCTGCTTGCCAAGCGACACGACCAGGCGAAAGCGCACTACCTGCTGCTCGAGGCGCAGACGATGTTGCAGGCGCTGAGCGCGAGCCGGGGCCCGGACCAGTATCTGAAGCCGCCGTGGGCGGACTTCGAGAAGAACCTCGCCGACCTGACCGAGTTGACCGGACGCCTTGAGCTGACCGACCGGGACGCCGCCCGGAAGTTCCAGGAGCGCCGGGCCCGGCGCCTGGCGGACGGGCAGACCGCGTACGACAGCATCGACCAGGCCGGGTGGCGGCAGGTCAACAACCAGCTCAAGGACGACATCCACGACCTGGTCCGGAAGTCGAGCTCCCTTGGCATCCACTACAGCCTGCTGCCGGAGCAGCTCCGGGCGTTCCTGCGCCAGCGGCTTGGCGAGTTGGACACGCTGGTTCGCACCCGCTACGCCGAGCTCAGCGCCGACGAGCGCCTCGGCCCCGAGGACCGGGACCGGCTTCCGCTGCAGCGCGACGAGTACCTCACCCGGCTGGTGGAGATCGGCCTGGCCGTGGACGCCGTCGACCTGACCGCGGTGACCGCGTACGAGGAGTTGGCGATCGGCATCTTCCAGGGCCGGCTGCACCCGCTCGAGGAGAGCGTCAAGAACTGGGGACCCATCGGCCTGCACTAGGAACGTCGAGGTTGGTGTGGGACGGCCCCGGAACCCGTACGGATTCCGGGGCCGTTCCACACACCAACTCAGCCGGTGGCCGGTCCGCTCAGCAAGACGCCGTTCCCGTACCACGACCGGGTGAGAACCGTCCGGGCGACTTGCCTCGTCCCGGAACGTCGGCAAGCATCGGAAATAGTCGTGCAAATGGGGAGGATTCGATGGAATTGCGCAAGCAACTTTTCGCGGGTATCGCCGTCGCCGGTGCGGTGACGATGGGGATCGCTCCGGTCGCTGTCGCGGATGAGGCGACCGTGTTGGTCAACTTCGTCTGCCAAATTCCACGGACCGGCCACGGCGACTGCTATGGCGATCACTTCGATGTTCCGGCCGGGCACTACGTCCGGGTGGAGAACACGTCGTCCGGCGGCAAGGACGTGAAGTTCTTCCTGTACAACCGCGACGGGCATCACCGGCTCGGCCAGACCGCATGGGTATCCCCGGCCAGTGGCCGAAAACTCATCTGGCGCAACGATACCCGCCGCACCATCAGGGTCGAGTTCGAGGCGGACGCGAAAGGCCTGACCAACGTCACCTGCAATGCCCGCTATTTCCAGACCGCCAGGTGATCACCGGCCCGGATGCCGCTCCGCGGGTGGCAATATCAACACATCGATCAGGCCGGGTTCGGGACCAAACATGTGAGCCGTGCCAGACAATTGCCGATAATCTTGGGGAGAGTTCGCCGATGTCGGTCGGCTCACCATTGTCACCGCGGGAAGGTGAGGTTCCGATCAATTTCGCACAGGGAATGACGTACCGGCAGATCGCCCGCAAATCGGGCATCACGACCAACACGGTCGACACCTGTCTGCGCCGGGTTCGGGACAAGGTCGGCGCCGTCAACAGCGCCGACCTCATCCGCTTCGCGATCACCCGGGAGGACGCGCCGAACTAGGAAAGCGTCGATCACCCGGGCGCCGCGGCTTCGGCCGCCCGCTGCCGCGCGGTGCTGCTCGGAACGGTCGGCCTGCGGGGCCGCCCGGAGCGGGTGGCGCTGACCGCGCTGGGGATCGCCATCGACGTCGCCGCGATGGTCGCCGTGGTGGGCATCTCGACCTCCAGCCGCGCACAGCTCGATCGCGAGCTGGCCAAGCTCGGCACCAACCTGCTCACCGTCGAGCCGGGCAGCACCATGTTCGGCGAGGCCGCCAAGCTGCCGGTCGAGTCGGTCCCGATGGTCGGCCGGATCCGGCCGGCGCGTTCGGTCTCGGCGATCGGCCGGGTCCAGGCCGCGGTGTCCCGCAACGACCACATGCCGGCCGGGAACACCGGCGGCATCGCGGTTCTCGCGGCCAGGCCCGACCTGCTCGACTCGGTCGGCGGGCGGGCGGCGTGGGGCGGTGGTGCCCGGCTCGCGGGCCGTGCAGCGGCTGGACGTTCGCCGGCCCGGCATCCGGGTGTGGCTCGGCGGCAGCTGGTTCAGCGTGACCGGGGTGCTGGAGCCGTCATTGGCGACGCTGTAACCCGGCGCCTGCGCGGGCAATTCCCGCGCCATTGATGGTGGCGATGATCACCGTAACTCGGCGCCGGTTTGGTCGTTGTGCGAGCGGCTTCGCGGAACGTCGCAGGTTGAAAGATCGCCACCCGAACGGGCGCCTCATACGGGTGGTCCAGTATGGTCTGCCGGCACCCTACGTGAGGACCTGATCACGATGTCAGCACAAGTGTCTGCCCGTCATCAGTCGGAGCGGTCGGCGGTGACCGACGTGCTATTCCTGCTCCTCGCCACGCTGATCCTGGGCGGCGGCGCCGCGGTTTGGTTCACTCTTCAACTTTCGGCCGAGGACCGGTTGATCGGCGGCGTGTTCGCCGGCGCGGCGGTGGTGTTGTTGTGCGTCGTGGTCACGATCGCGGGCTTCCGCGCCGACGAGTCCCGGCGGACCCGGGACCGGGTGCGTGAGCTCGAGTCCGAGCTGACCTGGCTGGCCGACACCGCCCTGCCGGCGGCCGTCGCGCAGCTGCGCGCGGGTGCCTCGGTGGACACCGTGCTCAGCTCGCTGCCCCGGTCGATGGACTCCTTGCGACAACGGATGATCCGCTTGGTCACCACCGAGATCGGCGTCGGCGAGCGGCACCGCGCCGCCGCGCTGGCCGCGTGCGCCAGCGCCGCGTCCCGGGTGCAGGCGATGGCCACCAGCATGCTCGCCGACCTGCGGGACATGGAGTCCCGGTTCCCCGAGGAGTACCTCGGCGATCTGCTTCGGCTCGACCACAGCACGGCGCAGACCGGCCGGCTCGCCGACAGCATCGCGGTGCTCACCGGCGCCCGGTCCGGCCGGCGCTGGACCAAGCCGATCGTGATGGAGAGCATCCTGCGCGGTGCGATGGGCCGAATCAGTGCCTACCAACGGGTTCGCGTGCACTCGGTCAGCACCGTGGCGATCGTCGGCTACGCGGCCGAGGACGTCATGCACGCGCTCGCCGAGCTGCTGGACAACGCCACCCGGTTCTCCGCGCCGTCCGAGGAGGTGCACGTCTACGTCGAGGAGCTGCACTCCGGCGTGGTGATCAACGTCGAGGACGGCGGGCTGGGCATGAAACCGCAGGCGCTCGCCCGCGCCGAGGCGGCCGTCTCCACCGCCGAGCAGCTGGACCTGGCCAAGCTCTCCGGCACCCGGCTCGGCCTCGCCGTGGTCGGAACCCTGGCCCGCAAGCACCAGCTGCACGTGTTCTTCCGGCCGTCCTCACGCGGCGGAACCGGTGTGGTGGTGCGGATTCCGAACCAGCTGGTGATTCAGCCGCGCTGGGACGGTTCGCCGACCGCGCAGATCGAGCCGGCGCTGCCCGCGGCGCCGGTGCCCGCCCCGGCCGCCGAGTCGGTCGAGCCCGCCGCGGCGCCGACGATGACCGCGGTCCTGGACGGCAGCCAGCCCGCCGGGCTGCCGCAGCGCCGCCGCGGCCAGACCCTGGCCGCCGTCCGGCAGGCGAGCGAGCCGGCCGAGCCGCTGCCGCCCCGGCCCCGCGCGGACCTCGGCGAGCGGTTCACCGCCTTCCACCAGAGCGGCAGCCGACCCGCCCGGCCGGCCGACGACAGCACCCCGCCCAGCACCGAGCCCGCGGCTCGAGAGGAGGACGACATCCGATGACCACCGCGAACCCGAGTCTGGAGTGGCTGCTGGAGAACCTGGTGGACAGCACGCCCGGTGCCCATCATGCGCTGGTGCTGTCCAGGGACGGCCTCAAGCTCTGCCACTCGCACCGGTTGAGCACCGACAAGGCCGACCACCTTGCCGCGATCGCCGCCGGAATGCAGGCCCTGTCCCAGGGTGCGTCCGCGGAGTTCGGCGACGGCACCGGCGGGGTGCGCCAGTCGATGATCGAGTTCCACGGCGGGCTGCTGTTCATCGTCGAGGCCGGCCAGGGCGCCCACCTCGCGCTGCTCGCGGCCGAGGACGCGGATGTCGGGCTGATCGGTCACAACATGAACCTGTTGGTCGAGCAGCTCGCCGAGTTCCTGATCGCCCCGCCCCGCCGGCCCTTCCACAACACCCGCGCATGATCCGGCGGGAGATCGACGGGGAGGATCCCGATCGCCTCTACACGGTGACCGGCGGGCGCAGCCGGGCCGACGATCCCGCGCTCGACCTGGTCACCCTGATCGTCGCCGATGCCGACCCGGCGCCGGGCATGCAGTCCGAGCACGTCCGAATCCTGTCGATCTGCCGTTCACCCACCGCGATCGTGGAGTTGTCCGCCGAACTGGCGCTGCCGGTGACCGTGGTGAAGATCCTGGTGTCCGATCTGCTTGCCATGGGCCAGGTAACCGCCCGGCACCCGTCCGCCGCCCGAGGTGGGTTCGACTCACGGGACGCCGCGTTCCTGAAGAAGGTGCTCGTTGGACTCCACAACCTCTGAACTGGCCCGGCGCCAGCCGTTGCGGGACACCGCGACCGACGCCCTGAAGATCGTGATCATCGGCGGCTTCGGGGTGGGCAAGACGACCATGGTCCGCTCGGTCAGCGAGATCCGCCCGCTGTCCACCGAGGAGGTGATGACCCAGGCGGGCCTGGGCATCGACCGGACGGCCGGGGTGGCCGACAAGATCAGCACCACGGTCGCGTTCGACTTCGGCCGGATCAGCCTGTCCGATGAGCTGGTCCTGTACCTGTTCGGCGCGCCCGGCCAGGAACGGTTCTGGTTCCTGTGGGACCGGCTGTTCGCCGGCACGCTCGGCGCGATCGTGCTGGTGGATACCAGAAGGCTGGCCGACTCCTGGTACTCCATCGATCGCCTCGAGCACCACGGCACGCCGTTCATCGTGGCCCGCAACAACTTTCCCGGCCCAGAGCATTCGATCTCCGAGGTGCGCGGTGCGCTCGACCTGCCCGAGGAGATCCCGCTGATCGACTGCGACGCCCGGAACCGGGAGTCGTCGAAGCAGGCGCTGATCACCCTCGTCCATCATCTCTACGCCCTGACCTCGGCCCGGGAGACCATGTCATGACCGAAGTGCAGCACGACGCCGAGCCGACCCGGCTCTACGGACCGCGGTTCCAGAACGACCCGGCCCGGCTCTACGCGGAGATCCGGCGGCTGCACGGCCCGGTCGCGCCGATCCTGCTCGAGGGCGACGTGCCGGCCTGGTTCGTCAGCGGCTACCGCGAGGTGCACCAGGTGACCAGCGACTCGCAGCTGTTCGCCCGGGACACCCGCCGGTGGAACGCGTGGGGCCGGGTGCCCGGCGACTGGCCGCTGTTGGCCTACGTGGTGCACAACCCGTCGGTGATGTTCACCGAGGGCCAGGAGCACCGGCGCCGGGCCGGGGCGATCAGTGACGCGCTCGGCGCCGTCGACCAGTTCGAACTGGCCGCGTACTGCGAGAAGATCGCCGACCGGCTGATCGACCAGTTCGCCGGCAGCGGCGAGGCCGACCTGGTGACCCAGTACGCGGAACGGATCCCGCTGCGCGCCGCCGCCGCCATGTGCGGAATGTCCGAAACCGACGCCCCGGCCTTGGTCCGCGACCTGGCCCTGTCCGTCGACTCCGCCGGCGCCGAGTCCATGGAGGCCTACGGCCGGGTGCAGGAGGCCATGCGCCGCCTCGTCGCCGAGAAGGCCGAGATCCCCGGCCCGGACGTCCCGTCCCGCCTGCTGGAGCACCCCGCCCGCCTCTCCGAGGAGGAGATCATTCTGGACCTGCTGGTGGTGCTCGCCGCCGCTCACCAGCCCACCACCAACTGGATCGGCAACACCATCCGCCTGATGCTCACCGACACCCGTTTCGCCACAACACTTTCCGGCGGCCGGGCCAGCGTCACCCAGGCGCTCAACGAAGTCCTCTGGCACGACACCCCCACCCAGAACTTCATCGGCCGGTTCGCCACCCGGGACACCCGCCTCGGAAACCAGCGGGTCCGCGCCGGTGATCTCCTGGTGCTCGGCCTCGCCGCCGCCAACACCGACCCGCAGGTCCGCCCCACCGCAGGCGGCAACACCGGAAACCGCGCCCAGATGTCCTTCGGCCACGGCGAGCACGGCTGCCCCTACCCGGCCCCCGAACTCGCCGAGGTGATCGCCAAAACCAGCATCGAGGTCCTCCTCGACCGGCTACCCGACCTCACCCTCGCCGTCCCCGCCGAAGACCTCCCCTGGCGCGCCTCGGTCTGGATGCGCGGCCTGAGCGGCCTCCCCGTCCACTTCACCGCAACGCACGTTCCGCCTCTTCGGGATTAACTGTTCCGCCTCTCCGGGTTTTACTGCTGTTGTTGCGTTCCAGCCGGTGGTGCGATTAGCGGGTTGATGGTGGCTGGGTTGCGTCACGGTGCCCCTGAGGTTGCGTTGGTTTGGGCCAAGACTTTGTCTCAATGGTCCACTGTGACAACCCCTGACCCCACTTTTCCAAGCCGGAACCCGCTGTGCGGCGGCGGAGCCGCGCTGGGAACCGGGGTTCAGGTGCCCGGTCCAGCAACTCCTACCGGGGGGTTGGGGTGAAGCGGATGGGGAGGGTGGCGGGGCCGCGGGTGAAGACGCCTTGTTCGGTGAGGACGGTGCCGGGCTCGATTTGGAGGTCGGGCATGGCGTCGAGGAGTTGGTTGGTGGCGACTTCGACCTCGGTCTTGGCGAGCATGGCGCCGACGCAGAAGTGGCGGCCGAGGGCGAAGGCCAGGTGGCCGGCGGCGGCGGAGAACGCGGTGGTGGTGGGGAGGTCGGTGCGGAAGATGTTGAAGGAGTTGGGGTCGGCGAACCGACGGGGATCCCTGTTGGCGGCGGCGATGAGGCAGGTGACGGTGACGCCTGCGGGGAGGGTGCCGCCGGTGACCTCGACGTCGTTGTCGGGTTGGCGCATGATCATGTGCACCGGGGGGCTGTAGCGGAGGGTTTCGGCGAACGCCTGGGGGATCAGCGAGCGGTCGGCGCGGACGGCGGCGAGTTGGTCGGGGTGCTCCAGCAGATTCTTGAACATGCTGGCAATGGCCTTGTCGGTGGTTTCGCCGCCGGCGGCGAGCAGGAGGCTGACGAAGGCCTTGATGTCCTGGTCGCTCATGGTGGTGCCGTCGACCTCGGCGGTGCAGAGCGTGGACAGCAGGTCGTCGCCCAGGTTCGCGCGGCGCTCGGTGATCACGGGGACCATGTACTCGGTGAGCTCGGCGCTGGTGCGCAGGCCGGCGGCGGCAACGTCGGGATCCTGGCTCAGGTTTCCCAGGAACGCGATGACGTTTTCGTACCACCGCTGGAACTTCGGCTGGTCGTCGCGGTTGAGACCGAGCATGTCCACGATGACGTTGATCGGGAACCGCCGGGCGAAGTCGGCGACCAGGTCGGCGCGGCCGGCATCCCGGAAACCGTCGATCAGCTCGGCGGCGTTGCGCTCGATCACCGGCAGGAACCGCCGCTGCAGCTCGTTGCCGCGAAACGCCGGCGCGACCAGTGCCCGCCGCACCGCGTGCTCCCGGCCGCTCATCTGCACGATGGTCCGGCCGCCGTGCACCGGCTCCAGCTGCCACTCGTAGTTGTCCGAGGTGAAGACGGGTTCCCGGAACGCCCGGGCGACGTCCTCGTAGCGCGAGATGATGTAGCTCTGCATCGGGTCGTGCCAGACCAGCGGCTGCTCCTCGAGCATGACCCCGTAGGTCGGGTACGGATCCTCGGCGAACTCCTGGGAAAGGATGTCGCGCGCCTGAGCTGTGGTCACAACGCTCCCTTGGTAGCCACGAAAATTGCCCAACCAGGCTAGCGACCATCGCGGCCGGGAACTCACCCTGCCGGACAGTTCAAGCGGATGGCCTAATCGCCGGTTACGGAACGCAGTTGATCGCCGGGCAATGGCTCAAACGTCCTTTGTGGACGGAGCGGGAAGCCCGTCCCCAGACACCACTTTGAGGGGGAGGTAAGCGGTGCCTGGGGACGGTTAATCGGTGCGGTGGTCGCCACTCGGCGGGGGGACCGGGGACCCTGCCCGCACCGACAACCGATACAACGGGCGACCCGAGCCGGCCGTTCCGCCTGGCGGCGGCATTCCCGGTGATTCGGGCCACAATCCGGCCGGAACCCTCAGGACTGGTCGTCGCCGGCCATCCGGTACGCGCCGTGCGCCAGCCGGCGGATCAGCCGGTTGGTCCATTCCATACGGGTCTCGGCAGTGTGCAGCCACAGTCCGAGGACGTCACCGACCGGACCCCAGGTGTCCAGATCGGTGTCCGGCGGCAAGTGCGCCGTGATGCTCTCCCGCCACTGCTTCATGACCTGTACCCGTTGCCGCAGCAGGGCGAGGGCCTCGGCGCGGGGGAGGTCCTCGATCAGACCGACCGCCGCGGCCAGCAGGTCGAGCCGGGGATCATGGCTGGTGAGTGCCTTGCGGAGCAAGGCGAAGTACGCCTGCGCACCGGTCTCGGTCACCTCGTACTCCATGCGCGGCGGACCGCCCGCCGCGCTCGGCGTGGTGTCGTGCACGAGCAGCAGGCCCTGCCCGGTCATCGCCTTGAGCGCGTGGTAAACCGACCCGGAGGTGGCGCGGGCCCACTCGTGCGCGCCCCAGGTCTCCAGATCGGCGAGTACCTGGTAGCCATGGGCCTGGCCGCGCCGCCGCACCGCGCCGAGCACCAGCAGTCGGACCGCCGACACGGGTGATCAGGCCGGGGCGCGATCGCTGACCCACCACAGCGTGCCGAACGGGTCGACGAAGCCGCCCATCCGGGCGCCGTCGTCGCCGGCGGTGATCTCCATGGCCGGCGTGGCCCCGGCGGCGACCGCGCGGGTGAACGCGGTGTCGGCGTCCGGCACGGTGGCCCATAGCTGCACGTGGACCGGTTCGGCGGGGGAGCGCAGGCACCGCTCGCCGTGCGCGCCCGAGTCGGCGAAGTACAGCAGCCCGGTCCCGATCCGCGCCTCGGCGTGGATCACCCGGTCCGGATCGGTGGGCAACGGGACGACGTTGTGCACCTCCGCGTCGAACGCCTGCCTGAGGAACTCGGCGTAGTTGTTGGCGCTGTCCACCATCACGTAGGGCGTCACTGACGACATGTCGTCTCCTCACTAACCAAATTTGGTGACTGGTCAGACTCTACCACGGACTAGCCAAATTTGGTGAGCCAACGCGTTTGCGGATCGTCCGCCCTGGGCATACGCGGTGCGAGGGGGGCCGGGAGGGTGGTGGCGACCGTGACCCGTGGGGCCGAAGTATCAGTGGCGGACCGGTTTCCGGCGAAGCATCTGGCGCGGCCGGAGGTCCGGCCGTTACCCGAGCCGCCTGCGTCCACCTGGCGGATCATCGGGCCGGGGGTGATCGCCGCCGGGGTGGGCCTGGCCTCGGGCGAGTTCATCCTGTTCCCCTACATCGCCTCCCAGGTGGGCCTGGTGTTCGTGTGGGCGGCGATGGTCGGCCTGGCGACCCAGTTCTTCCTGAACATGGAGATCGAGCGGTACACCCTGGCGACCGGGGAGACGGCGCTGACCGGGTTCAGCCGGTTCTGGCGGCACTGGGGCCTGGTGTTCGCCGTGCTGACCTTCCTGGCCAACCTGTGGCCCGGTTGGGTCACCAGTTCGGCCTCGCTGATCACCTACCTGTGGGGCGGCAGCGTCCGCTGGATCGCCATCGGTCTGCTGCTGGTGATCGGTCTGGTGCTCACCCTCGCTCCGGTGGTCTACGTGGCGCTGGAGCGCACCGAGATGGTCAAGGTCGCCGCCGTGCTCGTGCTGTTGGTGGTCGGCGCGCTGTTCGCGATCTCCGCCGACGCCTGGAGCGATCTGCCGAAGATCGTCACCGAGGCGACCGTACCGGTGGAGCAGCTGGGATTCGCCCTGCTGCTCGGCGCACTGGCCTTCGCCGGAGCCGGCGGCGGGCAGAATCTGGTGCAGAGCAACTGGATCCGGGACAAGCGGTTCGGCATGGGCGCCTACGTTCCGCGGATCGTCAGCCCGGTCACCGGCAAGCCGGAGGCCGCGCCGAGCACCGGGTTCATCTTCGAGCCGACCGACGAGCACATGTCCCGCTGGCACCGCTGGTGGAAGTTGGCCAACCGCGAGCAGCTGTACACCTTCGTGCTGATCACGTTCCTGTCGATTCTGTTCATGTCGCTGCTCGCGTACTCGACGGTTTTCGGCAGTTCCGGGCTGGCCAACGACATCGGATTCCTGCGGCTGGAGGGTGAGCAGCTCAACGCCGCGGTCGGCAGCTGGTTCGGTCCGTTCTTCTGGTTCATCGGCGCGTTCGCGCTGTTCGCCGCGGCGCTGGGCATCGTCGACTATTCCAGCCGGCTGATCGCCGACGTGATCAAGACCAGCTATGCGCCGCGGGCCAAGGAGAGCACCCTCTACTTCGGACTCGTCTGGGGTCTGGTGGGCCTTGGTTGCGTGATCCTGTTGGCCGGTTTCGCCCAGCCGCTGCCGCTGCTGGTGATCTCGGCCTGCGTCGGCGGCGTCATGATGTTCCTCTACTCGGGCCTGCTGATCCTGCTCAATCGCCGGGTGCTGCCGGAGCAGATCCGAATCCGGGCCGGCCGGACCGCCGTGCTCGGCTGGTCGATGCTGTTGTTCGGGGTGCTGTCCGTGCTCACGATCATCAATCAGGGAGCCAAGCTGTTCGGCGGCTGAATCGGCCTAGACTGGCTGTATGGCCGAGCCAATCGTGTTGGATCGGGAGTTCATCCAGGATCCATATTCCTTGTACCGCAAGCTGCGCGAGGAGGCCCCGGTTCGGCAGGTGGTTACGCCGAACGGGTTGCGGTCCTGGCTGGTTACCCGGTTCGAGGACGCCCGGGAAGCCCTCGCCGACCCCCGGCTGAGCCGGGACCTGCGCCTGGCGCCGGACCTGTTCGCGCGGCACAGCACGACCGGCCGCGACGCGGCCGAGTTCGGTCAGGAACTGGCCGCGCACATGCTCAACAGCGATCCGCCGGACCACACCCGGCTGCGCCGGGTGGTGACCAGGGCGTTCACCATGCGCCGGGTGGAGCAGCTGCGGCCGAGGATCGAACAGATCACCGCCGACCTGCTGGCCGGCATGGCCGGCCGGGACGAGGTGGACCTGCTTGACGCGTTCGCGTTTCCGTTGCCGGTCACGGTGATGTGCGAGCTGCTCGGGGTGCCGGTCGAAGATCAGGGCGAGTTCCGGCACTGGACCCACGCGATGATCACGTCCGGCGACCGGGACGCGGCCATGGCGGCCATCCGGGACTCCGCCGTCTACCTGTCCGCGCTGATCGCCGGCAAGCGCGACAACCCGGCCGACGACCTGCTGTCCGCACTGGTGCACGACGAGGACGAGACGCTGAACGACGTCGAGCTGATCTCGATGGCGTTCCTGCTGCTGATCGCCGGGCACGAGACGACGGTCAATCTGATCGCCAACGGCATGCTTGCCCTGCTGCGTCACCCCGACCAGCTGGCCGCGCTGCGCGCCGACCCCGGTCTGGTGCCCGGTGCGGTCGAGGAGTTCCTCCGGTACGAGAGCCCGATCAACAACACGCCGCTGCGGCACACCATCGCGCCGGTCACCATCGGCGGCGTGGAGATCCCCAAGGGCGAACTGGTCCTGGTGGCGCTCGGCTCGGCGAACCGGGACACCACCCGGTTCCCCGCCGCCGACCACCTGGACATCACCCGCGAACCCACCCCGCACCTGGCGTTCGGTCACGGCATCCACTACTGCCTCGGCGCACCCCTTGCCCGCCTCGAAGGCCAGATCGCCATCGCCCGCCTGCTCGAGGCATTCCCCGCCCTCGCCCTGGCCACCGACCCCGCCAACCTCAACTGGCGCAACAGCAACATCCTGCACGGCCTGGAGTCCCTCCCGGTCCGGCTCCGCTAGCCGTTGCGCATCCGCACCCGCACCGGCATCCGCCCGGTCTTCGGCAGGCCGTAGCCCGGCGGCGGATTGAGCAGCTGGTTCGGTGCTTCCGGATGTCCCGGACCAGGCAACGTGATCACCGCCCGCAGTGTCCACACCGGACACGAGCCGTACCACCAGGACACCAGCTCCGGGGCGAACACGTCGATGTCCGGACCGGTCGCCGTCCGGTAGGCCCAGGCCACCCGCTCGTCGAACAGGATCACCACATCGGCCGTGCCCGCACCCCAGTCGCGGACGAACGCCAGGATGTCCGGACCGTGGTGGTCGACCCGGAAGGCGTGTTCGGTGAACCGCTGCCGACCCAACCGGACCAGCAACTCATCCAGCTCGGTGATCGTCATGGCGGGCCGTCCCCGACCAGCGGCAGCACGACCGTCGGAAACTGACCGCGCTCGTCGGCCCGGATCGGGCTGGCCAGGAAGTCGTCCACCGGCCAGTTCAGCCGCAGCCCGCGCCCTTCTTCCCTGGCGTCCGCCACCAACTCGGCCACGGTGATCGCCTCGCCCTGACCCCGAAACCGGTGGATCGGCCGCCTGACCACCTGCCGTCGCGTGTCGCTGACCAACAACCCGACCGCCCCGCCCAGCGCCACAACGAGCATCACGCCCGCACCCACCGCCGCGTGCACCTCCTCCATTGGCCCGAGCAAACACGGCGAACTCACGATCTGCAAGCTTTCATATTGGATACTCACAACGAATTACCCGATTCGGGGATGGCATTGCGAAGCGAGCGAGGCGATACTTTCAAATCGGGTGTAAGGTTTCCTCGGAATGAGAGGTGAGCGGTGTCTGAGGACACGACCGGCTCGACAGTGCCGCGCCGTCAGCTCGGCCGGTATCTCCGCGATCTGCGCGGCAAGGCACGGCTGACGGTGAAGGCCGCCGCGCAGGAACTGGAGTGGTCGGAAGCGAAGATCTGGCGCATCGAGACCGGCCAGACCTCGCTCCGCAGCCTGGACGTCGAGGCCATGTGTCGGGTGTACGACGCGCCGGCTGACCTCACCGACGCACTGAAGGGCCTGGCCAAGGAGACCAAGGGACGAGGTTGGTGGCACGCCTACGGGGACGTCATCCCGGACAGCTTCGACCTCTACATCGGACTGGAAGAGGCGGCCGCCGAACTGCGCTGGTACGAGGCCGAGTTGGTGCCTGGCCTGTTCCAGACTGCGGCCTACGCACGCGCCCTGATCCGTGCCGGACGCCGTGATGTGGATGATGAGGAGATCGAGCGCGCTGTCGCGGTGCGTATGGCTCGGCAACCACTCCTTACCCGGAATGCTGCTGCGCCCACCGTGTCGGTTGTCCTCAACGAGGCGATCTTGCGCCGGCCGGTCGGCGGCTGGGAGGTGATGGTCGAACAGATCGAGCACCTGGTCGAACTCGCGAATCTACCCAACGTCATGATGCGAGTGGTGCCGTTCAACGTTGGGCTCCACCACGGCTTGATAACGGGCCCGTTCGTCATTCTGCGCTTTCCAACCAATGGTGAGAGCAGGATGCTGGAACCACCCACGGTCTATGTCGACGGCTTCACCGGGGACCTGTACCTCGACAAGCCGAACGAGATCGAGCAATACGACACAGCCTTCAATTTGATTTGGGATATCGCGGCCGGCGAAAGCCAGAGCCAAACACTTCTTAAGAAAGCAGTAAGGGAGCTAGAGTCATGAACCGTGTGGGGTGGCGCAAGAGCAGCCGCAGCAACCATCAGTCGAACTGCGTTGAGGTCGCCTTTCGTGGGACCGGGGTGGCCATGCGGGACAGCAAGGAGCGGGGGAGTGGTCCGATTCTCCGGCTGTCCCAAGCAGCCTGGGAGGCGTTCGTCGCGGAAATGAAGCAGTGAGGGAGGGTCCATGAACCCTGGTGCGGTGTGGCGTAAGAGCAGCCGCAGCAACGATCAATTCAACTGCGTCGAGGTTGCGTTCCTCGGTGCCGGGGTGGCCATGCGGGACAGCAAGGAACGGGGTAAAGGCCCCGTCCTCCGGTTCACCCGCCCCGCATGGACCACCTTCGTCGCGGGAGTCAACGGCTAGCGGCGCAGAACTCGTTGCCCTCGGGGTCCTGCATGATCCACCAGTGGCCGGCGGGGCCCTGGTCGACCTCGCGGACCTTGGTGGCGCCGAGGCTCTCCAGCCGGTCCACCAGGGCGTCGAGTCCACCCGGCTCGCTGTGGACGTCGATGTGCAGCCGGTTCTTGCCGGTCTTGCCCTCGGGTACGTCCTGGAACAGCAGCCTGCGGCCCTGGCCGATGCCGGTGACCTCGTCATATGGGTCGTCGGGGTGGCGGATCGCCGCGTAGCCGCGGAACATCCGCCGGCCGCAGTGCTCGGCCACCGCCTCCTCGCTCAGGTGGCCGGCGGCCAGCAGGTTGCCGATGAACGCGGTCTGGTCCTCCACCTCGTACTCCAGCGCGGCGGCCCAGAAGTCCGCGAGCGCCGGCCCGTCCTTGCTGTCGATGACCAGCTTCCAGTGCAGTGCCATGGTGCGGTTATACCGGCCGGCACCGACATGCGCCGGACGTGCCCGCTCCGCTGAGCTTGAACGGCGACCTACTTTTGTGTGGTATCCCCTTAGGTAGTTCCTCAGGTAGGAGATCCCGTTGTCCCGCAACAAGAAGGTGTGGGAGCGTGGGTCATGTCGCATAATCGAAACCGAAGACTCGTCGCGATAGCCACTGTCAGCGCCATTACCGGCGTGCTCGCCGTCGCGCTTCCGGCGCACGCGGCGCCAGTGATGATCGATCTCGGCACCTTGCGCGGCGGCACCTTCAGCCATGCCGAGGACATCAACAACGCCGGCACGATCGTCGGCACCTCGGGTGTGGCTCCCAGCGTCTGGCACGCGGTGAAATGGGACAGCCGCGGACGAATCACCGACCTGCGTACCTTGCCCGGCGATGAATCCAGCTCCGCCTTTGAAATCGCTGACTCGGGCGCGGTCTTCGGCGATTCGGATGCGAAGCCGGTGCGCTGGAGCCCCAGCGGCGCCATCACCGAACTGCGCGCGTTGCCCGACGACCAGATCCCGCTCCCTCGGGACATGAACAACGCGGGCACCGTCGTCGGCTACTCCAGAAAGATACTCAGCGAGCACGACCTCGAGGACCATGCCGTGCGGTGGGATGCCGGCACCGGTGCGGCCACCGCCCTGGCGCGGCTACCCGGCACCACCGACAGTGCGGCCTTGGCCGTCAACGACAACGGTGTCATCGTCGGCCGCGTCAGCATCCAGGGCGGCCCGTACCGCGCCGCGCGCTGGAACACCGATGGCACCGTCACCGTCCTGGGTCTGGTAGCCGGCAGCACCTCCACCGAGGCCGAGGCCATCAACAATGCCGGTGTGGTGCTCGGCCGTGCGAGCGCACCCGAGCCCGTAGGATCCCGCACGATTCGCTGGTCGCCGACCGGCGAGGCCACCGTGCTCCCCAACCTGCCCGGCGGTAGCGGGAGCTCCCACGTGGCGATCAACGGCAACGGCGTGATCGCGGGCCACTCCGGGACCGGCCATGGAATGCACGCGGTGCGCTGGTCGCCTGCCGGCGTCATCACCGACCTCGGCACCCTGCCCGGCCACGACGAGTCCTTCGCCCGCGACGTGAACGCGGATGGCACGGCGGTCGGGAATTCGGACCTGCCCAGCGACCGGGACTCCGGCCGGGCGGTCCGGTGGGCACCGAACGGCACCGCCACGAACCTCGGTCTGCTTTTCGGCGGCACCTACAGTTCCGCGAGGGCCGTCAACGACGCTGGCGTGATCGTCGGCAACGCCACCAACGCCCGCGGCGAAATCCACGCCTTCGCCTGGCGAGATGACTCTGGGGTGATCATCGGCCGGATGCCCGGGTGATCGTCGCGAGCCAGGCCGGTGCGCCGTTGTCGTCGTGGAACCTGGTCCGGATCCGGTCGGGTTCGATGGCGGCGACCTTCCATCCGGTGCTGTGGTTGAACGTCGCCGTCAGCTCCTCCCGGCGAACCGGGTGCGGGCCGGTATCGGGACCGTCGTCGCTGAAGCACAACACATACAGGGTTGCGCCGGGCTCGGTCACCGCCGCGAGACTGGCCACGTAGACCGGTCGCTCGGCGGCGTCGAAGGTGTGGAACAGCCCGCAGTCCAGCACCGTGGCGAACCTGCGGTCCAACAGTTCCAGGCGCAGCGCGTCGGCTGCGGCGAACTCCGCCTCGATCCCGCGCTCGGCGGCCTTGGCCCGGGCCATCGCCAGCGCCGTCTCGGCCACGTCGACGCCGAGCACCGGCAGGCCAAGCGCGGCCACGAGCAGCGCGTTCTCGCCGGTCCCGCAACCCGCGTCGAGCACCGGCCCGGCGAATCCGCCCGCGGCCGCCACTCGCACGATCGCCGGTTGCGGCTGGCCGAGATCCCAGGGCGCGGGACCGTCGTGGTAGGACGCATCCCAGGGCCGGCCGGTCATCCGCTCATGACCGGTCGGCTGCCGGCCACCGAACGGATCGACCGAGCGCTCCGACAAACCTCGCCTCCTTCACGCCGTCCGAGAGTATCGCGTTCGCCGTGGCGCCCGGCCTGGCGCTTTTCGGAAAACCGGATGACGCGAAGCCGGGGGGCTGTCACCATCTGCGGCATGTTCCGGACTGGCGCGATCGATTGCTCCGCGGGCTTCGGCCTGGCGGGGACGGTCGCTGCCGTCCTGGCCGGCGCCCGACGCTGACCTCCTCCCACCCTGCTCCCAGGACCGGTGGGAGGGGGTGGCGACTTTCCAGGGTCCTGGTCCATCGGTAACGGCAAGGAACATCCCACATGACCAAGCAGGAGTTCGTGCGCACCAAGCCGCACCTCAACATCGGCACCATGGGACACGTCGACCACGGCAAGACCACGCTCACCGCGGCGATCACCCGGGTGCTGGCCGAGCGGGACCCGGCCACCACGAAGTTCGTCGACTTCGCGGGGATCGACCGGGCGCCCGAGGAGATCGCCCGCGGTATCACGATCAACATCGCGCACGTCGACTACGAGACCGAGACCCGGCACTACGCGCACGTCGACATGCCCGGTCACGCCGACTACGTGAAGAACATGATCACCGGCGCGGCCCAGCTGGACGGCGTGATCCTGGTGGTGTCCGCGGAGGACGGCGCGATGCCGCAGACCCGGGAGCACGTGGTGCTGGCCCGGCGGATCGGCGTGCCGCACGTGGTGGTCGCGCTGAACAAGGCCGACCTGGTGCCGGACCCGGACATCCTCGACCTGGTCGAGCTCGAGGTCCGGGAGCTGCTGACCCGGTACGGGTTCGACGGCTCGCGGGTGCCGGTGGTCCGGGTGTCCGGGCTGCGGGCGCTGGCCGGCGACCGGATCTGGACCCGGGCCGTCGAGGAACTGCTCACCGCCGTCGACGAGCACGTGCCGGTACCGCCGCGCGCGCTCGACCTGCCGTTCCTGATGCCGGTCGAGAACGTGCTGACGATCACCGGGCGCGGCACCGTGGTCACCGGTGCGGTGGAGCGCGGCACGATCCGGGTCGGTGACCCGGTCGAGGTGGTCGGGCTGGCCCCGACCAGGTCCACGGTGTGCACCGGGCTGGAGACGTTCGGCAAGACGCTGGCCACCGCGCAGGCCGGCGACAACGCGGCCATGCTGCTGCGCGGTGTCCGCCGAGAGGAGGTGCAGCGCGGGCAGGTGGTGTGCCTGCCGGGCAGCATCACACCGCACACCCGGTTCCGGGCGCAGGTGTACCTGCTCTCGACCCGGGAGGGTGGCCGGCGCACCGGGTTCACCAGCAACTACCGCCCGCAGTTCTACTTCCGGACCTGCGACGTGGTCGGCGTGGTGCAGCTGACCGAGGTCGACCTCGCCCGGCCCGGCGACACCGTCGAGCTGACCGTCCACCTCGGTCGCCCGATCGCCATGTCGCCCGGCCTCGGCTTCGCCATCCGCGAAGGCAGCCGCACCGTCGGCGCCGGAACGGTGAGCGAGGTGTTGGCCTGACGGAATGCCGGGCTCCGGTGCGACCGCGCACCGGAGCCCGGTTCAGCGGGGTGGTGGTCAGTTCCAGAAAACGGCGATGTTGGCATTCTGATGTTGGGCGGGTATACCACCGGCGCGGGCTTTCGGACTGTTGCGGCCGGGGTTCGAGGCATTACGCAATCGTCCCGCGATTCTGGGCCGGAGCGGTGCGTGGCTGGTCCGGTTGTGTGACACTCTGCGCGGTCGGGGCTCCCGGGAGGCAGCGTGCGCATCCACTTCACCGCACGGGACCTGGCGTTGACCCACCTCGCGGACGAGCCGGACCCGTTGTGGGAGCTGGTCAACAGCGCGCAGGCGTTGCAGACCCGGTACGGGCAGGTGGTGTTGGGGCAGTGGCGGCGGCAGGTCGCGGCCGGGCTGCGCCGGGCCGACCTCACCGCGCGGGTGCGGGCCCAGCTGTTCCCGGTCGCGCCGCACGCGTCGTACTATCCCGATCTGCTCACCCCACCGGAGGGGGCGCTCGGCCTGGACGAGGGGCTGGCGGCCATCCTCGGCACCGAGCGGAGCCGGCTCGCCGGCGAGATCGGCCGGCTGGACGGGGCGCCGGGGGCCGGGGACTGGCTGGCCGATCTGGCCGCCGGGCGGGTGGCCGCGCTCACCGAGTTCGAGGGTCTGCTGCGCGGTTACTACCAGCACGCGGTCGCGCCCTACTGGGACCGGATGCGCGCCCATGTGCAGCGCGATCTGGCGATGCGCCGGCAGGTGCTGCGCGAACGCGGCGTCGAGGGGCTGCTGGACAGCTTCGCGCCGATGCTGCGCTGGCGCCGGCCGGTGCTGGAGTTCGCCCGGCATCCGTCCGGCCGGGAGATCCACCTCGACGGGCGCGGGCTGCGGCTGCTGCCGTCCTACTTCTGCCAGCTGCACCCGTTGACCATCTTCGACAGCGAGCTGCCGCAGCTGATCGTGTACCCGGTCGCCCGCGATCCCCGGTGGCTCGCGCCGAACCCGTTCCGCTCGGACGGCCCGGCCCTTGCCCGGCTGCTCGGTGATACCAGGGCGGCGGTGCTGCGCGCCACTGTGGACGGTTGCAGCACGATCGAGCTGGCCCGGCGGGCCAACACGTCGCCCGCGTCGGCCAGCCGGCACGCGGCGGTGCTGCGCGAGGCCGGTCTGCTCACCACGTCCCGGGTCGGCGGATCGGTGCTGCACCGGGCCACCCCGCTCGGCGTCGACCTGGCCACCGGTCAGGCCGCGCGCGGATCGTGACCACGCCGTCACATCGGCCACACGCTGCGGGTTTTCGCCTTGGTGCAAGGGCGATGGCCGACGGTAGCCGGTGCCTGAATGATTCCCCCACGCGAAGACACGCGAAGGGGAGGAGTTGACCGTCGCATGAGGAACCGGTTGTTGCGAGTGTTGATGGCCGTGGCCGCGATGGCCGGGGTCGGTCTGGGGAGCGCCGGGACGGTGGTACTGGCCGAGCAGGGCGGGGCGGACGCCCAGCACATCGCCGGCCCTTGGGATTGGTGTGCCCCACCGCCGGAGTGATGCCGCCAGTTGACGTCCTGGTGCTCGGGCCGGTGGCGCTGCGGGTCGACGGTCGGCTCGTGTCCCCCTCGGCCAGGAGCATCCGGACGCTACTGGGGGTACTGGCGGTGGCCGGGCGGCGCGGCATATCCGACGCCGCGCTGGCCGGCCGGCTGTGGCCGGAGCCCGGCAGCGAAGCCGGGCTCCGGGTTCTGGTGCACCGCGCCAGGGCGTGGCTGCGCGACGCGGCCGGCCCGGCGGTCACGGTGGCCAGAACCCCGTCGGGTTACGTGCTGCGGTTCGAGTCGGGCCGGTGTGACCTGGACCGGTTCAACGAGATCGTCGCGGGTGCGGACCCACCGCGGGGCGCGGACCGGGCCACAACGCTGGACTCGGCGTTGGCGTTGTGGCGCGGTCCGGCGCTGGACGATGTGCCGGATGCCGAGGCCGACCGAACCGAGCTGGAGCGGGCCCGGCTACGGGTCGTGGTGGACTGCGCCGAGTGCTGGCTCTCCGCCGGCCGGCCGGAGCGGGCGGTGTCCCTGCTCGGGCCGATGGTCGCCCGGCATCCGCTCGACGAACCGGCACACGGCGCGTGGATCGAGGCGCTGGCAACCGCCGGCCGGCAGGCCGACGCGCTGGCCGCGTTCGAGAGCCTGCGGGTGCGGCTGCGGGAGGAGTTGGGCGTCGACCCGAGCCGGCAGGTGAGCCGGGCGCTGCTCCGGGTGCTGCGCCAGGAGCTGCCGGTGGCCGAGGCCGGTGAACACCGCATGGTGCCGGCCCAGCTGCCGGCCGCGGCCGGAACGTTCGTTGGTCGTGACGCCGAGCTGCGCCGGTTGGACGAACTGCTCGGTGGCACCGCACCCGGGGTGATCGTGGGCACCGGCGGGGTGGGCAAGACCGCGCTGGCCGTGCGGTGGGCGCACGGGGTCGCCGACCGGTTCCCGGACGGGCAGCTCTACGCGGACCTGCGCGGGTACTCCGGCGGCCCGCCGGTGCGCCCGCTGGACGCGCTGACCGGTTTCCTGCGCGCGCTGGGGATTCCGCCCGACGGGCTGCCCACCGCGGTGGACGAGGCGGCCGCGCTGTTCCGGTCCACGGTGGCCGGCCGGCGCCTGATCGTCGTGCTGGACAACGCCCTTGACGCCGCGCAGGTGCGCCCGCTGCTGCCTGGTTCGCCCGGCTGCCTCGCGCTGGTCACCAGCCGGGACCGGATGGCTGGGCTGATCGCGCTCAACGGAGCCGGATGCGTGTCGCTGGACGTGTTGGGATCGCCCGATGCCCACCGGCTGCTCCGGGAAACCCTTGGCGCGCCAAGGATTGTCACCGATCCGGACGCGGTCGCCGAGATCGTCGCGGCGTGCGCCGGGCTGCCGCTCGCGCTGCGCATCGTCGCCGCCCATCTCCTCGCCCGCCCCGCCCTGTCGCTGGCCCGCTATGCCGCCCAGCTCACCGCGCCCGGCCGGCTGGACCAACTCGCCGTCCACGGGGACACAGCGGCCGCGGTCGCCGCCACGTTCGCCCACTCCTACCGCCGCCTGCCGCCCGCCGCCCGGCGGATGTTCCGCCTGGTCGGGCTCGTTCCGGGCGCCGACCTGACGCCCGCGGCCGCCGCCGTGCTGGCCGGCTGCCCGGTGGCCGAGGCGCACCGGCTGCTGTTCCGGTTGGCCGCCGGCCACCTGCTCACCGAGCCCGGCCCGGACCGGTTCGGCTGCCACGATCTGCTGCGCGCCTACGCCGCCGGGCTGGCCGCGCGGGAGGACGACGCGGCCGGCCGGGCCGCGGCGCTGGTCCGGCTGTCCGACTGGTACCTCGGCACCGCGCACGCGGCCGCCCGCATGGTGTTCCCGCTGACCCTGCGACTGTCGACCCCACCGTCCACAGTGGATCCAATGGTGTTCGCCGATCCCGCCGCCGCGACCGAATGGCTGGACCAGGAACGCGGAAACCTGGTGGCAACCGCGCTGCACGAACTCGGCCCGGTGACCTGGCGGCTCGCCGACGCGCTGCGGATGTACCTGTTCCGCTGGCGGCACAACGCCGACGCGCTGCGGCTGGCCGAGGCCGCAGCCCGGTGCGCGGAGCGCTCCGGCAGCCTGGACGGGCGGGCCGCGGCGGAGCTGGCGCTGGCCACCGCCCGGGCCTGCATCGGCGAGATCTCCGAGGCACTGGCGCACTGTGCGAACGCGGTCGCGCTCAGCCGGTGCGCCGGGTGGACCGAGGGCGAGGTGGGTGCGCTGGCCAACCAGGCCATCCTGCACACCGAGCTCGGCGACCTGGACGCCGCGACCCGATGCCTCGAAGAGTGCCGGATCGTCAACCAGCGCTTGGGAAACCTCGCCCGCACGGCCGCGACCCTGAACAACCTCGGCACCGTGCACCTGCATGCCGGCCGGCTGACCGACGCCGTCGCCGCGCACCGCGAGGCGCTGCGGATCTACCGGTCGCTCGGCGATCCGTCCTACGAGCAGGTCACCCTGCACAACCTCGGGGTCGCGCTGCGCGAGCTGGGCGAGCTGGACGAGGCCGCCGAGCTGCTCGAGCGGAAGCTGGCCATGATCGAGGCGAACGGGGAGCACCACGGGAAGGCCGGCGCGCTCGCCGACCTGGCCCGGATCGCCTGCGAACGCTCGCGGTTCGACGAGGCGCACCGGCTGGCCGAGGTCGCCCTGCGCGCGGCCGAGCTGGCCGGTGACCGCATCGACGAGACCGCTGCCCGGCTGGGCCTGGCCGAGGCGTGCCGGGGACTCGGCCGGTTGACCGACGCTGCCGAGCACGGCGTCCGCGCGCTCGAACTGGCCCGGGCGCTGCGCAACGCCCGGCTCGAGGCCGAGGCACTGCTCGGGGCCGCGCTGACCGACCAGGCCCTTGGCCGGGCCGGCGACGCGTTTCGGCACGCCCGGCAGGCGCTCGCCCGGTGCCACGAGTGCGGCCTGCTGCTGGTGGAGGCCCGGGTGCTGGACGCGCTCGCCGAGCTGCACCGGGCCGGTGGCCGACCCCAGCGGGCGGCCGAACTGGCCCGGCTGGCCGGCCGGGCCGCACCGGCACGGCGGCCGGCCCGGTGCCGGTGGGCCGATGTAACGGGACTGTAAGTCGACCTTTCTAGCGTCGCCGGGGTGAACACGACAGTCGGGAATCGTGATCGCGCGCGGATCAGGGTGCGCAACGACGTGCGAGCCGCGGGCGCGAGGGATCGGATCGACCGGATCGTCGGCGGGCTGCCCTGGGCACGACTGTGTCCGGTCGGGCCGGTCGACCTGCTTTTCGTTGCGGCGGAAGCGGTCGCGGCGGCCGAGCGGTGCGGGGTCGTGGCGGTTTTCGCCCGACCGGACGGCGCGGTGCTGGACGCGGCCGTCCGGGCCGGAGCGCGCGGGTTGATTCTGGCCGACGACCCAGCCGAGGACTTCCGGCGGTCGATCCACGACGTACTGCACCGGGGCGGCTGGGTCTCACCCCGGCTTGCCGGCCGGCTGCTGGCGCGCTTCCCCATGGGGGCACCGGAAGCCGAAGCCGACCCGGCGGCCGTGCTCACCCCGCTGACCACCCGGGAGCGGCAGGCGCTGCGGCTACTGGCCGAGGGCCGGGAGAACGCCGAGATCGCCGCGCTGATGTTCGTCAGCGTGAGCGCCGTGAAGTACCACGTGTCCAACCTGTTGCGGAAGTTCGGTTGCCGGGACCGGACCCAGCTGCTCGCCCACCTCAACCGGGTCGGGCTGCGTTCGGTCCAGCTCTGAGTCCGGTTCGGACACTGGTCTGTGGACTAGGGTGCCGGCCGGTGCGCCGGCGAACACTGAGGCGTATGAACGAACTTCCACAGATGTCACGACGCGGAATCCTTGCCGCGGCGGCGTTGGGCTCGGCGGCGACGCTGCTCGGCGCCGGAGTGGCCCGGGCCGATCAGCCGGGGGAGTACCACCCGGCCCCGGACGGGCCGGCCCCGGACGACGGGGTCTCGGTGCTCGCGCTGGTCACCCAGAGCGAGGTCAACAACGAACCGACCTACTACGAGGTCAACGGCGCACGCACGTCCTTCCGGTACGAACCGACGTTCTACTCCCGGATGGAGCTCTGGCACCAGCGCTGGCGCCAGTGGACGCCGAACCACTGGACCGCGCCGCACCAGATCTACTGCTACGGCGTGTACGTGAACAAGCCCGGGATGCACGGCGAGGGGCGGGCATTCGACCTCGCCCGGCTGCTGATCACCAACCGGAACAACGGGACGATGTTCCTCGGGTTCAACGGCCGCTACGACCAATGGAGCACCTGGTCCACCGACGCGATGATCACCGAACGCATCCGGTACTGGGGCACGCTGGCCAGCCTGCACTACCACTTCCGGCACGTGATCTCCTACCTGGACAACAGCGAGCACCACAACCACGTGCACATCGACAACGCGATCTCCGGTGGCGGCGACTCCAGCTTCGCCACCTCGTCGAGCACCCAGACCCTGTTCGTACAGGCGACCTGCCGCTACATCTGGGGCTTCGACACCGGAATCGACGGCGAGTTCGGCCCGCAGACCCAAAGCCACTCCGCCGCCGTCCTGAGCCGGCTCGGCTCCGACGGCTCGATCACCACCCAGAGCCGCTGGCAGGTGTTCTGCCGGGGATCCGCCCTGCAGGCATGGGCCATGCGCCCCTGATGCCAGCGGGCCTGCAATACCGACAACAGAAGGGGAAACGATGCGAAAGTTGATCACGGCGGGCCTGGCGGCCGCCGCCATCGGCGCCGCGCTCGGCGCCGGCGCGGGGACCGCCCAAGCCGACGTCGGGGACGGCAGTTGGGCCTGCAACAACACGGAGATCTGCTTCCGCAAGAGCGCCGGTTCCGACCGCTCGATCAAGCATTTCTTCAACGGTGCCAACCACTCGGCGAACGCAAGGCACGGCGCCTACACATGGGGCGGCCCGGCTCCGGGCGGGAACGTCACGGACGACGCCCGCGAGTTCAGGAACCGCGACAGCCAGTGCACGGTGTACGTGTGGGACATCACCAGCACCGGGAGCTGGTTCGCCTACGCCCACCAGCCGGCGCAGTCGAACACCTGGTTCTACGACCTGAAGAACCGGAACAACGGGCACAGCCGCTGCTCCAACACGCAACACCCGGCAGATCTGTGACACCGACCGTGCGGGGTGGGCACACCAAGCCCACCCCGCACGGCCAGGGGGAAGGAAC